>NZ_BAABWT010000008.1:0-278509 GCF_040365955.1 Phaeobacter sp. NW0010-22
GATGATCACGCACAAACTGTCACTGGACGAAATCAACCACGGCTTTGATCTGATGCACGAAGGCAAATCCATTCGCGCCGTCGTGGAATTCTAAGAACCGACCGTTAGAACATTGAGACAGCGCGGGCCATCAAAGCCTGCGCTGTTTTGCTTTGGTCTCCTTGACAGCACCCCCGACACACGATCATTTGAATACCTAAATCATCAACGCGTCAGGCCCCCTATGACGCCGCCCAAGCTGCCCTCCTTGCGAGCCTTACAAGTTTTCGCATCCTTTGGGCGCACGCTGTCGGTAACGCAAACCGCACAGGAACTGGGGGTCACATCCGGCGCTGTCAGCCAACAGCTCAAGGTTTTAGAAGAGCAAACAGGCCGTGCCCTGTTCAGCCGCCAAGGGCGGGGAATCTTTCTACGGCCCGGTGCCAAAGCCTATCACAAACAGATCTGCGAAGGGTTCGAAACACTCGCACAGGCACAGCACATTCTTGATAGGTTGGAGGACACCGCTGATATTTCCATCAGCGCCTTGCCGTCGCTGTTGTCCAGATGGTTGAACCCAGTTCTGAGCACCTATCAAGACCATCACCAAGACCTGTCTTTGCGACTGGATTCCACGCACAAAGAACCCGAACGCCATTTGCTGTCGACAACATTTCGGCTGACCTACGGGGCAAATGCCGACACTTTCCCATACCGGCGCCATCTCTTTCAGGATGCAGTCTTTCCTGTCTGCGCGCCGGCGTTTTTGTCCCAGTTTCCATCGGCCTCGGATCCGGCACAGATGGCGCAGCTGCCGCTTTTACACACAGATTGGGGTCCAGCGCATCGGGATCTGCCCAGTTGGGGGGATTGGTTTTCGCACTGTGCGGTAGATCCGGGAACCTTGCCAAAAGGGGCCACCTATTCTCTATCCAGCTTAACGCTGGACGCCGCGATAGCAGGCAAAGGGATCGCTTTGGCACAAACCTCTTTTGTGGCACGTGATCTGCAATCCGGTCGCTTGATCCGCCTCTCCGAGGCACAGATCCAAATGCCGCAGCCCTATTTCATCTGTTGGGGTGAGGGAGCAATGCAGTCGACCAATGCACGGGATCTGTTGGATTGGATCACCAGTGCTGCCCGAGACTTTGATTAGATTTTCTAAACTTTATCATAGGTGACGCCACCTATACTTTCACCCCCCGCTCCCCAAATGTAGCCCCCTTAGATAATGAATGGGGGATACTCATATTTCTGAAAAACGCCTGGTACGTGGCGGCCTGGAGTTCCGAAATCACCCGCGATCTGCAACAGATCCGCGTACTGAACGAAAAGATCTGCATTTTCCGCACCGAAGACAGAGAGGTGATCGCCCTCGAAGACGCCTGCCCGCACCGTAAACTGCCACTGTCAAAAGGCCGTATCAAAGGCGACTCCGTAGAATGCGGGTACCACGGTCTGACCTTTGATTGTGCCGGCCAATGCGTATCGGCCCCGGGCAAGGGGCGCATCCCCTCAAACGCCAAGGTCAAATACTATCCGATCCATGAGAAATACGATTTGGTCTGGATTTGGATGGGCAACCCGGCAATGGCGGACGCCTCAGAAATCTTTGAGATTGAACATTATGAAGATCCAGATTGGGGCATAAACCGCGGTGCCGCGATGGAGATCAACTGCAACTATCTCTATATGACCGACAACCTATTGAACCCCACGCATGTTGCCTGGGTTCATCAAAGCAGCTTTGCCTAAGACGCCACAAAAGATGCCCCCCCTTTCGGTCAAGAAAACAGATGATGGCATAATCGTACATCGCTGGATGATGGATGTGGAACCTGCCCCGTTTTACCAAAAGGTCGTCGAATTCGCAGGGAACTGTGACCGGTTACAACACTACGAGGTCCGCTATCCCAGCCACGCCCTGATCAAGACCATATTTACACCCGCCGGGACGGGTGGACCCGACGGTCCCTTGGATGACCAAACCTTTGTCATGGATAGCTATAACTTCATGACGCCAACCAGCGAGAAAGAGACCCGGTACTATTGGTTCCAGCTTCGCAACATCCGCCCAGATGACGCAGAGCTGTCAGCCATGATGACCGAAGACGTTAAGCACGCCTTTGAAGAGGGTCTGGCCATTCTGGAAAAGGTACAAACCGGCATGGATGAAAAGACCTCGGCACACATCGACCTGAACATCGATGGGGGGCAACTCAGGTTCCGCCGCCAGCTAGAGGCAATGATTTCCGAAGAAGCGATGGTTGATCAGGCGATGGCCTGATCAACGTGTTTATCTAATTCAGTGATCTGGGGCAAAGCTCCAGATCACTTTTCCCGTTACAGGATGCCCGGCAAATTCAGGCCATGTTCTTTGGCACAGTCTTTGGCGATTTCATATCCAGCATCTGCGTGACGCATGACACCCGTTGCAGGATCATTCCACAGCACACGACCAATACGACGATCTGCGTCTTCGGTTCCATCACAACAGATCACGACCCCTGAATGCTGCGAAAAGCCCATGCCGACGCCGCCGCCATGGTGCAAGGACACCCATGTCGCGCCCGAGGCGGTGTTGAGCAATGCATTGAGCAGCGGCCAATCCGAAACGGCATCAGAGCCATCCATCATCGACTCTGTTTCCCGGTTCGGTGAGGCAACTGACCCTGAATCCAGATGATCACGGCCGATAACAACCGGGGCGGACAGTTCGCCAGTGCGTACCATTTCGTTGAACGCCAGACCCGCCTTGTGGCGATCCCCCAGGCCGATCCAACAAATCCGCGCGGGCAGCCCCTGAAACGCGATGCGTTCCTGCGCCATGTCCAGCCAGCGATGCAGATCCGTGTTGTCGGGGAACAGCTCTTTCATCTTGGCGTCGGTTTTGCGGATATCTTCGGGATCGCCCGACAGCGCACACCAACGGAACGGGCCAATGCCCTTGCAGAACAACGGACGGATATAGGCAGGCACAAAGCCGGGGAAATCAAACGCGTTTTCAAGGCCTTCTTCCAACGCCATCTGACGGATGTTGTTGCCATAGTCGACGGTCGGAATGCCCATCGCGTGGAAATCGCACATCGCTTTGACCTGCACCTTCATGCTGGCACGCGCGGCTTTTTCCACCTCTTTCGGGGCGGTCTCGCGCTTTTCTTTCCACTGACCCATGGTCCAGCCCTGCGGCAGGTAGCCATTCACCGGATCATGCGCCGATGTTTGATCCGTCACCAGATCGGGACGCACGCCGCCCGCATTGGCGCGTTCCACCAGTTCCGCAAAGACATCCGCAGCATTGCCCAACAGGCCGACGGATTTCGCTTCGCCTGCTGCGGTCCAACGCTCGATCATTTCCAAAGCTTCGTCCAGCGTTTCGGCTTTTTCGTCGAGATACTTGGTACGCAGACGGAAATCGATGCTATCGGGATTACATTCCACCGCCAGACAGCAGGCCCCGGCAAACACAGCCGCCAGAGGTTGCGCGCCACCCATGCCACCCAAGCCACCGGTCAGAATCCACTTGCCCGTCAGACTGCCACCAAAGTGCTGGCGACCGGCTTCGGCAAAGGTCTCATACGTTCCTTGAACGATACCCTGCGTGCCGATGTAAATCCATGACCCGGCGGTCATTTGGCCGTACATCATCAGGCCCTTTTTATCGAGCTCGTTGAAGTGATCCCAGTTGGCCCAGTGCGGAACAAGGTTCGAGTTTGCAATCAGAACACGTGGTGCATCCTTGTGAGTCTGAAACACACCAACCGGCTTGCCAGATTGCACCATCAGGGTCTGATCTTCTTCGAGGTTCTTCAAGTTTTCGACAATCAGATCGAAATCTTTCCATGTGCGCGCAGCGCGGCCGATACCGCCATACACCACCAATTCGTGCGGGTTTTCCGCCACATCCGGGTGCAGGTTGTTCATCAGCATCCGCATCGGCGCTTCGGTCAGCCAGCTTTTGGCCGTGATCTCAGTGCCGGTGGGTGGAAAAATATCGCGGGTGTTTTTGCGGGGATCGCTCATGCGGGTCTCCATTGGCTGAGGTCTGTCAGAATATTGGTAAGATGAGCGCGCAGAGCCTTCGCGCGCGCGGGGCGAAAGGTCCATGGCGGAACCTCATCGCAATAGGTGGCTTGGGCCAGTTCCATTTGAATCGCGTGCATCCCATCAAGCGGCCTGCCGTAGTGCCGCGTGGTCCAACCGCCCTTGAACCGGCCGTTCAGGATATCGGTGTATCCGTCAGCCGCCTGACACCGCGCCACGACCATGGCTTCGATCATAGGATCACAGGTTGCGCCCAGATTGGTGCCCACATTGAAATCCGGCAGCCGCCCGTCAAACAGAAACGGAATGTCCCCCCTGATCGAATGACAATCATAGAGGATGGCAAAGCCATGGATCGCCTTCACACGTGCCAGTTCCGCCTCAAGCGCCGCGTGATACGGCGCGTGATATTCAACGCGTCGGCGCTCAATCTCAGCCGCATCCGGCTCTTGCCCCGGCAGATAGATGTCGTTGCCATCAAAATCCGTCAGGGGGCACAGCGTCGTTGTGTTCTGACCGGGATAGAGGCTCACCCCGGATGGGTCGCGGTTCACGTCGATGACATAACGATGCACTGGTGTGCGAACAGATGACACCCCATCCACCAACCCGTCATATAGGTCGTGAATGTGCCAATCTGTGTCTGCCAAAGCATGACCAACGTCGTTCAACGTGGCCCCCACATCAGCCGGCACATCCGTCCCGGTGTGGGGCAAGCCCAACACCAGTGGGCTGTCGCCTTGTTTGATGTCCAAGGTCAAACTCATGGGGTAACCTCAAGACCGGCCGCACCAGCGATTTCACCGGCTCGCACCATGGCGCTTGCGGTTTCAATATCGGGTGCGAGATAGCGGTCTTCGGCCAATGTTTCGATCTTGGTCCGCAGATGCGCGATGACATGGCTGAGACGATCCGAGGTCACCAATGGCGCCCGCGCCTCGACACCCTGCGCGGCGCACAGCAATTCGACGCCCAGAATAACCGACAGGTTGTCGTTCATCCGTTTCAAACGCAACGCACCATGGGCCGCCATTGATACGTGATCTTCTTGGTTGGCTGATGTTGGCGTTGAATCCGTCACACAGGGATTAGCCAGATGCTTGTTTTCACTCATCAACGCCGCAGTTGTAACTTCGGCAATCATGAAGCCTGAATTCAGCCCCGGATCGGGTGTCAGGAACGGCGGCAGGTCATAGGACAACGTCGGATCAACCATCAGCGCCACGCGCCGCTGTGCAATCGCACCGATTTCTGCAACTGCCAAAGCAATCTGATCCGCAGCAAAGCCCACGTATTCCGCATGGAAGTTCCCACCCGAAACGATGCGCCCCTCGTTCACCAGAACCAGCGGGTTATCAGTCACGGCATTGGCTTCAATCTCAAGCGTTTTCGCCGCCATCCGCAACACATCCAGTGCCGCGCCCACGACTTGTGGCTGACAACGGATGCAATACGGGTCCTGCACGCGTTGGTCGTCGTCGCGATGGCTTTCCCGGATAACCGAACCGTCCATTATGGCGCGCATTTCACGCGCGACATCAATTTGTCCCGCATGTCCGCGCAGGGTGTGAATGTCGGCGATCAAGGGCGCGGTTGAGCCCATGATCGCGTCTGTCGACATGGATGCGATCACCATCGACGCCTCGGCCATCCGCCACCCGTCAAACAACCCGGCCAATGCACAGGCCGTCGAGAACTGCGTGCCGTTGATCAGCCCCAGCCCCTCTTTTGGACCCAGAACGATTGGCTTCATCCCAGCCTCGGCCAAAGCCACCGACGATGGCAGACGCTGGCCGTTATACGTCGCCTCTCCCGCGCCGATCATCGCCGCGGCCATATGCGCAAGCGGGGCCAAATCGCCCGATGCACCCACAGACCCCTGTGACGGAATCACAGGGATCACGCCGCGTGACAACATTTCCTCGATCTGATGAATCACAAGCCACCGAACCCCAGACGCCCCGCGTCCCATCGACAACAGTTTAAGCGTCATCATCAGACGGGTTTTGTCTTCGGGCAACGGCTCACCCACACCACAGCAATGGCTCAGGATCAGGTTGCGCTGCAGAGTTTCAGTGTCTTCAGGTGCGATTTTTTTACTGGCGAGTTTGCCGAAACCGGTATTGATGCCATACACCGCTTCTTCGCCAGCAGCGGCATCCGCCACCATCTGTGCGGCAGCTTCCACCCCTGCCCGCGCGCTGTCATCCAGACGCGCAGGGGTCAGGTTGCGGTAAATATCTTTGAGCGTGTCCAGAGTAACGGCACCGGGAACGAGATTGGTCATTTTGCACCTTCGTAAATGCGGGAATGAAGCGGGTTGAACCCGATGCGATAGGCCAGTTCACCGGGTGTTTTGACGTTCCAGATCGCCAGATCAGCCCGGAACCCCGGCGCGATTTGCCCAGCGTCCGAAACACCCAAAGCGCGCGCCGCATTTCGGGTGACACCGGCCAAAGCCTCTTCGGGGGTCATGCTGAACAGGGTGCAGCCCATGTTCATCGTCAACAAAAGTGACGTCAGCGGCGATGATCCAGGATTGCAATCCGTGGCCAATGCCATCGGCACGCCATGGCTGCGGAAATGTGCAATCGGCGGGGCCTGAGTTTCGCGAATGGTATAGAATGCACCGGGCAGGATCACGGCAACCGACCCGCTGTCAGCCATGGCGCGCGCGTCGTCTTCTGTTGCGTATTCCACGTGGTCCACCGACAACGCCCCGTATTCAGCGGCCAAAGCCGTGCCGCCCATATGGCTCAGCTGTTCGGCATGTAGTTTAACCGGCAGCCCAAGTTCTTGGGCGACTTTGAACACGCGTTCAATCTGCGCCTCGTTAAACGCGATCCCTTCGCAGAATCCATCGACCGCATCGACCAACCCCTCGGCATGGGCCACGCGCAGGGTTGGAATGCAAATTTCGTCGATATAGGCATCATCGCGGTCTTTATATTCCGCGGGCGTGGCATGGGCCCCCAAGAACGTCGTGCGGATCTGAACCGGACGCAGTTCAGCCAAACGGCGCGCAGCGCGCAACATGTTCAGTTCGGTTTCGCAGTCTAACCCATAGCCGGATTTCACCTCGACCACCGTCGCGCCTTCGCCGATCAATGTGTCCAGACGGGGCAATGCGCCTGCGACCAGATCCTCCAACGACGCGGTTCGCGTGGCGGTCACGGTTGAGACAATGCCCCCGCCTGCGCGCGCAACCTCTTCGTAAGATGCGCCGTTCAAACGCATTTCGAATTCCATCGCGCGATCACCGCCAAAAACGATATGCGTATGGCAATCTACAAATCCCGGTGTGACCAGACGCCCGCCCAGATTTTGGCGCGGCAAAGTCGCATGTTCATCAGGCAGATCAGCCAAAGCCCCCACCCAAGAAATACGCCCGTCGCCTACCACAATCGCACCGTCGGGAATCAGCCCATAAGCGTCCTTACCCGGTACCATCGTGGCCAGAGTGGCCTGCGTTAATACATATCCAGCCTGATCTGACATCGCGCCCTCTCAATTGTCTTGCTGGGCGGCAAGGTATGTGATTAAAATCGTTATGTCTAGACATAAGGAAACCCGATGCAGACCATTTTCGCTGACCGCGCCCGCACTCCTTCTGGTTGGCTGCACAATCTGCGCCTCAGCGTTGCCGACGGTAAGATCGCCAAGCTGGAGGCGGACCAAACCCCGCAACCGAGCGATATCAAAGTGGACACTCTGCTGCCATCTCTGGCCAATCTGCACTCGCACAGCTTTCAACGTGCGATGGCTGGCATGACCGAGGTCCGCGCCGCTGGCAAAGACAGCTTTTGGACATGGCGCACGCTGATGTATCAATTCATGGACCATGTGACACCGGAACAATATCAGGCCATCGCGGCCCTTGTGTTCATGGAAATGCAAGAGGCAGGATATGCCTCGGTCGGTGAATTCCACTATGTGCATCACCAACCGGGCGGTGCCCGGTTCGACAGCGAAACAGAACTCAGCGAACGTGTGTTTGCCGCTGCTGGCCAAACCGGCATTGGTCTGACCCACCTCCCGGTGCTTTACACCTATGGCGGCGCTGGACAGGCCGAACTGAGTGGGGGGCAAATGCGGTTTAGCAATACCGTGGATCAATTCAAATCTCTCGTCGCACAGGCCCGCACCAAGGCCACCGAAACTCTTGGAGCCGATGCAAGGGTTGGCATCGCGCCCCATAGCTTGCGCGCAACCAGCCCCGCCGATCTGAATGACGTTCTGGAAATCCAGAATGGCAATCCGGTCCATATCCACATCTCGGAACAGCCCAAAGAAGTGACCGATATTCAGAACTGGCTTGGGGCACGTCCCGTGGAATGGTTGCTGCAAAATGCGCCTGTTGATGATCAATGGTGCCTGATCCACGCCACGCATATGACCTCAGACGAAACCCGCGACATGGCCAAATCCGGTGCGATTGCAGGGTTGTGCCCGATCACCGAGGCCAATCTGGGCGATGGCCCTTTTAACGGTGTGGAATACCTTGCAGCCGGGGGCGCCTTTGGGGTCGGGTCTGATTCCAACGTACGCATTTCCCTGACAGAAGAGTTGCGCCTGTTGGAATATTCGCAACGCCTGCGAGATCTGGGCCGCAATGTCATCATCCCCGGCGAAGGATCGGTGGGCGATGTTTTGTATCTCGGCGCAGCCGAAGGCGGTGCGCAGGCGCTTGGCCGGTCTGCTGGCCGGATCGAGGTCGGCGCGCTGGCTGACCTTGTCGCGATCCAAACCGACACCCCTGCCCTGCTCGCCCTGCGCGAGGATCAAATTTTGGATGGGCTGTGCTTTGCTGCAGGCGATGATGTTGTCAGCGATGTCTGGTCTGCCGGGCGTCATCAGGTTCAAAATGGCCGCCATGTAGAACGCGATACAATCGTCGGGAACTATCGCCATGCCATTACGGGTCTCTTGGCCGCGCTTTAATCCAGCTGTTTCAGCCTCACACACAAAGCCATCGCCCCGAATTCTAAGTTTGCGCTTGCCGGGGCGTCCCACAGGATGCCCTGTCCAGCCTCCAACATGCCGCCTCCCTCCAACGCAGCGCGGCCCTTGATCATGAAAAGAACCGCCTGATCGGAGCCATGCCTGACCTCTCCGGTTTCAACGATTGTGGCCTCGGCCTGTATCTTTAGCGGGTCAAATATCACGTTGAACGCCCGACATGGCCCGTTCGTCAAAGTCGCAGAAACCGCCAGATCCCCGGAAAAGACCAACGGCTCACACGGGCCGGCCAGCAGGGTTGTGTCATCATCCGTGAGCGTCAGGCCCTGCCCTAATATGATGGTGTGAATCCGCTCAAATCCGGGAAAGGCAGAGAACGCGCCATCACGATCAATATCGGCCAGGCTGAGCCTCCACAGGGTTTGTCCCCCATCTGCGCGATGCACCAGCTCGCGGGTCACTCCCCCGTGGTTTTTCCAAGGTCTCGGTTCACAGGTCGCGGCATCAAAGCGCATGATCTAGCAATCCCTTTGCAATTCCCCATAAAAGCAGACATATTTCACATAATCGCAACATAATGCAAACCAAAGGACATCCCGTGCCAGCCAAAAAGGTCAGCTTTCAAGACGTCCGAGACGAGGTTATCCGACGCATCCAAGATCGTGTCTGGCCCCAAGGTACGCTGTTGCCTACGGAATTTGAATTGGCCGAGGAATTTGGCTGCGCGCGCGCCACCGTCAACCGCGCCATGCGCGAACTTGCTGACCGCGGTATCGTTGACCGCAAACGCAAAAGCGGCACCCGCGTCAACACCGCACCGGTGAAACAGGCAAAGTTCGAAATCGCCGTGGTCCGCCATTTGGTCGAAGAAAAGAACGCGCAATACCGCTATTCCCTACTGCAATTGGAACAGATCCCTGCCCCGGCATGGCTTAGCTCGCGCATTGATCTGCCAAACGACGCCCAAGCACTGCATATCAAATGCATGCACTATGCGGACAACCGGCCATTTCAGTTCGAAGAACGCTGGATCAATATCGCCGCCGTCCCTGATGTCTTGCATCAGGATTTCAACGAAACCGGGCCGAATGAATGGCTGTTGTCCGAAGTTCCGTTTTCCAACGCTGAAATCGGATTTTCTGCCATTGCAACGGATGCCACGCTGACCGAATTTTTAGCCACCCAACCCGCAACCCCTGTGATCCAGATGGAGCGCACAACCTGGTTTCAAAATCAGCCCGTAACGTTTGTGCGTATGACGTTCCACCCCGGCTATCGGATGTCGACAAGTTACTGACCCCCACGCATTCTCAAAACCGCGCGGGGGTCATAGCGATTAGCTTTTGCGGTGGTGCAAAATTCGACCAATCAGATTCATCAGGATCTGGGCCGCCAATGTCGACGTGCTGCCCGAATGGTCATAGTCCGGCGCGACCTCGACCAGATCTATGCCGACAATCTCGCCGCGCTGGGTCAGACCGTCCAGAAACTCCAGCACTTCGTAATAGATGAATCCACCGTGGCTGGGTGTACCCGTTCCCGGCGCGATAGATGGGTCAAAGGCATCAATGTCGATGGTGACGTAGTACCGCTTACCTGCTGGCACACGCTCCAGCACCCCCTCAACACCCATCTTACGCAAATGGCGTACCGACAGGATGTCTGATCCCATGGCGCGGGCATCTTCGTACCCTTCTTTTGCGGTCGAAGACACGTTGCGAATACCCAATTGGGTCAACCCGGTCACATAGTCCTTTTCAGCGGCACGACGCATGGGGTTGCCGTGCCCATAGCGGACACCGTGGCGTTCATCGACAAAGTCGAGATGCGCATCAATCTGCACCACATGGATGGGCTCTTGATCATCAAACGCATTGATACAAGGGATGTTGATCGAATGATCCCCGCCCAGAACAACCGGCAACGCCCCGGCTTTCAGGATCGCACGCACCCCATTTTCGATGTTGGCATGACTGCCCATCGTATCGGTGTGAATGATATCTGCATCGCCGATATCCACGATCTTGGTGCTTTCGGCAGGGAGATAGGTGATGTCATCCTCAAAGTCATAAGCCCCGCCATGACCAAAGGAAAACAGCGTCGATGCCTCGCGGATTGCACGTGGGCCCATCCGCGCCCCTGATCGCCACTGGCACCCAAAATCATAGGGCGCACCCAGCACTGCAACATCAGCATCAATCTTATCCCAATCAGCGACATATTCGCCCTTGGCAAAGGTACAGATCCCCACAAACGGTAAATTCAACCGTCCGCCCTCGTATCCATGGTCGCTCATGCTTGTCCTCCCGATTCAAGATTTCCCCGACACTAGGGCAAATGGAAGTGAAATAAACCGCCAATTGCGACCCAAAATGCGCCGCACTTTTACCCTCGCCAAGCCTTGGGCAGAAGCGTACAGAAAATCAGACCCCTCTCATGCATGGGACCTGCAAATGCTGGTGACGCTGACCTCTATCTTGCCCATTTTCCTAATCATCGCGTTGGGCTTGGCGCTTCGTAAGGGTGGCATTCCAAGCACCGAGTTTTGGAACGTCAATGACAAGCTGGTTTATTGGGTTCTTATGCCTTGCCTGATGTTCAACAAGGTCTCTCTTGCAGAACTCAACAACCCCAACCTGATCCCCTATGCGATCACCCTGATCACCGGCTTTTTCGTGGCCGTTGCATTTGGTGTAACGATTGCATGGATGAACGGGTTCAAGGCGGCGCAGGGCACCTCGATCCTGCAAGGGTGCGCGCGCAACAACGCTTTTGTCGCCCTTGCCCTGTCCGCCAGCCTATATGGCCCCTCAGGGTTTGAGTATGCCATTCTCGCGTCTGCTATTCTGATCCCCGTAACAAATGTGGTCATGGTTGTCCTGCTTGTGTTGGCCTTGCAGCCTGGAAAGCGGTCAAATTTGCCGCTTGCGATCTTGCGGGACCTGATACGGAACCCGCATATCATTTCGATTACCCTTGCTTTGGCCGTCAATCAGCTTATCGGCACGGAAATCCCGGTCCTACACGAACTCACACGTATTCTTGGGCTGTCTGCTCTGCCAATCACTTTGCTGGCAGTTGGGGCAAACCTGCGCGTCAAAGATATGGCCGCCAGCGCAAGTGCCTTGTTTTTCTCTTTTGTAGGGAAAATGATGATTTTCCCCGCGACGGTTCTGGCATTAGGGCTGATGTTCAGCCTGCCTCCTACCCTTTTGATCATAGCGGTGATCTATGCAATGTCGCCCACGGCGGCTTCGTCTTACACACTGGCGCGCCAGCTTGGGGGGGACGCGCCCATGATGGCGGCCATCGTGACCCTGCAAACGCTCGCCGCCGTTGCCACAATTCCACTGACACTTTACCTGTTGGAATGGGTGGTCTGAGCAGACACCAGCTCAGCTGACCCGGTCCAAAGACCGCCGATGTCCTTGCGCGCTAGTCGTGCCGCTATGACCATGGCAATCGCCCAGCCAGAACTAACCGCCGCCGCCGTCCCGTACCAAACCCCGGCTTCGTCAAATCCCCAGACCCCCACAAAGATCCACGCGAAAAAGGCGATCCCAAAACCTTGGCGATACAGGCCAATCCAAACGCTCCAAACAGGGCGTTTCAGTGCCTGTAGCAGCGAATTGATCGAGAACAGCATCATGTACAGCGGCAGGATCACGCTATCGATCCTGAGATAAATAAGCCCAACACGGATCACTTCGGGGTCAGATGTAAACAGGCCCAGTATTGCAGCCCCAAATGTCCAAAGGATCGCGGCAGCGATCAATGTGATCACCGCGCCGATCTTCCAACAGAAATGCAGAGCATGCCGGACACGATCAAATTCGCCTGCGCCAAGATTCTGGGAAAGGATGGGCAACAACGCCGTTGTCATGCCCAAGACAGGCAACAACAGAATCTGTTCCACCCGCAATCCAATACCAAACCCCGCGATGGCGTGTTCCCCGAACCCTTTCAGCGCGTATTGCACCACAAACCCGGACAGAAACATGATCAACAGGGCAAAGGTGGTGGGTACGGATTGCACGGAAATTTCGCGAACCGAGGCCCAGACCGGAATGAAATTGCGCCGTCTCAGACCAACAAGAGCAGGCGAATTCAGCGCCTGACGCAGCAAATAGATCATGACGCCAGTCTGGCTCAGCACGGTGGATGCGGCGATTCCATTGAACCCCATCCCCGACCAAATCCCGGGAATGCCCCAAATCAACAAGGGATTCAGACCGATGTTGGCAAAGAACGCCGCCATCAAGGCCCGCTGCATCGATGTACTGTCCCCCTGTGCCTGCAGCACGCCGTTGCAGGCATAGGCCAGCAGAAACCCCGGCAAAGCCAGCAAGAGCCACCGAAAATACCCCGTTCCTGCTGCGCGATAGGCACCGGGTTCTGACAACACCGCAAGAATTTGGGGCCCAAGCCAAAACCCAACACACCCAAGCAGCCCCGAGGCCATAATCCCATAACTCAGCCCCTGCACAGAAAGCCGGCGGGCCGACCGGCTGTCTTTGCGCCCCAAGGCATTGCCCACTAGCGCGCTCATCGCAGCGCCAAGTCCAAAGCCAACAGCAACGAAGATATAGAAAACCTGAAACCCCTGCGCGAGCCCGGCTTGCGCATTCGTCGACAGCAACCCAGCGAAATAGATATCGACCACGTTGTATAGCGTGCTGAACAACATCCCCAACGCAGCGGGCAAAGCCAGATTGCGGAAATGGGACGAAATCGGTCCGATCGTCAGATCTCGGGTCAGCGTACGGGCCATATGTTACCTATCCGGGCGGGGGTGCGCCGCTTTAGGCGCTGTGTGCAAACCCGATAGCCCTGTCAGGGGCCTCAAACAAGGCCGCAGCACAGGGGAACTGGGCCAAGATCTGTGCGCCACCGGGCAAACGGTGTGCGTGGAACTGCCCCCTCTCCCACAGGGTCGTGCCATCAACAACGATTGTTGGGTCGATGACATTCCAGCTGATTTCACCGGGCGCATAGGCCCCACAGGTGTGAAAATGCATGATACGCGGGTTCCCAAACGCTGACCCGCCCCAGCGTTCGTAATTGTCGCGCAGATCCCATGGGTATCCGCATCCGGGATGAAGCCCAGCATGCCAAGAATGGACAAAGTTGCGGTCGATGCCAAACAAGTCGGACACACGGTCATACTGCGCATTCGCGACGGCCACATCTGACGCGGCCCCTTCGAACCCGGTCAAACGCCCCTGCTCCATATGCGCAAAGACCTGACCCTCAAATTCAACGGTGTATTGGTCGTAATACCGTGACCCTGTTCCGGTCAAAAACCCGGGCAACGCAATTCGGCCCGAAAAGCTGTGCGCCGGGACTGGCGTGAAGACAGACATCGGAAATCGCAAGACCGACGTGTCCCCTGCGGCACTCAGATCCATCTGCGGTGTGCCGACAACGTCTGTCCCCGCGGGGCAGGTCATGCGCACCTCTTTCGCCTGCTCCAAGACCGTGTTGACCTGCGATTTCAGCGCGAGGAATGCATCGTGATGGCCATTGCTAAATCCCGATCCGAACAGTTCTTGGGTAAGGGCAAAACTAACGATGACCTTTTTCCCCTGAGGCATTTCCGAGAACCGCAATTGATCGCCTAGGCGTGCAAGGAACAGAACGATGTCGGCATGCTCGAATTTGCTAAGGAGTTCGGGCGTGAGTGTCGGCGCATCAGGTGAGAACCCGACATCCAGTGTATCCACAAACAGATTTAGGGTTCTTGCCGCGTTGCAAACAACATCAACCGCCTGTTCATCGAAATAGCCATAGCTTGCCGGTTCGTAAACTATTAGCAAACGATCGCCACTTTTCGCCTGTGCGCAATTGTTCAACAGATTGAACGCGCCGCGTTCTGGCGTGATATCGGACATGAAACCCCCAAGAATATGCTTCAATCTCTCTCATCTGGGAGAATTTATCCATTTGAAACGTTTAATGTGTTCCATTAGCTTAACTTATATGATCATCAACCTTCCCTACACCGCACTGCGTGCGTTTGAAGTCGTCGTGCGCCGCGCCAGCTTTAGCGCTGCCGCGGAAGAGCTTGGCGTAAGCCAGAGCGCCGTCAGCCAGCATGTCAAATCGCTCGAGGAATGGGTTGGTCAAGATCTGCTAACCCGCGGGGCGCGTAAGTCCACACCCACGCGAGATGGGCTGGTGCTGGCCCAAGCCATTGCCGATGGGTTGGGTCGCATTTCAGACGTCTGTGCGGACCTCAGGTCCCGTCAACGCGCTGAGAACACCATTGTTATCAGTTGTCTGCCAGGATTTGCCTTCATCTGGCTTTTTCCACGATTGATGCGGTTCGATCTGGCGCACCCGCATTTATCCATTTCCATCGCAACGGATACAGGACAGGAAAAATTCGGATCCGCGCAAGCGGATCTGGGTATTCGGTATGGCTTTGGTGACAACCCGGGATTTCATGTTGAAAAACTGATGGAAGAACGCATTTTTCCTGTGTGTTCTCCGGGTTTGTTACAAGCTGGTGCGCCGTTAACCTGTCCCGCTGATCTAGCCCATCATACCTTATTGCAAGATGACAATGCACAGTTTGGTCCAGCGAGTCCTGACTGGGAGTTCTGGGCGCGATCGTGCCAGCTGCATTTACCTGATCCCGCGCGGACCCGTCGGTTTGGCCAATCCAATATGGTCTTGCAGGCGGCCATCGAAGGAATGGGTGTTGCAATGGGGCGGGAGCCCCTTGTTGCCGATGCCTTGATCGAAGGGCGGCTTGTTCGCCCGTTCAGCCACGTTGCCAAATCTCATCTTGCCTATTGGCTGGTCCATCGAAGAGGCGCTGAAAGCAATCGCAAAATTACTGAATTCGTAGACTGGATCCAAGAAGAAGCCCGCACCCAATCAGATATCCCACCGCCGGTACTGTCGTCGCAACCTTTGATCAGTCCGTAATCAGAACCTCTGAAACGCTGGAGTCCACCGCCTGGCACGCCAGCAACACTTCGCGGGCCATATTGTTTTGCACATACCGGGCATGAAATCGCGAGGGTGCGCGCAAAGTCAAACGCCCCCCTGCCCTCTCGCCGCGGGTCAAAGCCTGTAGCCACGCCCCAAACCTGGCCTGATCTTCTTGATGTAAGACTGCCTGAGCCAATGACCATTCCGTGCCGTCAGAAATATCCGGCGGCGGGGACTGAACCGATTGTGTCCCCGCGGGGAACGGGACAACGGATGTCTGTTCCGGAGCGCCTTCGACTCGCAATGCAAAATCCGGACCGACCGCTTCCCAGGTAGCGCGGGTGTCGTTCATCACATCCGCAAGTTCCATCTGGTATTCCGTAACGCGCCCTCGTGCGCCTTGGCGTTTAACCGTCAACCACCCCAAAGCGCGGAACCGCGCCATCTCACGTTTTACAGTGCGCTCGTCACACGACCACAAGCGCGCAATTTCTCGCTGGCCGACGGCAAGTTCATTGCGCCCCCAGTTATACCGCGCCGTGACAAGGGTTATCAAACGCAGAACACGCCTTTGCTCTGTCTTGTTCAGAGAAAGCGCGTGAGATCCCAAAGCAGTGATGAGATCATACTTTTGTGCGGCGGACCCTTGGCCTGCATATTTTGTTTTGAGCATAGTTGCTCCTCTTACCACTGAGTGGCTGCCTCGAACCTGTGGGATCTAGCGTCCCATTTTGATGTGACTAACTCATGAACTCAGCGTTCTTAGGGTCACTGCAGTGATTTGCGTCCTTTTGCGCGATTCTGTCAAGACGCTTGTTGGTTTCAGCCTTGACCTAATCCCAATTCAAAAAAAGAAAATCAGGTATTATAGGTATAGAGGGACATTCATGTGTGTCCCTTATTTGAGCAGTTTTGTCACCCAATATCTAGGGTATTCCCGAAATGTGACCCCTAATTGCGCTATTGCTGCTCTTGTTGGGGAAAACCAGTCTCACAACACCCAGAGGCAAGAAACCCTGGGGAAAGTCCAAAACCATAGGAACGCTCATTTCTTAGATATTACGTTTTGCCTTTCTCTGCAAATCAGCGTAAATGGGGTTAAGAGGTAAATTAGCGTCCAGTGTAAGGGCGAGTCAGTAAGAAACAATGAATTGTCCCCGCGGGGACAGGAGGCAGAATGTTCACTCATCAGGACTTGGCACAGCTTCAGGCACAGTCACTTAAGATGCAGAGCTTTATTCGTCAGCAGACATACTCCCCCGAAATGGAGAAGACGTTGCGACGGTTTTCCAGTTGGGAAGTTGCCGAGCTTATCTTTCGGGTCAATCAATCCACAATGCGCGGTCGGTTGGCGGCTGACCCATCATTGCCGCAGGGGCTGGTGGAAGAAGACGGCCGGCAGCGGTGGTATTCACTCGATGAGATTAACGAGATACGCCGCCGTCTTAAGGTCAATCGCAAATCGCTGATGCCTCCTCGGCCCGCGGGTAAGCGCGCCATTCGGGCCGCGATTGCCAATTTCAAAGGCGGTGCGGGTAAATCCACAGTGGCGCTTCACTTTGCCCATGCGGCCGCATTGGATGGATACCGCGTTCTGTGTGTTGATTTCGACCCGCAGGCCACGTTGAGCCATTCGATGGGTCTAAGCGATGTCTCGGAAGAGTTCACAGTCTGGGGCGTGATGGCGCGCGACCTGATCCGCGAAACAGAACGGATGAACGCTGCCGTGCAAGGGGCTGAAAGTGGCGCGGCCCTGCCCCAACGACGCCTGCCCGCTTCGGTCACTGACATGGGGTTGTCGGACCTCCGCGTGACGGATTTTATCAAACCGACCAGTTGGCCCACGATTGATATTGTACCGAGCTGCGCCAACGCGGCCTTTGTGGAATTCGCCAGCGCCCAATACCGTCACCTGAACCCGGAATGGTCGTTCTTTGCGGCGGTGTCGCGGTATCTCGATTCCTTGCCAGACGACAGCTATGACCTCATTCTGTTCGATTGTCCGCCAGCGATTGGGTATCAGTCGATGAATGCCGTGTTTGCAGCGGATGTACTCTATATCCCGTCGGGGCCCGGATATTGGGAGTATGACAGCACCACATCCTTCATCGGTCAGTTGTCCGAAGCGCTCGAAGATCTGGGGCGTTTTGGCAGCTCTGTCCCCGCGGGGACACTCAAGCTGCCCAAGGCATTTACGGATGTGCGCTTTCTTCTGACCCGGTTTGAACCAAACAATGAATTGCACCGCGCGATGCAGTCAGCGTTTGGAAAGGTTTTTGGGGACAGATTGGCGGAACACCCCATTGAAATGACCCGGGCCGTAGAACAATCAGGGCGCTTCCTAAGCTCTATCTACGAAATTGATTACCGGGATATGACCCGTGAAACTTGGCGTCGCGCCCGAGGATCGTTTGATCAGGCGTACGTTGAATTCCGCGATAACCTGGTCAAAGCCTGGGATGAGATTGAGGAGACAGGAGCATGAGTAAGAAACGCCGCGTGTTTGACATCAACTTTGACGATGTCCCAGCTGTTGAGACGCCACAGGTTGATCCAGTGGTCGCATCAAGCCCAGCACCCGAAGGACGTCGTGGCCCGATGGCAACTGCGATCACTGAGAATGCGGATGCTGTGACCGCCCGACAGAGCGCTGAAGCCGCCATTCGGGCCGAGAATGACGCACTAGCCCATGAACATGTTCGCCTTAAGCGCGCCGGGCTAATCACCGATCTGATCCCCTTGGATCTGGTTGATACGACCAAATTGACCCGAGATCGGGCACCCGGCCGTGATGAGGATATGGATGACCTTAAAATCTCGATCCGGGATATCGGTTTGTCCAACCCAATCCGGGTGGAAAAAAATGGTGATCGCTATGAGCTGATCCAAGGGTTTCGGCGCCTTTCTGCGTTTCGGGAACTGTTCGAAGAAACGGGCGACGAAGCGTTTGCCAAGATCCCCGCAGGGATCAACGCCAGTGGCGAAGATCTGCAGAACTTGTATCGCCGGATGGTGGATGAAAACCTGGTCCGGCGGGATGTTTCGTTTGGGGAACTGGCGCGGTTGGCCATTTCATATCGCTGCCAAGACCCGAATATCGAAAGCTATGACCGGGCGGTTGAAATCCTCTATGCCTCATCCGGGCGTCAGAAGCGCAGCTATATCAAATCGTTTGTCCGGTTGGTAAATGCCATTGGCGATGATCTGTTGTTCGTTGCGGCGATGCCACGGGCCTTGGGGCTGCGTTTGGTTAAACTGGTCGAGGATCAGCCAGATCGTATCGAGGTGTTGTTGTCCGAGTTGCGCGCGCGACCCGACCGGGATGATGTGGCGGAACAGGCCATCTTGCAAAGCTTTGTCGCGTCGGGTGGGACCACGAAAACCAAGACCGAAGTGAGAAAGACGGCCAAGTCCACGTTCAAGATGACCCGGCCCGAAGGGGTGGTGAAATGCATCGCAGCTGATGGGCGGATTGAGTTGCAGCTTGATCGCGATTTCAGCGGGTTGGAGCGTAAGCGGTTAGAAGCCTCGGTTCAGGCATTTTTTGACGAGCTTGACGGGGAAGGGTAGGCAGCTGTTTTCGTCTGGGCGAGAAGCGGCGTGCTTTTTCACGCCATTTTTATTTAATATCAAAGGGTTATGGTGCGATATGCTTTTAGAACGTTAAGTCCGGGCCGCCCACTTCAACAGGGTCCCCGCGGGGACGGCAATGTGTTTTTGCGGTTTCGGAGGCCCTGTTGATCCTGACGCGTTGGCATTGGATTTTTCATCAAAAGGGCTGTAGGGTAGCGGGCACGTAGTATTGGCGCAGATCATAACGCGGGTGAGCAGTATGTATTTGGAACGACACGAGCCAGACCAGAATATGCACCGTTTCTATGTCACGGATGTGTATCGCGATATGTTGGGGGCGTGGATCTTCCTCCGTCGGTGGGGGCGAGTTGGTGCACGAGAAGGGCAGTCGCGTACGGTGTCATTCGAAACTCAATACGAAGCAAAGCAAGCCGAGACCACCGTCTGTAAAGCCAAAGCAAGGCGGGGCTATCAGCGTTTGTCTTTGTGGGCGAGAGCGGAGCAGAGCTCTTTTGCTTTGGAGATCATCGAACCTTGAAGGGATTTCGATGTAAAGTTTGTCTTTACATATCGTAAATTCATTATGACTTGCCTTGCGCGACGCTTTACTTAGGTTGTGCCCAATCTCATAATGGAAACAGCCCATGTCAGTGAACGATAAAATTGTTTCGGACTTTGTGAACAACCAGATCGAGTTTGTCACAACAGTGCCTTGCAAACAGCTTGCGGGGGTCATCGATCAAGTCGATGCCAACGACAGCATTTACCACATCCCGTCCAACAAAGAGGACGAAGGCATCGGCCTGTGTGCGGGCGCGTTCATGGGGGGAAAACGCTCTGCGATCATCATGCAGAACACCGCCATTGGGGTGACCATCAACACGCTGGTGACATTGACGCAATACTACCGGATGCCGTTGCCGATGCTGATCAGCTATCGCGGGGAACTGCGTGAACCGGTCGCCTGTCAGGCTGAAATGGCGGTGCACACCAAGGCGTTGCTCAACCAGTTGAACATCCCGACGTATCACTTTCACAAGGAAGAAGATGTTGAGGAACTGGATGCGATCCTGAAATACACCTTTATGTGCAACAAGCCCGTCGCAATCCTGACGGATGCGTCATTCTGGGGAGGGTACTGATCATGATCCGCTCTGAGGTTCTCAAAAGCTTGCTACCGGTCATCTCTGACCAATTCGTTGTCTGCAACATTGGCCTGCCAAGTCAGGAATTGCATATGATGGATGACCAGCCGACCAATTTCTACATGCTTGGCACGATGGGACTGTCGTCCTCGATCGGGTTGGGGGTCGCCTTGGCACAGGGCCAAAAGGTCATCTCGATCGATGGGGATGGATCGGTGCTGACCAATTTTGGCACACTGCCGACGATTGCGAACAACGTGGCCGATAACTACATCCTGTTTATCGTCGACAACGGCAGCTATGGCTCGACGGGGGACCAACCGACCTATGCCGGACAAAAGACCTCCCTGACCGAGGTAGCGCGCGCCTGTGGCTGCGAGAATGTCGTTGAATGCCAAGCCGAAGATGCCCCGCGTGTGATGCAAGAGGCGCTGGATAGCGACAAGATGACGGTGATCGTTTGCAAATGCGAAAGCGGCAACATCAAAGTTCCTGTTATCACGATGGATCCAGTCGTTATTCGTGATCGCTTTATGAAGGAATTGGCCGCGCGCAACGCGTAATCGATTTCCTGAAAAGCGAAACAGAGGATGCCCTGATGTGATGGTCCACATCAGGGCATTTCTGATTTTGGCGAAAAGTAAATATGTGAGCGCCAACGGCAACTTATTGGGGCCGTAGATTGTGGGCGAGCAGCGCGCCAGCGGGGCTGGGGGGGCAAACTCGCTGCTAAGCGTTAATCACCCAGAGGCGGGTTAAGGTGAGGCGCTTGGCCACTCGTTTGGCGCACTTCTTCTACAAGGCGTTCGATTAACTTGGTCTTCGGGGAATCCGCCCGTGTGAGCAGCCCCAACTCTCGAAATGGGGCATGAGGCCCTAGGGGAATTTTTCGGAGCCGTTCAAAGGTCGGGTCAGGCACGCATAAATTCGGGACAACTGAGACACCCAAATTATAGGACACCATGTTGGCCAATGTTTCGAGTGAATCCATCTCCATCGTGGGGCGAACGGTTATGTTTTTCTCGGAAAGCCACTGATCTACCAGTTTTCCGGCGGCTGTCTGTCTTGCGTGGCGAATAAAGGGATGGGTTTGCAGGATCTCGACAGGATCGGTTTCGTGGATATCCGGGGCCGTGATCAGAACCAAGGGTTCTTTGGCGACAAGGTGCCATGTCAGCTGGTGGGGGATGCTGTCCGGAACGCTTAGAATTGCAGTATCAAGCCCGCTGCGTTCGACCTGTTCGATCAGATCATCGGCCAAACCCGGCACAACCCGGATATGGAGGTCGGGAAAGGTGCGGATCAGGCGTTTGATCGACTGGGGTACTAAACCCCCGATCGTTGATGGCATCGCACCCAGCGAGAGCTCCCCATAAAGCCGAGCCTCGCCAACGACGCCTTCTAGCATCGTGTCATAGGCATGTAGGACGTCGCGGGCCTTGGGGATCAGCGCCCAACCGGTGGCGTTCAACTGAGGTGACTTTTGCGACCGGTCAAACAGGTCAACCCGGAGCTGGGATTCAAGCCGTTTCATTTGCTGGCCCACTGCGGCATGGGTTACGCAGACCTGATCAGCTGCGCTTGCAAAACTGCCCCGATCTGCGACCGCAACCAATGTCCTGAGCAATGTGATCGACATCAACGTTTTCCCCTGACCGAGCTTATTCTGTCTAGGCCGAATGGGTTGTGATTGCCAGTGCGTGACGTGTGTTGGCCGGTCTCACGCTGTCGATGGTGTGGCCGGGTTGGCCACACCAGATTATTAGGGCCTGGTGACCCGCTGACCCATATTAGGTGGCGGAAAACGCGTCAAAAGTGGCCAATCTATCATACCTGTTTTCTCGCGGGTGGGCCAGGTTGTGCGGATTGTTGCGTTTGAAGCCGGTGCGCGACAGTCGGGCATAGGTCAGATCAAAGATCCGTTTGGCTTCAGCGTCGTCGCCAAAGTTGAGAATGTCAGGCAGGGTTTCACGAGTTGCGCCGGGGGCTTGCACTGCATCCATCAAAGCCAATACCATCAGGTCCCACCCCAGATAGGACGTCCCAATCTGAGCCTCATCCCCGGCTGAAATCCCCAGCCCGTCTGTAGGGGTCGCGCGCCAGATATCTTCGGGAACGCCGCTGGCGCGGGCGAGGCAGGGGACTTCCCACGATTTCAGGAACGATTGGATCGGCGCGACATCTCCGACATCGCCGTGCAGGGTCCAGAACCCGGCACCCAGTTCGGAAAAGTTATCCGTGCTTGCAACAACGCCGCTGTGGCGGTGCGCCTGATCATAAAGCGTCGCCATGCGGAGGCGCGCCCGGATGTTGCCCCGGCGTAGGCGGTGGCCATGATCATCCTTGTCTCCGCGACCCGGTTCCAATTGCGCCAGCCCATCGAGCATGCACTGATATTGAGGTGTCAGATCAATGTTGCTGTGGCTGATGCCCAATGCATGACAGGCATTTTCACCCAATTCCGTTTCGCGCGGGTTTTGTTCGATCGGCAGGGTGTAGCCGTGAACGGCCCAGCCTGCCGCCTTGAACAGCGCGGCGGTCAGGGCGCTGTCTACGCCCCCGGACATGCCAATTACAGCGGCGGCAACACCGTTTGACTGACGGTAGTCAGCCAATTGGGCGACAATCGCGTCTTTGTCCTGTTGCAGTTGCTGGGTCGATACAAATGTTCCGTCTGCGATACGGGCATCCAATGCGGCCTCCAGCCAAAGGCTGAGGGGCCCAATCTGCGCCTGTCGTGAAAGTTCCAGAATTTCAGTTTTGAGGTCCATCCGATGGTCCGTCCTGTTGTTGCTTTACCCTCGGGGTGTTGTCGCGCATTTGATGTGGTTCGCGCAGGGATGTCAAAGCGGCTAGGCTTGAAATAGCGCTGAATCTGGTCAGAGAAAGAGGGCAGGGGGCAGGACTGCTTAATCCGCAAGCGATATCCACAAAACAGAGGCGTCTTCTGCGCTGGTGGAAACGCATCCGTGTCCCATTCCGCTATCGTAATAGACCGAGTCGCCCGCAGCCATCTGCAGGGGACGATAGTGTTCGGTATAAAGCGTCAACTCGCCACTGAGCACGAACATGAACTCTTCGCCGCGATGTCGGACCCAATTGTCGAACTCTGTCACATCGCGGGCTTTGATCGTACTGATATAGGGCACCATGCGCTTGCTGGTCAGTTCACTGCACAAAAGCTCATGATCATAAGTTTTGGTTTCTTTGTGTTCACCCAACCCTTTGCGGGTGAAATCTCGGCGCCCAGAGATGTCGCTTTGTGCGGATTGTACAAACAGCTGTGGCGTTTCCAGTTCCAGCGTCTGCATCAGGCGGCGAATAATCTCGAAACTTGGGCGGGTCTGGTTGTTTTCGATCTTGGATAACGTCGAACGCCCGATGGCTGCAGCTTTAGCCGCTTCTTCCAGAGTCAGGCCCTTTTCTTTGCGAGCATCCCGAATCATTTTGCCTAGGATTTCCCCGTCTGGAGCCTCAGTTGCCTCTACGGCAAGTCCTGTCTCTTCGCTTTTTATCGGTTCCACGCGCGCATTTTCTCCTGTTTCTCATAGAGCTTAGCTTTGGTGTATCTTCTAGTCAAAATTTCTTGATGATATCTTTTGTTGCCTGAAAGGGAAAAGTTTCCTATAGGAGACGAAACGCAGCATACAGGCGCATACGGACCCGATCCGCACCGCCCATCTCGGGGAGGAGAGACCCATGAGTGCATTTGATCTGATCGTTATCGGTGGTGGCCCCGGTGGGTATGTGGCCGCTATCCGTGCGGCGCAACTGGGACTTTCGGTTGCTTGTATCGAAGGGCGCGGTGCCTTGGGGGGCACCTGCCTGAACGTGGGCTGTATTCCTTCCAAAGCGTTGTTGACCTCCTCGGCCAAGTTCGCCGAACTCAAGCACCTCTCCTCCCACGGTGTTTCGGTCGAGGGGGCCAGCCTTGATCTGGGCGCTATGATGGGGCGCAAGGATAAGGTTGTTGGCGATCTGACTAAGGGGATCGCGTTTCTTTTTAAAAAGAACGGTGTAGAACATATCGAAGGCTGGGCCAGCATCCCTGCACCGGGTCAGGTGAAGGTCGGAGATGACGTTTACGAAGCCAAGAATATCTTGATCGCCACGGGGTCTGAACCAACGCCACTGCCGGGCGTTGAGATCGACGAAGTGGATGTGGTCAGCAGCACAGGCGCGCTTAAGCTGGACAGGGTGCCGGATCATCTGGTGGTGATTGGGGCCGGTGTTATTGGGCTCGAACTGGGTCAGGTTTGGGCACGACTGGGCGCCAAAGTTACCGTCGTTGAATATCTGGATCGCATTCTGCCCGGCATTGACGGCGAAATTGCCAAGCTGTCTCAGCGGGCGCTGTCCAAGCGTGGACTCAAGTTCCAATTGGGTCGCGCTTTGAAATCTATCGACAAGACGGATGCCGGTCTGTCCCTGACCGTGGATCGCGTTGGCAAAGACAAAGAAGAAACCATCGAAGCAGATAATGTACTGATCGCCATTGGCCGCCGCCCGGTGACACGGGGTCTGGGCTTGGACGATCTGGGTGTTGCCGTGAATGCACGCGGATTTATCGAAGTAGACGGTGCGTTCCAAACCTCGGTTCCTGGCATCTATGCGATTGGCGATTGTGTTCCGGGTCCGATGTTGGCGCACAAGGCGGAAGAAGACGGGGTTGCCTGTGTCGAAACGCTGGCGGGTCAGCACGGGCACGTTGATTATAACACTGTTCCCGGCGTGGTTTACACCGATCCCGAGGTGGCCTCGGTCGGGTTAACCGAAGAGGCGCTGAAAGAAGCGGGCACTGACTACATCAGTGGCAAGTTTACATTCATGGCGAACTCGCGGGCACGTTCTACCGGCGAAACCGATGGCGCGGTCAAGGTTTTGGCCTCGCCAGAGGGAACAATTCTTGGTGCTCATATCTGCGGCGCACACGGCGGTGATCTGATCGCCGAACTGGTGCTGGCGATGACCAAAGGCGCCACGGTTGAAGAAGTCGCGCGCACCTGCCACGCACATCCAGCATTGGGTGAAGCAGTGAAAGAAGCCTGCCTCGACGCGCTTGGCCGCGCCATTCACGCCTGATCGGAGAATAGCCAGATGACCATCCAGCTTCGCCATCCTGAAAAAGCCAAAAAACCTGACAGCGTGATCCCCCGCAAACCCAAGTGGATCCGCAAGAAAAAGATTGAAAGCGCCGAGTACTATGAAACCCGCCGCCTGATGCGGGATCATGGTTTGACCACGGTCTGCGAAGAGGCCGCGTGCCCCAACATCGGCGAATGTTGGTCACAGCGCCACGCCACGATGATGATCATGGGTGAGACCTGTACGCGGGGCTGTTCGTTCTGCAACGTCTCAACTGGTAAACCCGATGCGCTGGACGTGTTTGAACCGGGTCGTGTGGCCCAAGCGGTGAAAAAACTGGGCCTGCGCCATGTTGTGATCACCAGCGTGGATCGTGATGATCTGGCCGATGGTGGCGCGGATCATATCGCGCAGACCATTCGCGCCGTCCGCCATCAGACCCCCGACACCACGATCGAGGTTCTGACCCCCGATTTTCTTGGCAAAGGCAACGCCGCTGATGCGGTGTTTGAGGCCGCGCCGGATGTGTTCAACCACAATCTGGAAACCGTGCCGCATCTGTATCCACGGGTGCGTCCCGGTGCACGCTATTACACCTCGCTGCGCTTGCTGGATGACGCCAAACGCGCCAATCCCCAGATGTTCACCAAATCCGGCCTGATGGTTGGTCTGGGTGAAAGCATGAATGACGTCCGTCAGGTGATGGACGATATGCGCGCCGCAAATGTCGATTTTCTGACAGTGGGCCAGTACTTGCAGCCCACTCCGAAACACCACCCGATTGATCGGTTCTGGACGCCCGAAGAATTCGCGCAACTGGAACAGATCGCTCGGGGCAAAGGATTCCTCGGCGTGTCCGCCACGCCGTTGACCAGATCCTCGTTCCATGCGGACGAAGATTTTGCCGCTTTGAAACAGGCTCGCCAACAGTCTCTGGCTGCGGGCACCTGACCTTCAAAGTAATTCGAAAACGCAAATGGGAGGGAAACCATGGAAGCGTTAAGTTCAATCGTAGGAGCCATCAATGGCGTCGTTTGGGGGCCACTGATGTTGGTGCTCATTCTGGGCGTTGGCTTTTTCTTGCAGGTCGGCCTGAAGTTCATGCCGATCCTGAAACTGGGCACGGGCTTTAGCCTGCTGTTCAAAGGCCGCGAAAATCAGGGCGAGGGCCAGATCAGCCCGTTCAACGCGCTGATGACTTCGCTGTCGGCAACAATCGGTACTGGTAACATTGCCGGTGTGGCCACTGCTGTCTTCTTGGGCGGTCCGGGCGCCTTGTTCTGGATGTGGATGACCGCCTTGGTAGGCATGGCCACCAAATATGCCGAAGCCGTTCTGGCCGTGAAATATCGCGAAACAGATGAGCTGGGCAACTTTGTCGGTGGCCCGATGTACTACATCAAAAACGGTCTGGGCTCGTCCTGGTACTGGTTGGCGCCAGCGTTTGCTCTGTTTGGTGCGATCGCTGCGTTTGGTATCGGCAACGGTGTACAAGCCAACGGTGTGGCACAGGTTCTGGACAGCAACTTTGGCGTAAACACGTCAGTGACCGGCGTTGTTCTGATGGTTCTGACCGCGGCTGTTATCCTTGGTGGTATTACACGCATCGGTGCGGTTGCTGGTAAACTGGTTCCATTCATGGCCGTCAGCTATATCATCGCGGGTCTGCTGGTTCTGCTGATCAACGCTGGTGCCATTGGCGACGCGCTGAGCCTTGTGTTCACCCACGCCTTTACCCCATCCGCTGCCGAAGGTGGCTTTGCTGGTGCAGCCGTTTGGGCCGCGATCCGCTTTGGTGTTGCCCGTGGTGTATTCTCGAACGAAGCTGGTCTGGGTTCCGCTCCGATTGCGCACGCAGCGGCGTCAACGGCCGGTCCTGTAAACCAGGGTCTGGTTGCGATGTTGGGCACGTTCATCGACACAATCATCGTCTGCTCAATCACTGGTCTGGCGATCATTGCGTCAGGGGCTTGGACATCGGGTGAATCTGGTGCGGCGTTGACCTCGCTGGCGTTTGAAACTTCGCTGCCGGGTATCGGTGGTGCGCTGATCGCGGTTGCTCTGTCGATCTTTGCCTTCACCACCATTCTGGGCTGGTCGTTCTATGGCGAAAAATGTGTGGGCTTCTTCTTTGGTGCCAAGGCGCTTATGCCATACCGCGTGTTGTGGATTGTTGCGATTTACTTTGGCGCAACTGCTGATCTCGGCTTTGTCTGGTTGTTGGCGGATACGCTGAACGCAATGATGGCAATCCCGAACCTGATCGCACTGGCCTTGCTGAGCCCTGTCGTCTTTAAACTGACGAAAGAGTTCTTTGCCTCAAATGGTGCATCCGAAGCTGGTGATACCGCCAAGTAATCTCGGGCATATACAGACAACGGGGGGCTGTGATGGCCCTTCGTATCTGAAACGAATTTCACATTCTTCGAGGAGATGACGGATGGCTACCAAAATCCTGCTTCCGATTGATCACACGGACGACCGTTCGTGGAAAAAGGCACTGCCTGTCGCACTGGAACAGGCCAAGTTTTATGGCGCCGAGCTGCACGCTGTTGAGGTCATCCCTGAAATCATCCAGCTGCCCAACCTGCCCGAAGGGTATGGGGCGGGTGCCCGGGACTATGTCCATGGCAAAGTAGAGGCCATCTTGGCCGCAAATAACGCCGCTGATGTGCCGGTCCAGATTCAGGAAGGCAGCGTTTATCGCGAAATCCTGAAATTGGCACACAAAGACGGCTACGATATGATTATTATGGCATCAGCCAAGGGTGATTTCCCGAACTACGAAATCGGCCCGAACCTCGCGCGGGTTGTGCGCAATGCGCATTGCACCGTCATGGTCGTTCGCGACTGACCCTGTTTGAAAAAGGTGACTGATATGTCCGACGCCCCCAAACGAACTCCTCTTTATGACCTGCACGTCGAACTCGGCGGCAAGATGGTCGATTTTGCCGGCTGGGAAATGCCGGTTCAGTACCCCATGGGCATCATGGGCGAACATAATCATACCCGCGCCAAAGCGGGCCTGTTTGACGTCAGCCACATGGGTCAGGTGATCCTGCGCGGCGAAAACGTGGGCGAAAAGCTGGAAACGCTCTGCCCGCAGGCCTATGCGACCTTGAAAGAGGGCAAGGCGCGTTATGGTTTCTTTACCAACGAAGACGGCGGCATCATGGATGACCTGATCGTGTCCAACGCAGGTGATCATTTCTTTGTTGTGGTAAACGCCGGTCTGCGTCACCAGGACATCCCGCATATGGAGGCCAATCTGGACGGCGTCGAAGTGACCGAGATTTTTGACCGCGCTTTGGTGGCGGTTCAGGGTCCGGCTGCTGAAAACGTTGTGGGCGAATTGTGCCCCGCTGCGCGGGACATGAAATTCATGGAATCCATCGTGGCCGACATCGCAGGCGTTGAATGCCGCATCTCGCGTCTGGGTTACACCGGCGAAGATGGCTATGAAATTTCGATCCCAGAAGACAAGGCGATCGAAGTCACACGGGCCTTCCTTGCGCATGACGACTGCGAACCGGCTGGTTTGGGCGCGCGGGATTCCTTGCGTCTGGAAGCAGGCCTTTGCCTCTATGGCAACGACATCGACCAGTCGACTTCACCTGTTGAGGCCAGCTTGGGTTGGGCGATGCAGAAGCGCCGCAAAGAAGAAGGCGGGTTTCCCGGTGCCGCGCGCATCCAAAAGGAACTGGCCGAGGGTGCCGCCAAGAAACTGGTCGGGATCAAACCAACCGGTCGGGCCCCCGCGCGTCAGCACGTGGAAGTCCAATGTCTTGAAGGCAGTACCATCGGTGAAATCACTTCGGGCAGCTTTGGCCCCACTGTTGGCGGGCCCGTTGCGATGGGTTACGTTTCCGCAGGTCACGGTGAACCGGGCGAAAAGGTTAACCTCATCATTCGCGGCAAGGCTCAGCCTGCCGAAATCGTATCGCTGCCTTTTGTGCAGCAAAACTACAAACGCTAAATCCGGGAGCATTTAAAAATGGCCACCTATTTTTCAGAAGAGCACGAATGGGTCCTCGTCGAAGGTGACGTCGCCACAATCGGCATCACCAAGCACGCCGCTGACCAGCTGGGCGAGATCGTTTTCATCGAGCAAAAAGAAGCTGGTGATGAGTTCGAAAAAGGCGACGAAATCGGCGTGATCGAATCCGTCAAAGCGGCGTCGGAAATCTACGCTCCGCTGGATGGCGAAGTTGTCGAAGTGAACGGCGATCTCGAAGATAACCCGGGCGCCCTGAACGAAAGCCCCGAAGGCGACGCTTGGATCTATAAGGTCAAACTGGCAAACGCCGCACAGCTCGAAGAGCTGATGGATCTGGATGGATACAAAGCCCTGATCGGGTAAACCCATCTTTTCAAAACTACGCTCGCCGGACGTTTTCATAGGGTCCGGCGGGTTGGACATTTGACATCAGGAGCGCTGACCATGGCCTTCAAACTCACCGATTACGAAGCCTACGACTTTGCCAATCGCCGTCACATCGGACCGTCACCGCAGGAAATGGCGACGATGTTGAAGACGATCGGCTTCAAAACGCTGGACGAGCTGATTGACGCCACCGTGCCTCCTGCGATCCGCCAGAAAGAAGCGTTGGACTGGGGTCCGGCGATGACAGAGCGTGACGCGCTGTTCCACATGAAAGAGATCGCGAGCAAGAACAAAGTTCTGACATCGCTGATCGGGCAGGGCTACTACGGCACCACCACACCGGCGCCGATTCTGCGCAACATTCTGGAAAACCCCGCGTGGTACACGGCCTATACGCCATACCAGCCTGAGATTTCCCAAGGCCGTCTTGAGGCGCTGTTGAACTTCCAAACCATGGTTTCGGATTTCACCGGTCTTGACGTTGCCAACGCATCTTTGTTGGACGAAGCGACTGCTGCTGCCGAAGCGATGGCCATGGCCAAACGTGGCGGCCGCTCTAAGGCAAACAATGCGGCATTCTTTGTCGACAAAAACTGCCACCCACAAACCATCGAAGTTATCAAAACCCGCGCCGAGCCTATGGGCATCGACGTGCAGGTTGCGGACCCATCCGAGTTGGAAGCCGGTGCCGTTTTTGGTGCGATTTTCCAATACCCGGGCACCGACGGCCACGTTCAGGATTTCACAGCGCAGATTGCTGCGTTGCACGAACACAAAGGCATCGCGATTGTTGCCGCTGACATCCTGTCACTGGCATTGCTGAAGTCACCCGGCGAAATGGGGGCCGACATCGCGATCGGGACGACCCAGCGGTTTGGCGTTCCAATGGGCTATGGCGGACCACACGCGGCCTACATGGCGACAACTGATAAACTGAAACGGTCTATGCCGGGTCGGATCATCGGTGTGTCGATTGATAGCCGGGGCAACCAAGCCTACCGTTTGTCGCTGCAAACTCGTGAACAGCACATCCGCCGCGAAAAAGCGAACTCGAACGTCTGTACCGCTCAGGCGCTGCTGGCCGTAATCGCGTCGATGTATGCGGTTTATCACGGACCCGATGGCATCAAAGCGATTGCCCAGTCGGTGCACCGGAAAACCTCGCGTTTGGCCAACGGTCTAGAACAGCATGGTTTCAAGGTTGAGCCCGAAGTCTTCTTTGACACGATCACCGTCGAAGTTGGTCCGATGCAGAAAACCGTCATGGAAGCCGCAGTTGCGCGTGGTGTGAACCTGCGCAAAGTCGGTGAAAGCAAGGTTGGCATCTCGCTGGACGAACAGACCCGCGCCGAAACAATCGAAGCGGTCTGGGGTGCGTTTGGCATCGACCAGAAAGATGACAGCTCGAACAGCCACTATCGTTTGCCTGAGCATGCGCTGCGCGAAAGCGAATACCTGACTCACCCGATTTTCCACAAAAACCGGGCCGAAGCAGAAATCACCCGCTACATGCGCCGTCTGGCCGACCGCGATCTGGCACTGGATCGTGCGATGATCCCGCTGGGCAGCTGTACCATGAAGCTGAACGCGACCATCGAAATGATCCCGGTGACGTGGCCGGAATTCAGCAACCTGCACCCCTTCTGCCCGAAAGATCAGGCGCTGGGGTATCATGAGATGATCGATGATCTGAACGACAAACTGTGTCAGATCACTGGCTATGATGCGATTTCCCAGCAGCCCAACTCGGGTGCGCAGGGCGAATACGCGGGTCTGTTGACCATCCGCAACTATCACGCGGCACGGGGCGAAGCGCATCGGAATGTGTGTCTGATCCCAACCTCGGCACACGGCACCAACCCGGCGTCGGCGCAGATGGTGGGCTATCAGGTTGTTCCGGTCAAAGCGGACGAAGATGGCAACATCGATGTCGCCGATTTCCGGGCAAAGGCTGAAAAGCACTCGGACCATCTTGCGGCGTGTATGATCACATACCCCTCGACCCACGGTGTGTTTGAAACCACTGTGCAAGAAGTCTGTGACGTCACCCATGAACATGGCGGTCAGGTTTACATCGATGGCGCGAACATGAACGCCATGGTGGGTCTGTCGCGTCCGGGTGATATTGGCGGCGACGTCAGCCACCTGAACCTGCACAAAACGTTCTGCATTCCCCACGGCGGCGGCGGCCCCGGCATGGGTCCGATCGGTGTTAAGGCACACCTGACCGAGCACCTGCCAGGTCACCCGGAATATGGCACAGCTGTGGGTCCGGTTTCTGCGGCTCCGTTTGGATCACCTTCGATCCTGCCGGTCAGCTGGGCTTATGTTCTGCTGATGGGTGGTGCGGGTCTGACCCAAGCGACCAAAGTTGCGATCCTGAACGCCAACTACATCGCGGCACGGCTTAAGGATGCGTATGACATTCTCTACACGTCTGAAACCGGTCGTGTGGCGCATGAATGTATCCTTGATACGCGTCCGTTGGATGTAGCTGGTCATGTCTCAGTGGACGATATTGCCAAGCGTTTGGTTGATAGCGGGTTCCACGCACCGACCATGTCATGGCCGGTTGCTGGGACGCTGATGGTTGAGCCAACAGAATCCGAACCTAAAGCGGAACTGGATCGTTTCTGCGAAGCGATGCTGTCGATCCGGGCCGAGGCGCAGGACATCATTGATGGCAAGATCGACCCGGAAAACAACCCGCTGAAAAACGCACCCCACACCGTGCGCGATCTGGTTGGTGACTGGGATCGTCCTTACACCCGTGAACAGGCGTGTTTCCCTGCAGGCAGCTTGGGCGTGGACAAATATTGGTCTCCGGTGAACCGGGTCGATAACGCCTATGGTGACCGGAACTTGATTTGCACCTGCCCACCAATGTCGGACTACGAAGACGACGTGGCTTAAGCCACAACACACTCTCACCCCGCCTGAACAGTGGGCGGGGTGACCTTCATCCCCTTTGATGAACCGGACGCGCACAGGATGCGCGCCCATTCCTATACCCGCAAGAGGAGACAGACGTGACCTATTTCGCATCCGTACCTCAGGCTGTATCGCCCGTTGTGACGTACCCCGTGGCCCCAACGCAGGTCCACGACATTGATATTATCCTGCCGGCCAACATGCCGCCGTCTGCCGCGCAGATGTTTGCGGATTTGTTTGAGGCGGCCAATGACCTGATCCATTCGATGCCCTATCGGATTACGGTTCAAAACCTCGCGGCGCGCGCGTCCGAAGACCCGCGATACTGGACCCGACGGTCTGTGATCTTTCTGGGCGATATCCATTCGCGATGGGGCCTGACGTCTGTCGAACAGAAGCGGGTGCATCAAATCCTGCGACTGGCAACGCGATCTGTCCTGGTTGGCGGGGCGATTTTTCTGCTACGCGAAATTGGAGTGCAGGATCATCACAGCGTTGCGATCCATCCCAATTTTTATGCCGCAGCATTGGAAGAGAACCTGAATGATGCGGGGCGGGGTAAACACCACGCTGTTTCCAAACAGGTCCACAGCGCAATTAGTGGCTTTGCAGCCCTGCCGTTGTTGATCGGGATGATTGGCAACGATCATGGTCAGTTCATTGCTAATTCGCTGGGGGACTATGTCGGATTAAGCAGTGGCAATACGCGCAATCAAAGCAAGGTTGTTCTGGATCTGCGCCATCGTGCGCGGGGGGACAAGTTGATCGACAACACGCTAGCCCTGATGCAGGAACATATCGAAGAGCCTTTGATGATCTGTGATTTAGCTCAAGCCCAAGGTGTGTCTACGCGCAAACTGCAACGGCGTTTTCTGGAAAAGACGGGCACAGGACCATTGGTTGCATACCGCGCGCTCCGGATCGAGCGGGCGCATCAATTGCTGGTTCATACCAGTTTGAACCTATCTGAAATCATCGTGGCCACCGGATTTGGCACGCATTCTAACCTCGCGCGATGGATTCGCACGGAATACGGGATGAGTCCGCAAGCCGTACGGCGGCATGCGTTTGATGGTGTGATGAGCTGACGGCAAGCCGGGGTTAGTTGGCGATCCGACGCGCGATGTCTTCGACCAGCAGTTTGATGGCTTGCGATTGCGCCGCCGCGACCGCGTTTAAACTGTCATCGGCCATTGGCACCGCGAACGAAAACCGATGCGCGCGTTCCAAATGCCCGTGCGCCGGTGAGGTCAGGAAATACTGACCCGAAAGGGTAAGCACCTGACCGGGAATTCCAGACAGATTGTGCACCTTGATTTCGACCTGCACATCTGGGGGCGTTTCAAAGGGCCAAGGCTCGGCGGCCACTGACGCGGAAAGAGATTGATCCAATCCAGCCGCCAAGAGTTCGGTCAGGGCCCGGTCCGGGGCATCTGCCCAAAAGCCGCTTTTGGTCGGGCGCAAAACGCCGTCTTCGCCGAGTACGGAAATTTCGCTGTCTTCGGCATAAGCCGGCAGGTCTATGCGCGTGACTTCTACCGTGCGCACGCCAGATCGATAGGTTTTGACGTTTTCAATGGGGGGCAGCAAATAGCGTTCTTGGTTGGTTGAACAGCTCGCGAGGGCTGCAATAATCAAACCCGCTAGGACAGGGCGAAAAAACTTGAGCATGGTTAACGTCCTACCAAGAGGGAGTTGGGTTTGCGTCTGATGGCCTGCACCAACGCGTTCAGCGATTTGACCGCACTGCGCAGGTCCTGAATGGCGGCCTGCACCTCGCGATTGACCGGCGAAGAGGGGCCGTAGGCACCGATTGTATCTTCTGCCGTGTCTGCAAGCTGATCCAGTCGCTTTGCCAGTTCCGGCAGGTCTTTGACCGCGATAGAAATGTTTTCCGCCGCATCACCCGCCGAACTTAACGTGCGATTCAGCTGTGCGACAGCGCCCCCGTCACGCAATTCTTTCAGTGTCAGGTTCGCCTGCTCCAGGGCACCGGACAACGCGCCGGGCACTTGTGCCATGTCTTCGTTGCTGAGGAATTCGTTGGTTGATTTCAGCACATCATCGGCCGAGGTGACGACGCTTTCCAAGGGCAGCCCATTGGCTTTGCCCACAAATGTATCGATGTCTTCCAAGAGAGCAGGCAGTTTGTCGCTCGCGGTCGAGATTGACGCTACGGCAGTCCGCACATCCTTGAGCGATTCAACAATGTTCGTCACCCCATCGTTGGTCTCGAACGTGTCGAGCAGGTCCTGAACCGTTGCCAGCGTGTCATGCAAATCATCGGGCAGTTTCTTGAGACCATCCGAGGTGGCGATGGTGTTCACGTTGCTCAGCAAGGCACGCACATCTGCAGGCAGCGCCTGAGTGTCTTGGTTTGCCAGTAGCGTATCAATTTCGCTTATCACTTTGATGGCGCGATCCATCAACTCTTCGATTGGCAGAGAGGCGACGCGATTGAGAACGCTTTCCGCCGCGATTGTCAGGGTCTCTGGTGATGTCGGGGTCGAGGGCAAGACGGGGTAGGGGATCTGATCCCGCTTCAATGCGGCGCTTTCAGCTTCTGGATCTTCGTACAGTTCTATGTGCAAACCACCCGAAAAAATGGAGTTCGGGGCCAGACGCGCGCGCAGGTTTGATTTAGAAACCATCTCTGCCAACAGGTCCAGCGTTTGCTCTTTGGTTTTAACTTCCGCCAGCCCCAAGCGCCCGGGTTGAACGGTGTAAGCCGCTTCCATGACGATCTCAGGTTTGCCAGCGTCGTCCGTTCTGGCAGTTGCTGACAGATTGATGATCTGGCCAATCTTCAAACCCCGAAACAGAACGTCAGACCCTTCTTTCAAACCTTTGACGGATCCGGCAAAGCTGGATGTCAGATGGACAGTGGCGCGCAGATCATCATCCAGCAAACTCTCTTTCGCCAGGTCTTTGGTTGCGTACAGATCAAAGGTTGCCTTTGGCCCGATGGGCGCGCCACCTGACATCGTGGTGTCAAATTCAATGCCCCCTTGTAGAAGGGAAGACAGGCTGCCCACGTTCAGTTGCAGCCCGCTGTCGTTCAGCTCAATGTTGATACCGGACGCGTTCCAAAAGCGTGTCCCGGTGTTCACCAAAGCGTCATAGGGATGATTGACAAAAGCAGTTATCAAAACAGAGTCGCTTGCTTGATCAAAACCCACGGCTTCGACCTTACCCATTGCGACACCTTTGTGCAGGATCGGGGCCCCGACAGCGACCGAGCCGCTCACTGGGCTGGTAAGCAGAATTTCAGCACCTTTGGCGCCGGGCAGAATAATAGGGGCATCAGCCAAGGCAACGAATTTGCGACTTGGCTCGACGACATCGGTGTCCCATTCAACATTGATGTGTGACCCAGACAAGAGCGTGTTCAAACCCGTTACACCGCTCGCGGTGATCTTTGCGGTCACCAACCAAAACTGGGTGTCGGTATCCAGATATTGGGCCATTTTGCGGTGAATGTTTGCTTGCACCACGACCTTGGTCAGATCCTCTGAATACCCCAATTCAGCAACGGTTCCGACGGTGACTTCGCGAAACTTGATCAGGGTCTTTCCGGGTTCGATTCCGCTGGCTTCTGGGAAGGTGATTTCTATGGTCACGTCGCGCTGTCGGTAGGTGTCCCATGCCAATCCGAGGGCCCCGGCCAAAGCAAGGACCGGGACAAGCCAGATCAAAGACATCCGCGCAAGCAATCCGGGTTTTTGATCTTTCACGATGGGTTTGGGAAGGCCCTGCGAGTCAGTCATGTTTGGGGCCTTTCCCTGTGTCCCAGATGAGTTTGGAGTCGATGCACTGCGCCGAAATCATGGTGCATATCACCGAGAGTGCAAAGCAGATTGCACCTGCTCCGGGTAGAATTGAGATGACAGCACCCAGATTTACGAGGCCGGTTAACAGCGCAACAACAAAGACGTCAATCATCGACCAGCGTCCAATGAATTCGACAAACTCATACAGCAAAAGACGTGTGTGTTCGTTGAGCTGCCATCCAAACTGAATACTGAGCACCAGAAACCCGATTATCAGGATTTTGACAAAGGGGATCAGCAAGCTGGCAACAAAAATGACGAGGGCGACGAAATAGTCGCCGGTCTGGAAAAAGATCACCACGCCTTCGAGGATTGTGTGCCCTTCTTCGTGCCCCAAGATCAGATTACTTAGCAGCGGGTAAATGTTTGCGGGGATAAGAAAGAGAACCCCGGTGATGAGCCAGGCCCAGACTTTTTGCAGGCTGTGAGGGAGCCGCGCATAGAGATGCGCCCCGCAGGTGCGGCAGTGCTGAGTGTCGGGTTGATGAACCGATCCGCAGGTGTGGCATCCGATCCAATCCAGATCTGTGGCGCGGGTCATGTTGGCGCCTTTCGGATCAGGGACCAGACGGTCCACCGACACAGGGCCGCATTTTTCAGGCCAATGATGAGAACCAACAGGCAGTACAACCAAAACGCTTTGCCAAAACTTATCGTTGCCAATCCGGCCATTTTAACCAGCGCCACCCCTGTTCCGATGATGAAGATCTCGGACATGGCCCAAGGGTTCAGCCGTTCGGCAAACAGAAAGACTTCTTTGGCCCGATAGGGGGCACGGTGGTGTTTGAGGGCCCACAACACGTAGACCAACGCCCCGGCTCGTGCCATCGGGAGGGTGACGACAAACATAGCAACCGCAAAGGCCAGCAGGTTGTACCAGCCATGTGCCAATCCAAAAATGATATCGAGGATCGACGCCTCGTGCGACAACCCGGACTTGGACATTTTGAGAAACGGAAAACTCAGAACTGCAATCATCAGGATTGCAGATGTCACCGCCAGCGCGATTGTTCGGTCAAAGGTGTTGGCTTTCGGCGCCATCAGTTTGAAACCACAGCAGGTGCAATAGGCCGTTTGCCCGGCTGATACGGGGTCCAGAATATGCAACGTATCGCAGGCGGGACAGGCAATCAGGCTGTCGGGGTCTTGGGCGAAAGCTGCCTTAAATCCAATCTGTTCAGGTGTCATGTGGCACTTGTACTAGAAACTTGATGGAGGCTGTTGGCTCCTTCTTTTCAATGGTGCTTGTCTGGCCGGTTGTCAATCTACGGGGTTTTGAGCTGGTCGCAAAAAGTGATCAAATTATTGCTGCGTGTCTCGGAGAGAAGGGGGAGGTGCAAAAAGCGGCAAAGGAACACTTCTCTGTATTGAAACTGGGCCTTTCAGGAGTCGGTGTGTCGTGAAGTGAAAATTTTGGGCTGGATTTCTCGGAATAATTTGATCATAAATTTGGATAACCCCAAAATAACCCTGAACGCGGAAAGAGGTTGAGTGTGACCAAAACGCAAAAAAACTGGATGGACCATCTGCCCAAGGCGACAATGGCTGCGCTGAACAATCGCGGCTTGGATGAGGTCGAATGCATTATTCCAGATACGGTTGGGACGTCGCGCGGCAAAGCAATGCCTGCGTACAAGTTTAACCCAGATGATACGTTTTTCCTGCCGGTTTCGCTGTTTTATCAAACAGTGTCAGGCGGGTATGTCGATATGGATATCGAAGGCCAGTGGCTTGAAAAAGACGTGGTTCTGCGTCCTGATATGTCCACTGCGACTGTCGTTCCGTGGGCCGACGATCCGACCATTCAGGTGATCTGTGATATGAGCAATCGTGACGGCGACCCGCTTGCCATTGCGCCGCGAAATGTTCTGCGCCGCGTGTTGGATCTTTATGCTCAAAAAGGCTGGAAACCCATCGTTGCGCCTGAGTTGGAGTTTTATCTGACCAAACCGCATACGGATGCGAACGAACCCATTGAACCGCCTTTGGGGCGCACGGGGCGTGTGGGTTTGGGGGCGCAAGTCTATTCGATGTCTGCGGTGGATGAATATGGGCCCGTGATCGACACGATCTATGACTTTGCCGAATCTCAGGGTCTAGAAATTGATACGGTGATCCAAGAGGGCGGGCCGGGTCAGATCGAAATCAATCTGATGCACGGCGATCCATTGCGGTTGGCGGATCAGGTGTTTTATTTCAAACGGACCATCCGGGAGGCGGCGCTGAAGAACGGGATCTTTGCCACCTTTATGGCCAAGCCAATGCGAGATTACCCAGGCAGTGCCATGCATGTGCATCAAAGCATCGTTCACGCTGAAACGGGAGAGAACATCTTTTCCAATGCAGATGGCAGTCCGACCGACCTGTTCTATCATTTCATTGGTGGAACTCAGAAACACCTTTTGGATGTGGTGCCTCTTGTTGCGCCTTATGTGAATTCATACCGCCGGATCACCGTAGATGGTCAAAGCGCGCCATCAAATCTGGAATGGGCGACGGACAACCGCACGACCGGCCTTCGTATCCCGGTGTCTGATCCTGTGGCGCGGCGGGTGGAAAACCGGGTGATCGGTATGGACTGCAATCCGTATCTGGCGATCGCGGCCTCTTTGGCCTGTGGGTATCTGGGCATGATCAACGGGATTGACCCGCGCCCCGCTGCGCAGAAAGAGGTGTGGGAAACGGATTATCCCCTGCCTGCTGGATTAGGGGCGGCCTTGGCGCGGTTTCAGGCGGCAGCTGAAATTCGCGAGGTTCTGGGTGAAGAGTTCTGCAGTGTTTACCACGACATCAAAGTGGCAGAGAACGAGGAATACCAGCGCGAGATTTCCCCATGGGAGCGTCAGCACCTTTTGCTGAACGCTTGATCTTGCGCTGAACCAGACGAACAGAGGTGTGATATGGACTTGCTCACAGCCAACGACAAACAGGGTCAATACCCTGACTCTTTTTATGCAATAAACGCAGGGGCGAATGCGCTTGACCGGTTCCCAAGCGCGCAGGGGGATTTGACCTGTGATGTGTGCGTGGTTGGTGGGGGCTTCATGGGGCTTTCGTCTGCGTTGCATCTGGCGCAGCGCGGATACGATGTCATTTTGCTTGAGGCACAACGCCTCGGCTTTGGGGCATCCGGGCGCAATGGCGGGCAGGTCGGGCAAGGCCAGCGCAGTGAACAAGACGAGCTGGAGGATCTGGTCGGGCTCGAGAACGCGCGCGCCTTGTGGACGATTGCGCGTCAATCGGTCGATTTGGTACGGGACCTGTCTAAATCAGACCTTGTTCATGCGGATTTCCATGATGGCATCATTCATGCGGATCACCGCGCGCGAAATGTACAACATAGCCACGATTATGTACGTCATTTACAGGACACCTATGATTATCAGGGCATTCGTGCACTGGATCGGGACGAGCTGCGTCATCTGGTCAATTCCCCAGCCTATCACGGCGGCAGTATCTACGAGGATGCTGGGCACATTGACCCGTTGCAGTTTGTTCTGGGTCTTGCGCGGATGGCCAAAGCTGCCGGTGTTCGGATTTTCGAAGAATCCAAGGTTGAAAGCGTTTTTGAATCAACACCCGCGCGGGTGACAACCGATCAGGCAAAGATAACCGCAGACTTTGTTGTGTTGGGCTGCAATGGGTATCTTGGTCGGTTGAACTCTCATGTCGCTGAACGGGTCATGCCGATCAATAACTTTGTCATCGCGACAGAGCCGCTGAGCCCGGAACGGCAGGAAAGTTTGATCCGGAACAATCACGCGGTGGCGGACAGTAAATTTGTGGTCAATTATTTCCGGTTTTCCGATGATCACAGGCTGCTCTTTGGCGGGACAGAAAGCTACGGATACAAGTTCCCAACAGATATTGCGGCCGCCGTGCGCAAGCCGATGTTAGAGATTTTCCCACAACTTTCCGACGTGCGTGTTGATCATGCGTGGGGGGGAACCTTGGGGATCACCATGAATCGGATGCCGCATTTTGAGCGGCTGAATGGCAATATCCTCAGCCTATCGGGGTTCTCTGGACATGGCGTTGCGATGGCCACTTTGGCTGGACAGATTGTTGCTGAGACAATCGCAGGCCAAGCAGAGCGTTTTGATGTGATGGCAGCTGTTCCAACAACGCGTTTTCCGGGGGGCGTTGCGTTGCGTGGGCCTTTGCTGGTCTTGGCGATGCTGTGGTTTAGTCTGCGCGACCGACTATAATTCCCGGCATTTGATCTGGTGCCTTTTAGGCACCAGATTTGAGTTCAGGCCATCTGGCTCTGTTTGTTACGCAGAATTTGGCCAACAAGGGTTGCAATCGACGCGCGGTTGTCTGCGATTGCCATGTTTTCCTGCCCCTGATCGACGTCCTTATCACTCAGTACTGTGCCCCGGCGGCTTTCTAGCAAGGCACTTGCGTAGGGTTTGGCAAATTCAGGGTGCCCTTGAACAGTGATTGCAAACCCCGGATACCATAACGCCGCCGCTTCACAGAAGGGCGAACTTGCAAGGATTTCGGCCCCGTCCGGGATCTCTTCGACCTGATCCTGATGATAGGCTTGGATCGCAAGGTTTTCCGGTTGTTGTCCCAACTCTGCGGGCCAGTTTTTGAAGTCGTATTCGTGTACGCCCAATCCCCAGCCTTTGGTCGATTTACGCACGACGCCACCCAACGCCTGAGCGATCATCTGGTGGCCAAAACAAATGCCAAACATCATGACATTCTCTTGCTTACAGGCCCGAATGAAATCTTCCAGCGGGGGGATCCATGGATGATCCTCATAGGCTCCGAATTTGGAGCCGGTGATGACCCAAAGATCTGCTTCGGTTGGGGAGGGGGGGAGTTCATTGTCCAGAACAGGATAGCTGACAAAGTTGGCGTCTAAGTCGCCAAGCCACGAGGCCACCATGCCGGGATAATCCCCATAGACTTGCTTGAGCTCTTCTGGAGGGCGCCCGGTTTCGAGGATGCCGATCGTGAGTTTTGTCTGTGCCATTTTCGGATCCGTCGTTGTGTCAAATTTCAGGGCCACGCCCAGCGATGACCTTTGTAATACAGAACTTGCAGCCCTAAAAGAGGTCGTTGACCTAGGACCAATGGGGTGGGTGTTTATTGCTCCGACGCAAGTACGGCCTCTTGGATACGCGGATCAACGCGATAGGCGGTCTTGAACGCGTCGGGAATGCGGGTCGGGCGGCCTGACTTAAGGTCCGTGCAGATGTATTCAGTTCGCGCGCGCACCAAAGTTTCACCAGTTTGTTCTCTGACGATTTGGAACCGACGGTCAGACCGCAGTTTCCCGTCCATTTTGACGATCCATGTGGACACATGCACCTGGTCGCCCAAGTGCGCGGGTCTAAGGTAATCAATCTCGTGTCTGTGAACGGCAAAGCCTTTGCCAATGCTTTGGCAATATGCGGTTGTCATCCCGGCTGCGTCTGAGTGCGCCCAAGCGATTGCATCTATCCAGCGCAGATAGACAGTGTTGTTAACATGATCGTACGCATCAATGTCGTCCGGCTGAACGTCAAAAACCACGGTGAAAGGGACTGGAAAATCCCAAGAGATAGGCGCGCTCATTATTGGTTTCCGTTTGAATGTGACTGCTTTGTATTCAAGTGCCAGAGATCCGTATCTTTGATGGGTAAGGGGCTAAATCAAAAGCCATTTGATCCATTTGGCTTGAGTTAAACAGGTGATCGCCAGAGCTTCAAGCACTTCGATTTCGACGTGACGGCACGGTAGTAATCTGCTGCGTCAAAGGTCTGTTTGTGATGCATTAAATGTATACCAAAGAGGGGGTTAGCGTCCTTTCGTGTAGACTTAAGTCGCAACGACCAAGGTCCAATACCCTCCGACAGATGCGATTTTTATGGTGACCTCAGCACCGAACCGGGTGCCTGACACTGATGGGTTGGGGGCTTGGACATCGTTGCCTTTCTTGAACACATTGAAGGGAGGAATGACATGAACATTCAAACTACTCGGAATATCAGCGCCGCACTGGATACGTCACATCTGGAGGTCGAGTTTCCATTTCGCGCCCGTTATGGCAACTTTATCAACGGTGAATTTGTTGAGCCGCGCTCGGGTCAGTATTTTGAGAACACGACGCCAATTACCGGCGAAGTGATTTGTGAAATCGCCAGATCCAACGCTGATGATGTTAACGCTGCGTTGGACGCTGCACACGCGGCCTTTCCCGCATGGGGAAAAACGTCGACCACTGAACGGTCAAATGCGCTGCTGAAAATCGCTGACATTATGGAAGCCAACAGTCAGAAACTGGCGGCGGCAGAAACCTTGGATAATGGTAAGCCGATCCGTGAATCGATTGCTGCTGACGTTGCCCTGTGCATTGACCACTGGCGGTACTTTGCGGGTTGTATCCGCGCCGAAGAAGGTGGCATTTCGGAAATTGATGGCGACACCTATGCCTATCACATCCCCGAGCCATTGGGCGTTGTCGGCCAGATCATTCCGTGGAATTTCCCGCTGTTGATGGCGGTGTGGAAACTGGCGCCTGCATTGGCGGCTGGCAACTGTGTGGTGATGAAGCCAGCGGAGCAGACACCGGCGTCGATCATGGTTCTGATGGACCTGATCGCAGATGTGTTGCCAGCTGGCGTTTTGAACATCGTCAACGGCTTTGGTCTGGAAGCGGGCAAGCCATTGGCCAGCTCAAACAGAATTGCCAAAATTGCATTCACTGGCGAGACCACAACAGGCCGTCTGATTATGCAGTATGCATCGCAGAACCTGATCCCGGTCACGCTGGAATTGGGAGGCAAGTCGCCGAACATCTTTTTTGAGGACATCATGTCCGCAGATGATGCGTATTTTGACAAGTGCCTTGAAGGGTTCACAATGTTTGCGCTCAACCAGGGTGAGGTGTGTACCTGTCCGAGCCGGGCGTTGATCCAGGAATCCATTTATGATGATTTCATTGGTCGTGCCATCGAACGGGTCAAAGCCGTCAAGCAGGGCAACCCGCTTGCGATGGACACCATGATCGGTGCACAGGCCTCAGTCGAACAGAAAGAGAAGATCGCGTCTTATCTGCAATTGGGCAAAGATGAAGGCGCGGAGCTGTTGACCGGTGGTAATGTTGCCAATCTGGGTGGTCTCGAAGGCGGCAACTATATCGAGCCCACCGTCTTTAAGGGCGACAACAAGATGCGCATTTTTCAGGAAGAGATCTTTGGCCCTGTTCTGTCGGTAACGACATTCAAAGACGAAGCCGAAGCTTTGGAAATTGCCAACGACACGCTCTATGGTTTGGGCGCTGGTGTTTGGACGCGGGATGGCGCGCGTGCCTTCCGGATGGGGCGTGAAATTCAGGCGGGTCGGGTTTGGACCAACTGCTATCATGCGTATCCGGCGCACGCTGCGTTTGGGGGATATAAGCAGTCCGGCATCGGGCGTGAGAACCACAAAATGATGTTGGATCACTACCGCCAGACCAAGAACTTGTTGGTGTCCTACAGCCCTAATGCTTTGGGTTTCTTCTAAGATCGTTGTTTCTCCAGCCCTGCGTCTTTCGCGGGGCTGGTTTCCCTTTGTTGTAGGATTTTTGTGATGACCGACGACCCCGCACAAATGACTGTTTCTGCTACACCAGCGGCGCTTGAATTGATCGGATCGATCAAAGAGCGGGTCGGACATGACCTGCTGTTTCACCAATCGGGTGGGTGCTGCGATGGATCGGCACCGATGTTGTTTGAACAGGGCGATTATATCATTGGTGATCAGGATGTTTTGATCGGTGAAATTGGGGCGGTGCCCTTTTACATAAATGCAGATCAATACGCGCGGTGGAAACATACCGATCTGACGATTGATGCGATCGACGGGATTGGCGGGATGTTTTCGCTGGAAAACGGAACGGGGCGGCGGTTTTTGACCCGGTCTGACATTTGTATGCGTTAACCGTGTAATACTTGTTCCAAGAAGCCGCGCAGACGTATCGGATCAATGGGCTTGTAAATAAGCTTTGTTGCTGCTTTTTCGCACTGGCCAACAAGATCCGGGGATCGATTGGCGGTTACAATGCAGGACGGAATGTTCCCATATCGACCACGCAGGTCGGCAATCGCGGTTGTTCCCAATGCTTGGTCATCCAATTGATAATCGGCAACGATGACATCCGGCGCGATGTCGATCGCAGTCAACAGATCCTGCGCTTCGGCCAAGCTGGCGCAGGGCAGGACATCAAGTCCCCATCCCTCAAGCGTGATTGTCAGGGCTGACCGTAGATCGGCATCGTTTTCGATCAGCACAGCAATTTTGTGTTCCATGCAGACGTCCGAGCCAGATTGGCCAATGGGGGTAGGGGCTGTCCAAGTTTCCGAAGACGCGGCGCGGGGGACTTCGATTGCGAAACACGTGCCCCTGTCCACAGTCGAGTTCAGGTGTAGGGGATAGTTGAGCAAACGACAGGCCCGATCCACGATTGCAAGTCCCAGACCCATCCCCTCGGCAGGGCTGGCAAAGGTATCGAGGCGATGGAATTCGTCAAATACCTTGCCTTGTTGATCCTCAGGGATGCCGGGGCCGGTGTCCCACACTTCGATCCGAACTGATTTCTTTTGGTTGCGGACCCCGATCAACACTTTACCCGTTTCGGTATAACGCACGGCATTGGAGGCTAGATTTTGCAGGATGCGGCGCAGGAATGAGGCGTCGCTTTGAACCACGGCACCGGAAAATACCAAGTTGAATTCCAACCCTTTTTGAACTGCCAAAGGCTGCAGCTCGTCATGTAGTTGGGTCAGGATATCTTTGAGTGAGAAAGAAGATATGTCGACAAAAGCCTGACCTGAATCCAGTTTCGAAATGTCCAATAAGGCGCTCAAGATTCCTTCGACACTGACCAAGGCATTGCCGGCTTTCTGTGCGCGATCAATCAGGTCGGGGGTGTCGAGTTCGGTTTCCAACGACGCGACATACAGCTTCGCAGCTGAAAGCGGTTGCAGCAGATCATGACTGGCCGCGGCCACAAACCGGGATTTGGAGGCGTTCGCCCGCTCTGCCTCTGACAGCGCGTCTTCTAACTCTAGCGTGCGCTCGGCGACGCGTTTTTCCAGGGTTTCGTTCACTTGGGAAATGGCGCGAACCGCGGTGCGTTCGGCGGTTACGTCGGTAAAGCTCATGACAAAGCCGCGATCGGGCATTTGCTGGGCAAAAACGGCAAGCGTGCGGTCGTTACCAAGACCCAGTTCGAACGACAAAGGCGCACGTTTCGAGTTACTAGCCACCCATTGCTCGACCATATTAGGATCATCTTCGTCGTGGAACCGCAGGTCGTTGCGAATTTGGTCATACAGGGTTGCGAAGTATGTCCCGAGTTGCAGCTTGTTTGCCTCAAGCGCCAGCAGTTCGCCGGTGCGACGGTTCCAACCGACCAACCGGCCCTTTTCGTCGAATATGCAAATCCCTTGGTTGAGGTGTTCTAGCGTTGCTTTGATCAGATGGGCCTGATCATCCAGCAACCGTTCCCGTTCGCGCCGTTCGAGGCGCATCATGTCCGTGATATCGGTTTGCAAAATCACGGTGCCCCGGTCTGGGGTCCGGTGTTCACTGACTTGCAACCATCTGCTGCCAGCCATCTGTACATTGAACACGGCATGATTGTCTTTGTGACGGGACATGCGGTAGGCGGCCCAACTTTCTGGTGTTTCCCCTTCGGAGAGCGAAAGAAACGGGCTGACACTTACCAAATGCACATATTCTTCGAACGTCATGCCAGGTTTGAAGAGGGAATAAATGTCCAGCATGTGCTTGCCAAATCGGGTGTTGCACATGACCATTTCATCCTGAGGGTTGAACAGAGCAAACCCTTCTTGAATGGTCTCAATCGCGTTGGCGAGGTTCGCGCGCGCCGCTTCGGTTTCAGCGTTGGCGAGGGCCAGTTTCGAATTGGAGGTATTGAGCAGGTCGAGTGCGCGTTCCAGTTCGCTGGTTCGGGTGCGTACCTCTTCTTCGAGCATGACCGCACGCTGAAATTGCGTGTAAGCCGCACCAGAGGTATCAAAGTTTTGTTCCACCCGCCGCATCAGGGTCTCTGTGATCTTGAGCAGCTTTTCGTTTTGGCGTTCAAGGCTATCGGCGGGGTTGATCAGATCGTGCCCCATTAAATCAGTCCTCGTCAGGTGGGTAGATCGCTACCCCAGTCAAAGTGTGGTTGACGTGCATGGCATGAATTTGTTCGCCGTACGTCGAAAACCCAACCGCACGATTTTCGGTTAGAATCCGCGACAGATCAGTTGCAACCTGTGTTTGCTGCGCTTCAAGGCGCCTCAGGATGCAATCACAAGACAGAATAATGTCTGGGCTTTCGGGCTGGGATAGCGCCTGCATTTCTCGCTGTAGGTGGGTGACCATGTTTTCGGGTTCGGCAAGCGTTAGCACCACACCTTCGTCAATGGCCGAAAAGAATACCATCTCGCCATTCTCGGCGACCTGTTGGATCGCACGGACATGGTGTTGCTCGCCGATTTGAACGACAACAGGATGGGCTGCAAAGGTAAAGGTTGTGAGCTGCTTTGGATCTTTGCCCAGCAAACGCGCATATTCCTGACCTGCTGGTTCGGCGTTTATCTCATGAACAATACGGCGTGCAGGATCGGCCCCAGTGACAACCATCCGTGTTTCCGTCGGGATCAGGTGATCGGTTTTGAAGACCCGGATCGGGCATTTGGTACGGACTTGGATCAACACAGCCCCATTGGGATAAGCTTTGCCACCATGCAGGACATAGGTTTCACAAAAATCGGTCCCATCGCCAGCAGATCCGCCAAAGAACGGGACGGGGCCAAGTCCAATTGCCAATTCTGCGGTCAACGTGTCCTCTTTGGTCGACAGCCCGTCGATAAGCAGGAACGTGAAATCGGATTCCCAATCTGGCGTTAAGCGCGCCATCTGGTTGCGATTTTTAATCATCTGTTCGTTCAGGCTGTGGCTGTCATAATCGTCCAGATCTTCGACCAATATGACACGGGCATCAAAATAAGAGCGCGGGAAACCCAGTGCTACGATTTCGGATTCCGTGTAACCCGCGTTTGAGATTTCCCCAGCAGTGGTGCACCCAACCACCTGGGCGGGGGCAAAAGTGCGTTGCGCCTGATCGATCAGGCGGGTCACATCTGTATTTGGGGACAAGAACAAGACGACCAACGACAGGTCACCGGGCTGCAAAGCTTTGGCAAGCTCTTCAACCGCGTCTTCTCGGTGGCAATCAACAAACCCGGATCTAACAATCTGCGGTAAATTTGTACCCATGCCTAAGGGACCACGTGCATGGTCCATCTCGTGCCCCTCCCCAATGAGCTTGTGCAAGATTAGTCAGTTGGTGGCGAGTCGTGCAAGACATTTGCAAAGCTTGATTTCTTTGCAATCAGAACTGCCTGCGTTCGACTTTGTACGCCCAGTTTGCGCATGATGGCTGTAACGTGCGCTTTGACTGTTGTTTCAGCGATGCTCAGGTCAAAGGCGATTTGTTTGTTCAGCTTCCCCTCGCAGATCAGCTGAAGAATACGCGCCTGTTGATTGGTGAGCGAGGCGAGGCGATTCATAGCGTCATTTTTGTCGGTGATATCGCTCTCTTCGAGTAGCACATAGCCAGCTGGAACAAAGGTTTCGCCGTCACTGATGGCCTTGATCGCCTGATGGAATACATCGCGTTGGCTGTGCTTGGGCACAAATCCAGCGGCCCCTGCGTGCACAACGGAACTGATGATCCGATTGTCCGCCATCGAAGACACAACAACGATCGGGCATTTGGTCGCTTTGCGAAGGCGCAACAGCCCGTCCAGACCATTCACGTCGGGCAGGTTTAAATCCAGAACGACAAGGTCGATATGAATGCCCTGAGAAATCAGATCCAACGCACCCTGAAGGTTGGTCACTGTGTGCATGCTGTTGATAGAAGAAACGGCTTGCAGTGTCATCGAGAGCGCGTCGCAAAACAACGGATGATCATCAACAATCAACGCCGAGAGCAAGGGGTTCGAGAGAGGCTTACCAGTTTGAAGGTGCATCAGAATTCCGCACTTAGAAGAGTTATCTGAGCCTACCAATCAGGCCCCTGCGGAGATATACGCCTTAAGTCGTAGAATGAAAACGCGCGCCAAAAAGGCGCGCGTTCCGTACATAAATTGCTTGTCTGCTTAGTTCGCCATTGCCAATGCTTTAGGCAATTTGAATGTCCACAACAGGCCACCCTGGTTCAGATAGTTGACCTTTTTGGCCACTTCGCCACCCCACAGTGGAACGGCGCCGCCCCAACCGGAAATGATCGAAATGTACTGCTCGCCATCCTGTTCCCAAGTGACGGGCTGACCCACGATGCCAGACCCGGTCTGGAAGGACCAAAGCTCTTCACCGGTTTCATCATCAAAGGCGATGAAGCGTCCCTCGGGAGTGCCGGTGAATACCAAGCCACCCGCAGTGGTCATCACGCCGGCCCAAAGCGGAGCATCGTTTTTGAATTCCCACTTAAGATCACCGGTGTCTGGATCGATTGCCTTCAGGCTGCCGATGTGGTCATCGTAGTTCGGTTTGATGGTAAAGCCGGCACCCAGATAGGCTGCACCCTTTTTGTAGGTGATTGGCTCGTTCCAGATGTCCATGCCCCATTCGTTTGAGGGCACATAGAAGTTGCCGGTGTTCTGGCTAAAGGCCATTGGCATCCAGTTTTTACCACCAAGGAACGATGGAGAGGAGAAGGTCACTTCGCCCTTTTTGCCATCTGCAGCGGCGGCTGGATTACCTGGGCGGTTGCCTTCGTTGTAGATTGGGCGCCCATTTTCATCGATCCCTTCGGCCCATGTGATGTCTTTGACAAAGGGGGTCGCGCTTACGAATTCCCCGTCTTCACGGTTGAGAACGTAAAAGAAGCCATTCCGGTCAGCCGTCGCATAGCGCTTGTTACCTGAGCGGTCGGTATAAGCGACAACTTCGTTCACACCATCATAGTCCCAGCCCTCGCGCGGGGTGGTCTGGTAGTGCCACTTGATGTCACCTGTTGTGGGGTCGATCCCGATGCGGCTGGCCGCGTACAGGTTGTCACCCGCATTGCCATCAACGGGCGTACCCGCGTTGCGCAGGTGGCTGTTCCACGGGGCAGGGTTCCCGGCACCAAACACCAACGTATCGGTATCCACATCATAAGAACCGCCAAGCCAAGTCGCACCGCCACCAGTTTTCCACATGTCACCGGGCCAAGTCGCGTTCAACTCGCCGGTCATGGTGCTTTCTTTGCCATTCAAAGTACCCATGTGGCCTTCGATAACCGGACGGGTCCAAACCATTTCACCGGTTTCCGCATCACGAGCCTGAACCTCGCCTACGATCCCGAATTCACCGCCAGAGTTCCCGGTGATGACCAAGCCGTTCACAATCAGGGGTGCGGCGGTATAGGAATAGCCAGCTTTGTAATCTGCAATTTTCTTACGCCATTTGACGTCGCCGGTTTTCAGATCCAGTGCAACGATGCGTGCGTCCAGTGTCCCGAAATAGAAGGTGTCGCCATAGATCGCGCCGCCCCGATTGATTACGTCACAGCAGGGGAGAATGCCCTCGGGCAGGCGGGCATCGTATTGCCACAGCTCTTTGCCGGATTGGACATCAATCGCATAAACCCGGCTATAAGATCCGGTGATATACATCACGCCGTCATAAATCAGCGGCTGTGTTTCCTGGCCACGTTGCTTTTCCCCACCGAGTGAGAACGCCCATGCAGGGACCAGATTTTTGACGTTGTCTTTGTTTAGGGTGTCCAGCGGGCTGTAACGCTGCAGGTGGCGTCCCATGCCGTTGGTGACAATCTGTGTGGTGATAGATTGATCGTTTTTCAAATCGTCTTCGGTGACGCCAGCATGGCCTGGACCCGCCAGCATCAGACCCGCGACAACCGTAGTGATAAACCGGTTCATAAGATTCCTCCCAAGTTTCTCCAATCGAGACCGGCGCCCTCTTAATACATGCGGGTTGTCCGGCTGTGCACAGTATTGGCGAGCGAGGCCGTGACGGAAATTGCACAAAGGTCGTAGATTTAAGCCTTTGAAATGCCTCAGAAGGTGCAGAAAGACGCAAAAGAGCCCGGTAACACAGGTTACCGGGCTTACAGTTTTAGGGCGAACATTGACCCGCCCTCAGGGAGATTAGTCAGAGATGGCGCTGCCATCGCGGTCAGTGATCGAGGCAAGGTAGCTCAGCACAAAGTCTTGGACTGTTGGGTCCTGAATGCCGACATGACGCATTTTAGTTCCGGGCATAAAGCCGTCATTGTCTTCCATCCAGGCGCGCAGTGCGGCAGGGGTCCAGACAATACCAGATGCAGCAAGAGCAATGGAAAAATCATAATCCGGGTAGGTTCCGGCAGCGCGACCAACAATATTTTTCAAAGGGGGGCCATAGCTGTCGTCGGTTGATCCGTCAGTATGGCAGCGTCGACATTTAGCATCATAGACGGCTTTGCCAGCGTCGACTTTGATCCGGTCATATATGCTTTCGCTGGCACCTGCGGGTAAACCCGCCAAGAGTGCAAGACAGATGGCTGGAATGATCCGTTTCATGTGGTCCTCCGAGAATAAGATCACTCAGAGGATACAGTAAACAGGCCGCGAATTCATTGAAATAATCAGTAATTACAATGTGTTCGGCCTGTACTTTAGTCGTAAGTTTCACCTTGAGACTAAGGGAATCTAGAACAAAGGTGCATATTTCCAATTATCAGCATCTGGCGTGACCTCGTCCGGATCATACTCCGCTGCTTGCAACCGTTTGGCAATTTTCAAGCCATCTGATGCCGCTTCGTCAATCAGGGCGCGGCCGCGGATCTCATCCCTGACCACACCATGTCCGCGCAACATGTTCAGGCCATAGTTAAACTTGCCAACCGGGTCACCCGCTTCGGCTGCGCGACGATCCCATTCGGCGGCGGCATCTGGGTTGTAAGCCGCGCCCAATCCGTTGTTGTCCATTTGCCCCATCCAGGTCATTGCGCCGGTCCAACCCGCGTTGGCGCAGCTTTCAAACAGCTTGCGTGCCATTTCATGACGTCCAGATTTGGTAATGTAATATCCGGCAGCACAGGTGGTCATATCTGTTATGCCTTTGTCGAGATTGCTCATCACGTGGCCAAAACCGCTGTCTTGCGGGTTGAGCGTCCCATATTCATCTTCCACTGTGACCGTGTCTGCCATGGCTGGCAAAGTGCCAAGTAGAACCAAAATTGCTGTCGCGCGTAACATAACGGATCCTCCTGTTGGCCAAGAGGATAGCACAGGCAGGTAAGGTTTTCACCGGTGTTATGGTCGTAGAGAGGTTTGCACAGGTCACCCTATTTGCCGGATCGACGTACCAACCCACGGGCGGGATCATATCCCCAAAGCGCAAGCGCGACCCAAATCAGGCCTGCCAACCCGGTCCATATCAGGGCGAACCCATTGAATTGGCCATAGAGTGCAAACCGGATCAGTTCGACCGAATGGCTGAACGGATTAAAGGCGCAAATATCATGAAGGAGCTCTGAGCTCTCGGCCATCTTCCACAATGGGTACAGTGCAGTAGACAGGAAAAACATTGGGAAAATCACAAAATTCATAACACCAGCAAAATTCTCAAGCTGTTTGATGGCCGAAGACAAAGCCAAGCCCAAAGCGCCTAACATGACGCCTGCGACCAGCAAAGCGGGCAACAAGGCGATATAGCCGTACCACGCAAATCTGATGCCATAGAGCGCGGTGATGGCGAGGAAAACATAGACCTGCAAGACCGAGATGCTGGTGCTGGCTAACAGTCGGCAGAACAACAACCACCAGCGGGGCAGGGGGCTGGTTAGCAACAGACGCATCGACCCCATTTCGCGATCATAGACTAAGGACAGCGAACTTTGCATTCCGTTGAACAACAAGATCATGCCGCACAAGCCGGGCACGATATAGACTTCGTAAGTGATGTAGGTCGCATAAGGTGGCATAATCGACAGGCCAAGCGCGGCGCGAAACCCAGCGGCAAAGACAACAAGCCATAGCAACGGGCGAACAAGGGCGGCAATGAAGCGGCCACGCTGACTGACAAACCTGAATGCTTCACGCCCAATAATCGCCTTTAAGGCAATAAGATACGCATTCATGCGGTGGCTCCGGTCATGGCAAGGAAATGATCGGCCAACGGTTCCCCCGCGCGCAGTTCCCCGGAGAGGCCCTGTTGCAACAACGCGCCTTGATGCAAGATCAACAGTTGATCGGTATCGCGGATCTCATCCGCCAGATGTGTGGCCCAGAGGACGGTTAAACCTTCGGTTCCAGACAGAGCATGCACGTGATCAGTTATCGACCGCCGTGCCGCCGCATCAAGGCCAACAGTTGGTTCGTCCAGCAGCAACACTTTGGGGGTATGAACCAAGCTGCGCGCGATTTCCAAGCGGCGGCGATGCCCGCCATTCAGGTTGCGCACGATTTCACCCGCGCGCTCGCGCATATCCAACCGATCCAGCGCCGCGTCGATCCGGTGCTGCGCGTCTTTGCCAGACAGGCCATGCAGGGCGGCGAAATAGGTCATGTTGCGCTGTGCCGTCAGGTCGAGATCCAGCGTCGGCTGTTGAAAAACAACGCCCATTTCACGCAACGCTTTTCGCGGCGTCCGCCCCATATCGTGACCCGCAATTTCGATGGTGCCCTGGGGTGATGTGAACAGGCGAGTCAGCAGGGCAAACAGGGTGGATTTACCTGCACCATTCGGACCCAGAAGGGCACAAAAAGAGCCCTGTTCCACGCTGAATGTTACGTCGTTCAGCGCCTGTTTGGCACCATAGGCGTAGCTTAGATGATCTACGCGCAGTCCTGTCACTTGATGGTGATCTCCAGCCTTTGGGTTTCACCCGTCGAGCCGGGAACCTTCATGTAATAGCTGCCTGGTTTGATGGCGACAAATCCGATTTCCATCTCTCCGGCTTCATCAAATTCGATGCTGTCCAGGCCGAGCGGGCGAATTTCCAAGCCTTCGACAACAATCTCGTCGATCCAGATTGCGCGAAAGAACTCAGGTCCGATCAAGGCCAGTTCCTGACTTCCGTCCCCCTGGATTTCGAATTCATAATACGTGCCTGACTTTAAAACCCACGGATCCGCAGCCAAAGGTTCACCGGCCGACAGGATAACAGGCGGCAAATCTTCTTTGTTCGAACCTGACAAAAGACCGGCAAGGCCGAATTTCGGCCCATCGTCATCATCGGCTTGCGCGCTGACAGGCAGTAACAACGCAAGAGTAGCGCCAAAGACTGTGCTCAGGATGGTAAGTTTGTTCATTTTGAACCTCTTGGAAAAGGGTTGGCCGTTTTGACCCGCAGGTCAAGGGCGCATCGCGGCACCCCAAGGGAACCGTCCGACTTTGATAGATTTGATTGCCTCGCGTTTGGCAACATCGATGACAGTCACATCGCCAGAGACACCGTTTGTGGTGAACAGCAACGATTTGTCGGGTGAAAAGGCCATGTGCCAGACACGCCGGCCAACAAGAATGTAGTCTTCGACAGCGAGCGTTTCGGCATTCACAACCGCGATATGGTTGGAGGGGCCCAAAGCGACAAAGGCGGTTTTTTCGTCTTCGGTGAATTCAAATCCAACAGGCTGTACGCGGTCAGGGTGAACCCCTTTGACCTCGAACGTGATCTTGCCCTTTTCGGTTTGATCGGTGGTGTTAAACACAGTGATCGTGCCGCCAATCTCTGAACTGACCCACAGTTCGCTGCCTTGGGCGGTGAATTCAGCATGGCGCGGACGGGCATCGACCAACGTGTTGGCAAACAGTTTGCGCGTCTCAGTGTCGATCCAATGGGCCATATTGGTGGTTTCAGAAGTTGTGATCGCAATTTTGCCATCAGGTGAGACGGCCATGCCTTCGGGTTCGATCCCAACATTGATCTGTGCCACGACTGTGCGGGTTTCAGTGTCGACCACGGTTGTCACAGCGTCGTCTTCGTTGGCGATATACAGATGGCGGTCGTTGGGGTGCAGAACGAATTGTTCTGGATCTTCGCCAGAGGGTAAGTCATGCAAAATCTTACCCGTTTCAGGATCCATGACCTGCACAGTGTCGCTGTCAGAGGCGCAGATATAGACACGGCTAAAGTCTTTGGAAAATGTGATCCCGCGGGGCCGTTCACCGGTTTCAATTGTGCGTGTCACTTCTAAAGTGTCGATGTCGATCACACTGACAGTGTCGTCTTTTTCGTTGGTCACCCAGATTTCTGCTGCAATGGCTGGGGAAGCCAAGCCCAGAAAAAGGGGAAGGCTGAGCAGACGCGCAAGATGGCTGGAGGGGGAAATCATTGAAAAGCCTCGCAATTGGATTCAGGGCGGTCAAGACCGAGGGTGTCGAGTTCGCTGTGTTGATGCAGATACCCCGGAAGCGGTGCCAGCGCGACCAAGGCACGGGGTTGCGTTAGCGGAATGGGTTGACGCAACTGGCCGTTCCATTGGCGATAGCTTAGCGGACGCCCTTTGAACCCGGCCAATTCAAAGTCATCTGACAGGATATAGCCCCGTAAGGTTTCCGTATCTGCCGAATTTGTTCGGGTCACGGCCTCTCCAATCGTGCGGATAGCGGCCCAGGCGGCGTAATCTTTAGGGCGCATCGCACGCCCGGCAAGCTCCGTAAACCGAGACTGGAGCTGAGCCGCGCCCCATTGTTCAACCACTGGCGACCAAGCGCTTGCAATGAGCCCTTCAGACCCGGCAACGGGACGGGGCAGCCAGGTATTGTAGGCAATGTAGCGACCAAAATCCTGCACCTCATCCGCGATGAGCAACAGGTCGTATTTACCAAGATCTTGGGTGAACAACGGCACCTCTTGCGCGGCGTTGCGGCGCATATCGGCATCAAAAACCCACGTCTTTTCAGATTTCAGTTTCATACCAAATTTGGTGGCGCTGCGGCGCAAGGAGTGCGCATAGCTCAGATCATCGGGATGCTCTCCGGAAATCAGGGCCAACGTATCCCACCGCCGTGATCGTGCAAATTGCATGATGGCATCGGTTCGCATCAAAGAAGAGGGCAGACTGTGTAACACGTTCGCACGGCACCCCTGATCCCTCAGCGCGTTTTTTGCTGATGAAACATTGAATAGGACAGCGTCCTGCGCAGCCTCCAGATCGGCTATGGCAAGAATGTCGGTTGCGGGGGCATCAAGGATGATCAGATCACTTTCGGCCAGCGCTTCTTTTGCTGCTGATATGAGATCCCCACCCACGGGCACGATCCGTGTGTGCAAGCTGTATTTATGACCTAAGAATGCCCCGGTTGTCAGATTGTCCGCCAGCCCGAGTTGTGCGCCCATGTCTCCTTCATCCTCGGGGATGGGATCAAGATTTGAGAGCACAGGTGGGCGTTCAACCGTTTGTTTTAGATAGACAACAGGGACAGAAACCTCAGCCAATGCGCCATGCGTGAATAAGGTAAGACATGTCAGGATGAGGCCGAATTTCGGGAAGCGCACGTAGGCTCCTGTGCTCTGTTTAATGTATTGTGATCAACCTACGGTGTCGACTGTTCAACCATCTATTGGACCAAGGTCGTATGGTGATCCCGGCGATTTCAAACTTAAGTCTTGTAGCAAGGACCAGATCGGGTCGGCTAAACTGGCACCTGAAAATACGAACGGGAGGACCCATGATGTTCAGATTGCCCTTGGCCACGTTTGGCCTGATAGCGACAACTACGATGGCTTTTGCACATGGGGACGTTGCACCACAGCCCATGGATACGGATACGTTGCCGGATGTTGGCGAGGAATGGTTGATCGAAAACCCTTACCGCGGCCAAGGTGACGATGTTTGGAAAACTGCGATTGAAATTGGCGACAGTGGCTACAACCAGAACTGTGCACGGTGTCATGGCTTGGGCGTTGTCTCTGGTGGTCTTGCCCCCGATCTGCGGTATCTTGAGGCCGAAGAATACGGTGATGAATGGTATGTAGAGCGGTTCCAGACGGGATATACCCAAAACGGAATTACCAAGATGCCGGCCTTTGGCGAATTGTTGGGGCAAAAAGCTGCTTGGGCGATCCGTACCTACATTGAGACCCGCCCGGATGATGGGGAGCTGGATGACGCGACCCCGCGGTTGATCCAAATCCGCGACCAGCTCAAGGCGATGGCGGATGGTGGAGACGGGGATGTCGCGGCCCTTCAGGCGGAACTCAGCAGTATTGCGGAAACGGTTGAAACCGGTTCAGGTGCACCCATCGCGGATAGTGTTGCATTCCGCGCGGCTTATCTGATTGGTGGCGACGAACCTAATTTCCTCGCTGCGGCCGAAGCTTTGACGATTGGCTTGTCAGCGACCAACTAAAACAACAGACTGAGGCACATGACACCCTATCTAGCAGGACTATTCGTTTCTCTTATTGGTCTCAGCGCATTCGCGACAGATGTGTCAGCGCGATGTGCGGATCATGTGCCTCAACTCAAGCCCCAGAATGCATCTCGTGACCGCGTGGGGCAAGATTTGGATACCATCCAAGAGCGGGGGTATATCACCTTTGCCGCGTATGAAGATTTCCCGCCTTGGTCATCCGAGATTGCTGGAAAACCCGTTGGCGTGGACATCGATATTGGCCGGCTGATAGCGCAGGATCTGGGTGTCGAAGCCAGATTTAACTTGGTTACACCGGGCGAAGATCTGCTAACAGATTTGCGCAATTGGATCTGGAAGGGCCCAATTGTTGGTGGCAGCGTGGCCAACATTATGCTGCATGTCCCCTATGACAGTGAATTTGCGTGTCGCGTTGAACAGGTTGTTTTTACCGGGCAATACCAAGTCGAAGAAATCGCGATTGCCTATCGTCAGGACGCCTATCCCGAAGATCCCCCAGTGCCCGCCTATTTCAGGTTCGACACGGTGGCGGTCGAAAATGACTCAATCGCAGATTTTTATCTGTCTGCTTTTCCGGGCGGGCAGCTTGGCCATAACGTAAATCGCTTTCCTAGTATGTCCGAGGCAATGGTCGCATTGGCCGCTGGCGAAACAATGGCCGCGATGGGGGCATTGGCCCAGCTTGAGGCCGGAAAACAGGATGGTATCGGGGTTCATACGCCACCTTTGCCCGGGTTTGCAGTTGGATCGTGGACCGCAGGCGTCGCGGTGCATTTTGCCTATCGGCCTTTGGCTTATGCAGTGGATGACGCAATTTATGCCGCTATCCAAGATGGCCGGATGCAGGCAATCTTTGACGCACACGGTCTGAGTTATCGCCCACCTGAGCTGCGCTAGAACAGTTTCAGCTCAACGTTTCGATATCGCCGTTAAAGTCGACCAGAGTGACCTCTGTTCCCACCGGCAAATGGCTAAGGGCCTGCCGAATTTCTGCGCGCGACATAACGCTAAAGGCAGTGCTGGTCGCATCGGCAATGGCTGCTTGATTTGTTTTGACACTGACCGTCGACCAAAGAGCGGGCGCATTGGTGATTGGGTGCTGGATGTGGGATGCAGATTTGCCGAGTGACATTGCGGTTGTGCTTGATGTCGCGATGGCTGTGTCAGTCAAACGACGTGTGCCCAAGTGACCGTGCATTGGGTCTGACAGGCTAAGGGTGAACGGGCCGCCAAGGGCCGCATATTCGCCGATGTTGATCAAAGCCTGCCCAAATCCCTCGCGGTACAGGTCAGCGCGGACCAAATCAGTGGCAAAGCCTTGGGCGATGCCGTTGAAAGTCAGCGCTTGATGCTTGGCGAGTGAAATCGCCTCTGAACTGACGTGCACGCGATCCCATCCGATCGCCCGACGGGCCGATGATGTGTCTTTGCCCTGGGCCAGTGCCGCCCACAGGGGTTGGATGCTTGGATCAAATACGCCCTGAGTGGCAGTATGCATGTCCGAGCATAGGCCCATAAGCCTTAAGAACTCTGGTGGCGGCGACTTCAAGCGGCCGGTTCGATTGAGGCGCGACAGGTGTGACGACGGATCATAGAGGCTGAACAAATGTTCGATGTCGCGCATTCTGACGATGACACGATCCAATGTCAGTTTGACCTGATCCCTTGGGCCAGAAAGCTGTATGCTGACATCGCTGCCAAAAGCACGGCCTGACCAGCTGTGCGAGCGGGCCTGCGCCATTGTCCCGCTGCAAACGCTTGCGGCTGTTATGGCAAGAAACCGTCGGCGGGATAGGGTCATTCGGCGGCCTCTCGGTTTTGGGGGCTGCGTTGGGTTTGACGGGCTGCAAGGATCAATGGCACGCATCGTTGCTCATCATTGTGGATCGAAACGCAATCCAGACATCCAAAGCATTCGGAATAGGCGATTTCGCCGGTTTTCTTGATTGATCCGTAGTTGCATTTCATTTTGCAGAGCTGACAGGGTGATCCGCATTCTTCGCGTCGCGCAATCCAATCCCGCCCACGTATTAGACCACCAATCGCCATGACGGCGCCTAGTGGGCAGACATAACGACAGAACCCTTTGAACAGCACCATGCCTGACAGCAGCCAGAAGGCGGCATAGGCCACATAGTACCATTCGCGTATGAAAAAGGTGGTAATGGCTGTTTTGAACGGTTCAACTTCGGCCACTGTGTCAACGCTGTCAGGCGAAACAAAGACAGTTGCAACCAATCCAGCGAGCAAAACATATTTCAGGTTTTTTAGGCGGGCATCCCACCGGGCGCTGGGTTCAATCTTGGGCATTCGCAACAGGCGACCGATGTGATGAGTGAACTCTTGCAGTGCCCCAAACGGACACAGCCAGCCACAAAACAGCCCACGCCCCCAAAGAACGAAGCCAAGAATAGCAAACGCCCAAATCAGCAACGAAAACGGATCATAGGCGAGAAACGTAAAGTTGCCGCCCTCAAAACTCGTTCGGATAACACCCAATACCGTGACGATAGAAAGCTGACCTTGCCCCCACCAGCCAATGAAGCCGGTGACGACCGCTAAAATAGTCAGACGGATGGGGGTAAAGATCTTGCTGTCTGCTAATTTGTTCTGCGCAAACAACACCAAAGCCGTCAGAGCGGTCAGAAAGACGGCGAGTATCACCATGTCTGTTTGTCGATTGCGCAAAGCCTCTACCCATGGGGGCACAGGTTTGGGTTGAACGGGGCGAACAAAAAAACGCTCATTAGTGCTGTGTTCAACCGCGAGATTAATCGACCCAACTTCGGGTCGGAAAATCCCGTGCTTACGAATGGCAGAAACGTTCAGGGTCCAAGCAGTGGCTGGGTCAAACCCAAGACGGCGGTCGGTTCGTAAGATCAACGCAGTTCCGTCAGGAACCTCGCTTGCCAAGTCTACAAACAGATCGCTATCGCGCAACGCAATGGGGAGGCCATTTTGTTCGGCGGATAACCAATTTGGGGCGGTATTTCGTACGAAATCTGGACTGACAAGGCCATGCCTAGCTGTTTCGATCAGCAAGATGGGTTCGTCATCTGGTGAAATCGCCAGAAACTCGCTTAGCTCGGCAAAACCGTCTTTGGACAAAGCGGCGCGTGCGATTGATTTGGGTCCAAGGTCGACGATCCACAAATCCAGATACGGGGCGTCGGGCTCATCTTTCGCTTCGGGGTCGTCGTCTTCCCATAAGGTGTCAGCGAAGGCCGCGTCGATTTCCGCGTTGGTGACGATTTTGTGGGTAACGAGGCCTTGTGCGATCAGATCATCCCAGCTCAAGCTCTCGTCAATGTCGGGATTTGGGTGTGCCGGTGGACCAGCTGCAAGCCCTTGCATCTTTTCGCGCGCGACGGCCAGCGCGGCACCCATGACCGACTCGTGCGCGATGCGTACAGATGCGGTCGCTTTGGTAACACCGTCCAAATAGACCAGCGAAGATCCGGTATCCCCGCCGCCATAAGGCGTTCCAACGACGATAGAGGACGAGATCGACAGGCCGGGGTATTGTTCAAAAAATTTGTGAAATGGGGCTTGGCCCAAGCCCGAAACAAAGATTGGTTCATTGTGCTCAATCAATCGTACATCCAGAAATTTCCCTTCCAGATCTAGTGTGACCAAGACGTTGATGGCAGCGCCAGAAAATCCCGGCAAAGGTGCAAGCGGTTCTGTTTCAAAGACATAGCCAGCTTCTGCACCACCTGAATTGAGTAGAGAATAGACACCCTTATCGTTCAAGGGTTCGCCCAATGAAAATGGAGGCATAATCAGATCTGCCAACATATCGCGGTCCATTGGCTCCGCCTGGACTGGTGATAGCAGGGCTAGCCAGATGCAAAGTGAAAGAATATATTGAATCGCACGCATAGTTCAAAACTCTAGAAGCAACTGGGCGCCCACAATATGCGACCTTGGTCTGATCTAAGAGCCAATCTGATCCTACGACCAAAGGCCTATTCTCGGGGGATACCCTTGCGGCTAGTGTGAACACATCAACCAAGCCCGAGGAGGATCAAATGGCCTGGACTGCACCTAAACTCAAAGAAGTGAACTGCGGCATGGAAATCAATTCTTATGCACCAGCAGAGGACGAAGGCCGCGAGCAAGAACGCGACCTGTTCTGATCCGCAATAGACGGATAGAAGACTATGCAATTTCTGGTTCTCGGAGCGGCGGCAGGCGGTGGCTTGCCGCAGTGGAATTGCGGTTGCCCAAACTGCAACGACGCCCGAACGGGCAAAATCCCCTCCGCGAGCCAGTCTTCTCTGGCTGTATCCGTGGACGGCAACAACTGGGCGGTTCTTAACGCGTCGCCTGACATACGAGCGCAAATGCAGGCTTGCCCGCGCATGCATCCCCGCAGCTTGCGGGATACGCCAATCTCGTCGGTCTTGCTGACCAATGGCGATATCGACCATATCGCGGGCTTGCTGAGCCTGCGGGAACAGACACCGTTTACATTATTCGGCACTTCTGAAATTCTTGACCTGCTGACAGCAAACCGGGTGTTTGATGCTGTGAACGCGGAAAAAGTCCCGCGTCGCTCAGTGGCGATTGGTGCCTCTTTCATGATGTTGCCTAACCTCGAAGCACAGGTTTTCCCCGTGCCGGGCAAGGTCCCTTTGTTTATGGAGGGTGAGACCGTCAAAACCGATCTGGTGGGAGAACAAACCGTTGGGGTTCGGTTAAGTGATGGAACTCATGTCGCTTATTACATACCTGGCTGTGCAGAAGTCACCGAAGATCTGCTGATCACTATCGAAGATGCCGATCAGTTGTTTTTTGACGGAACGCTGTGGCATGACGATGAAATGATCCAGAGTGGGACCGGCGTTAAAACCGGTCAGCGCATGGGGCATATTTCGATAGGCGGCCCAGATGGCTCCATCGCGCAGCTTGCGCATCTGAAGGCGCGAAAAACGTTTATCCATATCAATAACACAAACCCTGTCTGGCAACCCAATAGCCCTGAACGCGCGTTTGTTTTGGAAAATGGCTGGGATATCGCTGCTGACGGGATGGAGATCGCGCTATGACGCACCCTGTTGCCACCCCAGAGATTGAAACGCTCGAGGACCGTCTGCGTGCGATTGGGGCAGAACGCTATCACGACAAGCACCCCTTTCATTACATGCTGCATGCGGGGGAATGTAACCCGGACCAAGTGCGGGCATGGGTGATCAACCGATGGGCGTATCAAGCCGCGATTCCAATGAAAGACGCAGCTTTCATGTCTCGCTGTGGCCCGGATATGCGTCGGAACTGGCGCAGTCGGATCGAAGATCACGATGGTGGCGTAGAAGACGGCGGCGGTATTCGGCGGTGGCTGAAGCTGGCCGAAGCGGTTGGGCTGGACCCTGACTATGTTGCATCTGGTCGGGGTGTGTTGCCTGCAACCCAATTCGCCGTCGATGCATATGTGCGGTATGTTCGGGATATGCCGTTGCTACAAGCCGTGGCATCGTCGTTGACGGAATTGTTTGCCCCATCCATCCATGAACGCCGGATTGAGGGCATGTTGAAACACTATGATTTCGCCAATGCGACTTCGATGTCCTATTTCAAAAAACGTCTGAGTGAAGCACCTAAAGATGTGAAATTTGGTCTGGCATGGGTGTTAGAGCACGCAGACACTGCTGAGAAAGAAGATATGGCCTGTGAGGCGTTGATCTTCAAAACGAGTGTTTTGTGGGCGCAGTTGGATGCTTTGTGGGGCGCATATGTTGAACCGGGTCGTATCCCGCCCGGTGCGTGGAAACCGGGTGAGGGGATGTTATGACGCTCAAGCTGTTGGCCGGGGATCGTCCGTTTTTACCCCGTGGGGTGCGCATCATTGATGACCGTGTGCGCGGAGGCAAAGTTTTGCTCGCGCCTGAAAAGGCGGTCGCATTGGATGCCATTGGCGAAGCGATCCTGTCGCGTGTCGATGGCGAAACCCGGTTTGATGCTTTGATCGCTGATTTGGCCGCGACGTATGATGCCCCTGCGGAACAAATCACAGGCGACGTCCAAACCTTTCTCGTTGGCCTGAGGGCGCGGATGTTTTTGGCGGTGCATGCATGACGGCGCCCCCACCCATCGCCATGCTGGCTGAGCTGACGCACCGCTGCCCATTGGCTTGTCCCTATTGTTCGAACCCAACCGATCTGCTGACGCGCGATCACGAGTTGGACACGGAAACCTGGGCCGATGTGTTTCGTCAGGCCGCAGAAATGGGTGTGTTGCAGCTGCACATTTCGGGTGGTGAGCCTGCCTCGCGTCCTGATCTGGTGGAATTGACCCAAGCTGCTGCTGAGGCCGGTCTTTACACCAACCTGATAACCAGCGGTGTTGGGTTAACCCCGAAACGGCTGGATGCGCTTGAACAGGTTGGGCTGGATCACATCCAGCTCTCGTTGCAAGGCACCACTGCAGACTTGGCGGATTGGATCGGCGGTTACAAAGGCGGCTTTGATCGCAAGATGAAAGTTGCAACCGAGATAAAAAATAGGGGCATTCCCCTGACGTTGAATGCGGTCATGCATCGCCACAATCTTGATGATCTTGAACGCACGATTGAAATGGCGGTGGATTTGGGCGCTCGGCGGCTCGAGGTGGCTTGTGTGCAATTTCATGGTTGGGCTGAAACCAACCGAGATCAATTGCTGCCGACATTGGAACAGACCAAAGAAGCGAAACGTATCGTATCCGAGGCGGAACACCGATTGCGCGGAACGATGGCATTTGATTTTGTTCCACCAGATTATTATTCTGACTTTCCAAAGGCCTGCATGGGTGGCTGGGGGTCGACAGGGTTGAATGTCACCCCGGATGGAACGGTTTTGCCCTGTCACGCAGCGGAAAGCATTCCGCATCTCAAATTCGACAATGTGAGGGACCGAACACTGTCCGAAATTTGGTACAAAAGCGAGGCCTTCAACGCCTATCGCGGTACCGATTGGTTGCCAGATCCGTGTCAGAGTTGCGACCGCAAAGAGATTGATTTTGGCGGATGTCGTTGCCAAGCGCTTGCCCTGGTTGGGGATGCCAGTGCAACGGACCCGGTGTGCCATAAATCCCCACATCATCAGAAAGTGGTTCAGGCACTTGAGGCGGCGCTGAACACGCCAGAGCAGGATCTGGTTTATCGCAAATTGCCGACTGTCTCAAAGCAAGTGGTTTAGTGATCCATCCTTAGACAGCCAACAGCAGGTGTTGCGCTGTCTAAGGGGTAAAAACTCGTGCAGTTTAGCGTTGGGGTGGGGTCAACCAAATCGCAGACCGGCCCCGGTTTGAGGCTTTGATCTCCATCTTTGCGATTGATTGCATATGCACCTCGTCAGGGCCGTCGGCATACCGCAAGGCACGCGCCCACGTATAGCTGTCGGCAAGCGGGGTATCCGGCGTCAATCCCATTGCACCAAAGGCTTGCATCGCTCTGTCGGTTACCGTCGCGTGCACATTCGGGGCGACCACTTTGATCAACGAGATCTCTTTGCGGGCCGCTTTAGCGCCCACCTTGTCGATTTTCCAAGCGGCTTTGAGTGTCAGCAAACGGGCCTGTTCGATTTCAAGGCGCGAGCGGGCGATCCATTCGCGGGTAACGCCTTGCTCTGACAGGTACTTCCCAAACGTTTTGCGCTCTTGCAACCGTTCAATCATCAGATCCAGCGCCATTTCGGCGGCCCCAATGGAGCGCATACAGTGATGGATGCGGCCGGGGCCCAATCGTGCTTGAGCAAGGGCAAAGCCACTGCCTTCTTCGCCCAAAAGGTTGCCAGCAGGGACGCGTACATTCTGGAACACGATCTCTGCGTGGCCCTCGGGGTCATGCATGTTCAAAATGGTTGGGTTCCGTACAATTTCGACACCCGGCGTATCGCGTGGAACGATGATCATGCTTTGCTGTTTGTGGGTTTCTGCGTTTGGGTCGGTCTTTCCCATGACTATCAGAACTTTGCAATTCGGATGGCAGGCGTTGGTGATAAACCATTTCCGTCCATTGATCACATAGTCATCGCCATCCCGACGAATTGAGGTCGTGATGTTGGTCGCATCCGATGACGCAACATCGGGTTCGGTCATGGCAAAAGCAGATCGGATTTCGCCGTTGAGCAGAGGAACCAACCACTCTTTGCGCTGCTGTTCTGTGGCGAACATGTGCAACAATTCCATGTTTCCGGTATCCGGCGCGTTGCAGTTGAAGACTTCGGAGGCCCAGCTGACCTGACCCAAAATTTCCGCCAATGGTGCGTATTCCAGGTTGCTCAGGCCAGTGCCCGGTTCGTCGTCACGAAGGCTGGGTAAAAACAGGTTCCAGAGACCTTCTGCTTTTGCCAGAGCTTTGAGATCTTCCATGAAAGAGACGGGAAATTGACCCGCCTCAATCTCGGCTTTGTGGGCCGGGATGCGCGGGTAGATATGCGTTTCCATAAAGGTCATCAGTTTTTGGCGCAATTCTTCAGTCCGTGGAGAATGGTCAAAATCCATGGGATACCTCGTCTAGCTTTGTGAAAGATCAGCGGTGTTTGACCACGTGATATCAAGCCACTTGTCATTCTGGAAATTAATATTCAGAATTGGCATCATTCACATAGAGAATGATGATGCGCTTGAACCGGCTCGACCTGAATTTGTTTCTGGTCTTTGATACGATTTATACGGAACGCAACTTGACCAGAGCAGCGGAACGTTTGTCGTTGACGCAACCAACCGTCAGCAACGCTTTGGCTCGGCTACGACATGCTTTGGATGACCCATTATTTGTCAAAAGCGGGAGCGGAATGCAGCCCACCAGCTTTGCCGACAGTATTGCGGGCCGTGTTTCAGATGCGTTGACCTTGCTTCAATCGGCCTCGCTCAAGGCGGAACGATTTGATCCGGCAACCAGTCGTCGGATTTTCCGGCTGAGCGTCTTGGATCTGCATGACGCGGAACTGCTGCCGGATCTTGTGCAAGACCTGAGCCATCGGGCGCCGGGGGTTGAGCTTCGGGTGCTGCGTCTGCCCCGGGCGGAGTTGCCCAAAGCTTTGGCGCGCGGAACTGTCGAAATCGCAACCGACATTCCCTTGCGCGATACCACAAATTTGAGCAGCCAGATTGTTGCCAAAGACAGCTATGTCTGTGCTATGCGACCGGGTCATCCGGCAGGGAGCCAAGAGCTTACGCTCGACGCTTATTTAGAGCTTAAACACATCCACATTTCTTCGCGCCAACAGGGGGCCGCAGCCGTGGATATTGCGCTACGCAGGCGTGGAATACGGCGACAGTTCGGGTTGCAAATGCAGAATTATTATTCGGTTGTTCCAATCGTATTGGGAACCGACATGGTGGTTACGTTGACGCGCGATCTTGCCAGACGGTTTGGCCTGCAGGCGCGACCCTTGCCGTTGGCAGTTAAGCCGCTGGAGATTCATCTTTATCGGCATATCCGCTCAGATGGGGATGCAGCGATTGATTGGTTGTTTTCGCGTATTTTGGATCTGTCACAGAGTTCAGGCCAGCGTTCAGAACCGACCAGTTAGGGATTGAACCGAGGCATGGCCCCGACTTCCTTTGAGGTGTGATAGTCACAAACGCTCTTAACGCTCACGGAGCAAACGCAATGCGTTGGCTACGACGGCAAGCGACACGCCAACATCCGCGGCGATTGCCCCCCACATTGAGGCCATGCCCAATGCGGTCAAACCCGCAAACAAAGCTTTGGTTACTAGGGCAAATCCAATGTTCTGACGAATGATTGACATGGTGTGGCGTGAATGGTTGACGAGCCAAGGCAGTTTGCCGATGTCATCGCTCATTAATGCGATGTCGGCAGTTTCAATTGCCGCATCAGATCCCACCGCACCCATCGCAATTGCAATGTCAGCGCGCGCCATCGCGGGGGCATCGTTGACCCCATCCCCAACCATCGCCACAACAGCATAGGTTTCGGTCAAGTCCTCGATGGCTGCGGCCTTTTCTTGTGGCAGCAATCCGGCGTGAACCTCGTCAATGCCAACTGTTTGAGCAACGGCACGGGCAGTCGGTTCATTGTCCCCCGTTAACATGACAATCTTTTTAACGCCCTGTGCGTGTAGCTTTGAAATCATAGCGCGCGCATCGGGGCGGATTTTGTCGCGCAGTTCAAGCAGGCCGAGCAGGTTTGTGTCATCTCCAATGGCAACCAGAGTGCTGCCGGCTGTTTCAAACTGCCGTTTTAGGGCGTCTGGGATTTCTAACCCCTTTTCGTGCGCAAAACGTTCAGACCCCAGCCACACGTTGCGCCCGTCCACGATGCCTTCGACACCGCGGCCAGGGACAGTGCGGGTTTGTTCGGCAGGAGCGGTTTGACCTGCATAGGTCACAATAGCGCGGGCAAGGGGATGGGACGATCTGATTTCCAGCGCAGCTGCGATTTGCAACAAGCTGGCGTCGTCTTCCATAAAGGACTGGACCGACGCGATTTCGGGCGTTCCTTCGGTGATCGTGCCTGTCTTGTCGATTGCCAAGGCGGTCAGTCGGCTGGGGATTTCGACATAAGCGCCCCCTTTGATCAGCACGCCATTGCGTGCTGAGGCGGCAAGGGCCGCAACAATGGACACGGGCGTTGAAATCACCAAGGCGCAAGGGCAGGCGATGACAAGTAAGACAAGCGCGTTGTAGATCCAATCCGTCCAAGCGGCCCCGAACACAAGTGGCGGGACAATGGCGATGAAAGCTGCGAGTCCCATGACGAAAGGGGTGTAGATGCGGGCAAATTTGGTGACCCACTGTTCAATATCCGCGCGCCGGGAATGCGCATCCCCAACCATCCGGGTGATTTTTGCCAACACCGTGTCGCTTGCGATATTGCTGGCTTGAATGGTCAGCGTGCCTTCGCCGTTGATGGTTCCTGCGAAAACCGTGTCTCCTGCCTCTTTTAGGACCATGGCGCTTTCACCGGTTATCGGGGCCTGATCGACGGCCCCAATGCCGCTTTGCACTGTGCCGTCTAGGGGAATGCGATCCCCACCCCGCACGATAAAGATATCGCCAATCGCGACCTGTGCGGCAGGGATATCCTGTTCTGTTTTCCCATCTTTGGAAATGACTCTGGCCGTCGCTGGGGCGAGGTCCAACAACGCGGCGACGGCATTGCGCGCGCGCCCGACGCTCCAGCTTTCTAAGGTAAGTGAAAGTGCAAAAAGAAAGGCGACGGTGGCGGCCTCAAAAAATTCGCCCAAGATAACCGCACCACAGACGGCGACAATCATTAGCAGGTTCATATCAGGGGAAAGGCGACGCGTAGAGGACCATGCTTTGGGCGCGACTAGCCATGCCCCAAAGAGTATGGCGAGTAAGAATAGGCTGATCTCGATGTTGGGCATCGGGGTGTCACCATGGCCGGAAAAAATGGACAATCCACCAACCAGCCCGGTTTCAATCATGTGATAAATCAATCCAGCGGCCCAGAAACCCGCTGAGAGAAAGGTAAATTGTTTCTGCCGTTTCAGGTGGGCGGAATGGTCCGCTTTGGCAGATTGATCATCCCACTGCTTTGCGCTGAGCCCTGTGGAGGCAACGCGCCTGATGACTTCATCGTCCTGCATCGGAATGGCGGAATCCAAGATCGTCATGCGCGCATTTATGACATCAAACGCCAGGTGGACTTCGCCCCCTAAGTCCTTGGCCAAAACCTTGTTCAGGACCGCCACTTCTTCGGCGCAATCCAGTCCTGCCACGCGGAAACTGCGCCCGACACCGGATTTCGCGGCTGGGTTTGGGATTTTTGTGTCGCTGCCGCAGCAACTGCTGCAAGTGGACTGAGGGGCGATAATAGAACCTTCGTGATGCATGGAAAAGCTCCGGAATGGATGTTCCTGATATAGATAGGACCTCTAGTGGCAGTAGCTTCAAGAGCTTTTTCATCTTTTTTTGTCAAGGCGAGGGGGATCGCCCTTAGCGCGCAGGTGTTAAGCTGAGGATGGCCAGTTTTGCCTTGATCTGACGGATTGAGTGGTTAGCTCTGCTATGTATAGAGACTAGAGGTTTTCATGCTCACAATCGGCACGCTGTCCCGCAAAACAGGGACCAAAGTCCAGACCATCAGGTATTATGAACAGATTGGGGTGTTGCGCGAACCTGGCCGGACCGCGGGTGGGCAAAGACGCTATCTTCAGAGTGATCTGGACCGATTGGCCTTTGTGCGCCATGGACGGCAATTGGGTTTTTCGCTTGATGCAATTCGGGATCTGCTGGGTTTGGCTGACAATCCTGAGCAATCCTGTTCACAAGCGGATTCAATTGCCCAGCAACAGCTGTTGCAAGTGCAGCAACGCATACTCAGGTTGCAAGCTTTGGAGCAGGAACTTAAACGGATGATTGCAGAATGCGCAGGCGGGCAAGCCGGGGATTGCCGGGTTCTGGATGTATTGCGGGATCATTCCGAGTGCCTGACGGATCACGAGAATATCGGGGAATAGTCGTTCGCACTCTTCTCATCTGGAACGCAGACAGCGGCCTAGTCGTGAGGTCTAAATAGGCGGTCCGGTCCTAAAGTCAGGAACCGGTTGATCCAAGATGGAAATCAAACATTCCTCGTCACAAAAATCTATCGGCCAGTTTCAACTGAGCGCACTCAAATGATTGGCTATGCTTGAGCCAGAGCATTTTTGAGTGGCAATGCGATATGACTGCTGTCATGACGTATTCTTGCCGCGCACCGCCCTCAGTGAAAAGTTCACGAGGCCTGCGCTTAGTCTTTGCTTTCCCAAACTGAACGAAACGAGATCACGGCGATGGGATCTCTTATACCCGTGGTAAGTTTCTGCGAGACGACCCACAACAGCGCTTTGTTACCTACAAACTGCAATCAATTGTAGTGGCTGCAATGGGCCCTGACCCTAAGACACTTTGGCTGCCTCAAAGCCAAGGAATTTCGTTGTGTTGCTAACTGGACGCCGGCGAGACACAACCGAGTTGGCGACAAATCCTTCATCGGGCCAGCCCAAGGCAACACAGGTCAGAATAACCTGATCGTCTGGGATCTCTGCAACTTCCCGCACAACTGGGCTTTGCATGATGCCCTGTCCGTTGATGACCGCGCCCAACCCTCGTGCCCAAGCGGCGAGAACCAGACCATAGGTCATGGCGCCAGTGTCAAAATGGGCAATCGTGTTGTTCAGCAGTGAACGGTCAAAGCAGACCACAATTGAGACGGGCGCATCAAATTGCCGAAACCCACGCATGACCCAGTCCTGACGACGCTCAGCATCGTGGCGTTCGATGCCCATCGCCTCGAACAGTTGTACTGCGATTTCGATCTGCCGTTTGCGGTGCTCGCCTTCATAGGCGGCATAATCCTCAATATCGCGCGTCGGGGTCACACCGCCCAGCATCCGCTCGGTATTGCCTGTGCGGACGCGTTCCAGAGGTTCGCCTGTCAGCACATGCAGATGCCATGGTTGCGTGTTCATTGAGGAGGGCGCGCGATTGGCGAGCTCAATCACCTCTTCCAGTATCTTTTGTGAAACTGGCGCATCGGTAAATCCGCGAATAGAGCGGCGTTCGCTCATGGCTTGATCAAGTTTCATGTTTTGCTCTCTGTTGGTCTTTGAACGCGGGTCGCCCGAGCCATTCGGCCATAAGGGTGGGCTTGCTTCGTCGTTTATTGCGATTGTTAGAATGTTGGGGCGCGATTGGGGCGGCGCGCGCAGGCACTAGGAAGCCGGGTGCGATGGAAGTCCAAGCCACTGCACGTTCCAGGGTCACGTGAACTCGTTGCGCGTAGCGTTTCATGCTGGTGAAAACATCGATCGCTCTTTGGTCATTCGTGATCCTGTTCGATAGGCTCGCATTGGCACTGATCTTGCGTGGTTCATTGATGTGTCGCATCTGCCGGCCTAGGCTCCTCCGAGTTACGTCATCGTGACCACAACTTTGCCAAGTGCCTTGCGGTCTTCGAGCAGTTGGAGCGCGTCGCTGGCTTGTGCCAACGGGAAACGCGCAGAGATTTGTGGTCGGACTTTACCCTCTGCGTACAAGCGAAACAGATCGCCCATGTTTTCTGCATGGCTCTGGGGCTCGCGTACCGTATGGGCGCCCCAGAATACGCCAACAATCTGACAACCTTTCAGTAGCGTCAGGTTCAGTGGGATTTTCGGGATACCCGCCGGGAAGCCCACCACCAGATAGCGGCCCTTCCATGCCAGAGCACGTACGGCTGGTTCTGCATAATCGCCACCCACCGCATCATAGACGACATTCACACCCTCACCGCCAGACAATGTCTTGATCTGTGCAGAGAAGTCTTTTTGCGCAGCCCGGTCGGACATGTCGCGAGGGTAGATCAGGGTTTCATCTGCGCCGAGGTCACGGCAGAACTGCGCCTTCTCCTCTGAAGACACAGCGGCGATAACCTTTGCACCTGCTGCCTTGCCCAGTTCGATTGCAGCAGCCCCAACACCGCCCGCAGCCCCCAAAATCAAGAGGGAGTCGCCCGGTTGAATCGCGGCGCGGTCCTTGAGTGCGTGATGCGATGTGCCGTAGGTCAGCACGAAACAGGCGGCCTCGTCGTAAGGCATCGCGTCAGGGATTTTGATGACGCGCGTCGCGTCTGCCACGACCTGTGTGGCGAAACCGCCAAAGCCGACCATGCCGAGCACGCGATCTCCGACCTTCAGACCGCTCACCTCTTCGCCAACAGCGTCAACCTCGCCTGCAATTTCGCCGCCGGGGGCAAAGGGGCGGGGCGGTTTCACCTGATAGAGGTCGCGGATGATAAGCGTGTCGGGGAAATTTACGCCCGCTGCATGGACCTTGATGCGGACCTGTTTCTTGCCCGGTTCTGGGGTCGGAGTTTCGCTTAGAACCAACGTATCCGGTCCGCCGGGCTCAGTGCTGAGCATAATTTTCATTGTCTACTCCCCCTCAATGTATTGGCATAAAGTTGGGACCTTGCGTTGAATCTTGTCAACCGCAATTCCGGCGTTAATTCCGCACTGCGGAATTGCTGTCCGCATACTGACGTGACGTTCTTATCGCATGGAGTTTTAGGAATGACGGTTAACCCCTGATGGCTTCCGAATAGAGCAATCCAGGAAGCTAGAGGGAAACAGACACGACCTCTACGCGCGGTGTTGCGTTACCTGAACTGGTTCCCCAATCGCCTCGGGGCCGGGGGCATTGGAGCACCAAAAAGACGCGCTGAGGAAAGCTGTCTTTGACAGGCAAGACGCTGCATTTAGAGGCGTGTCAGAAACCTTTGTCAAAATTTCTAAATGGGTTGAGACCGCGCCTAAGATCAGGAATTTGATGTCGTAAAATGTCGGCGAAGCTGGTGTGCTGCATTGGTAATTTTGGCTATTTCCTTGGCTTTTGCTTCTTTCGCATGGCCGCAGTCATTCAATGCGCGCTATGGCAAGGGGTGGACGGTAAAGTTTCAATACCTGCATACGTTTTGATGCTGGGCGCTTTGTTTCAGTTTCCGCACAACGCGGCTGTGGCGCACTGAGCCGAGAATAATGGGCTGATGGACGACCGACACAAAGACAGCTCAGACAAGGATCGCAATTTTGTCACCGCCTTGGTGCGCGGACTAGAGGTACTACGCTGTTTTAGAGATGGTGAATCCCACCTAAGCAACACTGTCTGTTGGCCTATGCCTCAGACATGAAGCTGTTCGGACTGTTGCTATACCTGCGTGGTTTAAGGCGGCCACTCGATAAAAAGTGACCGCCGCGCACATTAGCCAAACACAAAAAAGCAGAACTTGTTTCCGTCGGGGTCACGGGCATAAGCACCATAAAACCGATCGGGAATGCGCTGACCGGGTGCACCGTCATCGGTGGCCCCCAGTTCCAATGCGCGGGCGTGCATCTGGTCCACCTCTTCTTTGTTGTCTGCGGTAAAGGCAAGCATGGTGCCGTTGCCCGGTGCTGGGTCGCCCTTGTCATAGGGTTCGCAGACTGCGACCATTGGCTGGCCCTTTGCCACGCTAATAAAGGCGATGCGACCATTGTCGATAACAACCTTGCCGCCCTTATCGGCAAACAGTCCTGCGTAGAAGGTTTTGGCGCGTTCCATGTCATTCACGCCGATTGTTACATAACCGATCATATTTTGTTCCTTTTGTTTGATGTTTGGCGAACGACCCGACTTATGTGTCGAGCGCGCCGAATTTGCGGTTGAGTTTGCGCATACCGCCGATCCAGCGGTCATAATTATCTGTTTTGTTCTTCATGTACTCCCGCACTTCTTCGTGCGGCAGGATTAAGAACGTTTCCTCGCGGATGGCATCAACGCAGCAAAATGCTACGGCTTCGGGTTCCATCATGCCGTTGAGTGCCGCGACGTGATCTTCATGTCCCCGGGTCATCTCGGTGCGCACAGCTTGTGGGCACAAGACAGAGACTTTGATCCCGTCGTCCCCGTGCGTCATCGCGATCCACTCCGCCAAACCGACAGCGGCGTGTTTCGTCACGCCATACGAGGCAGACCCAATCTGGTTCAGCAAGCCTGCCGCCGAGGCAGTGTTTAATAGATACCCACCACCACGGGAGGCCATCAAGGGGACCAGTTTACGCGAGGCCCAGATGTGGGCCATGACGTTTATCTCCCATGTGCGTTGCCACTCGGCGTTGGGTGTTTCCATACCCCCGCCAACAGCAATACCCGCATTGGAAAAGAACAGGTCAATCGGGCCAATGTCGCGCTCAACCGTGTCGATCATATCGGCAATCTGCCCTTCGTCCGACACATCGACCGTATAGGCGTGCCCGCCCACGTCCTGCGCGGTTTGCGCAGCCCCTTCGGCATTCATGTCAACGCACACCACATGCGCAGCCCCTTCAGCCGCGAAAGCATGGCACAGAGCGCGGCCAATGCCGCTTGCCGCACCTGTCACAACACAGATTTTGCCCTTTATTTCCATAACCTCAACTCCACATGCTGGAGCCGCCGCAGACAGTCAACGCCTGTCCGGTCATATACTTACTGGCGTCCGAACCAAGGAACACGGCCAGACCAGCGAAATCATCCGGTTCCCCCAGACGGCCCAATGGAATCGCGCGGGAGTATTTCTCTTCTACCCCTGGTTTGTCCCAGAGCTCACGGGCAAAGTCGGTTTTGATTAGCCCGGGGCAGATCGCATTGAACCTGATGCCTTTGGGACCAAACTCTGCTGCCAGATTGCGGACCAACCCGATCAGCGCCAATTTGGACATGCCATAGGTGCCCAACGTGTCGGAGGCTTTGAACGCCCCGATCGATGATGTGAACATCATAGACCCGGACCCTTTGGCCTCCATGTCTGGGGCGACCATCTTTGCCAGCCACAGGTTGGACTGTACGTTGGCGTTCATCGTGCGTTCGTATTGTTCATCCGAAATGCCAGCGATTGGGCCGAAATAAGGATTCACGCCAGCGTTGCCAACCACGATGTCGATTGCGCCCGCGACTTCATGTGTCTTGTCGACAAGCGCTTGCAACGAGTCCTTGTGGACAATGTTGGCGGCAATGCCGTGGGCGCACTTGGCCCCCACAGCTTTGTTGATTTCAGCAGCGGCAGCGTCGAGCTCTTCTTGCGTGCGCGAGGAGATCACCACTGTTGCGCCGTGTTGGGCAAGGCCAAGGGCCATCTCGTAGCCCATGCCTTTGGACGCCCCCGTTAAGAGGGCTACCTTGCCGGTCAGATCAAACAGACTCATCCGACAAATCCGAAAGAACCGCGCGCGTTTGTATCACCAGAGATGGCATCTTGGCGCGAGTTGCTATCCTTATATGACTGCACTTCATTGCGTGCGATGACGTGGTGGTGCACCTCATCGGGGCCATCGGCGTAACGCAGCGTGCGTTGCTGGGCGTACATGCCAGACAAAGGGGACCATTGGCTGATGCCGGTTGCGCCGTGCACTTGCATCGCTTGATCAATGATATCGCAGACCTGTTCAGGCACCTTCGCCTTGATCATGCTGACCCAGATGCGGGCCTCTTTGTTGCCCAGTACGTCCATCGCCTTGGCGGCTTTCAACACCAGCAAACGCATCGATTCAATCTCGATCTTAGCGCGTGAGATCGTCTCCATGTTCTTGCCGAGGTCAACGATCTTCTTGCCAAAGGCGACGCGATTGAGACCGCGGTGGATCATCAGATCCAGCGCCTTTTCGGCTTGCCCGATTGAGCGCATGCAGTGGTGAATGCGGCCGGGCCCAAGGCGAACTTGGCTGATCTCAAAACCGCGGCCTTCGCCCCAGAGGATGTTCTCTTCTGGCACGCGCACATCGGTAAACTTTATGTGCATGTGGCCGTGTGGCGCGTCGTCGTGGCCAAACACATGCATCGGTCCGAGGATTTCAACACCGGGGTGATCCATGGGAACAAGGATCTGAGATTGCTGGCGGAAGGCTTCTGCGTCAGGAGAGGTTTTGACCATCACGATCATGATCTTACAACGCGGATCACCTGCTCCTGAGATGTAGTACTTCTCGCCGTTGATGACCCACTCGCCATTTTCGAGCACAGCAGATGTCGAGATGTTCTTGGCGTCAGAGGACGCCATGTCAGGCTCGGTCATCGCAAATGCAGAGCGAATTTCACCTGCTAGGAGCGGCTTGAGCCATTGTTCTTTTTGTTGCTCCGTGCCGATACGCTCAAGCACTTCCATGTTGCCCGTATCAGGTGCTGAACAGTTGAGCGTTTCGGAGGCCAGCGGGTTTTTCCCCAGCTCAGCGGCAATGTAAGCGTAGTCCAGATTTGAGAGGCCTTCGCCGGTTTCGGCGTTGGGTAGAAAGAAGTTCCATAGTCCGGCATCACGCGCCTTTTGCTTAGCGCCATCCAACAGCTCAATCTGGCGCGGGTGATATGACCAGCGGTCTTCCTGTGCCTTACCCAAACGGTGAAACTCTTCGCTAATCGGGTCAACGTTTTCGCGGATGTGCTTGATCACTGCGTTCAAAAGCGGTTTGGCTTTGTCGGACATTTCAAGGTTGTTCAGGCTAGTTTCTGCATGTGCATCTGACATTTAGTTCGTCCTTAAGGCTGTTTATTTGTTAACCCACTGCGGGGCGCGTTTGGCGACGAAGGCATTGACGCCTTCTTTAAAATCTTCTGTTTTCGACAAGTCAGCGATGACCTCGCGAGAGTAGGCGATGCTTTCGGCCATGCCATCACGACGCAACATGTCATTGAGCACACGTTTGGTTGCCTTCACGGCTGAGGGCGATACGGTGCAAAGCTGTTCGGCTTTTTCCATCGCTTTGGTAAGCAATTCTTCAGGCGGGTGTACCTCGTTAACGCAGCCCATCGCATGGGCTTCTGTGGCGTCGAAGGTGCGGCCCGTGAGCATTAACTCATGCGCGGCGAGCCGTCCGATGTAGCGCGACAGGCGCTGCACGCCCGAAGCCGCCGCAAAGAAGCCGACTTTGACTTCTGGCAAAGCGAACTTGGCATTTTCGGACGCGAGGATAATGTCGCAGGACAGGGCCGTCTCAAAGCCGCCGCCCATCGCGACCCCGTTAACCGCAGCGATGATCGGTTTCTCGAGGTCAAACCGCGAAGAGAGGCCAGCAAAGCCTGTCGTTGTCATCTTGGCCTTGCTGCCGCCGGCGGCTGTTGCCTTCAGGTCGTTGCCTGCCGAGAAGGCCTTGTCGCCCGCGCCCGTCAGGACAGCTACCCAAAGGTCCGGGTCAGCGGCAAAGGCATCCCAGCACGCGGCCATTTCGTTGTGCATATCCACATGCACGGCGTTGTAGACCTCTGGTCGGTTCATGGTAACCAGCAGGATATGTCCGCGTTTTTCTGTTTTGATGAATTCGTAGCTCATACCTTCAACCCTCCAGTATCAATATCGACGAACTTGCCACCTGTTTCAGCTAAGGTGCGCAGAGCTTGAGCGGGGGAAAACGCCGCATCTTCGGCCCCGAGCGTTTCCATACGCGCGAACACAGCTGCGGCCCCAACCCGATCGCCGTAAAACATCGGGCCGCCCTTGTCTGCAGGCCAGCCATAGCCATTCAGCCAGACCACATCGATGTCCGAAGGGCGCTGCGCTTTGTTCTCTTCTAGGATCTTCACGGCTTCATTGATCATCGGATAAATGCAAATTTCAACAATCTCATCCGCGTTCATTTTTGAGGGCTGTGCGCCAGTGATGTCACGGATAATGCCTGCGGTAACGTCCGACGGGATAGGGCGGCGCGCGTCGTCATAGTCATAAAACCCGGCTTTGGTTTTCTGCCCGCGACGATCCAGTTCGCACAAGGCGTCGCGGATCGGGTTATCGGTCTTGGCCCCTTTGGACCAGCCGATATCAAGGCCCGCCAGATCGCTCATCTGGAAAGGGCCCATCTTGAATCCAAACGCATTCAGGGCTGCATCTACATCCCAAGGCATCACGCCCTGATAGACCAGTTTGTTGGCTTGAATCTGGCGCGCAAACAGGATGCGGTTGCCGACAAAACCAGGACAAACACCGACAAGTGTCGCAATCTTGTTGATGTCGCCGGCCAACGACATGCAGGTGGCCACCACGTCATCGGCAGTGTGCTTAGCGCGTACGATCTCCAACAGCTTCATGACATTGGCGGGAGAGAAGAAGTGCAAGCCGATCACGTCCTTGGGACGCTTAGTCATCGACGCAATCTCATCAATGTTGAGCGCAGAGGTATTTGTCGCAAGTATGGCGCCCGATTTCATCACGCGGTCGAGCTCTGTAAAAATCTTGCGCTTGAGGTCCATGTTCTCAAAAACCGCCTCAATCACCAGATCGCATTCAGCAAGGTCGGCCAATGCGAGTCGTCCGTCAAAGCGGGCCATACGCGTCTCGACTTCGTCTTGGGGAAAGCGACCTTTGTCTGCAGACCGCTGGTAGTTACCGCGCACCACAGCAAGACCACGATCAAGCGCCTCTTGCGTGGTTTCAACGATGCGTATGTCGAACCCAGCCGTGGCAAAATTCATAGCAATGCCGCCACCCATGGTGCCCGCACCGATGATGCCCACGGTCTTTATCTCACGCAGGGGCGTGTTTGCAGGCAGGTCTGGAACATCCCATGCCGCCTTGCCTGCGGCTGCAATATAGGCGCCTGTTTCAACTTCGCTTGGGGAATTCATACTTTCACCTTTAGATTGTCCAGACAGGCCGTACGGATGGCGCGGCGGTCAATTTTGTCAGTGGCACCACGGGTCAGGACGTCGCGCTGAACCCACAGATGCACCGGGATTTTGAAGGGGGCGAGGTGCCCCTGCAGAAACGTCGCCATGTCATCGCATGTAAGTGTCGCACCGTTTTTCAGTTGAACCGCGGCGCCGACGGCTTCGCCCAGACGGTCATCGGGTACAGAAAACGCTGCCGCCTCCAGCACGTCGGGATGGCGGTGCAAGGCACCTTCTACATCAAGGCATGCGATGTTTTCGCCGCCCCTGATAATGATGTTTTTCTTGCGATCAAGGATGGTGACATAGCCATCTTCGTCCAGCACGCCCAGATCTCCGGTTCGCAGCCAGCCGTCTTGCAAGGTCTCTGCAGTGGCTTCAGGTTTGTTCAAATAGCAACGCATGTTGGCGGGGCTTTTGACTGTGATCTCTCCTAGACACCCCACGGGCACATCATTCCCAGCATCATCAAGCATGCGAAGCTCCTGTACTGGTGGATGCAATTTGCCCGCACTTTCGGGCCGTGCGGTATAGTCCTCCCCGATCATGCCAATGCCCAAGGCGTTGGTTTCCGTCATACCCCAGCCTGTGGCGACACCCGCATTCGGGAAAGCCTTGGCAAGTTGCGCGACCTGCGCTCCCGGTCGTTTCGCACCACCTGAGCCGAGGTAATCCATCGCTGGGAGTGTTTCACCCATCTTCAAGGCCGCCTGCATGAGTTCGGCTGATTGGGTAGGTACGCCAAGAAAGCGAGTTATGGAGTTGTCGCGCATTAGGCGCACGGCCCCTTCGGCATCCCACTTGTGCATCAGAGTTATTTTTGCGCCAGCAGGCAGGCTTAGTAGAAACAGTGGATGGGTGGCCGTAACATGAAACAGGGGTGTGACCACCAATGCCGAAGGGCGCGGCGGTGCGGTCGCATCCGGTTCGGGGGGCGTGACCAAAGGTGCCACGACCGATTGCATCAACCAACTGAAAACTGCGTTCACGGCCCCGCGATGGGTTTGTACCACGCCCTTTGGATGACCGGTGGTGCCGGAAGAATACATGACCGCAAAATCATCGTCGGTGTCTATTTTGACCACGGGTGCGGTATCGGATGCGGCGTTTGTCTCGAGCGCTGTTAAGTCATGCGCGCTTTGACCTTCGGCGTCACGTACACCTATCAAAGTCAAACCAAGCTCTGACTGCAATGGCTCGAGGCGCTGCAGTCGCGGGCTGTCGGCAAAGACGATTTGGGCACCACTGTCGCGCAGGGCATAGTCGAGCTCTTCTGTCGTCCACCAGGCGTTGACGAAAACAACCACCCCCCCGATGGATGAAATTGCCAACACCAGAGCCAAAAGCTCTGGATAATTGCGCATGGCGATCGCCACACGGTCGCCTTGCTGCACTCCCAGTTCATCGCGCATGGCATGTGCCAACCGATACACCATACTGGTGAAATCAGCATAGGTCAGCACTTCCCCTTCGTAGGCCAGATATTCCAACGCGCCGTCGCCATGTCGCGCCCATCCAGCGGCAAGCAAGCTAGGCACTGTTGGTGGAATGTTTTTGAACGCCTTGAATGTGACACCGCGTACGTCGACCTCATGCACTGCGAATGTCGGGTCCGTGGCAATCACATGGCGGACCGCGTCCTCAGGTTTCATCGCTGTCATTGCATCCGTAGAGTGCTTTGCATCATCCCCTCCCAAAGAATTTGCCGCCTTCGCTCTGTTGTTTGTGCAGGTTAAGCAGGAGTCGAGTTGATGCCAATGCCGCAGAACGGAACGTCATTCCGCAAAATAACATTTGATTGTTCTTTTGTGAGCGATTCAAATTTGGCACCGGAAGCTTCGCTCAGAATTTTAGAAAGGGCGCCACCAAATATGACAATCCAGCCCTCTTTCGCATTTTCGACCACATTGCAGACTTGACGAGATCTAAGGACTCGCGGGGGCCTTGCAGCCATGTCCGCTTTCACAGATTCGACTACGTCGGTAGCGAGTTGAGTCGATGTAATCTGGTTAAAATGAAAGTCGCCGCTGACAGCATTCCCAATACTTATGAAGTGCCGCTGGATGAAATGCGGAGTACCTAAATGGGTTAAGCCCTTTGATCCGGCTGGGTCAGAAGAGTACTTCGACTCATGTCGATTTGCGAAAGGGTGAAAATCCATATTTGATATCGGCGAAGGGGCAGTTGTTAGGCTAAGGCCCCATAACCAGTAAATGGCGGGTGCAGCGAGGGCGATTATGGACAGGAGGGCCTTTGGGCACCTGTGGTATCGGATTGAGTGGCGCCGCCAGCCCTTGAGACTTACGAACATTCCACCCGCTTCGGAAGCTCCGGGGTAAGTGCGTTGAGCACGTTACGGTCGTTCACGAAAAACTCAGTGTCTATAAGCGCGTTAGCCCCAAGAGACCGTAGAGGAGTACGTTGCCCAACGCTTTGTTCTGGTATCGATCAGTCCCCTCGACACAACGGTATTTTGCTATATCTATATTTCATAATGAAACCTATAGAACTCAAATCATTACAATATCGCTGGGCAGGTGCGCCGCGCTTGATCCTCGATATCGACACATTTGAACTGCGTGCCAACGAGAAAGTCATGCTGCGCGGACCTAGTGGCAGTGGGAAGTCGACGTTGCTCTCAGCGATTGCTGGGGTCATAGATATTCCCAAGGCTTCGGTTTTCGTTGCAGGAACCGATGTTGGAGGCTTGTCAGGCCGTGATCGTGATCGTTTTCGTGTCGATCACATTGGACTAATTTTCCAAGTGTTCAATTTGTTGCCTTGGCTCAGCGCAATTGAAAACGTTCTATTGCCCTGTCGCTTTTCAACGCTGCGGCGGGAAAAAGTGGCGGCTGAACCGAAAACAACCGCAATCCGGTTGTTGAATGAACTTGGGTTGACTGACCCCAAAACGCTCAATGGCCCCGCCAGCGCGCTCAGTATTGGCCAGCAACAAAGAGTTGCGGCGGCGCGTGCCTTGATCGGGGCACCGGAAGTCGTTTTGGCCGACGAACCTACGTCGGCGCTTGATGAAGAGGCAAAGGATGCTTTTGTCGAACTGTTGCTAAGGGAATGTAACGCATCTGGGTCAAGCTTACTGTTCGTTAGCCACGACAGAACACTTGAAAAGCATTTTGACCGAACGGTGGAATTGGGCGTGCTGAATAGTGGAGCAAAGTGATGCTTGATCTCTGCCTGAAAAGCCTGCTCAACCGACGGTTTGTCGCGGGGCTCACGGTGCTTAGCATAGCACTCAGCGTAGCATTGATCCTCGGGGTTGAGCGTCTACGAACAGAGGCCCGCGCGGGCTTTGCCAACTCGGCTTCTGGGGTCGATCTGATTGTAGCCGCACGAGGCAATGACGTGCAGATCCTGATGGCGACCGTCTTTGGGGTTGGTTCGACCGGGACGGGCATCAGTTGGGAAAGCTATGAGATGGTCGAGGACATGCCCGGTATTGACTGGGCAGTCCCGCTTATGATGGGGGATTCACACCGTGGGTATCCGGTCATTGGCACCAGCAACGCTTATTTCAAACGCTTTCGTCACAGTGGTGGCCAGCCTTTGGTCTTTGCGCAAGGGCAGGCCTTTGACGATCCGATGGGGGCCGTGGTTGGTGCAGAGGTTGCGCAGGCTTTTGGCTACGCCCCGGGTGCTGAAATTGTAAATGCTCATGGGTCCGGCGCGGTTTCGTTCGACGTTCATGACGACGCACCCTTTACCGTCAGCGGTGTTTTGGAGCCAACTGGAACAGCGGTTGATCGCATGGTCTTTGTCTCCATCGAAGGTTTTGACACCCTTCACCAAGATGCTCTGCCCAAAAACGCTGACCCTTTCGGCCGCGCCCGAGCGAATGAAGATGACGAAGAACCGGCGCAACACGAAGAGGGCGAGACGGCGCACTCTGCTGAAGAAGACCACGATGAACACAAAGAGCATGTGGCCAAAGAAGTTCACGACGAGCACCTACACGATGATGACCATGACGAACATGTAGATGACACCCATGATGATCACGGGCATGAACCCGCAACAATCAACGCGATTTTTGCGGGACTCGAGAACAAATCCGCGGTGCTTTCAATACAACGTCAGCTAGCCCAATATCGCGGTGATGCACTCACGGCGGTCATGCCAAACGTAGCGCTGCTTCAGCTTTGGTCGATAACGGGGACAGCTGAGATAGCACTGCGCTTGATGGCAGGTGCCGTTGCGCTGGCGGGTGTCATTGGTTTGGTGGTGATGCTGTCAGCAGCCCTTGATGCAAGGCGGCGAGAATTTGCTATTCTACGCTCGGTTGGTGCAACGCCTTACAACATTTTCACGCTGATCATCTTCGAGGCTGTGCTACTTTTGCTGATGGGAATACTTCTTGGGTATTTTGTTTTGACAGGGGTTACGATTGTGGCAAATCCAATTCTTGCTGCGGAATTTGGGCTCAGGATTGGCCTAGGATTGCCAACCCTACGCGAGGTTGTTCTTGTTGCGCTGGTGTTCTTCTCAGGTTTGATTGCTGGTGCTATCCCAGCTTTACGGGTTTACCGGATGACATTGGCCGACGGGCTATCCATGCGACTATGAAGAAAAGGTGGAAATCATGAAAACACTTGGTCTAGCTTTCATTGCTGTGTCGGCATTTGTTTTTGCGCAACCTGCCGCCGCTCTGGAGCCACTGGAAATCACTTGGGTAGATCTTTTGCCAGAAGAACGCCCCTATCACGATCCTTTTGCAGAATTGGAATACAGCCAGATCAGTGATCTTGCGAATCTGTTCCGCATCGAAATTTTAACACCCGATGAAGAAAATGACACCGCGCGTGCCAGAGCGTCAGAAATCAGGGAAAGGCTTGTTTCCCAAGGGCTGGATCCCGATCAGTTATTCAAGCAGCGTGAAATCGTTATGAACCAACGTAGACTGGCCGCAACGGAGTCGAACCCGGATCTTATTGGAAAGATCGTGCGGTTGCCGGGATATCTGTTGCCTTTGGAAATGGTAGAGCAGAAAGCGGTCGAGTTTTTGCTCGTACCGACCGTTGGTGCCTGCATTCACACCCCCCCGCCTCCCGCAAACCAGATGGTTCTTGTTCGGTATGACGAGGGCTTTGAAGTGAATGAGCTGTATAAACCTGTTTGGGTTAGCGGTGAGATGCGTGCCCAAAGTCATTCAAGTGCGCTCCATCTGGTGGATGGGCAAGCCGATATCGAAACGACCTATTTCGTGAAGGCCAAATCGGTGGATATCTACAATTAGGGATTGTCACTTGCCGTTTTAGTGAGCCGTACTTTCCCGCAAGCTCAGCGCGCCGTTGACATTCATATCGGTTCGAGTTTTCCAACTGCCTATTGGAGAAAATGGTAGCTCCCGTGCTACCAGAGCCTTTTGGCCGGCTTTGTAAATCGCAATTCGCAAAGGAATTCCGCTTGTAGCGAGGGCCTTGGTGACGAATTGTATCGTAGCCGCAATGGTGCACCGTTCAGACAGAATGGAAAATGACGCGCTTTGGGAAATGGCTTCCCTAAAAATAAGAACATACTGGGCATTTCCATGTTTGATTGCTGAAAGAGGTGTCTACAACATCATCTTTATTGCCAACCAAGTCAGAAAGCTTGCGACAGAGCCGGGCCGCTCAATCAGCCCGCTATACGCAAAATGCTGTTCCCAACATGTCAGCATTGAACACTGATTTTGCACAGGAACTGCAAGAAGGTGGCGCTCTTCATATTGTGGCTTACAATCAAGAAACGCGAGGGTAGCTTTTTAAGCATCGAGTTTAATAGGGCTGCGCTGTCAAACTGTCCGGTCAATTCGGCGAAGTTTACGTAACACCTAAGCAAGCCGAGGTCTTGATCTCGCAAATGCTTGAAGAACTGAAGTGGAGTTTTGGATGTTGGATCAGGGACGTTGTCGATGGATCACCGGTGTTTTGGCGCTATTTTTTTCAGGCTGGGCCGTCCTGGTTCTGGCAGCTTCGGATGAATTGCGAAAAAGCGTAGCCAACCCGTCAATATCTGGCGAAAATTTACAACAATATGTTGTTCCCCTCACGGTGGATGAACTTTCGGAATTGACGAGTATTTGGCAACAGCACCTAGCTGGTGCTCTCGAAGAATTTATTACTCTGAATGAGGGTCTTGAGGGGCTGGATGAAGTTCAGGCGGAAGAACAGCGGAACAAAATCACGAATTTTTCAAGCGAAGTTGAGCGATATACTGAGAATTACCAAATCGTCCTGCTAGCTTGGCAAAGCAAAGGCGCCAGCCCCGAAGACTTAACCCCGTACCAAACGTACCTCGACTCTACACGCAGGGCTTCTTTGAAGGAAACCGACGCCCGTATAGTCTTTTCTTTGATAGTGAATTGGCTGGGATCAAAAGACGGTGGCTTGGGGCTTCTGCTCCAGTTAGCAGTTTTTTTTACGGCATTTATTGCTTTGCTGTTTATTGCTCGTTTTGTTCGCAAGTTCGCGGCAAAGGGGCTGGAACGGCTGCCAGCAATTTCGCGGCTGTTGCGAAACTTTGTGTTGATGGTTGTATACTGGGTGACGGTCGTGCTTGGTTTGATGATCGCGCTTGGGTTGGCGGGCGTCAACGTTACGCCGCTGTTTGCGGTATTTGGTGGCCTGAGCTTTATTCTGGGTTTCGCCTTGCAGGATACACTGGGCAATCTGGCGAGCGGCTTAATGATCATGGTTCTGAAACCGTTCGATACTGGAGATTACATCGAGGTTTCAGGTGCCAGTGGCTCTGTTGATGCGATGTCTATCGTGTCGACCCAGATAAGAACCTTTGACAATCAGATCATCGTAGTACCGAATTCGAAAATCTGGGGGGATGTCATCACGAACGTTAGCGCCGCTAAAACACGTCGGGTCGATTTGGTGTTTGGCATCGCCTATTCCGATAGTGCGCCGCAAGCCTTGGAGGTTCTGAAACGGCTTGTTGCCGCCGACCTGCGTTGTCTGAAAGATCCGTCTGCCGAGATTTTTGTGGGCGAACTGGGAGAAAGCTCCGTAAATCTGTTTTGCCGTCCCTGGGTTGCAACTGATGACTATTGGCAGGTTTATTGGGATCTGACGGGTCAGGTCAAAGAGGCCTTTGACAAAGAGGGTATTTCCATACCGTTCCCGCAGCGGGATATTCATCTCATTCCTGCTGAAAGTTGAAAGTGGTTTGGGAAATGGCCAAAACGGGGAATTTCTTTTGAACCGGCGCAGAGCGATTGCGGGCTTTGCGGCGTTTGGTCTGACGGCCTGTACGGTGGGTGAGGATTTCACTTCGCCTACGATGAAGTTGTCTCAGAGTTTTTCTAACACACCAACGGGCCCCGTCCGCAAGAACGATGCGAAATGGTGGTACGCGTTCAATGATCCCGACATCAACCAGATTGTGGAGTTGGGGTTACAACAGAACCTTGATGTTCGCCGAATTGCGGCACGGATTGAGCAATCCCAAGGGATTTTGGATGGGGCCGGATACCCAATTTATGGCAACGCGAGGATCGCGGAATCCAGTTTGAATTCAGGGGGAGGTAACCCCACAACAAAAACCGGTTTTATACGCGGTGAAGCGACGTGGAAGATTGATCTGTTTGGCCGCCTGTTACGGGAAAGAGAAGCCGCTTTTGCGCGCCTTGAGGCAGCCTATGCAGATCTGGATATCTGGCGTTTGTTGTTCGTGGACGAGGTCGTATCCGCTTATATTGACCTGCGATATGCTCAGGAATTATTGCGGGTACAGATGCGTGTTCTGGAAAGCCGCAAAGCCACATTAGAGGCAACAAAGAAACTGGCAGTGGAAGGAAACGCAACTGATCTGGAAATCGCTCAGGCACGATCCTTGGTGTTGTCCACTCGTGCAAGCATCCCAGAAACCCGTGTGTTGTTCGTCCGAATGCTCAATCGCATTATTGCCTTGGTTGGAGCAACGGATATTCCCAACAGTGAAAAGTTTGACAAAAGAGCGCCACAACCGGTTGCTCGGACCCATGTAGTTTCCACAGGTGTTCCCGCCGATCTGCTGCGAAACCGGCCTGATATAGTACGTGCTGAACAACGCCTTGCAGAAGCCGTTGGGCTGCTGGGTGTTGCCGAGGCTGATCTATATCCAAAGCTGATTTTGACTGGTAACGTTAACCTGAATGTAAGTGGATCGGAAATCTTGCCGGGTGCAGGTTTCATTCGTTATGGTTTTGATGTGCCGATTTTTGATCGGCCAGTGCTAAAATCCAAAATCGAAACCGCCAAGGGGTTGGTGGTCGAACGTCAGGCCGAATGGGAAAAGGAAGTGGTGCTGGCGGTCGAGGAAGTGCGTAACGCGATGTTTGCGCTGGAGCAGCACCAAGAAGCCGTTAAAGCGGCAAGAGAGGCTGTCGAAGCTTCAGAGAGCGTTCTCACAATCGCACGTAAACGGTTTGCTGACGGCACAGTTTCTTTTCTTCAAGTGTTGGATGCGGAACGCTCCTTTTTGAACACTGAAACTGCTTATGCCTTCGACGTACGTAATCAGGCCATAGATTTCGTGGATTTGAACGTCGCACTTGGCGGCAGCTTTGGGAGAGACTGACATGGGACGATGGGTTGTGACGACCGTAAAATGGGCGGTTATGCTGCTAATTTTAGTGATCACTTTGGCCTGGTTGGCTCTGGCGACCCCGTTTTTCTCGCAACTAAGAAAATCTTATATTGAAGATTATCTGACCGCCCAGATCGGTCAGCCACTGATCGTTGAGGGTGATGTGCGGGTTGTCATTGGTCGAACGACCTTTGTGCATGTCAGCAAAGTTCGGATACCCAGTTCCAACATCGACGATCTTAACCTTGCGGAATTAAACCTGCTTGAGTGGGAGTTGAACCTGCCAGCTTTGCTGAAGAGAAAGATTGACCTTGATAATCTGACCATTGACGGGCTTCAGGCCAATGCCATCACAAAAGCCGACGGAACGACAAGTTGGATAAAGCGAAGCCCAAAACCCGAAACGCCGAAAGAACCCGAGGTCGACGAAACCGAAGACCCTGAAGTTGCGCAGACTTTGTCAGGTAAGCCATCCATTTTCAGTTTCCTCAGCGATAAGACTGTGACGTTTACCAATATCGGTTTGGTCTCGATAGATGAGAAGTCCGGCTTCGAGTTTGTTTTCAACCTTGAGTCCATTCTTCTTGAACAACTCGAAAACGGGAATCTGGTGTCTGTCTCTGGAGGAGGCACCGTGAATGACCAAGAGTTCACGCTGGACGGGAAGTATCCGAAAGGTCAGCCCTTTACCAATACGCTGATTTTTGGCGATATCGAGGTGACTTATAATGGCGAAACGATCGAAGCTGCCCAAGGTGGTGGATACTCTGCCAAATTGGCTCTGGATACGGGTGAGATCGGTGAAGTTTTTGATGTGCTTGGGTTGGAACGCAGCTTTGATGGCACAGGCGCATTAAGCGCAGATATCACGAGCCAACCGGGGCTGCTGGCCATTCAAAATCTTCAATCGGTCTTGGACTTAAGCAAGGGGCAGCAGATCACGATAGATGGCAATGTGAACAATGTGATCGACCGATCTGGCTTTGATATCAAGGTTCAGGCACGGCTGCATCCAGAAGGTCAACCTCCCGCAAATGCGGACACCCTCAAGGATTTGAAGCTGACAAGAATTGATGCCCACATTGTCAATCAGGACGACGCGTTGGAATTCAAGAAACTTGTGGTCCGCACCAACGCGTTTGAGCAAGGCTTGAACAAGGTTGGGCCTATTTCGATTGGTCGGGTTTACAAAACAGAACAACAAACTTTGGGGCTTGAGGATGTGCATATACAGGCTGGCCCTAATGGAGCCCCCTATATCGTTGCTTCGGGGGGCGTCGGTGACATCTTCAAGTTCAAATCTGTTGACCTACAAGGCACTTTGGCGGGATCCGCGGACTTGTTGTTAAAGACACTTAGCAAAGAAGACGTTGCTAAATTCGGAAGTATTTCCGCGGAGTTCAAAGTTTCTGACCAAGCCGGACACCTAGGTTTGACCGAACTCCGAGCAACGACAAAGGATACAGACCTTTGGTCATTGGGCGCAGACATCTCGGTTAAAGACGTGACCAAACTTGATGGGTTAAAAGCTGCCATCGGGATAGCAATTTCGGACACTGCCAGCTTTCTGGACGTGCTGAAACTTGATCCGGTGGATATAGGTGCAGTCGAATTCGCGGTGTCTCTAGAGGGACAAGCCACGGCTGCTGATCTGGAACTGTTATTCAACGCGGGTAAGAGCGACCTCAAAACCACTGTTTCCTTTGACCTGAGCAAAGAGATCAACGTCATTCGGGGCGATATTCTCAGCAACCGTATCCGGTTAGAGGATCTGCGGGACGGCACACGCGTTCTGGTTCAGTTGTCCGAATCTGGCAAGCCCGACGATCCGGAAAAGAAGGAACAACCGGCACCCGACGACGGCCCACCAATCCAACCATTGGTGCTGGAGGAGAAAAACGGCCTTCTTGATCTGGAGCGCATCCTGACGGAAACAGATCTGGAGATCGGTCTGGAACTTAAAGAATTTGTCGGGGATGCGGGAACTTCCTCCATGAGCAGCAAGTTTGTCGCCAAGGAAGGTCAGATCGAAGCAGGCCCGCTGGAGCTTTACTATGGCCCTGGATTTTTCAAGGTGACGGCGTCTATGGATGCCATCGAGAACCCAAAATTGGTGAAGGTTAAAGGGTCGACCAGTGGCTGGGATTTTGGCAAAATTCTGGATGCTGTCGGGCTGGGGATCGATGCTCATGGCACGCTCAGCGCCGCCTTTGACGTGGCGGGTAACGCGACTTCGGGCAAGGCTTTCATCAATTCGATGACTGGCTCGGCCTCTCTTAACATGGGCGGCGGATCTATCGCGACCAGCCTGCTCGAACTAGCCGGTCTTGGTATCTTTCCGTGGTTATTCTCGGAGGAACTTGCTGCGCGTCAAACAGAAATCGTCTGTGTGAAGGCGCCGGTTTGGGTTCAGGCTGGCAATGTCAGCTTCAAGTCGATCGTGGCCGAAACTCGTCGCGTTCAGCTGGTTATTAAAGGCAATGTCAATTGGGTCGGCGATAGTATCAAAATTAGGGGGGAACCGCGCCGTGTCGGTGACCCGCTGGCGCGAAGCGCATGGCCGTTTGATGTGACTGGGAAACTGTCAGATCCAAAATTCAAGCTGGATGTTGGCGGCTCACGCAGCGTACGCGCCGATGGTGCTGATGAAATGCCTGCAAACCGTGTGCCTTGTCAGCAGGATATCTTGCAATTGGAATAGACGCATTCCTGTGCGGTCAAATGAGTGATGCAAAACACCAAAGGAGAGGAACAACCATGCAAAGGCGACTCGTTTTAGGTTTTGGTATTCTGCTGGCTGGGGCGGCCTTGGCTGAAACTCATACGGATTACGGTGCATCAGATGATTGGATCATTCGGATCAATCCGGCCAATGGCAATGGCTGCTACATGCAAAAGACCTTTGAAAACGGCACGGTTGTGCAGGTTGGCGCCGTGCCAGATCGAGAAGGTGCCTTCTTTGCCGCTTACAACACGGCATGGATAGACATTGTTGAAGGAGAAGCCGGTAGTCTTTTGCTGGACTTCGAAGACTCCAGGTTTCAGGGGGAGGTCCTGGGTGGCAGTTTCGAAGGAGCACCCGGTGGGTATGCCTTCTTTAACAATCCGGAGTTTGTTTCAGAATTCGGTCGGCGGCGCTCGGTGACGATCACCGGCGAAAGGGGTGGTTCGGAAAAAATCGACCTGACCGGTAGCAGTCGCGCCATAGGTACTGTGACGGCGTGTCAGGACGAGCAAGACTAGTCAAAGGCAAAACGGGGAGGGCCAATGTCGCATCAGGAGTCTTCTTTCATCAGACTTTGGAACGCGATGCGGCGGTCGTCTTCGATTTTAGACGGACGGTGGGTTTCGCGATTGACATAAACGTGGGTAAAAAACCCTTCTGCGGTGGCCGAGTCTTCGTTGTTGCGGAATAGGGCGACCTCGTACTTGATCGAGCTTGAGCCCAGCTGGGCGACCCGTAGACCGGCTGTCACTCTGTCGGGAAACCCCATTTCGGCATAGTATTTGCAGCCGGTTTCAACCACCAGCCCATAGGTTTCGGAGTTGCGCGGGTCCAGAAGGCCGCGTTCGATCAGCCATCCATTCACGGCGGTGTCAAAGAGAGAATAATGTACGACATTGTTCATGTGTCCGTAGACGTCATTGTCCATCCAGCGGGTTTGCAGCGGATAGAATTCGGCATAATCGCTGCGTGTGGTGATGGGGGTTTTGTTCCCCATTACCAAGCTGCCTTGTAGATGTTGAATGCGTCCCTTTCGGTGACCGCTCGGGGATTATTGACCAGCAGACGCTGTTGGATCATCGAATCCGCGGCCATCTTACCGATCGCGTCTTCCGGGATGTTCACGTCACGCAAGCGGGTTTGCATACCAAGGTGTTTGGACAAATCTGCTAATGCGTCGATGAAGGCAGCGCAGCGCGCCTGGCTGCCTTCGACCTCGACTATTTGCGGAAAGGCGTCGGCGGCAATCTCAGCATAAAGCGCATGGGCATCGGGCGCGTTGAAGCGCAGCACATGGGGTAGGACCAGCGCGTTCGACAAGCCGTGCGGGACGTGGAAGGTGCCGCCGATGGGGTAGGCCAGCGCGTGCACCGCAGCAACGGGCGAGTTGGCAAAAGCCTGACCTGCCAGCATCGAGCCCAGCAACATTGCACCGCGTGCACCTTTATCCTGGCCGTTAAACACGGCGGCTTCGATGTTGGCGCCCAGCAGGCGCAGCGCTTCGCGTGCCAGCATCTTGGACAAAGGATTGTTATTGGCTGATTTCGAGGCATAGGCTTCGATCGCATGTACCATCGCATCAACACCAGTGGCGGCTGTAATATGGGCCGGCAGACCCACTGTAAGGTCGGCATCTAACACAGCGATGTCCGGCAGGATGACTGGCGAAGAGACGCCACGCTTTTCCTCGGCACCCACTGTGATGATCGAGACCGGCGTAACCTCGGACCCGGTTCCGGCAGTGGTGGGCACCAAAACCAGCGGCAGGCGCGGGCCTTTGGCCTGCGCCACGCCCCAAGCTTCGTCCAGATCCTCATCCGAACCTAGCAGTAGCGCAACCAATTTAGACACATCAAGTGATGAGCCGCCACCCAAACCCACGACCCCTGTCGCTCCGATAGAGCGTCCAAACGCCACCGCCTGCATCAATGTTTCGCGCGATGGGTCGGCCTCTACTTTGTCAAACACCGCAACGCTGTGTCCGGCAGCTTCAAGTGAGGCGATGGAGGGATCTGCAAGCCCCAGCTGACGCAGGCCTGGATCTGTTACGAGCAGGACGGACTTGCCCAGCGTTTGTCCTGCTACTTCGGCAAGGCGCGCCGAAGCACCGGTTTCGAAGACCAGAGATTTGGTGGTGTTGAAAATGAATGGAGCCATTTGGATGTCCTTGAATTCTATGTCACGCCTCTACCTTGTCGATATCATGCAGTTTGAACTGCAGATCTTGCCCGATCCGGTACGCGGAGTTTCTGGGACAGTGCTGAATACACTGGGACATTTGTAAGGGGAAAGTCGGTCACCAAAATAGGCACGGATTGCTTCAAGATCGGGTGACGTTCCGTCATCTGGTCAAACAAGGCCACTGAGAGCTCTCCCAAGCCTTCAAGCGCGATACTAACAAAAGCGGAGTCAAACGGACAATCCATATGGATGCTGTTCTCTTCTATTTCGGTAGGAGCAGTGTTCGTAACCGCGCTGACGATGGGCTGCCTGAGATGTGAAGCCTTAGCCAAGTTCCGGTATCCGTTGAGCCTGATCAGGCTACTGGCGTCGGCACTTTGGGCCCGTTTCGGTCACTAAAACTTAGGCTACACTCGCAACAATAAAATCATCACTGCAGGGGCGTGACTTTTCGTACCGCCGCCACTGCGCCAAGCCTGACAAGAATGGCGAGCGTGCAGTGTTAGGATTTGGTCTTTTGGTGCATGCAGCACATTGTTTTCCACAGTTTGGGCGAATTGTGTGAATTCATTACATGTGCTCGCGCCTAATGCACTTGGTAGTTCCTTAAGGCTGTGTGCGAAGCCGTCTGATCCTGCGGCAGGGCTAGCTGTCTATCCCGACGTCCCGCAACAGATCGCGAGTGCGTTGGGGTAGGGTTCCGCTTTGCCAGATGATAAAGTAGGTGCGGCCCGTCTTCAGGGGTGCGCTTTCTAATGGGGCCAGCCGTCCAGCTTCGATTTCATACTTCAAGACATTCGAGCAGCCCAGAGCTATACCCTTGCCCCGGATCGCTGCGTCCAGAGAGCTACCGTAAGAACCCAAGTTTACCCGAGGCGCTGCAGCAAAATCGGAAGATCCGGATAATTCAATAAAATCGGGCCAATTGATCCATTTCATCGCCAACTTGTCAAAATCCAGCAGGGTACTTTGTGAAATATCCGGACTTTGCATCAACAAGCTAGGAGCAGCTAAGGGTTGCCAAACTTCCTCGAACAAAACTTCGCCTTCCCAACCTGAGGGAATATCCGTTCCGTAATAGATGATGGCATCATGGTCCTGGTTTAGAATGTCAGTTTCTTTGTTCGAAGCGGTAATGCTTACAGGAACTGCATCTTGGCTCAGCAAATATTCGTTCACTCGCGGGGTGAGCCAGAACTGTGAAACCGCGATGTTTGACGCAAGTGACAGCTTTTCATGGCTGCCCTGTCGCAATTGACCAATACCAAGCGCTAGGTATTCGAGGGCCTCAGAGGCGTTGGCCGCAAGCTTATGCCCAGCCTTAGTGAGGTCAACGGTGCGGCCGCGTCGGGTGATCAGTTCAATCCCCAACCAACCCTCCAGAAACTTTATGCGTTTGCTAACGGCAGCTTGGCTAACGTTCAGCTCTTCGGCTGCACGGGTGAAGTTTTTGTGACGGGCAACCGTCTCAAAAAATAACAAATAGTCCAGAGGGGGGAGGGTGCTGCGATAGTGTTTCATAACTGATGGTTATCAAAAGGCGATATGAGAAGTCATTTTAAAAACGAGTTTTCCAGCAATAAGCTCGACTGAAATGCACATAAAGGCCCTAAAGCTCCGGGTCATTTCGCACAGGGAAGCCCGCTATGTTCACCGACCGATTGAGCAACCTGCAGACCAAGCTGGCCGATGCAAATGTTGATGTGGCTTTGATAACCGATGATGACAACGTCTACTACCTGACCGGCTATTATGACTATCTTCATATGGAATTTGGCCGACCCACTATTCTGGTGGTGCCCAAGGACGGTGAGGTGTTGCTAATTACGCCAACCATTGATCTCAACAGCGCTGAGGCCGCGGCGCGCGTCGGTCGGATTGCCGCTTGGAATGACGGCATGGGCAATGAATGGCGCGAAGAACTGCCAGGTGCAGTCAAGAATGCCACCAAAGTGGCGATCGAGCCGGGTCATATGCAGCCCCCCGTGCGTGCCTATTTGAACGATCTGCTGGGTGGGGAAAAACTAACCACTGTGACACCCATCCTGAATGAGATGCGGATGATTAAGTCCGCAGAAGAGTTGCAGCTGGCACGTCACGCTGGACAGGTGGCCACCGCCATGATGAATGCTGGCCGCGCCGCAATTGGCGATGGTGTGCCCGAGTTTGAAGTGGCAATTGCCACCTCACAGGCTGGCACGCGCAAAGCTGCAGAACTCTTAACGGCGCATTATGACGATGCCGATATGTCTCCCAACACGCATTTCTTGCAAATCATGGCTTCTGGCAAAGATATCGTGAAAACCCACCACCGGGCCTCTACGCGGGTCATGCGTCAGGGCGAGCCTGTATTCCTATGCTTTTGTGGTATGACGAACTTTCATCGTTTCAAGCTGGGCTTTGACCGAACCTTCTGGATTGGTGAACCGGACCCGGCCGAAGTTGCAGTCTACGAGGTCGCTGTGGCGAGCCAAAAGGCTGCTTTGGATGCCCTGCGTCCCGGCGTGACTGCTGAAAGCATTCATGCCGAATATGCAGAAGTTATTCAGGGCGCGGGTTATGAATACCCGTTCCGCTGTGGTCGCGCGACGGGCTTCAGCTTTCTCGAAGCGCCGCAATTGGTCACCGGAGATACCACCATTATCCAACCGGGCATGGTCTTTGCCGTAGATGGATCAGTGTCCGTTGAAACCTTCCGCGCTCAGGTTGGCGATAGCTTTATCATTACAGAAGACGGCTGGGAGGCGCTTACTCAGCATCCAAAGTCCGTAGCAGAGGTCATTCTGTGATGTTCCAGCAGGTTAGACGATCCAGTCTACGCTCCGCATTCCGGGACTCAGCAAAGGTCGCCATCACCGCGCCAAACTGGGGTTTATCCTGTTGTCGATGGACCCAACTGCAGAGGCAGATATTAAAGACATGGCCCCGAGAGGATAGGCATTCATTTCACCCGTCTGAAAACGGATGACAACACCACCGATAAAACCCTCTCCGGGCATATTGATCACATGGCCGATGCAGTTTGTCATATTCAACCCGAGGCGAAGCCAGATGTGGTCAGCTAGAGCTGTACAAGTGGGCCAATCACCATTGGTGAAGAGCGGGTCTTTAGGGAGATTGACAAGGGTGCACCTTGGGAAAAACCGATGTGTCTGATTCAGGGCGTACTGGTCACGTTGCATGAATAGGGTGCAGAAAGCTGGCTGTTGGAACGCCTTACCTTGATGAGATCAACACCGTCGAGACCGAGTTTCTGGTAAAGTGTTGCAAAGCATCATCTAAAACCTACGAAAACCAAACCAGAATGACTAGATTTTCCGTATAGAACGTCTTTTGGCAGGGGAAAGTGACCGTTGGGCGCACGGTGCTTCATTACGTTGGTGTGATCCTGTGGCGTGATGAACAATATTTCAACCTTCTGATACCACGCAGTTCTGCCCAGTCCCTGTTGGATCTACTTGCTGACAAAGCTTGCCAATGCAAAGCATGGCAGTAATGGATGCAGCCTGTACAAACTGGGACGGCTTTCACCGAAGAAACGTACGATCTGGTATTTTCAGCAATTTCCGCGAAAAAGGTCAGCCCCTTGAATTAGGCTTCGTAAAACCGGACCAATGAGCGGTTATCTACAGAGATTTGACTCTCCTTCTTTTTTGCAGGTGCGGAAAATCAAATCCGCACTGCAGTTTTCAACCGCTCCACTCAGCTTGTGGCCAAACCCGATTGGGGTAAGCGGACGCCCCGCCATCAGATGATTTGGGTAACAAAGCCACGCAGGTTCCAAAGGGTTCTTCGTTGTTTTAGAAGTCACTGTTGGTTTTGACTAATTCGGAACGCAACCGCGCATCTGTGGTAAAATAAATGGTATTCCGCCTGCTGGAACCCGGTTGAGATCCAACGTGCAACCGTAAACCTTTTGCACCATATCGGCCGTCAAGGTCTGCATAGGTGTGCCCTGGCAGTGGACGCGCCCTTGGTTCAATACCAGAATGCTGTCCGCGAACATTGCTGTTAGATTCAGATCGTGCATGACGATCACCACACCTCCACCTTGATCTGCAAAGGTCCGCGCGACATCCAGCACAGTAAATTGGTGCGCAATGTCCAAGCTGGCAACTGGTTCGTCCAAGAACAACCATCGCGGGACCCCATCCAACATCGGCTGCCAGACCTGTGACAAAACCCGCGCCAATTGAACTCTTTGTTGTTCGCCTCCAGACAGGTCTTGATAGAAACGGTTTTCGAATCCGGCCAGATCAACCTGCTCCAAAGCCCGTGACGGCAGCGTATCGTCTTGTGCCGCTCGCCCGCTCGCAAGCCCAAGCCTAACAATTTCCAGAACCGTGAACGGGAATGCCACAACGCCGGCTTGCGGCAAAACTCCCCGCAGCGGTGCAAGTTCCCACGGCTTCAGCATCCGGATATCGTGACCATTCAATTCAACCGAACCGTCAAAATCAATTTCTCCTGTCATCGCCTTGAGTAAGGTCGACTTCCCGGATCCGTTCGGTCCAATGACTGCCGTCACTTCCCCTGCGCGGGCGGCAAAATCGACCCCATGGAGGATGTTCTTGCGTCCCATTCGAACGCGAATATCAGTGGCTTTCATTTCACATTCCCATGATGCCGTGACGGCGCAACAAGATCCATAAAAACACCGGTGCGCCCAAAATTGCGGTCACAATCCCAATAGGCAACTCAGCCGGAGCAATGACGGTTCGACTGATCACATCTGCAATCAGCAAAAGAGCTGCTCCCAACAGAGCCGCATTTGGCAAAAGCCGGTGGTGATCCGGACCGGTCGACAAACGCAGAACATGTGGGACCACGATACCAATAAACCCAATGCCCCCTGAAACTGCGACAGCAGCGCCGGTTGCAGCCGCCACCGTTAAAATCGCGATGTTCTTGGTGCGCTGCACTGGAATTCCGATGTGGTTTGCAACGGCTTCGCCCAAGGCCAGCCCATTTAGCTCGTGTGCAAGGAAAAGCGTCGTGGCCAAAGACCCTAACATGACCGGCGCAAGGCTCATAACCTTGAGCCACGTTGCCCCGGCCAAGGATCCCATTCCCCAAAATGTCAGATCCCGTAGTTGCCGATCATCCGCGATGTAAACAAGTATTCCACCAATTGCGCCCGCAAAGGCACCAAGCGCGATACCCGCCAATAGCATAGTTGCAACCGAAGTTTGCCCTCGCCGCGTCGCCACCCGATAGAGGATCAGAGTCGATCCCCAACCGCCTAGGAAAGCAGCGCCAATGATTAGCCAGCTCCCAGCCCAATCCCGCAAAGCGACTGGCAAAAAGCCTCCTAGCACAATGGCGCAGATCGCACCTAACCCGGCACCGGCACCAACTCCGACAATACCCGGATCGGCCAATGGGTTTCTAAACAATCCCTGCATGACTACGCCAGATACGGCCAAGCCAGCACCGACCAACATGCCCATCAACAATCGTGGTAGCCGAATGTCCCACAAGACGACGCGATCCAGCTGCTCCAGTTCACGGCCGGCGGACAAGTCAGATAACAATCGCCAGACAGAAGCCCCCGAGGCCCCTTGTGTAAGGCTGATCAAACTGACCAACCCCAACAAAACAATTAGGACTATTGTCATCCGCCTTGCTAACGTGCGTCGATCCAACAGCGGCTCGAGTGGTCCGGCTTGCGCATTTATTACAGTCACGACTCGTTTCCGCTCACCAATGCTTGGGACAATTGCGAAATCGCCGAGGCGGTACGCGGACCAAAGCCCAGCAAGTGTGCACCATCCATCCGCACGACGTGTCTATTTCGCGCTGCAGGGGTCAAAATTAGCGCAGGCATCGCAAACAATTCCGCCGTCGCCGCTGAATGGTCGCCGCCGCGATCCATCATCAGGATGACATCAGGCTTAGACAGCGCCACGGCTTCGGGTGTCATTGGTTTGTACCCGTCAAACTCGGACACAGCGTTTACGCCACCAGCCATTTTGATGATCCCATCTGCGGCTGTATCCACGCCAGACGCTAGAATGCGACCACCTTGGATCGACAGAACAAACAAAACTCGCTTGGGATGCCCCATTGTCGCAGATTTGGCCGCTGTTTCGGCAGCCGTAATTTCGGCTTTGACCTTTTCCGCCAATGCAGCCGCCGCAGTTTCTTCGCCTAATGCCGAGCCCACGATTTGGATCCGAGTTACAATTCCATCTGCCGTGAACTCTTCTGGGATCGAGACATATGGAACGTTGGCTTTTTCAAGTACAGCGATGGATTCGGGTGGCCCTGCACCCTCAAGGGACAGGATCAAATCAGGATTGACCGACAGAACCCCTTCGGGTGACAAGGCCCGCATGTATCCGATATCGGGGAGTTCATTCACCTCTGCTGGATAGGTCGAGGTCCGATCCCGCCCGGCTATTCGGTGTTCTTGCCCCAATGCATAGACGATTTCGGTCACCGAATTCCCAATCGATATAATTCGGCTGGGGCGTTCGTCGGCCAAGGCCATTTGTGTGACCCAGATCAGCGCCAAAAATGTGCTCAGCCCACGTTGAAAAACAGACAGACCAGAAAGGCGCATTATGCCAGCTCCTCAATCTGCAAAGGGGCCAATCCTTTGACCAATTCGCCCCATGCCCCGCGGAAATCGCCCGCATCTGTACGGCGACCAAAAACTTGGAGTATCAGCCCGCCTTCGGCATCAAATGCTTCGACTGAAACAGCAGGTCCGCGTTGTGTCGGTTTGGTAACGGCCCAGACTTCGGCAATATGATCAGAACGCAGATGAAGATTGAATCGCGCATCCAGAACGTTCTGCCAAGGGCCCATAGATTTCAGCTCTTCTATCAGTCCACCGTGGATTTCGATGCATCCCCGATTTCCAACAAACACCATCACCTCTAGCGCCTGATCCCGCACGCCCCCTAGCATCGTGTCAATTTCGCTGGTTGCTAAGGCACGTGCCAGTGGGGCGCCCGCCATCCGATATGCCCCCAGACGGTTCATCTTTAACTTTGAGGTAAGGCGCATGAACTGGTGGGTATCCGTCATCTTTGCCCACTCTGCGCGCAGGATATCCGCCTTTGCGGGATCGCCCTTCGGTACCTCAGTTGGTGCACGTGCATCAACGGCCAGGACTTGGTCCTGTTCATCCAGTTTTAGGTCAGTGACCAATTGCGTCCAATGATCCAAATCGGATCCCTCTCGCAGAAAGATCTTGTGGACCGCATCACCAGCAGCATCAAAGATTTGCAAAGACCGCTTCACCCCCGCCTCGGTCACGCGTTCGACCGCAAACGCTGAAATCCAGTGGGACGGGAACATGCGCAGATCAATATCGGCCGTCAGAATCATCGATGCATGCTTACCAGAATGATAGTTGTCATACTGTCCAACCTTTTCGATCACACAGGATTTGTTGCGGGTCAGGGCCATTACCTCACCCAATCCATTCAGGCGCAGAAACAGGTCGTCTAAATTGGCAGATATGCGTGTGACGTCGATACCGACATAAGCTGCAACCAATTGGCCTTCGGTGATTCCCACCTGATCGGCCAAATCACGATCACGCATTTTTGGGTTTTCGGCACGCGCAGTGCGAATTGCTTCAGGGGACATAACAGCCTGATTAGTCATAGGGATTCCCATCCAGTCATAAGTTTTGGGGTGGGCTGGCTGATCATCACAGATGTGATGTTGCTGCTAGCAAGGTTGTTCACATGACAACAATATATGTTGACTATTTTAGTAAGTTTTATTAGCAAGCTCAAGCCACGGAACACCGATTCCGAAAAAAATCAATAAAAACAGACCAACGCCAGCGCCGCGCCAGCCTTTTGAGTCATCGAACGCATCAAAGGGACAGACATGCGCGCACGAAACATAATGATGGGCCTCTTGGGCACAGCTTCTTGCCTAAGTATCATCGCATCTTCGGTATCCGCTCAGGAACAAGACGAAGAATTTCTAGGCACGATCGAACTTGGCCAAAGCAAACGCGAGATTCAGACCGATACGGCCGTTCCCGTTACGAATATCGACCAGGAAGAGATCAATGATCGTCAGGCTAGCACGGTTGCAGAGCTGATCGACTCGGTTCCCGGTGTAACGCTGGTGAACGGAACGAATCCACAAGGGTCGGGCATTAACATTCGGGGCTTTGGAGCGAACGGGACCTATGGCACGGACCAAAAGGTTCTAATTCAAATCGATGGAGCCACCACCGGATCAGAAGAGCTGTATCGCATCGGTAATCAACTTTACACCGATCCCGAACTTTACAAAAGCGTATCGGTTATCCGTGGCACAGTGGGATCGTTTGAATTCGGATCTGGCGTTATAGGCGGTGTGGTTCGACTGGAGACTAAAGACGCATCTGATTTCACCGGCGGTGAACCCGGCTTTAAGTTCCGCCAGACATTTGGCGGCAACACAAATGGTGAAGGATTCTTATCCTCAACCATTCTGGCGTGGCAGCCCACAAAAAACTGGGAATTCTTGCTGAACTACACTTACCGTGATCAGGACGATTACAAAAATGGCGACGGCTCGGTTATCGCAGATACCAAATTCAAGATGCCGTCGTTCCTTGCTAAAGGTAAATATACCTTCGGTGAATCCGACGACCACTCGTTGACACTCTCTTACAACAAATCAACCACTGACGAAAAAGACGTGCCTTATGACACTTTCGCAGGAGGGGCCACCGGGTTCGCGAACGTCGACAGAAAAACCGAAAGCGAGATCACAGGTCTTAGATATCGATACAGCCCTGTTGCTAACGATTTGGTCGATCTGGATGTAAATCTTACGTATTCTGACCAGCTGATTGATATTTCTCCGTTAACTCCCGGCGGGTCCCCGTTGTACACAGCGCAGCACCGTTATGAGACAACCAAATTAACGGTCAAAAATACCGCATATTTTGATACCGGTGCGATGTCACACAATCTGCGCGCAGGATTTGAAGTTCTGGAGCGCAAACGTCAAACCGCATTTGCGGCACCCGGTGGGACCGACAAACGGTTTGCCTTGTTTGTTGTCGACGATATCGAAGTCACAGAACAATTTACCCTGTCGCCAGCGCTCCGGTATGAAAATCAGGATATCACAGGTGATCAGGCATCGGTTGATCCATTGAACCGCTCTTATTCCAACAATGCCCTTATGGGCGGTTTGTCGGCGCGGTATGAATTCAACAATGGCATCGCTGTTTTCGGGAGTGGGGCCTACACTGAAAGTCTGCCAATTCTCGACGATTTTGGGTCGATCGCATTTATGACCCAACCTGAAAAAGCCCAAACATTTGAGGTTGGCGCATCGTATAACGCAAATGACATCTTTTCAGATGGCGACACGGTTCGGGCCAAAGTCAACTTTTATACCTCCAATATTTGGGATGTGACCTCTTATAGTGGTGTTGCGAATGTCGACAACAAAGGGGCTGAAATCGAAGCCTCATATGCCCATGCATCTGGATTTTATTCGGATCTGAACATGAACATCACAGAGGGCACGGAAACCACCACAGCAGGGGTTAAGCAAGGTTGGCGTAACTCTCCCGAAGATTCACTGCGTCTGACTGTCGGCAAGCGTTTAAGTGCGGCATGGGATGTCAGTTGGGAACTGGTCGCCGGGCGTAATTCTGAACGGCAGGTGCGGTCTCAGTCTGGGGTCTCTTATCAGCCGGTATCGGGTTACGGGCTGAACAACCTTCGGGTGACATATATCCCCCAAGAGGGGCTGTTTGCAGATACTGAAATTCGGTTTGGTGTCGAAAATATCTTTGACAAACAATACCGCACGAAACTTTCGACCCGCGACGCTCCGGGCCGGAACTTCAAGCTGACACTTGCAAAAACTTTCTGAAACCCATGATCCCAAGGCAACGACGGTACCTATCATGATGAAAAACTCTCAGATTGCCCTGTTGGCTCTGCCCCTCCTTTGGGGGGCAGGTATCACACAGGCCGAAGACACCAACGCTCCTGGTATTTCTATTGAACTGAGCGCAACCCAAACCGAAAATGCGGGATGCCGGATGAGTTTTCTCATCCAAAACCACCACGCCCAAGACATCACCGACGTGGTCTATGAAACCGTGTTGTTCGGCGAAAAAGGGCAGGTCGCCCAAATGACACTCTTAGATTTCCAAGATCTGCCAGCAGGGCGCCCGCGTGTCCGCCAGTTCCATTTTAGCGCACTGATCTGTGACAAGATTAGCCGCGTCTTGATCAATGGCGCTGAACGCTGCGCGATCGATGGGCAAGCCGCCAAATCCTGTGATCAAGGTCTTGAGCTAAAGTCGATGACTAACATCGAACTGATCGGATAATACCATGGACAAGATTGCAAGCGCTCTGCGTGGTATTTTGGATTTGGGCGGTCCCGTGGTGGCTGTCTTGATCCTGACGTCAATCATCACCTTAACGGTCGTGTTTTACAAACTCTGGCAATACCGCGCTGCTGGGGTTGGGCGCCATGTCGAATTGAATCTCGCGGTGCAGGCCTGGGATCGGGGGGACAAAGCTCTTACTGAGCGGCATCTTAATAAAAGTCGCAGCTATCTGGTGCCTGTGATCAAAATGGGCCTCAATGGCAACTGCCCCGAGTTGTCCGAACGCACAGATGCCGAAGCCGAAGAACGGTTTTCACGTCTGGAAAGGGGTCTCAGCGCGCTGGACATGGTGGCGCAACTTGCCCCTCTGATGGGATTGTTTGGTACGGTCTTGGGTATGATCGAAGCCTTTCAAAAACTGCAGAGCGCGGGCAGTTCGGTCGATCCATCGTTGCTCGCGGGTGGCATTTGGGTGGCGTTGCTAACGACCGCGGCCGGTCTTGCTGTCGCTATGCCAACCTCGTTGATCCTTTCTTGGCTTGAGGCCCGGATGCATCAAGAGCGCGTCTTTACCAATCGCGTCTTACGCACTTTGTTTGCACCGGGGCATTCCATGGTCGAATCCAAACAAACTCTGCACTCAACGGACCTGGCTTCACATGGCGCTTAAAACCGGAAAACGCCGACGCCGACGCTTGTCGATGACATCCTTGATTGATGTGATCTTTCTTTTGCTGCTGTTTTTTATGCTGTCCTCTACCTTTTCCAAATACAGCGAGGTTGAACTCACCGCAGGGAGGGCAGGTAGCGCTCAGAGCGACGATCCCGTTCGGTTCATCAAAATGGATGGCCCGCGCATCCTGCTGAATGGCCAGGATTTGGCACTCGAGTCCTTGACGCAGGCATTTACGGCGGACAAACAGCAGACCGTATTGATCAGCCTCAGCGATCAGACGACCTCGCAACACCTGATTGATCTGCTTAACACGTTGCGCCCATTGTCCCACATTCGAGCCGTGGTCTTGAGCTGATGCATACCAAAAAACGTTCCCGCATGGCACAAGAGCCGACAATCGCTTTGATCAACATTGTTTTTCTGATGTTGATTTTCTTTATGATCGCAGGGACCTTGGCTCCTCCGTTGGATCCCCAAGTCAATCTGGTTGAAACCGCAGCACTTGAAGGTCGCGAACCGCCTGATACGCTCGTGGTTTATGCCGATGGAACACTCACGCTGCGCGGCACTGAAATCACCAGCGTATCAGCCTTTGTTGATCGCCTCGTGGATGATGCGACACCGTTATCAGACGTGCGTATTGTGCCGGACAGAGACCTACCTGCGCATAAATTGGTAAAGATCGGTACAGACCTGCGCGCACTTGGTGCTGAGAAGATCTTTGTGGTCTCTGAAAGAGAAATCCAATGATACCTCAATCGCGTCTCATCGTGGTTTTGTGTGCATGCGCTGCGCTTGGCACGCATGCTGTCGCTATGTTGGATCTGTCTGGCCCCGAACCTGTGTTGATCGAAGGCAGTGGAGAAACGGGCCAAGCCGCACTGGGAAATTCCTTTCGCGATTTGGCCATTGGCTCAAATACCCCCGTCCAACCAACTGAAACCTCGCCGTTGGAACCAAATGTTCAAAAGCCGGTTCAAACCAAAGCCACCCCAACGAGGCCACCCGACACGCTAACGCATCCTAGTAAAACAATAAATCCAACGCCCACACCGGTTCAAGTGCCAACAATGGCTCCTTCTCCTGTACAAAAATCCAGCGTTGCATCGACGCCTCAGATCCATGTTCGGCAACAAACTGTGGTTCGCTCCACCGAGACTTCGATCACCGACACAGCCATTCAAAAACCACTCATCGACGCCCCCAGACCTCCTGCAGACAAAAAGAAAACCACAAAGGCAAAACCCAAAGCAAAGCCAATAGCCAAAGGAAACAGCAGTAAAAATACCCGCAAAGGCCGTGCAACCGGAACCCAGAAAAGGGGCATGGCATCAGCGGCTTCTGCGGGAAAAAAATCAACGAAACAGGGCGATGCAGCGGCAAGTAATTATTCCGGGATCGTTCTTCGCAAAGTGCATCGCGCCAAACGAAGGTCAGTGAACTTGCGAGGTGTTGCGCGCGTGTCTTTTCGAATTGACCAAAATGGCTCCTTACAGCGGATTGCAATCTCTCGCAGTTCGGGTTCAGCCAGATTGGATAAAGCGGCGCTGGCTCAGATCAGGGCCGCGGCGCCATTTCCGCCGCCACCGGCTGGGGCCAAACTGAGCTTTGCGGTCGATATCAAGGGCAAATAACGGAATCAAAATCGTCGAGCCTTGCGCAGTTGAATAGCTCCCGATGTCTCTGATGGGGGCATTGCCGAGCTGTTGCCGTGATATTGCGGGGTATTGGCCAACACAGGAACAAACTACAAATTGCAGCAGTGTTATCGTCCACAAATTGAACACGTTCTGAATGTGCGTGGCGGTATTTCGTTGAGGTGCTAATATGCGCGACATAGCTGAAACACTCAGCTTCAAGAATGAATGGGGTGGACAGTTCCACCCACCGGATTCACATTGAAGGTGGTTATCGAACTGATACGAAGAGAGGTATAATCAGTATTATGGTACTTTTTATTCCGCTGAGTTGATAACCTGAATTGAGCAACAATCTGGTGATTAAAACATAGACTGCATTGTTTCCCATCTGATCAGTCCAGTGCAAGAACGCGAGGCGCAAAGCTATACGAGGTCTGAATTACCGACTATGTCGCGCAGGGTCACTTGCTTCATTCCATTAACAGCCTGTCGATCTGTCTGGAAACTTGCCAGCATTTGCCTAAACAAGTCGATCTTGGAGCAGCATGTCGCTGGCCTTTTCACCAATCATAATTGTAGGTGCATTCGTGTTGCCAGAAACGATATCGGGCATGATCGAGGCATCCGCGACCCGCAAACCAGAGATTCCGTGGACGCGCAAGCGATCATCCACAACTGCCAGCGCATCGCTGCCCATTCGGCAGGTGCTGGTTGGGTGATAGATCGTTTGGCTTATATCTCGAGCACATTGCAGCAGTTCTTCGTCCGTTTCAGGATTGTTGTTGGGCACATGTTCTCGCACGACAAAGGGGTTCAGTGCTTTGGTTTTTGTCATGGCACGCGCGAACTTGATCGCGCGTACGGCGCATAGCTGATCAGCGATCGCTGATAGATAGTTGGGCACGATCTTTGGATAATCTGACGCCTTTGGCGATGAAATATGGATGGTGCCACGGCTTTCCGGGCGCAGCTGGCACACTGAGGATGTGATGCCTGAAAACGGGTGCATTTCGATGCCCGGTTTGTCTGCGCTAAGGGGTTGAAAATGGAACTGGATGTCGGGCGTTTCCAACCCCTCCATCGATTTTGCAAAGATGCAGACCTGGCTGGCGCCCAAACTCATCGGACCCTTGCGGAAGAGCGCATAGTTCAAGCCAATGCCCATCCTTGGGATGAAGCTATTGATGGCATCATTCAAGGTTTGAGTGTTGACTTCATAAACCAGTCGAATTTGGAGGTGATCCTGCAAATTCTCACCAACACCGGGCAATTCATGGCGCACATCTACACCAGCCGCTTGCAGAACATCCCCTTTGCCGATCCCAGACAATTCCAGAATTTGGGGTGATCCAATGGCCCCGGCAGAAAGAACGACCTCCCCACCCGGATTGAGCATTACATCATGGCTTCGCCCTTTGGTGGAATAGCGCACACCGATCACGCGGCGTGTTTCAGTTGCATCAAACAGCAATGTCTCAGTATGGGCGTGTGTAATGATTTCTAGATTCGGGCGTTTTTTGGCGGGGTTCAGAAAAGCGCGGGCACTTGAGCAGCGAAACCCACCACGGGCGGTTTGATGAAAGTATCCGGCCCCTTCTTGGTCTTTGCCATTGTAGTCATCGTTTCTGGGCACTCCCATCTCGACAGCTGCATCAATAAAGGCATCAGCAATGTCGCTCCGGGCGCGAATGAGCGACACAGATAAACCTCCGTCACCTCCGTGATGCTCCGATTCACCGAATTCATGAGATTCCGAGCGTTTGAACAAGGGTAAGACATCGTCGTGACCCCATCCCCGGTTCCCCATTTGAGCCCAGCGGTCATAGTCTTCTTTCTGGCCACGCACATAGAGCAAACCATTGATCGAGCTTGATCCCCCCAAGGTTTTACCACGTGGCCAATCCAGCGATCGATTGTTTAATCCGGGATCCTGTTCGGTTTTGTAACACCAGTCGGTGTTTGGATTATGTAGGGTCTTAAAGTAGCCAACCGGGATGTGGATCCAGGGATTGATGTCTTTTCCGCCTGCCTCAAGCAAAACAACTTTGATTGACGGGTCGGCACTCAAACGGTTGGCCACTACGCATCCGGCAGAGCCGGCTCCGACCACGATATAGTCGACTTTTTGGATCTGCATCGCGGGGACCTCCGAGGTGTGTTGTTTGGCTGGATCAATTGTTTCTATGGTTGATTCATATACCTCAATTAATGATACTTCAAGTCTCACTTTTTTAAAAATGGACTGCAGAAAGGTGACGCTCTTATTCCTGACTGGTGTCTCACCTATCGACACGCACAATCTCTTCCTTGTAGGTAGAAGCACAGAAAATCTGATGAGGGTGACATGGCGAAATCTGGTGGCACGGAAACCGCAATCCCAACCAACCTTCGATTGCTTAGTGTTATTGAAGTGATGGCACAGGCTGGGGTCCCAGTGACGCCGACCGAAGTGAATCTGAAACTTGGTTTGCCAAAACCCACGATCCATCGCCTTTTTGCGACGCTTGAATCAGAGGGCTTTATTCAGCGTGAAATTGACGGCCGCGGTTATTCCCCGGGCTTGCGGGCCCGGAATATGTCCAGTGGCATCTTATCCTCGTTGCGCATCAGGGTTGGGCGGGTCGCGATCTTGACTAAGCTGGCAGAAGAGATTGGTGAAACCTGCAACATTGCGCTGCCTGACCGCGATGCAATGTTGTACATTGATCGCGTCGAAACCAAGTGGCCGCTTCGAATTCAGTTGCCTGTTGGCACGCGGGTTCCGTTCAACTGTACGGCAAGCGGTAAGATGTACCTCAGCAGTTTGGATCGGCGCCATCTTCAGAGCTACGCAAATTCAGCACTGTTGGAAGTCAAAACAGACAAATCCATCTCGACACCAGACGCGTTGCTTCAAGAGACGCAGATGGTTCGCGAGCAAGGATATGCGACAGATGATGGTGAGTTCATGGACGGGATGGTTGCTGTCGCTGTGCCGATTACGGATGGCTATGGGCGGCTGATGTCGACCTTGTCCTTTCACGCGCCGGATCAACGATTGTCGATGACCTTGGCAATTCAACATGTCGACAAGCTAAAGCAGGCGGCTCAAAAGCTGTCTCATTTGCTGACGCAGCAAGAAGACGTCTAAGTTAGTCGGATGCTGTGACGTCGATGTGCGTCCAATGGGCATGTGGTTCATATCACTTCAAACCCCCGTTCCGCATTTGAGTGGGGCTTAGCCCAAACTCAGTTCTAAAAGCGCGTGTCATTGCACTGGCGTTATCGTAGCCGCTACGAAAGGCTATTTCCGTAACTTTCAGATCGGTATCGGTGACCAACTTGCGCGCCAGCGTCAATCGCAGGCGGCGATAGACACCCTGAGGAGTCAACCCAAATTCCAACTGCATGCGCGTTTCCAACGTCTTCTGTGTGCACCCTATTTTGCGAGCGATCCCCCCGATGGTCAAAGGACGCTCCAGATGTTCTTGCATGATGGTTACGGCGCGATCCACTGTTCGGCTGCTTGGACGGGATAAAGAGGCATGTGACCGCGCTGAGTCTCGTGTCATGAAAAGTTGCGCCACCTCCATCGCCAGCAAAGGCCCCAGGTGTTCGCCAATCAGATGCATCACCAGATCAAAGGCGGCCATTGCCCCGGAGCAAGTAATCCGGTCGCGATCAAAGACAAAGCGTTCGCGGCAACTGTCCACCTCGGGAAAGGTTTCAGCGAATTCGACCAATTCCTCCCAGTGGATTGTGGCGCGATACCCATCCAGCAAACCTGCCCGCGCCAACAACCAGCTGCCCGTGTCCAGACCGGCAAGGCAGTCATACCGCTTGGCTGCCGTTCGCAGTTGCCGTGTGGTGTCCCATCCATCTAGCCCACGAAACCCATAAGATGGCATGACCATGAGTGTTGCGCCATGCCCCATGCTCAAAGGTCCGTGTGGCTCAACACGCATACCGCTCGAGCTTTCGACGGGGCCCCCATCCAGAGTGTAAAACCGCCAAGAATAATGACGATGCCGGGATAGGGTATTAACTGCGCGCAGTGGTTCAATTGTGTTTGCCAAGCAGTGGTTCGAGAACTGATCGAACAACAGGATATCAAAATCATATCCGTAATCTTGATTTTTGGTCAAATTCTGCATGATCTACGTCCAACTCCGCACATCGCTAAATAACAACCCACGATTTGATGCGTCAACACGCCACTGAGGAGAGCGCGATATGCATTTTGGTCTGACCGACGAACAAGAGATGATCGTCTCGACGGTTCGCAGCTTTGTAGAAAACGAAATCTACCCCCACGAAGCCGAGGTAGAGCGGACAGGCCAAGTACCTCATGAGCTGGGCCAAGAGATTAAACAGAAGTGTATCGATCTGGGATTTTATGCTTGCAACTTTCCTGAAGAGGTTGGTGGCGCTGGTCTGAGCCATCAGGATTTCACCTTGGTTGAACGTGAATTGGGTCGTGGATCCATGGCTCTGACCCATTTCTTTGGGCGCCCGCAAAACATCCTGATGGCGTGCAATGACGAACAGCGCGAGCGCTACCTGCTGCCCGCAGTACGCGGCGAGCGGATGGATGCGCTTGCGATGACAGAACCCGACGCCGGATCCGATGTGCGCGGCATGAAATGTCAGGCGACACGCGATGGCGGCGATTGGGTGGTGAATGGCTCGAAACACTTTATTTCCGGCGCTGAGCACGCGGATTTCTTCATCGTGTTTATTGCCACCGGTATAGATGAGACCCCCAAAGGGCCCAAGCGACGGATCACGACCTTTTTGGTCGACCGCGGTCATCCCGGTTTTGAGGTGCGCGAGGGTTACAATTCGGTCAGCCACAAAGGCTACAAAAACTACATCCTGACCTTTGACGATTGCCGTCTGCCAGATGCGCAGGTTCTGGGCGAAGTTGATGGTGGTTTTGCGGTCATGAATGAATGGCTCTATGCCACGCGTTTGACTGTCGCCGCCTTTTGCGTTGGACGTGCGCGCCGGTGTTTTGACTATGCTTTGCAGTATGCTGCAGAGCGTAAACAGTTCGGCCAACCTATCGGCAAGTTTCAGGGCGTAAGCTTTCAAATTGCCGATATGATCACTGAAATTGATGCCTCTGACTTGCTCACGCTGTCTGCAGCTTGGCGCTTGGATCAGGGGCTGCCGGCAAATCGCGAAATTGCTTCGGCAAAAGTATATGCATCCGAAACTCTGGCCCGGGTCACTGACACGACATTGCAGATCTTTGGTGGTATGGGGCTAATGGATGACTTCCCAATTGAACGGTTCTGGCGCGATGCGCGTGTTGAACGGATTTGGGATGGAACGTCGGAAATTCAGCGACACATCATTTCACGCGACTTGTTGCGCCCGTTGGGGGCCTAAAGTCACGTTCGGGATGTGAACCGCCGGGTGTCTGATAGTCGCCTGGGTTTCCATCCCGATGCCATGAACTCGGCCTCCCCGATTTGTTACCGGGGGGGCGTCTCAATACCCATGCATGAAATGGCCAAGACATGACCCGAGATCTTTCGCGATTACTGCGCCCGAAAACCATTGCCGTCGTAGGCGGTGGGGCGTGGTGCCAACAGGTGATTTTGCAATCTCAGAATATGGGGTTTCAAGGCGAGGTTTGGGCAGTTCACCCCAAGGCAATTGAGGTTGCCGGACTGCCCGCTTATCCCACGTTGGAGGCGCTGCCCGCTGCCCCTGATGCAGTGTTCATCGGGATTAATCGGCATGCGACAATCGAAACCGTCAGATTACTGTCCGAAATGGGCGCAGGCGGTGCCGTTTGTTTTGCTTCTGGATTTGCAGAAGCATTTGCAGAAGACGAAACCGGAGGTGATTTACAGGCCGAATTAGTTTCTGCAGCCGGCGATATGCCCATCTTGGGACCCAACTGTTATGGCTTTGTCAATGCGTTGGATGGGGCCCTGTTGTGGCCCGATCAACACGGATGTTCGCGGGTGGAAAGCGGCGTTGCGATCTTGACGCAAAGTTCCAACATCTCGATCAATTTGACGATGCAACAACGAGGTTTACCGATTGCCTATATGGTGACTTGTGGAAACATGGCCCAAAGCACGCAGGCACAAATCGCATCCGCCTTGATCGATGATCCACGCGTCACGGCAGTGGGTTTGCATATCGAAGGCTTCAAAGACCTGCGCGATTGGGAGCAACTTGCAGCCAAAGCCCACGCCAAAGGGGTTCCCTTGGTTGCGATCAAGGTGGGTGCATCGGAACAAGCGCAGCAGGCGACAATTTCGCATACAGCCTCACTTGCGGGGAGTGATGCGGGGGCCCAGGCCTTTCTGAATCGTCTTGGCATACCCCGATTGACTGCCCTGCCCGACCTTTTGGAAACGCTGAAGCTGTTGCACTGTTACGGTCCTTTGCCTGACACGAAAATAGCCTCGATCAGTTGCTCTGGCGGTGAGGCAAGCTTGATTGCGGATATGGCTGTCGACTCGGCGTTGACATTCCCTGAACTGAGCACACGCCAGCAGACGCAATTGAGAGGCGCCCTTGGTCCTATGGTCGCGCTGAACAATCCGTTGGATTATCACACCTATGTTTGGCGGGATGAGGTAGCCATGGCCCAAGCGTGGGCTGGCATGACCGGCGATGAAATCGCGATGACCTATTCCATCGTGGATTACCCAACAACAGATGCGACGGATTGGACATGTGCCACCAACGCCGCCCTGCACGTCCGGAGCGAAACCGGGGCAAGATTTGGCGTTGTCGCAAGCCTGCCCGAATTGATGCCATCCGATGTTGCAGATCAATTGATGGCTGGGGGGGTCGTTCCGATGATGGGTCTGCGCGAAGCGCTCGCCGCGACTGAGGCAGCGGCGTCTGTACGAGCCCCAATTAGCGACCCGGTTTGCCTGCCAGGAGAGACTGAGGGTTTGACAGAAACTATGACCGAGGCTGACTCGAAACATGCCTTGATGCAGCACGGCGTTCCCGTGCCGCAGAACCGGGCGGTTCAGGGCTGCGCGCAAATCAGCGCTGCGATTGCCGAATTGCATCCCCCCTTTGCCATCAAGGGTGTCGGGCTGGCACATAAATCGGAACATGCGGCTGTCCGCCTAAAAGTAATGCCAGACGAAGTAGCGCAGGTGGTGAAAGAAATAGGAACGCAAGAGGTTCTGATCGAAGAGATGATTACCGGCACCGTTGCCGAACTATTGATCGGGGTTATCCGCGATCCGGCGCATGGGTTTGTTTTGACCTTGGGTGCTGGTGGTGTTCTGACTGAGATCTTGCGCGATACCACATCCTTGCTGATCCCCGCGCGTCCCGAAGACATCTGCACTGCCCTCGAAGCTCTGGGCATTGCGCCGCTCCTCGCGGGTTATCGGGGTCAACCGCCTGCCAATATAGATGCGATCCTTGCGGCGGTGATGGGCGTTCAATCCTATGTTCTTGAAAACGCCGACACTGTCAGCGAAGTTGAAATCAACCCGCTCCTTTGCACCGCTGATCGGGCGGTTGCTGTAGATGCCCTGATAAGAAAGGCCTGATCCATGTCAGATAGTCCTGTAACAACCCGGCGCGAGGGCGCCATTCTTGAAATCACACTCGACCGACCAAAGGCAAACGCCATTGATCTGGTGACAAGCCGGATCATGGGCAAAGTGTTTCGCGATTTCCGCGATGATCCCGAATTGCGTGTTGCGATCCTGACAGGTGGTGGGGACAAGTTCTTTTGCCCCGGTTGGGATCTCAAAGCGGCAGCTGATGGCGATGAAGTTGACGGCGATTATGGCGTTGGCGGATTTGGCGGTTTGCAGGAACTGCGGGATATGAACAAGCCAGTGATTGCCGCGGTAAACGGTATCGCCTGCGGTGGTGGGTTAGAGCTGATGATCTCGGCCGATATGATCATTGCTGCGGAACATGCCACTTTTGCATTGCCAGAAATTCGCTCTGGTACCGTGGCAGATGCGGCTAGCGTTAAGCTGCCCAAACGCATTCCCTATCACATCGCGATGGAGTTGTTGCTGACAGGCCGTTGGTTTGACGTGCAAGAGGCGAACCGTTGGGGTTTGGTGAATGAAATCGTCCCCGCGGATCAGTTGATGGACCGCGCTTGGGAACAGGCCCGTTTGCTCGCAAGCGGGCCACCGCTGGTTTACGCTGCGATCAAGGAAATCGTTAGGGATGCAGAAGACGCCAAGTTTCAGGACGCAATGAACCGGATCACAAAGCGGCAGCTGCGGTCTGTTGATGTGCTCTATGACAGCGAAGATCAGCTGGAAGGCGCGCGCGCATTTTCAGAAAAACGTGACCCTGTTTGGCAAGGTAAGTAAGAAGCGTACACAGGCCGGGCATGTTCGTTTGCCCGGCCTTCGTTCTAAGAGGTCAGATTAGCTCCAAATCTGCGTCGGGGTGCCAATTGCATCTCGGTCTACCTCGATCCCCAGACCCGGTGCGTTCGGGACAAGAACTCCGCCATCGACCACCGGCGCGTTGAAGTGCGCAGTCTCTAACGTCACCATGTCGCGACAATCCAGAATACACCGCAAATAGCGTTCGGGAACGGTTGCCCCCAGATGTGCAATCCCGGCAAAGGCAATGTCTGACCCAACAGTGTCTTGCACGCTGACAGTCAGGCCAGCGGATCGGCAGATATCGCGATGGCGACGCCCCCGGGTCAGCCCACCGGCTTTGGAAATTTTCAAACCAATTCCATCGGCAATATCTTGTGAAACGATTTGCGTGATATCCTGATCCTGCTGGGCCAGTTCATCAATGATGATCGGCACGGGGCACCGCTGACGCAGTGAGAGCGTTTCGCGCCAAGAGGCACAGGGTGCTTCGAGCACGAAATCCAACCCATCGGGAAGCAGGCGCAACATGCGCAACGCCGTTTCCGGAATAAGCCCACCGTTTGCATCTACTATGAAGTACTCGCCGGTTTTGCGGTCCGCCAAAGCGGCGGTGATCCGCTCTGCATCCAGCGCCGGGCCGCCTTCGGAATCAAGCGCGCCAATCTTAACGGAATGACCCATGTAGCCCTTTGCCCGGTGCGCAGCCACGCGGGTGCGCATATCTTCGGGATCTCCGGCATAGATGGATGAAATCGTGGGCATTCGAAACCCAGTGGCCCCGCCGAGTAGCTCACACACGGGCATATCTACGGATTTCCCAAAGATATCCCAACAGGCAACATCCAGCGCTGTTTTCGCATGGTTATGCCCAACCAAGGCATCATCCATTACGTCATTGATGCGATCGACCTGACGCGGGTCCCGACCCAACAAATGAGGTGCGATTTCGTGTATTCCAGCATGTGCCCCGCGCGCGTGTGCTGCGATATAGGTTGACCCAAAAGGGGTGCTTTCCCCCCACCCTTGGATTCCGGTGTCTGTCGTCACGCAAACAATTGCTGCGTCAAAGCTTTGGTATTCCCGCCCCCCGGACAGCAGATACGTCCCGCCGGAATAAGGCAGCGCAACATCGTAAAGCTCAATTTTCGTGATTTTCATTTCACCCTCCGAAAGAGGCGATAGGCGCACCAAATGCAGATTCTTCGGGCACTACGCCTAATCCCGGTCCCTGAGGTACTGAAATGTGCCCGCCATCCACTTTTACGCCATTTTCAGGGTCGTAGTGACCGTCGATATAGGGGCCTGCAATCCAAACACCTTCCAAACGGTCTGGGGCAACCGTCGCGCCAACAGACGTGCAGGCCGCCGCAATGATGTCGCCGCCCCAATTGTCGTCACATGTGTGTGGCAAATCGCGCGCGGCACAGATATCGCGAAAGCTCCGCATAGGGTGCAAGCCCCCAATACGGGTGACCTTCATACCAAATCCATCGACCAAACCGGTGCCCACGGCCTGAACGACAGTGGCCAGATCAACGGAATTTTCATCCATATAAAGGGCGTGCCGGATCTGCGGACGGATCTGGCGCAGTTCATCAATCGAATTGCATGGCTGTTCCATAATAAAGGGAATATCCCCACATTCACGGCTGACTCGCAACGCATCGCGCGTGTTCCATCCACGATTGCCATCCACAGCAAGTCGTGTTGTGGTCCCAACCGTTTCCCACACCTTGCGGATGGTTTCGATGTCGATCTCTACCGGGCGCCCGCCAACTTTGATCTGAAGGCGCGGATATCCTTCGTCACGTTTTTCGCGGGCCAGTTTGGCAATGTCATCGGGCGCACCGACACCTGTTGCATAATAGGATGGCACACGGTCAGTCAGTGCCCCGCCAAGCAGATCAGCCACCGAAAGCCCCAGATGTTTGCCAAGCGCATCGTGCACCGCAATGTCCAACGCAGCCTTGGCATAGGTGTGACCATTCAACAAAGCATCCATCTGCCGATGCAGGATCAGCGGCAGGCAGCCCGTCCCGATCAAGTCAGGGGCCATCTGGAGCAGAGCCGCCCGCGCACCTCCGGCAAAAGCTTCGGCGTAGGTCGGGCCGACGGGACAGGTCTCTCCCCATCCGACAACCCCGGTGTCCGTCACAATTTTGACCAACGTAGTGTCCAACGCCCAAACCTCGGCGTTTGCCATCGTATAGGGGCCGTTCTTCACCGGTAGATCGTGCTGGTAAATATGAATTTCCGCGATTTTCACTGCGCGACCTTCGGAGGAAGCAGAACAAGCTTTCCCGTGTGTTTCTTGGCTAGAAAATCCTCTTGCGCGCGGGCGATGTCCTTTAGCGGATAGGTCGCTGACAATGTTGGCTGAATTTCCCCGCGTTCAATGTAGGACACCAAATCTGGAAAAACCTCATCCGCTTGATAGGTGGAGCCGAACAACGACAGATCTTTGAGGTAAAGTGTGCGCACATCGAGTTCCGTGATAGGGCCAGCAATTGCCCCTGCTGTGGCGTACCGTCCACCACGGCGCAGAACCTCTAGAAAACTGGGCCATTGCGGACCTGCCACCAGATCAATCACTACATCCACAGACATTGCCCCAAGACAAGACACCAGATCCGCGTTCCGGTCGATCACCTGATCTGCTCCCAAAGCGCGCACGTTGTCAGCCTTTGCAGCCGATGAGATGGCAATGACATGAGCCCCGCGCCGTTTGCACAGCTGCACAGCAGCCGACCCCACTCCGCCGGATGCCCCTGAAATCAGCACCCGCTCTGCCCCAACTGATGCACGATGCAGCATGTTCTCCGCTGTGGAATACGCACAAGGAACCGAGGCCAATTCAGCATCCGTCCAATCGCAGTTGATGGCATGCGTGAATTCTGATCGCGCCACGGTAAACTGGGCAAATCCACCGTCGCATTCTGAGCCAAAGGTAATGCAGGTAAAGGGCTCTCCATCACGCACGGGCTGCAAAGCTTGCACAAGCACCCGTTCCCCTATCCGTGCTGGATCAACATTCGCCCCAACAGCCGTGATATAGCCGCACACATCAGCGCCCTGAATGCGCGGAAACTTAAGCGGCACTCCGGACCAACTGGCATCGTCGTTATCAACGTTATCGAACCCCTCGGCACCGCCCGTTTCGGTGTCGGCGGTCACTGCCTTGGAATACCAGCCGATGCGCGTGTTGATATCTGTGTTGTTGATGCCCGCTGCAGTTACGCGAATCTGGACCTCTTCCGGACCCGGAGTGGGAACCGGCAGGTCCGAACGGTATTCCAACTTTTCGATACCGCCGTGACCAATCAATTGGACACCATGCATTTCAAGTGGGGTCATGTCTGCAAGTCCTTGTTTAGTAGTTCTCAATTGCAGGAAAAGTCATACGATTCACCTAGCGTTAGGTGACCAACATGTTGGATCGTCTTGACGACACGTTGGGAAGTCTAAGCTGAAGGTTGGCAAAATGAAGTACCCTGTCAAATGTCATTTTGTTGAACCTCGTTTATGATCCAGTCTTTGAGGGTACGCACACCCTCAGAAAGGTCTTTGTCGGGATGTCCGACAAGATAGAATTGATGTGGGGCCGGCAACACGTGCGGTCTGATCGGCGCCAATTTACCTGCATCAATCAAAGGGGTGATCAAGCGTTGCCACCCCAGAACAAGCCCTGCCCCGTCCTGCGCTGCTTGGAGTGCAACAGAGTATCGATTGACCCGCGTCCCGGTTGAGACCGCACCAAGATATCCAAGTTCGCCAAACCATTCGTGCCAGCCCGTCCAATTTGTGTCTTCAGATTCAAGGTGAATTAGCCTTTGCCCGGCGATGTCCTTTAACACGCACCCATTTAGTTTTTGTGCCAATTCGGGGCTGGCCACAGGAACCAATTGGTCGCGAAACAGCGGGGTTTGTTCCATCGTCGAGTTTGGATCCCGCCCGTACCGGATGAAGAGATCAATTTCCGGGCAGGCGTGAAACAACCGATCCTGCGCAACCTGATACACGTCTTGGTCAGGAAACTTTCGCCAAAACCGGGTCAGCGTTGGCGACAGCCACTGTGCCGCAACCGCAGTTGTGGACCCAATCGTCACTTCAGTGGTCATATTGCGATCACGGATGCTATTCAGGCTTTGAGAGACCTTCAAAAACGAGGTCGACAACGTATCAAACAGAGCCGCGCCATCTGGAGTCAAAACAACCCCACGATGACCGCGTAGAAACAGGGGCGTGTTCAGTTCGCTTTCCAAAGCTTTGATCTGGTGACTGACGGCGCCCGGTGTGACGGACAACTCTTGGGCCGAATCCTTAAAGCTCAGATGACGGGCTGCGGCTTCAAAGGTGCTGAGCGTCGTAAGCGTGGGAAGATTGTAGTATCGTCGCGACATGATCAGCTCTAGGCCTTTGGAAAATGGGTTGGCAGGGTTCCCTTGAGATCGAAAATCTTAGTCGCTTTGATCGATCCCGTTAGGACATCGCCGCAGTCTTTCATTTAAAAGGCGACATCTTTCACTGATTGCATCGAAACATGTGTCGATGTGCTGCCAACATACGGCAGCGAAGACACCACACGCCCCAACACCTCGCGATAGCTTTTCATGTCTTTGGTACGCACTTTGATCAGGTAATCAAACGCCCCGGCGATCATATGACATTGTTCAATCTCTGGAACCGACTGAACCGCGGCATTGAATTCAGACAAGGCAGTTTCAGTCGTATCCGTCAGCTTGATTTCAACAAACACGACCTGTTCCAGACCCAGCTTTTGCGGATCAAGGATAGCTTTGAACCCTCGGATATACCCCTCAGCGATGAGTCGTTTCAACCGTGCCTGACAGGGTGATTTCGACAAGCCAACCCGATCCGACAGCTCAGTGACCGGCAGGCGCCCTTCTGTGTTGAGAATCTTGAGAATTTCAACATCATGCCGATCAAGTTTCCCGCCATCCTTCATTTCGACACCCTATCAGACTGAATGATGGTTCAACTTAAGTGATTTTGGGTTGAAAATGTAAAGTGATAAGTCAGTATGACTTGTCACTTTTTGATATCCTTGGGCAAATCTCGGAGTCAGGAAGAAACATGACCACTTTGCTCACACACCGTGCCGCTCTGCGCAAAAACCACCTTCGCCCCGAAGCCGAGGTTCTCAGGGATCTTATGAGCGTTCACGCGTTGAACGCGGTTGAGCGGGCGATGTCGCACAACCGCGCATCGAGCCTGGTCAAAGCGATCCGCAATGATAGCAATCCGGGTCTGATGGAGGTGTTTCTGGCCGAATACGGTCTGTCCACCAGCGAAGGCGTCGCGTTGATGTGTCTGGCCGAAGCGCTATTGCGGGTCCCGGACGCAGACACCATTGATGCGTTGATCGAAGATAAGATTGCGCCATCCGCTTGGGGGCAGCACTTGGGACAATCCTCATCCTCGTTGGTCAATGCCTCCACATGGGGGTTGATGTTGACAGGTAAGGTTCTGCAAGAGGGAACCGGTCTTGTTGCGACCTTGAAAGGGGCCGTTAAACGCTTGGGCGAACCTGTCATCCGCGCCGCCGTAAGCCGCGCGATGAAAGAAATGGGCGCGCAATTTGTTTTGGGTCAAACCATTCAAGAGGCGGTAACCCGAGGGAAAAGCAAAGAAAAACAAGGATACACCTATTCCTACGACATGCTAGGCGAGGCAGCGTTAACGGCACAGGATGCGCAATCGTTTCAAACGGCTTACTCTGATGCCATCCGCAATCTGGCAGGCGAATGCAATTCTGATGACATTCGCAGCAATCCTGGAATTTCCATCAAATTGTCCGCCCTGCACCCACGGTACGAGGTTGGTCAAAAATCACGTGTAATGCAGGAGTTGGTTCCAATCACGTTGGAATTGGCGCAACAAGCCAAAGCGGCGGGCATGGGTTTCAACATTGACGCCGAAGAAGCTGATCGACTCGATCTATCGCTGGATGTGATCGAAGCTGTTCTGCGTGACCCGTCGTTGTCTGGCTGGGACGGATTTGGAGTTGTGGTTCAGGCTTATGGCAAACGCGCGGCCCCTGTTTTGGATTGGCTGAATTCCCTCGCGATCGAGCTTGATCGCAAAATCATGGTACGTCTGGTCAAAGGTGCCTATTGGGATACCGAGGTGAAGCGTGCACAGGTCGAAGGACTAAAAGACTTCCCCGTGTTTACACGCAAGGTGGCCACGGACATTTCATATATCTGCTGCGCCCGAAAACTATTGGGTATGACTGACCGAATTTACCCACAATTTGCCACGCACAACGCCCACACGGTGGCCAGCATTCTGGAAATGGCGACCGACAAGGATACATTCGAATTTCAGCGCCTTCACGGCATGGGCGATAGCCTGCATGATCTTGTGCTCAAGGAAAATGGTACGCGCTGTCGGATCTATGCTCCGGTTGGGGCACATCGCGATCTGCTGGCCTATCTCGTGCGACGTTTGCTAGAAAACGGGGCGAATTCGTCCTTTGTGAACCAGATTGTTGATGAAACGGTTCCGGCTGAAACGGTTGCTGCGGACCCCTTTGAAGTACACGGCGTTGGCGGTTTGAATGCTGCAGTTCAAATGCCTTCGGATCTGTATGGTGCGGAACGGCCAAACTCCATTGGGTGGGATCTACATGATGACGATGATTTGGACGCTATCGCTGCCGCGCGCATGCCATTTCACACCCACCAATGGCAGATGCAGCCGCTGATTGCGGGTGAGGTCCATGGAACCGAGGCGCGCGAAGGGCGAAACCCTGCAGATCATAGCGATCTGGTCGGAACTGTCATCCAATCCACGCATCAGGACGTGGATACAGCCCTCGCAGCAGCAAGCCCTTGGAATGAAAATGCGGAAACCCGTGCTCGCGTTCTGAACACGGCCGCGGATTTGTATGAGGCCAATTTTGGCGAATTGTTTGCCGCCCTCACTCGTGAGGCGGGGAAAACCCCGTTGGACGTGATTTCTGAATTACGCGAAGCAGTTGATTTCTTGCGGTATTATGCAGTGCGCGGCACAGAATTGAACAGCCCTGCTCGTGGAATCATGGCATGTGTTTCGCCTTGGAACTTCCCGTTGGCGATCTTTACGGGTCAAATCGCGGCTGCTTTGGCGGCAGGGAACGGGGTTGTTGCCAAACCTGCTGACCCAACTGCAATTGTTGCCAGTATTGCCGTAGGATTTATGCATGACGCGGGTGTTCCCGTCTCTGCCTTGCAGCTTTTGCCAGGGCGCGGCTCTGTTGTAGGCGCCCGTGTGACCTCAGATCCACGCATCAAGGGTGTTTGTTTTACTGGGTCTACGCAGACGGCTCAGACCATCAACCGTGCCATGGCGAATGAAATAACTCCCAGCGCGCCGTTGATTGCAGAAACCGGGGGGCTGAATGCGATGATCGTGGACAGCACCGCCCTGCCCGAGCAGGCAATCAAAGACATCGTAGCATCGGCGTTTCAGTCTGCGGGACAACGCTGTTCGGCATTGCGACTGCTGTATGTGCAAGAAGACGTCGCCGCGCCGTTCCTTGAGATGCTGTATGGCGCAATGGACGAGCTGGTTGTTGGAAACCCCTGGGATCTTGCGACCGACGTCGGCCCTGTTATCAATGCCGGGGCACAAGACGAGATCATGGACTACATTAAGGACGCGCGCGTTCAAAACCGGGTTCTGAAGGAATTGAACGTTCCGACAAACGGGACCTTTGTCGCGCCAACTGTCCTAAAGGTGTCCGGTATCGCGGATCTTGAGAAAGAAGTCTTTGGCCCGGTCATGCATGTGGCGACTTACAAAGCCGCTGATTTGGACAAAGTGGTAAACGCCATCAATGCAACTGGGTTTGGTCTGACGTTTGGAATGCACTCTCGCATTGATGATCGGATTGAACAGGTCACATCGCAGCTGAATGTCGGAAATATGTACATCAACCGCAATCAAATTGGCGCGATTGTTGGCAGCCAACCTTTTGGGGGTGAGGGTTTGTCTGGCACGGGGCCCAAGGCGGGCGGGCCATCTTATGTAAAACGCTTTGCATCTGAAAAATCGCTCGCCTTCTCGATGCCAACTGGACCGGTCGCAGATCCGGCCACGATACAGGCAGTGATAGACAAGACACCACGCCCGTCACGCACTGCCATCAGCCGGCTGCAACTGCCCGGACCTACCGGTGAATCCAATGTGCTTTCGACGTATGGGCGGGGTGTGTTCCTCTGTCTTGGTCCCACATTAGAGGCCGCGCAAAACCAAGCGCAGATAGCACGCGCCCATGGATGTGGGGCTGTTGTCATCGCGCCTGGTGCGCAGGGGAAAGCGGATGTTGATGGGATGCTCACGCCAGATCAACTCGGGACTCTGTCTGGCTTTGATGCGGTTGTGTCTTGGGCAAATGAAAGCAGCTTGCGCGAAATGCGGACAGTCTTGGCTGCACGGGATGGAGCGTTGATCCCGCTGATCAATGGTGAAGATTTCGGAGACCGCTGCCATTTGGAGCGTCATATTTGCGTCGATACCACAGCTGCAGGCGGCAACGCTTCTCTGCTTGCGCAAGCCAGTTAACCTTGCATCGCTTACCGGCGGCTCAGAACAGTCGCCGGTTAGGGATTTAAACGAGCCGGTTCATAGACGATCAATCACGTCCAACGTGCTTGTCCAAAGATTCCGCCATCCGTTTTGCAAGCGTGTCGATATGGGGTTCTTGCAACAGGGACAGATGCCCGCCCGGGACATCAACCACCTCAAATCCAGCGGTCGCAACAGGTTCCCATCCAAGGCCAGTCTGGCGGGCAATTTCCGTGTCGAAAAAGTGGTTCTCTGCCCGGAAAATCGTCAAGGGAACGTCCAATGAACCCGGCGAATATTCGTTCACCGCAATTTCGTTCGAGGCGATGAATTCATAGACCGTCATAGGCGCCTTGGCATCTCCTTCGGACGTTGCCTTTTGAATCTTCTTGGAGGCAAAGAAGTTTTTAAGATTGTGAATACGGTTGTTCACGATCTGCACCGGGAATTTCAAACCAATGTACTGTGCCCTCTTGAAATGGGCACAGAGACGCCGCCAACCTTGATATTCATCCCGCCCCCCCGGGCCTGCTGCATCAAAGAACGCAACCAATCCAATATCCCGGCCGCTTTGTCTCAATTGTCGCGCCAATTCGAGCGCCATGTAACTGCCCAAAGACACGGCCATCAGACTAATTGGCCCAGTCGGGTAGAACTTGTTCAGCTCTTCGCAGTAAATTTTTGCAGTGTTTTCAATGCCGGTTGGCGTATCTTTGTCTAGCGATCCAACTGAAATTCCCATGATCGGTTGATCTAGCCCAAGATGTGCTGCCAAGGGTCTAAAGTACTCTTCGTTTGGGCCAAGAATGTGAACGGCAAACAAGGGCGGGCGCGTTCCTTGTGGCTGAATTGTGATAATCCGCTTGGGTCGGTCGGTTTCCGATTGCAACAATCGCGCAAGTGCGCGTGGCGTCGCATTTTCCCGGAAATCCATGATCCCCAGCCGCTTACCAGAGAGTGTTTCGAGACGACCAATCAACTCAACCGCCAAAAGCGAATGGCCGCCCAGATCATGGAAATCTTGCGATGGGGCAACGGTTTTCCGACCCAGAGATTTGGCCATAGCCATGCAAATATCAGCTTCTAATTGGCTTACAGGCGTGCTGTTTTCTGGTGCCTCAACAGCCGATGGCTCTGGATCGGGCAGTGCGGATTTATCAATTTTTCCACCCGCCGTTTTGGGGAATTCAGGCACAAAAGCGAGCGCTGGGCGCATATGCGCGGGCAAGCGGTCCGCGACTTCGGCTTCAAGTTCCTTTTTGTCTCGATTGTCACCTTCGATCCAAGCAACCAGTTGCGCCGCCGCCGTGCCCTCATTCAAAACACCGGCCAGCACCTCGAATGAGGTATCAATCGACTCGATGGCATGTTCGATTTGGCGCAAATCAATTCGATATCCGCGCACTTTGGCTTGTCGATCGCGGCGCCCGAAAAAGTTCAAAGCCCCATCCGGACGCCATTGCGCCCGATCACCTGAACGATACAGACGGTTTTCTCTGACTACGGCCCCACTAACAAAGGCTTTGTCTGTTTCCTCGGGGCGGCCAACATATCCAAGGGTGACGCATTGGCCGCCAATCACCAACTCGCCAACAGCCCCCATGGGTGCCATACTTCCATCGGCCGCCATCACATATGTGGTCGCATGAGCGACGGGACGTCCAATTGGAATATCAGCTTCGGTTTGTGCTCCACTTATTTCGTGCAGGGTGCAGGTGATTGTTGTTTCTGTCGGGCCATATCCGTTTAACCAACGCACGTTTGGAACCGCTTTCTGCCAAGCGATAAGGCTGTTTGGTTTCACCTGCTCACCCCCGACAACCATCAGACGCAGGCATTCGGGCATTAGTTTTTCAGAGCTCTGTAGAAAATCCGCCAGCAGTGACCAGAACGCCGTTGGCAGGTTCAGCACACTCAGCCGCAACTCATGGCATTGCTCGACAAACGTCCCAAGGGACTGCGCCATGTCCTCACTTCGCAAAACCAGCGTGGCACCTGCCATCAACGTTGGAAACACCTCTTCCAAAGCCACGTCGAACGACAGGCTGGCGAATTGCAAAACCCGATCTTGAGAGGTCAATTCAAACTCTGACGAGATCGCCGCGATGTGCGAGAGAAAATTCTCCCGGCTGGCGGCAACGCCTTTGGGAATTCCAGTCGAACCAGAGGTATAGATAATGTAGGCGCGTTGCTCTGGGGTGCCTGTCGGTAATGGCATTGGGTTGGTTGACAGGCCCTGATCAGGCGAAAGCACCGGCAAATCAACGCTGTGTTGTGCGTCTGCATTTGCAATCAGAACCGAGGCTCCGCTATCGGCCAGCATGTGATCCCGCGTCTTGGCGGGATACGTTGGGTCCACGGGAACAAAGGCGGCTCCAGTGCGCAGAACCGCAAGCATGGCAACGATGAATTCAGGTGATCGCGGCAATCCAATGGCAACAACGTCACCCGTAGTCACCCCTTTGGCCTGCAAAGCCAGCGCGAGCCCCTTCGCGCGGGCATCTAGGTCTTGGTACGTTAGGCTGGTGTCAGTACCCACTGCTTCAATGGCAATTGAGCTTGGAGAGGCTTGAACAGCGCCTTCGAATTGTTGCACTAAACACGTATTGTCGTGGGTTAATACCCGATCCGGTTGGGCTAGCTTCAAAAGCGCATCGCGCTCGCTCTGGCCAAGCATCTCTAATGCACCAATACGCGTTTCCCTATCCGCAAGGGCCATATTTTGCAGCAATACCAACAGATGATCAAACATCCGTGCAGCGACTACAGATGGAACCTGCGAAGGGTCATGTTCCAAAACAAACCGCATGTTTTCTTGGCCATAAACCGCCAAAGTCAACGGCATACCACCTTCTTCATGCAGCTCTATTCGCGGCGAAGGATGAGGGCGGCTGCTACCAAGCACCAGACCTTCGAGGTCCGCGTTTTCAAACATGACCAAGCTGTCGAACAGGGATTGCTGGCCGTTCAGATCAGCATTTTCACGCACCACGTTTGCCGACGTATGTTCGAGAGGGTGTAATGCCAGCGTATCCCGACGGAGCTTCGCAAGCAGGATGCCCAAAGTCAGGTCTTTATCAAGCGACATGCGCATCGGAAATGAACTGATAAAACAACCGACGCTGGTGGCGCTGACGGCGACACCATGGCGGCCGCTACGGATCACGCCAAACGCAACTTCTTCGCTGCCCTGCCACCGAGCCAGAACAATTCCCCACGCAGCCTGAACAAGATTGGCAAGCGTGCCGCCAGATTTCCGTGCACAGAGTTGCAACTGCTGCTTGAGGTGGGGTTCAAGTTCGAACACATCGAGTTTTTGGCGCGTTCCGGTTTCTTCTACTTCGCCAATCGGAGGAAGGTTCAGCGTACCGATATCATCGAAATCAGCCAGATAGTCCTTAAAATATATCTGTGCCGCTTCTTGGTTGAGAAGGTCTTGCTCCAAGGCCAGACAGTAAGCCCGGAAATCTGAACTGGGCGCAGGGATTGCCTGCAGCGTGCCACTTTTTAGATAGGCTAGAAATTCACACAGAATTTGAGCGATACTGCGCCCATCAACAACCACGTGGTGAATCGTCAGGATCATGATCGAAGCGATGTCATTCAATCGAATGAGTGTCACCCGCCATGGGGTGGCCGTTTCCAGATTAATGCCTTGTGCGCGATCCTCTTCCAGAAACTGTTCCAGGTTTTTCTTTTGCTCCGCCGCAGACAGTGTTGACCAGTCCAGCACAGAGATAGGAACCGAGATGTTATCAGTAACGCGCTGCTGAGGGTGGGCACGATCATGCCAATCACACACCAACCGCAGCGCATCATGACGTGCCGCAATTTCTTGCCAGGCCCGTCGGACGGTATCCTCATCAAGCCGTTGCTGATCAAAATGAACGACGGCTTGCTCGATATTCGTGCCAGCACGTCCCGTCTGCATGCTTTCGTACAGCATACTCATTTGCATTGACGTAAGTGCAAACCAATCGTTTGGCTCAGCTGAGGTTTGAATGCCGCTCACGCAACTACTCCTGGTCCCGTAAATGAGGGGTTCTTTGTGTCTAATTCCTTAAAATTAGCGTAAAGAAGCGGCAAAATTGGGGCAAATGCCCGAAAAAAACCGGTTAGACAGCCAAATTTCTAGCCCGCCTGTTTCACTTCTGCATTGCAGTAGGCCAAATGGTGAAAATCAACTCTTCAGGTTGCAGGCAGATTTCTTCGCTACAGGTCTGTAAAACAAGGGTAATACGCGGCACAGAGGTTTTTTCGGGACCTGGGGTTAACTGAGCGGAAATCACAATGTCCCCTTCGTAAAGAGCCAGCGGTGCATCGTTAAACGCCAATGTTTTGATGCGGGGGCTAGGATACTCCAGCGCCCCTTTTGCCCCGCTTACCGACACCTGAGTAGGTATTAGATGGCGCTCAAGTGGTTGGTTTGCATTGATGTGCCAACCCTGTGCAATCGAAATTTGAACAGTGGCAATGTTGGTTGTTTTATCATGATGCAGCTCACCTCGAACGGCCCCATTGGCGGCAAACCGAACAGGCCCGGTTGCTCCTACTTTCAGGTCTTGCACAGCTTTCAGAAAGTAGCTGCGTTTTTCAGGGGAGTGCAGCACACCACCTGACAGAGCCGATGCCAAAGCATACGCATCTTGTTGCAGACCCGGTGCATCTGTTCGCAAGGCCAATTGCGTGAACAAGTCCAAGGCCAAAGCATTGCCGGAAGGGAGGTCGGCGTCTTCTATCAGGACAATTTCGTGTTGGCCCAATGTTTCCTGACTCATCCGAAACCCATCTTTCGCGGATCCGAACCTCTTCCCGATTTCATTTGCAAAGGCTTGCGCATGGTCAAGCCAATCGCCTGCAATCTCAGGCGTTGCTGCATAGTCATGCAGGGCAATCAACGCGCGCCCGAACCCCGCATAATCCGCCAAGCGCGCCGGTTCACTTGGCCTTTGATTGTACCAAACCCTATTCAATCCTGATGGCATCTGCATTTCCGCTAAGATGAAGCGCGCAGCCTTTGCTGCTGCTTCAGTGTAGTCTAGCCGCTCAAAATGATGCCCAGCATGGGCCAGCGTTTCGATCATCGCCGCGTTCCACGACACGATAATCTTGCGATCTACAAAGGGTGCAGGTCGGGTTTGGCGTAGATCAAACAACTGTTGCAACAGACGGTCCAAAGCAGCCTGTGTTTCGCCTACAGGTCTTCCGTTTTCCTGGGCCATTTCCATCACGGACGCACGCAATGCTAAAATTTCGCGTGCGGACCCCTGGCCCTTAGGCGTCGGCAGAACAAGATCCCGCCGCAATGCACCGCTTCTGTCTAGTCGATCCAGCACTGCAGTCGGCCACGTATAAAACGCCCCTTCGATACTTTCGCCAGTGGAGGACTTGCTATCGGCATTTTGCGAAGCAAAGAAACCGCCGTTTGCATCCCGTAAATCGCGTAAAACATAGTCAAAAAGGCGCTCTGCAGCACGGCGATACTCAGGAGACCCAGTTATTTCCCAGGCCCGCACTAGTAACCGCCCGATTAGGGCCTGCGTATAGAGCATCTTTTCAAAATGGGGTTCGTTCCATTCCGGGTCGACCGCATATCGGTGAAACCCGCCGCCTACATGATCGTGGACACCGCCGTGGATCATGCCATCTAACATATCCGTAACCACCCCCAGCACTTCAACATCACCGGTGCGTTCGGCGTGATCCAATAGAAAGAGAAACAAGGGTTCGCGGGGAAATTTAGGTACTATACCGTAGCCCCCGTTAAAGGGATCCATATCGTCCAAAAGCGTATCCACGATACCCTGAACCATATCTTGTGAAACCTCCAAAGCTTCGGCTTTCTGCTGCAACTGCGCGGAAATCACCTTGGAAACTTGATTGGCCTTTAACCGAATAGATACGGGATCTCTCACCCAGTCATGATGAATTTGTGTGATGACGGACAAAAATTCAGCGGCTGGAACATACCCACCTGCAAGAACCGGATCCCCCTCAGGGGTGAGGAAAACCGAGTTTGGCCAGCCCCCTCCCCCTGTCATAACCTTGGTCGTCATCAGGAACCGTGCATCCAGATCCGGATCGCTTTCGCGATCGACCTTGATCGACACAAAACTCTCGTTCAGTGCTGCAGCGATCTGTTCGTTCTCAAAACTCTCCTGCTCCATCACATGACACCAATGGCACGCGGAATAGCCAACCGAGACAAAAATCAACTTGCCTTCAGTCTTGGCCTTGTTCAGCGCCTCGGGCCCCCAAGGGTACCAATCAACCGGGTTATAGAGATGTTGCAAAAGATACGGGGACGCGGCCCCTTGCAAATGGTTCGCCTCACGCCCGGCTGCGTTGGCAAATGTCGCCAGCATTCCGAAAACACAGAAGATGAACCATTTCATAGCTCTGCCTCAAATTATCTGAGGCTTTAGCGTGGGGCAGAACAGGCGGTCCGTCAAATCAGATGCCACGCAGACATCACAGCGCGGCAGTTCTTTCGACCCGGGTGCGCGGCACCAACCACGCACCCTAAGCCGAATTATTCAAAATGAGCACGCGCCTTACGATTGCGCACTTTGCTCGAGTCCGCCTCGGGCATATCATTTTCATCCCAAACCCCAAGAATGATACCCTTGCCTTTGTTAGAGGTCCGAAGGTCCAGCAGTTCTTCTTTGGATAAGCTGGTGCGTTGTGCCGGGCGTCGGGTCCACTCAAACATCAACGCGTACATCTCATCAATGATATCCGTATGCTCTGCGCTACCACCCAGATCGTTCAGCTCATTGGGGTCATTCTCAAGATCAAACAGCATGGGCCTATGCCCGTTTTCACAGTGTACCAGTTTCCACTTTTTCGTCGACGCCATAAACATCAATGCATCATCCGGGGTCGCGCCCAGCAGAACGGCCTCGGATTGAGTGGTGAAATCCACCTCACAGAACACCGCCTTGCGTTTGGTTTCAGTTGCAGTGCCATGGAGGATCGGCAACAAGGATTCCCCCTCAAGCACATGGTCAGCAGCCTCACCACCGGCAACTTCTAAGAAAGTAGGAGCCAGATCGATACTTTCGACCAGCGCATCACACACCGTGCCGCGCGTTGCATCCGCTTCGGGCGAGGGATCGTAAATTATCAGCGGAACTTTGGTTGAAGTGTCATGGAAGAACGTTTTTTCACCCAACCAGTGATCGCCCAGAAAATCGCCGTGGTCCGACGTCAGCACGATCATCGTTTCATCCATACGGCCCGTGTCTTCAAGCCACTTGAACAACCGGCCCATCTGGTCATCAACCTGCTTGATCAGCCCCATATAGGCAGGGATCACGGCCTGACGGACCCGCTCTTCGCTGAATGCTTTGCTGACCTTGCTGTTCATAAAGGCCGAAAGGATCGGGTGCGCGCCTTCTTTTTCAGCGTCAGATCGTACTGGCGGCAATACATGTTCAGGCCCGTACATATCGTGGTATGGCGAGGGTACAATATAGGGCCAGTGCGGTTTGATATACGACAGGTGACAGCACCATGGCCCTTGGGCTCCTTCGATAAACTCCATCCCGCGCGTGGTCAGATAAGGTGTTTCACTGTCCTCTTCGGCGATATTGGCCGCCTCGGTCGAGTTTTTGAGGAACCACCCCGACAGCACGTTGCCGTCTTCGTCCAAGCCTGAATTTGCAAAGTCATGCCAAGGGTTATCACTCTCGTACCCTTTGTCAGTCAGATACTCATTGTACGTTTTTGCGCCTGTATCGTCATAAAATCCATTTGGACCTTCTGCTCTCAGCCCATCATCACGTTCGAACACATCAAAACCACACTCAGCCACGCGCGCCCCAATGATGGTATCGCGGCTCAAACCAAGACGCTCCATACCTTCGTTGTCTGCCCGCATGTGGGTCTTGCCGACCAAATTACACGACATCCCAGCCTTGCGCAGATGATCCCCCATGGTCCGCTCACCAACTTTAAGCGGCACACCATTCCACGAGGCCCCATGGCTTTTGACATAGCGGCCCGTATAGGTGGACATCCGCGAAGACCCACAAATGGGTGATTGAATGTAGGAGCGCGTAAAGCGCACCCCTTTTTCAGCGAGCCGGTCAATGTGTGGCGTGTGCAGGTGCGGGTGCCCGTAACAGCTTAGGTAATCCCAGCGCAATTGATCGAACATGATGAAAAGAACATTCTTTGCCTTGGCCATGGATTTCTTCTTTCAGTTACGGTGCCAAACATGGCCCCCAAGTCGTGTCATGTATCCAGTTCTAGCAGAAGCCAAAACAATTTACATGACATATCATATTTATGTGGTAATTTGTATGAGAAGTCATACAGTGTGGCAACGAAAAAAGGAATCCAGAGTGCGCGACACCGTAAAGCGATTGACAGGAATGCGACCCGGCCAAATCCCGGATGGGGCGAGCCTGCTTGCAGTCACGGTGTTTCGGCTCTCACGTATGCTGAAATCAGATGTCACACGCACAGTTTCCAAAGAACCCGGCGTTGGCTTGGTGTCATGGCGAGTGTTCATGGGCCTATCAATGGCGCCGAAGGCCACGCAAAAGGAATTGATCACGTTTTCGCGCATTGAACAGGGTCAGCTCAGTCGCGTGCTAAAAGAAATGGAAACGCGCGGGTTCATAACCTCGCGCCCGTCTGACCACGATAAGCGCGCACGTGTTTTCGCCCTGACCCAAGCGGGCCGTAAGAAGCATCACGATATGCTCCCCCGTATGATCACACTTGCCGACACCATTGATGCCGCGCTGAGCCCCGAGGAACAAGAGACGTTTCTAGATATGTGCGCTCGCATTGGTGCAGCAGCTGAAGTGGCCGCTGCCCAAAATTAATTATTCGTGCCGGTATGGCGCGCCCCGCAATGTTCAAATGGAGGTACGAACATGACATTAACAACCAAACTGACCGGGCTTTTGGCAGGCGCCGTTATGGCCCTTGCCACCGCAGCAACTGCCGCGGACTGGAAACCTAGCGGTACACTTAGATTGCAAATCGGCTTTGGTGCCGGTGGATCGACCGACACAATGGGTCGTGTGATCGCAAAGGTCATGAAAGAGCAAACCGGTTGGAACATCATCGCCGAGAACAAAACAGGCGGCGGTGGCGTCGCCATGTTCACAGGTATTTCCAAAATGCCGCCCAAGGGCAATGTAATCGGCATGGGTGTAAACATGCCCATCATGATCAACTTGGTTAAACGCGGGGATCAGCTGCCGTTTGATCTGGACAGTTTTGACTATCTTGGCACCGTCGCACGCGCTCAGCTCGCCCTTGTTGCCAGTGCGGATGCACCATTCGACGACATTGCCGGAATGGTCGAATACGCTAAGGCCAATGATGGCTTGCCCATCGCCTTTAGCGCAGCACCGCAAAAGTTCCTGATGTCCGCCGTCGACAAAGAGGCCGGTGCAGGTTTCCGGTATGTTTCCACCAAAGGTGGCGCTGAAAACATGAAACTGATCCTTGGCGGGCAAGTGCTGGCCGGTTTTGGCTCGGGCGAACACCTGCAGCATCTGGAATCCGGCGACGTCAAGATGATCGCAAGCGCCAATGATTCACGGCACAACTATGCTCCCGACACACAGACTGTGCGCGAAGCGGGTTATGACGTGTATGTCGATCCTTACTTCTTTTTCGCAACGACCGCAGGCACAGACCCCGAAGCCCTTGCTGCGCTGACCAAAGCTCTGAGTGATGCGATTGCTTCCGATGAAGTTGCCGAAGTCGTTAAGAATGCGACACAGACCGAAGCGCTGAACCTTGGCCCGGACACCACAAAACAGATGCTGGTGGATGGTGTTGAAAACGTCCGCGTTCTGTTTGCTGACTAAATGAATGCCCCCGCTGGTTTATCGAACTGGCGGGGTCTGTTTCTAAGGGGGAACTCGATGTCAGTTACCGCAGATCGTGGCGCTGGGGCCGTCATTTCACTGTTTGGATTGGTGCTTTATTTCGGAGTCATCCCCAATTTTGTCGAAGCGGTTGACGACGGCTGGGTTCTACCCGCCACCATTCCTAATGCCGTTGCAATTGTCCTTATCGTCTGTGGTATTTTGTTGATCCTAAAACCCACCACTCACCGACCCCAGCGGATGATAGAATTTCAGAAAGCCGCCCTTTATTTTGGTCTGCTTGCCCTCGGATTGCTGGCGATGTCTTACCTCGGTTTTACTTACACGGCCCCAGTGATTGCATTGGTTTTAATGCTGCTCATTGGCGAACGGCGGCCTTTGTGGCTGATCCTTGGCGTCGCGGTGTTGCCCGCAACAATTTGGTTTCTCGTAGTCTACGTCTTAGACCGCGCCCTACCCTGAGGTTCGAATGGTAGATATAGCTACAATCCTTGCTGGTTTCGCCGATGCATTCACCCTTTGGAACCTCGCTTTTGTCCTGTTTGGGGTGGTATTAGGACAGTTCGTCGGCGCCGTGCCCGGGATCGGTCCGGTCATGGCCATGGCGATCGCGATCCCGTTTACGTTTGGGCTTGATCCCCTGCCCGCAATTGCGTTTCTGGTGGGTGTGAACAAGGGCGGACTTGTTGGGGGTGCCGTTCCGGCCGTACTGATGAACACGCCCGGAACACCGGATGCCGCGGCAACCGCGATGGATGGCTACCCACTGGCCCGTGCGGGAAAGCCCCTAAAAGCCACGAAGATGGCGCTATTTTCCTCGGTCACCGGGGACACCTTTTCAGATATCGTTCTTATCACGGTCTCGGCCCCACTTGCTATTCTGGCATTGCGCATGGGCCCCGTCGAAATTTTCGCGCTGATGATCTTTGCCTTTTCCGTTCTTTCCGGCCTTATCGGCAATTCGCTGATCAAGGGGATCATTGCAGCCGCTCTGGGTCTGCTGTGTGCCAGCATCGGCAGCGACCCCGAAAACTATACGCCACGGTTGATTTTTGGGTATTTTGAGCTGTTCGATGGTCTTCCTTTACCTTCAGTTGCGATCGGTATGCTGGCCATATCCGAGATCCTGCGGCGCCTGTCCCAAATCCGTGGCGATATGCGCGGCGCAATTGAACTGCATGATACGGGGAACCCGGATGATCGCCGGGTGACGTGGGCAGAATATTGGGGATGCCGCTTCACGATGTTACGCGGTGCCGTGATCGGTACAATTCTAGGGGCCTTGCCTGGGATCGGATCCACCGCGGCCGCGTTCATGTCTTATGCAAGCGCCAAGACCACGTCGAAAGAGCCCGAAACCTTTGGCAAAGGCAACCTGCACGGGATCGCAGCAGCCGAGTCCGCAAATTCAGCTGTCGTTGGGTCAAACCTGATCCCGCTATTGACCCTTGGCATCCCCGGCAGTGTCGGCGCCGCCCTCATCATTTCTGCATTCATGATCCACGGCATTCAGCCCGGCCCGTTGTTGTTTCAAGACCAAGGGAGACTGATCTATGGCTTGTTCGGTGCGATGATCATGGCCAACCTGCTGAACCTGTGGGTCGGTCAGCTGGGTTTACGGTTCTGGGTCAAGGTCGTATCAGCCCCGGAATCCATCATCTTTGCCTCTGCCCTATTGCTCTGCATCGTCGGTGTCTCAATGGCGACGGGTGGCATTTTTGGTGTCGCAATCATGCTGATCTTTGCCGGCCTAGGGTATCTGATGACGAGCTTTGGATTTTCCGTCGTTATCTTCATCATCGCCTTTTTCTTAGGCCCACGGTTTGAAATCTCTCTGTCCCAAAGCCTTGCCTTGATGAACGGAGATTGGAGTAAGTTGGTGAATTATCCGATTGCCTTGGCTCTGCTTGCGCTCTCAATTGTGTCGCTCATCTGGTTTCTCAGCAGAACCCAATCAGATGACCTACCTCCGGAAACCTCTATCGAAGAATGACCACCGGCCGGTGCCTATCAGCAGACTCAAACAGCTCTCTGACGCACCGGTCTGCTCCATGAACCGACTGCGCGCCGTGATTTGACGTTACGGTACCAACAGAAATACTGGACATTTGTCCAGTGTTTTTGACTAATAAACGCCAACCACACTGACGGATACGAATTCTTTCCAGTGTGCACTGGTCTCGCTGACGGTTCGGCGACCAGCCTTGGGAGGGGTGTTATGATGTATGACTTTGTGATCGTGGGTGGAGGATCAGCAGGTGCAACGATTGCATCTCGGTTAAGCGAAGATCCAAATGTGACGGTTTGCCTGCTCGAGGCGGGCGGAGACGGAAAAGATCTGTTGATCCGCACACCGGTTGGGGTCGTTGCCATGTTGCCCGGCTATGGAAAGATCAACAACTGGGCCTTTAAAACAGTGCCTCAACCTGGCCTGAATGGGCGCCAAGGGTACCAACCCCGGGGTCGCACATTGGGTGGTTCCTCAGCAATCAACGCGATGCTTTATGTTCGAGGGCAGAAAGAAGATTACGACGGTTGGGCCGCTCTTGGCTGTGACGGTTGGACATGGGACGATGTTCTGCCCTTTTTCAAAAAGGCCGAAAACAACGTTAACGGAGCAGATGATCATCATGGGTCATCGGGTCCACTGCAGGTGTCCAACGCCAAAGCCCCTCGGCCCATCTCCAAAGCGTTTGTCGAAGCAAACACCCAGATGCAAATCCGTGAAACGCAGGACTTCAACGCGGGCGACAACGAAGGTGCGGCCCTGTACCAGACAACGTTGTTTCATGACAGCGAGCGAAACGGCGAACGGTGTTCCGCGGCTGCGGCCTATCTGCACCCGGTGATGGCAGAGCGCCCGAACCTGACGGTGATTACGCGAGCGCATGCCACACGTGTTATCTTCGACGGGAAACGAGCGGTTGGTGTCGCCTATCGCAGCGGCAAGGAAACGCACGAAGTACACGCAAACAAAGAAGTTGTTTTGTCGGGCGGTGCCTTCCAATCCCCACAACTGTTGCAACTCTCAGGGGTCGGACGATCCCAAGACATTGTTCAACACGGTATCGAAATGGTGCACGAATTGCCCGGTGTTGGCCAAAACTTACAGGATCATTTGGATTTCATTCTGGCCTACTCGACCAAAGACACCGACAATTTGGGCATCGGGCTCCGCGGGTCCTTTAAGCTGTTAAAAGAGCTCATCGAATGGCGCAAAACAGGTAACTCGATGGCCGCATCCACCATCGCAGAAGCCGGAAGCTTCTTCAAAACAGACCCGTCATTGGATCGCCCAGACGTGCAGACCCATTTTGTGATCGCTGTTGTTGATGATCATTCGCGCAAGCTGCATTTGGGGCACGGTTTCTCGTGTCACGTCTGTGTTCTGCGGCCCTACTCTCGTGGAGAAGTGGTTCTGAATTCAGGCGACCCCTTGGACGCTCCCAGCATCGACCCCAAGTTCCTGAGCGACGAACGTGATCTGCAAACGCTCATCAAAGGCGCGCGTAAAACCCGCGACATCCTGAATGCGCCTGCGATGAAAGGCTATCAAAACAAAGAGCTTTTTGGCGTTCATGACAATATGACGGACGCGGAATGGGAAAACCATATTCGAGATCGCGCCGATACGGTCTATCATCCCGTCGGGACCTGCAAAATGGGTGTTGATGATCTGGCCGTGGTGGATGCCGAGCTCAAAGTTCATGGGCTTCAAGGGCTCAGGGTTGCGGATGCATCCATCATGCCGACCGTTGTTTCCGGGAATACCAATGCGCCGTCGATCATGATCGGTGAAAAATGCGCAGATATGATAAAAGCTAACTACGCCAACTAGCAGCGTTTTGGTCGAATATAGAATTGAAAACAAAAGAACAGAGGAGCTAAGACATGCTTGGTTCAATGATGAAACAGGATCTGCTGATCAGCGATCTGATTGTGCACGCCGCTAAATTCCATGCGGACACAGAAATCATTTCACGCGAGATTGACGGGTCTACCAACACCAGCAATTGGAGCGAAGTGGAACGCAACGCGCGCCAGATGGCTTCGGCCCTTGGAAAGCTGGGGCTAGAGCAAGGTGATCGCATTGCGACCTTGGCTTGGAACAATCACCGGCACCTGAAAGTCTGGTTTGCGGTGTCGGGTGGGGGCATGGTTTGCCACACATTGAACCCGCGGTTGTTTCCCGAACAATTCATTTTCATCTGCAACGATGCTGCCGACAAAGCGATCTTTTTCGACAAGACCTTCATGCCACTGATCACCGGCACGCGTGATCATCTGAAAACTATTGAACACTTCATCTATTTGGGTGCGCACGACCCCGAAGTTGCTGCTGCCGTGCCTGGCGTGGTGTTCTTTGATGACCTCGTTTCCTCAGGGGATGATGCGTACCAATGGCCAGCCCTGAGCGAGGATACCCCCTGTTCGCTTTGCTATACCTCGGGCACGACCGGCAATCCCAAAGGGGTGCTGTATTACCATCGTTCAACAATGTTACATACATTTGCGATCTCTTTGCCGGATGGTTTGTCGTTGTCGGCACAGGAAACGATCCTTCCTGTGGTCCCAATGTTTCATGCAAACGCATGGGGCATTCCCTATGCAGCTGCCATGTGCGGCGCTAAATTGATCATGCCTGGCCCCGGATTGGACGGAGATAGCCTGTTGGGCATGATTGATGAATATCAGGTCAGTCTGGCCTTGGGTGTTCCTACAATCTGGCAAATGTTACTGGCGTCGGCTGCTAAATCCGGGTCGAAAATGGAAAGCCTCAAGCGCAATGTGATTGGTGGATCTGCTGCTGCACCGTCGATGATCGCCACCTTCCGCGACGATTATGGCTGCGATACGGTCCATGCCTGGGGCATGACGGAAACCAGCCCATTGGGAACGGCGAACCGTCCCAAAAGCAAGCATTCAGAGCTGGATGCTGACCTTATGGCCGCCCTGCGTTTGGGACAGGGTCGTCCGCCATTCGGCATTGATCTGCGCATCGTTGACGATGCTGGCGTGGCGTTGCCGCATGATGGCGTTTCCGAAGGTGCCCTGCAGGTGCGTGGGCACTGGGTTGTCGATACGTATTACGGCAAAGAGGACACCGCGCTCACAGCGGATGGTTGGTTTGACACTGGTGACGTGTCCACCATCGACGCAGATGGTTTCATGGTGATCCGAGATCGCACCAAGGATATTATCAAATCAGGCGGCGAATGGATTTCATCAGTTGATCTGGAAGGCATCGCCGTCTCGCACCCCGGCGTGGCCATGGCCGCCGCCATCGGCGCAAAGCATCCCAAGTGGGACGAAAGGCCCATAATTGTGGCCGTCAAAGCAGAAGACGCAGACCCAACCGAGGATGAGATCCTTGCCCTGTTCCATGACAAAGTTGCTAAGTGGCAGATTCCGGATGCGGTGGTTTTTGCTGATGCCATCCCACTGAACGGGACCGGCAAAATGTTGAAAAACAAGTTGCGTGATCAATTCGGTAACACGCTCATCGAACGGGGACTCTGATATGGCGGGGACCCAAACATGGTGTAAGGGTTTGGGTCCCCACTCGTATTTCGCTTCTTTGCTTGATACGCCCCACCCTATGAGATTGACCCGCGACTTTTCCGATCAAAGAGATCGAACATGACTGACCTGCCCGAAAAGCTGCAACAGCGTCATGCCCGCAAGAATGCGAAGCGAGACGAGAAAAAGCGCCTGATCGCAGAGAGCGCCATAACGGTGCTCAAAGAGCTGGGTTATGCGAATACGTCATTGCGCGACATTGCCGAAAAGTGCGGTTTGTCCTTGGGCATGTTGCATTACTATTTTGAGGATCGCTCAGATCTGATCATCTATTGCGCGTCGGTTTACAAACAGGAATTTGCACGAAACATCATCGACGCGTTGAGCAAGGCGCAGGGTCGCGATCAAGTAATTGAAGCCTTTGCACAGGCGCTTGCATCCTCCATCATCGACGAACGAAGGTCGCATAGTTTGTGGTATGATATTCGCACACAGGCGATGTTTGATGAAACGTTCCGTGCCGCCGCGATTGAAATCGAAAACATGTTGATCGCGATTGTTCGTACTGCATTTGAAAAAGCAGGACATACGTCGTTTGAAGAAGTTGAAATTCACTATGCTCTGATGGACGGTGTATTTCGCTACTTGATGCAAAACCAGACCGGGGCAGCCCCCAAATCCCATGATGAACTCGCCGCGACGTTCAAGATGTTGCTCGAGCGGTTCCTGTAAGCCTGCAACGACTGCCCCGTCAAAAGAGGCAGGACCAATGCCCTGCCTCTGAATACACTTGGCTAAAACATCACCTATGCTTTGAGATCATCCATTGTCGCGCTGATGCTTTCGCGCAGGATGGCTTCGATCGAGGCGATATTGTCTGCGTCCAAGATCAGGGTTGGCGACAAGATCAGGCTGTTGCCAAGCGCACGTGCAATCAACCCGCGATCTTGGGCGTGTTTGGCGACTTTTCCACCCACATTATCGTCTGCGTCAAACTCAGTTTTTGTCGCTTTGTCTTTGATAAACTCGAGGCCCATCATAAAGTGGCTTCCGCGTACATCGCCTACGATATCAAGGTCCCCCAATCCACGTAGCGCATTTTCAAAAATCTTGCCCGTGACCTGAACCTGCCCCGGAATATCTTCGCGCTCGAGTATTTCGATATTGGCCAACCCGGCCGCCGCAGCCGCAGGGTGCCCGGAATAGGTCATCCCATGCAGGAACATCGCACCCGGTTCTGAAATCACATCATAGATTTCATCGCTGATGATGGTCGCAGACAAAGGTTGGTACCCCGAGGTTAAGCCCTTGGCAGTGTTGATGATATCAGGCTGCATGCCAAACACATCTTCTGACGCAAACATAGCCCCCAATCGCCCAAATGCCGTGACCACTTCGTCCGCGATGTATTTAATGTCATTGGCCGCTGTAATTTCACGCATCCGCTTGTGATAGCCATCAGGTGCAACCAAAACACCCCCGGCCCCCATAATAGGTTCGGCAATAAAACAGGCGATATTCTCGGCCCCGATGTCGTGAATCGCCTTTTCCATGTCTTCGACCAACACATCAAGGAACTCTGCGTCGCTCATCCCCGGCTCCGCCTGGTGATAGGCGCAGGGTTCCATCAGGTGATACACCAATCCATCGGCGGCCGTGTCCCACTCTTCGGAATATCCCGGTGTCGTCATCGCCATCGCCAGATGGGTTGAGCCGTGATAGGCGCCCATGCGCGACAGGATCTTTTTCTTATTCGGCCGCCCCAAGCGGTTGTTATAATGGTGTAACATGCGGATGGCACTGTCGTTGGCCACGGATCCCGAGTTGCCGAAATAGACCCGGTTCAGGTTCCCAGGTGCGAGTGAGGCAAGCTTGTCCGCAAGTGCAGCGGCGGCTGGATGGGTAAAGTTGTAGAACGTCGAATAGTAGTCAAGCGTGTTGAGCTGCTCCGTTATGGCGTCAATGATTTCCCGACGGCCATGTCCAACATTCACACACCACAACCCCCCAATCCCATCGATCAGCTTGTTGCCTTCGCTGTCCGTTACATGGATCCCTTCGGCCCCCACAATTGCAGTGCGGGCGTCGTTCTGTTTCAAGGCATCCAGATTGGCAAAAGACTGAATCAGATGCGCATCTTTGGTCAGGATATCGTCTGTGGTTTTCAACGGATGGGTCACGGTTTTTCTTTCAACCTCGATTCAGGAAAGACAAAAATTCCCGGCCCACCGCCTAAGGGGCGGTGGTGCACAACACCATTTGGCAGGCCGGGACTGGGGAGTTACTTTTTCAGATTGGTCCAGATCGTGTCGTAGACTTCTTGCACCGCCTGATCACAGGCCATCACAAATTGTCCGGGTTGATCACTGGGCGGGTTCAGTTCTGGCGCTGTCTTGACCTCGTCCGTTAGGAACTGATCCACACCCTCGATACCAGCGGTATACTGCGCATAATTGGTGATCGCCGCGATGTTTTCCGGCTCTAGCAGGAAATTCATGAATTTGATCGCATTGTCCCGGTTGGGTGCATCTTTCAGCAACACAACATTATCCATCCAGACCACGAACCCTTCTTTCGGAAAGGCATATTCGATGTTTGCCCCCTCGGATCGTGCCTTGGCGGAAAATCCATTGTAGATCATGCCCGCAGAAGCATCACCCGAAACCAACACATCCTTGGCAATGTCAGAGCCAAAGCTTGCCCAGTCTCCTTTGACGCCTTGCAACAGTGCATTCAACGCCTTCAACTGCTCCCGATCCGTGGTGCATTGCGGAATGCCCAAATGCATCGAGGCCAAAGCAAGCACTTCACCCTGACTGTCCAATACGTTGATCTTGCCTTTGAGTTCCGCTGGCGGATCAAAGATGATCGAGGTTGTGTTGATGTCACCGCTATACGCATCCCGGTTCACAGAAAACCCCGTAGATCCCCACTGATACGGGATCGAGGATTTGCGCCCTGGATCAAAGCTGACATCAGCCCACTGAGGTTGGATATTCCCGAAATTGCTTAGCTCTGTGTGTTCGAACGTGTCCAACATCCCTTCGCCAGCCATAATCTCAACCATGTAATCACCCGGAACAGCAACATCATAGCTGCCCAGTTTCCCCGCCTTAAGCGATGCCAACATGGCCTCGTTGCTGTCGTAGGTATCCATGGTGACTTCGACGCCGTGTTCGGCGGCAAATTTGTCCAATACTTCTTGCGGGATATATTCGAACCAATGGTACACTGACAGCTTGCCTTCGGCCTCTGCAGCGCCGCTTGCCAAGGTCAGCGCCAAAGCCGAGACACCAAGTTTGAATGCGTTTTTCATTGTGGGCTTCCTCTGTTGGATTATTGTTTTTGACCCTTCCGCCCAACCAGCCAGGACAGGGTGACAAACAGCACCGAGACCAGCAAAAGCAGAGTGGAAATAGCCATGATATTGGGCTTAATGCCCTGTTTGACCGATCCGAAGATCGCAGTGGGCAGGGTTTCAATCCCCGCTCCTTTGACGAAATTGGTAATGATGAAATCATCCAGCGAGATGATGAAAGCGAGCAGAAAGCCCGAGATGATCCCCGGCGCCATCAGCGGCAGCAGGATCAGGCGAAACGCCTGCCATTTGCTCGCATACAGATCCTGAGCAGCCTGTTCGTAGACATCTTCGATGCTTTGCATTCGTGCCGCAATCGGCAGGTAGGCAAACGGAATGCAGAACACGATATGCGCGACCAGGATGGTCAGATAGCCAGCTGTAAAACCGATCGCCGAGAAAAAGATCAAAGAGGCCACCGCCGTCACGATTTCGGGCACCATCAGCGGCATGTTGACCAAGACAAAGCTTAGGGATTTCCCCCGAAATCGTCCCGCCCGCAGCAAAGCCGTGGCCGCAGAGGTCGCGATGGCAGTGGACACCACTGCCGCACTCACTGCGATCACAATCGAGTTCAGCGCCGCCACCTTGAATTTTTCAGCTTCAGGCCCCCAAAACACGTCCCCGTACCACCGCAAGGACAAGCCGCCCCAGATCGTGATCGAGTTGCTGTCGTTAAAGGAATACACCATCACCACGATCAGCGGCGCATAAAGCATGAACAGGCAGGCCCAAGTGATGGCCTGAAAGCCTGTGAAGCGGCGCAAGTCAACTTTACGGGTCATCGGCTTGCCTCCTCTTTGGATTGGGCGCGGGCATAAAGCGTGAGCACCACCATCACCATCGACAAGAGGATCATCGAAATAGCCGCGCCAAATGGCCAGTTACCTGCGTTCCCTTTGAACTGTTCTTCGATCAGCGAACCGATCATGAAGTTCTTGGCCCCACCCAACAGGTCCGGTGCCAAAAAGGCACCAAGGCTGGGCACGAAAACCAGAATGCACCCTGCAATGATGCCCGGCTTGACGATAGGCAGGATAATCAAGCGCAATGTCACCCACTTGCTTGCGTAAAGATCCGCTGCGGCTTCGGAAAAGGCAAAGTTATAGCGCTCGACGCTGGCATAAATCGGCAAGACCATGAACGGCAGATAGGAATAGAACAGACCCAATTGCACGGCAAAGTTGGTGTTGATGATATGCAGCGGTGAGTCGACCAATCCAGTCCACAACAAGAATTCGTTCAACGGACCATTGTCACGGATCAGGAACTTCATCGAAATGGTGCGGATCAACAAATTCACCCAATAGGGGATCGTAATCAGAAACAACCAGATCTGCCGATTGGATCCGCTACGTGTCGCGATAAACCATGCCGTCGGGAATCCGATGAATAGGCAGAACACAGTTGCAAGGGCCGCCTGCCAGATCGACCGCCAGAATATGTTGATATAGGTCCATTCGATTTTGGGTGGTTCATCCCCGAACAGGCCGCGATCAAAAAAGAACTGATCATAGGCCGCCAGCGAAAACTCCCAAATTACGCCACCGCGAAACTCTTTGGTCAGAAAGGAATAGATCAGCATCAGACCGACGGGCAACACCAAGAAAAACCCGATGATGGCCCATGCAGGTAAGATAAGTCGCGGGCCCAACCCCTCGTACATGTCGGACCCTTTGCCGCCGCTGGAAATGCCCCCGCCAGCCATCAGTCAACCAACAGACGCGCTGCGGCTGCCTCCATCCCAAGTCCAACACGATCACCGCGTTCTGGGATATGCGTATCGGCGGAATTCTGAACCCGGACCGTCATCACCTCGCTATCATCAAGCGTCACCTCGACATGCATGTCTGTACCTAGATAGATCCGTCGGGTCACAACGCCCGACAGCACCGCACCGTCAACCGGGACAATCGCCATGCGTTCTGGGCGCACTGAAAGATGTCCGGCCCCCTCATGTGATCCGTCGGCAGCCGGACAGGTAAACGTGCCCCCGCCGGGCAAAATACAGGTCGCCTGTCCCTCCCCAAGCCCCGTAACCGTCACATCCAACAGATTGGTTTCCCCAATGAAATCCGCCACGAATTTGTTGTTCGGTTCTTCATAAATATCGCGTGTTGAACCCACTTGTTGCACCTGCCCCCCAGCAATGACCGCGATGCGATCCGACATGGTCAGGGCTTCTTCTTGATCGTGCGTAACAAAAATAAAGGTGATCCCGGTTTCTTGTTGGATCTGTTGTAATTCCAAGCGCACAGCTTGGCGCAATTTAAGATCCAACGCTGACAGAGGCTCATCCAGCAACAGCACTTTGGGGTTTGGGGCCAAGGCCCGTGCAAGCGCGACCCGCTGTTGCTGCCCTCCTGACATTTGCGATGGCAACCGGTCCGCAAAGGCGCTCAACTGCACCAGTTCCAGAACCTCGCCTGCCCGCTTGCGCGCCTCTGGTTCGCTCTGCCCCAGCATCTGCAAACCAAACATCACATTACCCGTGACATCCATGTGCGGGAAAAGCGCATATTGCTGAAAGACCGTGTTCACCGGTCGCTTGTTCGGCGGCAAATCTGCGATGTCTTCACCAAAGAGCTTGATTGCCCCTTGGGTCAGGGTTTCAAACCCTGCAATAGTGCGCAGCAAAGTGGTTTTACCGCAGCCCGACGGACCCAGAAGGGTAAAAAACTCGTTATCGCGAATCCGCAATGAGACGTCTCGTAACGCGGTGAACGAGCCGTATTTCTTGGTCGCGTCCTGAATATCAACGGCAATTGGTGTCTCTGATGTCACGCGGTTTCCGCTCCCTAATGGATACCCCTTGGCTCTTACCCTTGATGCTAGTTTTGTCAGATGAAGGGGTATATACCCCCAAAGGGGTATGAAGGGGCAACACCATGGACGGTTCAGAAATCTACCTTGGCAAAGCAATCCAGAGCCTTGGTACAGAAACCTTTTCCGAAGCTCTCAAGGTTTGGCTAAGCAAGTGCATCGATTTCGACAACATCGCCACGCTAGCCTATTTTCAGGACCGCCCGCCCATCGCGTTGATGTATGATGCGTTTTCACCCATTGCGCAGATGAGCCTTGAAAAGACCTATTTAACAGGGGCGTATCTGTTGGATCCGTTCCATGATCTACATACCCGAAAAGCGCCCGCTGGGCTCTATCAGCTCAAAGATATCGCACCGGACCATTTCATGAGAAACCGCTATTTCCGGGATTATTATCAGAACACCGGCATGATTGATGAACTGGTGTTTACCGCTTACCCGGCCAAAGGAGTGTCGGTGCATGTCTGTTTGGGGCGCGACCAAAAATCAGGCAACAGATTTGCCCAACGCGCTACTCGCAATGCGGCAAGAATCGCACCCGTCGTCACTGCACTTGCGGAATCGCACTGGACCGACCTGAACACCACCGGGCAATATAATGAACAGGATCTGATCACGAAACTCATCCAATCCGCGCAACAGATGTACAACATCAAACTGAGCCCTCGTCAGGCCCAAGTTGCGATATTGATCCTGCGGGGTCATTCTTCGGTGTCGATTGGACTGCGATTAGAGGTCAGCGCACAAACCGTCAAAGTGTTTCGAAAACAGCTCTATAAGAAGTGTGAAATCTCTTCTCAGGTCGAATTGTTTTCACTGTTCTTGCCTCTCTTGGGATCAACCAATTGATCGAAAACAATCTATCATAAGACGTGAGGGCAATTCCTTTTCGACAGGACAGGATCGTGAGATTGATCTATCCGTTTTAGGAACGTCCGAAATTGAACTGGAGCACCTCGCCCATGAAATCTGCATACTATGAAAAGAACGGTCCAGCCGCAGATGTCCTGATTGTCGGAGACCGAGCGCGCCCCGAACCTGCGGCGGGTGAAGTGCTGGTTCAGGTACATCGCTCTGGCGTTAACCCCTCTGACGTCAAAACACGCGCCGCGCGGCCTTTGGCTGGTGAGTATGTCATCCCTCAGAGTGACGGCGCCGGGGTCATCGCTGCGGTTGGGGCCGGCGTATCAGACGAACGCGTTGGTCTAAGGGTCTGGCTGTGGAACGGACAATGGCAACGGGCGGATGGAACAGCGGCCGAATATATCGCGCTGCCCTCAGAGCAGGCAGTCGAATTGCCTGAAAACGCCAGCTTTGACGAAGGGGCCTGTGCTGGCATTCCTTTGCTCACAGCGATTCAGGCCGTCGAATTTGCCAAGGCCTGCGATGCCAAAACAATCCTCGTGACCGGTGCCGGGAATGCGGTTGGCCATTATGCGACCCAACTGGCCGTACGCAATGGTATGACCGTTATCGGAACGGCTTCGCCACGCCGCGCGGATCTGGTGCGAGAGGCCGGTGCCGCAACCGTTGTTGATTACCGCGCCGACGGGTTCACGGACACCATCCTTGCCGCCAATAACGGCAAAGGTGTCGATGCGATCATCGACATGGATTTTTCGTCCTCAGTCAGCCTGTTGCGCGCCGGTGTCCTTGCCCCGCACGGAACACTGATTTGCTACGGTTCAAACGATATGAACGATATCGCGGCCCCGTTTCGTGAATTGTTGTATATGTCACTGAAGATGAACTTTTTCCTCGTGTATGAGCTGACCCCGGCGCAACGAGCAGCGGCGCTCGCCATCGCAACTGAAGTTCTGGCATCGGGGACGTTGCAAACCAAAATCGACAGCCACTTTACGCTCGCCCAAATCGCGACCGCCCATGAAAAGGTGGAAACCGGAACAGCGATTGGCAACGTGCTGCTCGACATCGCCTAACGTTTCTTTTCCGGCGCGGGGCGCGGGTTCCGTGCCCCCGGAATTAAAACTGAAACGCCATCTGAAATGCAGATTTTTGCCCCGCAAGGTGGTGAAACGCGGTGTTGGTCTCGGCCTCTGCTTTCAGCACCACCTGTGCAGCTGCGCGCGCATCTTCGCCTGCATCATGGTGCTTAAACTCCAAACCCAGCACCTGTTTCAGGTTGCCTAGCCCATGACCGCCATTGCCTTTCAATTCGGGCCAGGCTGCGCGGGCAATGGTCACGCTGTTTGCCCAAACCAGAGAGGGGCGTGGTATCCCCTGGGATTTGCATGCGGCATCAATTGCTTTTTCATCAAACCGACTGTGTTGCACCAAGGGGTGACGCGACAGTAGCGGCAATAGATCGACCCATACTTCGGCAAAGGTCGGCGCGTTTTTGACGGTATCTGGCCCAATTCCGTGTAGTTGGATATTGAATGGGGCAAACGACATCAAGGGGTTCACATAAGTCGCCCATGTTTGAATGTCCCCATCGGATCCGACGCAAGCGATACCAATTTGGCAGATGCTTGCGCTGTCCCCACACGATGTTTCAACATCCAGCGCAATAAAGCGAAAATCATCCCTGGGTAGCGAAGTTAACAAAACTGAACTCGAAGGTGGGCCACTTGGGACAGACCGGTTGAGAAAGTAGTTGGGGTAGTGCGTCCCACGTTGTGGTTCCTGTTAATGACTTATGACATCGCGTTTCAGCGATGAGGATATACCCCCCTTCACAAACCTACAAAGGGAAACGGTTTCGGTTGAGCACGAAGCTGCCCCGCCCCAAACGCGCTCAACGCCAGCATCACAGCCGCAGTGGCAAGACACAGCGACAGACCCCCAATCTGATAACTCAACCCGGAGAGAACCGTCCCCAACAAGCGCCCTGCAGCATTGGCCATATAGTAAAAACCCACGTCCATCGTCACACGGTCATCTTGGGTAAACGCAAGGATCAAATAGGAATGAAGGGCCGAATTGACCGCAAAAACCGCCCCGAAAACCAACAATCCAATGACCAGCGTCCACGTCAGCCAGGCAACAGGCGTACCAGCAAGCCACACAAGCGCCGCAAGACCACCGGGAATGACACACAGAGCAGCCACCCACGTGCGCGCGTCCTTCACCAGATCCGCTTCGGACCGATGCGCGGCACGCAACACGCGCGGTGCAAAGGCTTGGACAGCACCGTACAGGATGATCCAAAGCGCCATGAAGCTGCCGATCAAAAAGAAGGTTTGGCGATTACCCGCTTCGGTCCCGTCCGAAAGCACCGCGTAGAAATAAACCGGGATGCCAACCACAAACCAAACATCCCGCGCGCCAAACAGAAAGACACGCGCAAAGCTCAGCCAGTTGATATTGCGGTTCTTGGACCAGACATCGGTGAATTTTGCGTCCTTACGCCCCTTGGGCAAGCCATCAGGCATACGCAACAGAACCGCCACCAAGATAACAGCAAGAACCGCTGCCATAACTAGAACCGACGGCACAAATCCAAATGTCCCCAGCAAAGCCGCCCCTAACAGAAAGCCAAGGCCCTTTACTGCATTCTTGGACCCGGTAAGCAGGGCCACCCAGCGGAACAGCCCGTCACCTTCGGTCGGGGCTAACAGCTTCACCGCGGATTTAGAACTCATCTTGGCAAGATCTTTTGCTACCCCGGACACGCCTTGAACCAACATGACATAGACCACGGACACAGTGATCGACCAAGCTGGGTCAAGCCCTGCCAACGCAACCAGCGCTAGCACTTGCAAGGTTAAACCGGCATAAAGTGTTCGGGTCAGACCAAACCGCGCGGCGACCCACCCAGCGGACAGGTTGGTGACGATGCCTGCAATCTCGTAGAATACAAACAGATAGGCCAGCTGAACCGGCGAAAACCCAAGCGTGTGAAAGTGCAACAGCACCAACATCCGCAAGGCCCCGTCAGTCAGCATAAAGGCCCAATACGCAGCTGTGACTGCGCCATAAGCTGCCATTCCCGAACCGTCGCGTGTCACAGGGAGGCGCCTACCATCAGGGCTACGTCAACAAGACGATGCGCATATCCCCACTCGTTGTCATACCACGCAAAGATTTTGACCTGCGTACCATTCACCACCATCGTGGATGGGGCATCAATGATCGAACTGCGCGGATCGTTTGTGTAATCGGTAGAAACCAAGGGGCGCGTTTCATATCCCAAAATGCCCGCCAGCGCCCCTTCAGAGGCGGTCTTGAACAGGGCGTTGACCTCTTCAACTGTGGTCTCACGTTCAACTTCGAATACACAATCTGTTAGTGATGCATTCAACAGGGGCACGCGCACCGCATGGCCATTCAGTTTGCCGGTCAACTCTGGATAGATCAACGTAATTGCGGTAGCACTGCCCGTTGTTGTTGGGATAAGTGAGTTCAACGCCGAACGAGCACGCCGCAGATCCTTGGCCGGGCGATCCACGATGGTTTGCGTGTTGGTTACATCGTGAATGGTGGTCATCGACCCGTGCTTGATGCCTAGCCCCTCGTGAATGACTTTCACCACCGGGGCCAGACAGTTTGTTGTACAGCTTGCCGCTGTCACAATCTGGTGCTGGGCTGGATCATAGATTTCATCATTCACACCAACAACGATGTTTGCGGTGTCTCCATCTTTGACCGGAGCCGAGACCACAACTTTCTTCACACCCGCCGCAAAATAGGGGGCCAGCTTGGCTTCGGTTTTGAACACGCCGGTGCAATCAATGACCACATCCACACCATCCAAAGGCAGCTCTGACAAGATTGATGTTTTGGTCACAGGGATACGGACGTCATCAATCGTTATGCTATCGGCAGTATGCGAAAACGCAGCAGGCCAACGCCCGTGAACCGTGTCAAATTCCAGAAGATGCGCATGCATTTCAGGATCTCCAACCGCATCATTAATGAACGCGATCTTTGCACCACGTTCCAAAAGCGGGCGCAGGGCCAATTTGCCCATACGGCCTAATCCATTGATCGCATAAGTTGTCATCTTAAATATCCTTGATCGTGCTGATGTTATCGACATTGGCCTGCAACGCTGCGCGGTCCAAAGTTGTGAAAGGAAGGGCAACAAAAGCCAGGATACGGTTGCGCAATTGCCCGTACGCCTGCTGGAACGCCAGCCGTTTTTCGGCGTCGGTTCCTGTTGCGGAAACCGGGTCTGCCACACCCCAATGCGCACTGATCGGCTGACCATACCACGCCGCACATTCTTCGTTTGCGGCCTGATCACAAACCGTGAATACAAAGTCCATGACCGGCGCGTCTGGTGTTTGAAATTCCGCCGTATTCTTGGAGCGCATCCCTGAAGTATCATGTCCTTTGGTCGACAGCATTTCGACGGCATAGGGGTTCATTTCGGACTTTGGCTGCATCCCAGCCGAATACACATTGAACCGATCACCTGCTTCGGTGCGCAAAATGGCCTCGGCGAAAATCGACCGGGCGGAATTTCCGCTACACAGAAACAGCACATTGCGTTTTGGTGTGTCTACCTGCGCGCCATCCGCTTGCGATGGTATTGATGATGGCGGGCACAATTCCGGGCGCCCTTTGCAACAATCGCGCATCAAATAGTCTGTCACTTCTGCGACCGCATCGACAGCGGCCTGATATCGAACCGATGTCCCCTGCCGGGATTGCACAACCAGCTCAACCTTTTTCAGTGCCGCAAGGTACACCGACAGCGTGCTGGATTTGATCCCCAACGCCGCAGCGATTTCCCCGGCGGGCACCGCATCAGGATACCGGCGCACCAGCAAACGAAACACAGCAATCCGCTGTGGGTGGCCAAGAGTTGTGAGGCGATCAAGAATCATATTTTCCATATTTCATGAATTATGGAAATACTATCAATCAGTCAATCCATTTGTAGCAGCGAACCAGTCTGGCCACTTGGGGTCTAACACTCTAAACGATGTCCAAGATATCCGGAGAGGTCACATGCAAAAAATCGCCCTGCCCGAACGACCAGATTGGCGTACACACGCCCAAGAGGTTGGGTTTACCTTCGCCGATATGCATGGTGCGCCCTATTGGGATGAAACATCGGCCTATGCCTTTTCGCTAGAGCAGATTGAAAACGATCTCGAAGATCCAGCAACCGAACTCCACGCAATGTGCCGCGAGGCGGTGGCCAATATCCTACAAAGCGAAGAACTGTTGGACCGCTTCGCAATCCCGCAAGCGCATCGTGATCTGGTGGCCGAAAGCTGGCGTCGTGGAGACCCTGAAATCTATGGGCGATTTGACTTCGCCTATGATGGCAAAGGACCTGCAAAGCTGTTGGAATACAATGCCGACACGCCAACCTCGCTCTATGAAAGTGCCGCGTTCCAATGGCAATGGCTCGAAGATCAGCTGGCGGCTGGCGTCCTGCCCCAAGGCAGTGATCAGTTCAACGGAATCCACGAGGCCCTAGTTGCTCGGTTTCGCGAAACATTCGAACCGGACAGCGATCTGCATTTCACCGCCGTCAGCGGCTCTCCCGAAGACTACGGCACCGTCGAAGCCATGGGCTGGGCCGCACGCGAAGCCGGTCTGGGGGCGCATTATTGCGACATCGACAAAATCGCGATCAGCGACGAAGGGCAATTTCTGGATGATCAGGATCGCGTCATGGGGGTGCTGTTCAAGCTCTATCCATGGGAAGATCTGTTTCAGGACGACTATGCCGATCACATAGCCAAATCCGGGTGCTTGTTTTTGGAACCGGCGTGGAAATCGCTGTTGTCGAACAAGGCGATCCTGCCCGTTCTATGGGACATGTTCGAAGGGCACCCAAACCTTTTGCCCGCCTTCTTTGAACAAGACATTGTCGATGCTCTCACAGCCCAATCCGCCGCAGCCCCTCATGTTGCCAAGGCATTTGAACGCGCTGAATCAGATCTGATATTGGGCCATGTCAGCAAACCGATCCTGTCACGCGAAGGGGCCTCGGTTTCGATCTTCAAAAACAATGAGATTATCGAACAGGCGAAGAATACCGAATACGCACAACATCCACGCATCATTCAGGCCTATCATCCCTTACCCCGCTTTGACGGATTTCGCCCAATTATCGGGGCCTGGGTCGTGGGCAAGGATTGTGTCGGTATTGGTATTCGCGAAGACACATCGCGCATCACGCAGGATTTATCCCGCTTTAAACCGCACTATATTACCGCTTAACTGAACGCCACCGTACACGCGCCCGACCAAGAGACAGGATTGTCATGACCAAACGTTCCAACCGTGTCGCCATCGCCATTATTGGCGCCACTGCCTTTACGCTCGCAGGGTGTCGCGACGAACAGGTAGATGCCCAAGCTTTTCCGGATTTAGCATCCTGCACCAATCAGGCAACACAAGGCGGGATGTTCACGGCCCAAGATTGTGAAACCGCGATATCCGACGCCAACGCTTTGCATGTCGAAGCCGCGCCGAGGTACGACAGCCAGGCCGTGTGCGAAGAGCAGCATGGCGTTGGCGCGTGTGGATCAGAAGCCGAAGCCAGCCAAGGTGGGTCTGGTAGCATTTTCATGCCCCTCATGGCCGGATACCTTATTGGCAATATGCTGGGCGGTGGACGGCAGGGCATGTCTGCCAGCCAACCGCTCTATAAAACGGCGGATGGGAAATTCACCAACGCAGCCCGCTCCAGCACCTTTTCTGGCAACCGCGGCGCAACCAAGATGTCCACTTCGCAGTTCACACGCCCGGCCACAACCGTGGGCAAGACGCCCATGTCCCGCGCCACGGCCAGTTCTCGGGGCGGTTTCGGGAAAAGTGCTGGCAGAGGAAGTTTTGGAGGATAAGCATTCTGGACGGGTCGGATCTCTTGGCCGTCCATAGCCTCGGCGCTTTGTCACGCTAGACAGCCGCCGCCAAACCATGCTCAATACCTAACCTCGGGCCAAGCCGTCCAACCAATTGGAGACAGACGTGCAGAATGCGATCTGGAATACGGGATTTCTTGAACGGATTGCGACTGGTGATCCCGCTGCTGTTGAGATCTTCGTCCAACCGGGTTTTTCTGATTTTGAATTGTCTGCGATCATCCAAGTCCTTCAAACGGCCAATGATGTTTGCAACGTGGATCGGTTTTCCTGGCATGTCACCTCCGATCAACCCGGCCTGATCACCAGCAGCTCAGAACTTTTGGTTCGCGCAGAACCCACAATTGGCGATGAATACCTCAAAGATTGTTTGATCGTCGTCGGGGGGCAAGGTGTCTCTGCCTCTGGCTGGATCAATCGCGTTCGCGCGATGCAACGGCTGAAACGCCCGGCGATCCTACTGTCGGACGCCGCAACGAAATACATCAAAACCTCGGCCACGTTGTCAGGACCAGTCACCACACATTGGCGCGACATCGGAATTCTGCACGAAACCGGTGATTACCCAACGCTTACAAATCATCTGGTCGAAAACAACAATGGCATTCTCACCTGTGCAGGCCAAAGCCACACACAAGAAACCGTCATTGGCCTTCTGTCTGCAATCCTTAATCCACAAGACTGCGCTGAATTGAGTAACACTCTGATTTTAGAAAATGTTCGGGGATTTCAACGCGATCAGCCCGCTGGTCTAAGCAAGAGCCCCAATTTCTTTGAAAAGCGCCTGCAAAATGCAATCGCCTTGATGGAAGGCAATGTTGAAACACCACTTCGGATCGCGTTTTTAGCCGGGGAAATTGGTGTGTCCACCCGCCAACTGGAGCGATTGTTCATGTTCTATCTGGGGAAATCCCCGGCGAAATTCTACAAACACATTCGCCTGAAACATGCGCAGGCCCTGATCGTCGACACCCAAATGCCGTTGATTGATGTGGCTCTGGCAAGCGGGTTTTCGACGTCCTCATCGCTGGCAAATTCGTATCGGCAGGAATTCGGGACCACCCCTAACAAAGCAAGAAACCGCAAGAATTAAGGCACGCGGGTGCTCGTGTTGCTATCGATAAACACGATGGTTACGTAATCCCCAATCCGTAAAAAGATCAGCCAGAATAGTCTGAAATTGCGCCTCTGCCATCTGGGGTGAAATCCGCGCGCCATCAACATCACCAAACACGCTGACCTTATCCCCCACCTGAACACTTGCGATGTTCGTAACATCCGCAACAATCGCATTCATAGAGATCTTGCCCACCACCGGGGCCAAAGCGTTTCCAATCGAAACCGCACATTTACCATGGGCGATCCTTCTAAACCCATTCTCATAGCCGATCGAAATACAGGCGAGCCGACGATCCTGATCAAGATGGCTTGCTCTGTCATACCCAACGCTCGACCCTTTTGGGTACTCTTGCAAGCTGACCACCCGAGCGCCCAGATCCATTGTACTGCGGAACCCATGCTCAGGCTTCAAAATTCCGTACAGAATTGCGCCACATCGATACATATCCGTGTCAACGTCTACGCCCGAGACAAGCGTCAGCGAACTGCCCGCATGGACAAGCACATCTTTGCGGCTCAAATCGCTGTTCTCAAGAACCCAAGATACCTGCTGCTGAAACAGCTCAGAGCTTTGAGTGAGCTCATGTGGCTCGTTAGATGGGAGATGCGTGCAGATCCCGCCGATATTTTTGCCTAATACACCCAAGATCTGGCGGCATGTATCTTGCCCCGGGCCTGTCGAAACCTCCAGCGCATCGCGCGACATACCCGATGCATTCAGTGAAAGGTGAACGCGGTCCCTATATCGATTTGTGTCCATATAAGCCCGGATCAGCCGGGCCGTTGAAATCGAGGCGACCTGCTCTTCCACGCGATCGCCAAGCGCGCCGTCAATCTCTTGGGGGGTGGCTGTGCGCAAGCGAATAAGTGTACCGCCAAACCTCGCATCCCGCACAGCGCGTGCTTCGGCATTCGAGGTGATCCCGATGCAGGTCACGCCCTGTTCTTGAACCAAGGGAACAACCTGCGAAATACCATGACCATAAGCATCGGCCTTTAACACGGCGCAGAACCGTCGCCCCGCAGGGACCAACCCAAGGGCCAGCTCTAGGTTTTTCGAGATGCGTTCCCGGTGGATTGTACACCAAGACGCCGGACAGATACCCGCGTTTGTCACTGTTACGCGTGCCCCAACAAACCGTAAGTAATGTCGCAAAACAGCGCGGTCACAATGGGCACCAAAGTGTCTGGAAAATCATAATCCGGGTTATGTAGTTGGGGCTGATCCTCGCCCGACCCAATGTAGATCATTGCCCCCTTGGCGCCATCATCGCCGATACGTCCAAAGTCCTCGGACCACCGCATGGGGATGTCCATATCGTGAACCGCAAGCGCCATCTTTTGTGCGCTTTGACGGGCAATCTCTGTCGCGGTTGGGTCATTCACCACAGACCGAAACACATCATGCCAGAGAATTTGAACCGCAAGGCCCGCGGTTCTTTGTTCGACCAGATGCTGCGCATCCGCCATCAGCGTTTCCATACGCTCGTTGGTCATCGATCGCAGTGTAACGCGCAATTCGCCATCCGCTGGGGCGATCCCAAATGTGGGTTCCCCCAACACGGCATGCGTCAGCGTACTCAGCGCAAAATCGTCATCGCCAAGCGCGCCACCGCCAAGCGCAGGTAAGGCGGTCATCAGGTTGGCCATGGCGTTGGCTGGTGAAAATCCGTCTTCGGGCGCGGCAGCGTGCGAACTTTTCCCTTCGAGCAAGATCTGCATGCCACGCGATGCACAGTTTCCCGGCCCCGCGCGCAGACCAATTTCCCCCAAGGGGCGCCCCGGAACATTATGGTAAGCAAAGGCGAAATCTGGACGTATCTCAGGCCAACGCGGGTCTTCGATCACGGCCTTGGCCCCTGCCCCGGTTTCTTCGGCGGGTTGAAACAGCAGGATAACGCGCCCCTTAGCAGGGCGCGTCGCAAGCCGCATCCCGACACCTAACATGGAAACCATGTGGCCATCATGACCACACAAATGCCCTTTGCCTTCGATTTCGGATTTATACAACAGCTCTGAAATTTCGCGGATCGGCAATCCGTCCAATTCACACCGCAACAAAACGGTAGGCCCCTCTGCGGCCCCCTTGAATTCTGCAGCAACACCATGACCACCAAGGTTTAACCACAAACGATCAGCGCCAAGCTTGGTCAATTCCGCAGAGATACACGCGGCCGTCTCTTGCTCTTCGCCTGAAATTTCAGGACGACGGTGCAAGGCATGACGCAGTGCTATGAGGTATGCGACTTGTTCAGAAGAAAGAGCATGCATTTGACCAGTCCTCAAATTTCTTCGACATCGCACCAATCGGCGATGAACATGGCGGTGGCTTTTGTAATACGGCGGATGCTTTCGAGTTCGACACGTTCGTTAAAGCCATGAATGGCTTCGGCGCGGGGACCATAAACCAACGCTGGCGTATCGGCATAAAGTCCAAAGAACCGTGCATCTGTGGTGGCGGTGATCGCTTCGCGCACCAACTCCTGCCCCGTCGCCGCTTGATGTGCGCGGCCTAACATCTCAATGGCAGAAATTGCCCGCTCAGAACTGTCTTGTGACAGAGCGTACCCCTCGGCATGGAAGCCGTGGTAGACGATTTCAGGCAAGGAATTACGCAGGAAATCATTGTCGCGTGCCGCGTCCAAAATCACCTCTTCGATTTCGGCTTTGGCGGCCTCAATCGATTGGCCCGGGAAAATCGCCATTCGCACATCAAAGACGCTCCATGCTGGAACCGAACTGGTCCAGTCGCCCCCCTCGATCTTTCCGACATTCAGATTCAATGCGTGGTCCATATGGGCATAATCATCAGGCCGGTTCTCAGCCGCATTCCAACGATGTTCCATATCGTGCAGGGCCTTGATCAAAGGAAATGCCGCCTCGATCGCGTTCGCACCGCTGCCCGCATAGGCAACGTGGGTGGGGCGTCCCTTCAAATGAACCTGAAACCAGATCACCCCCAATTGCGCCGTCACCAAATGCTCAGAAAAAGGTTCAGGGATCAAAACCGCGTCAGCTTTGTACCCTCGCGCCAAACAGGCCAGCGCCCCATTTCCGGTGCACTCTTCTTCGACCACCGATTGAAAATGGACATCCCCTGCTGGGGCAAACCCGCACGCCCGCAAGGCATCTAGCGCAAATAGGTTCGAGGCCAGTCCCGCCTTCATGTCACCGCCACCACGCCCATACAGCCAACCGCCTTCGACCCGCGGTTCAAACGGAGGGGTGTCCCACATATCAAGCGGCCCTTCGGGGACCACGTCAATGTGCCCATTCAAAATCAAAGACCGGCCTTTCTGTGTGTTCGACCTGTGTGTCCCGACGACATTCACCGCATCATCATAAGGGCCAATGACAGGCGAAAACCCCGGTAGGTTCTCAATCTCTGCAACATCAATCTGCCAGCGATCAATTTCATATCCGCGTACTGACAATTCATCTGCCATAAAGTTTTGCGCCGACTGCTCATTCCCGCGCGTCGATGGATGTGAGGTGAGTTCAGACAAAAACGCAATTTGGCGGTCAAACCCAGCATCAACAGCGTCACACAGGCGGGCTTTCAGATCGTCTTGCATTTGGAACCTTTCAGAATGTCGCGGGTGGGGTTTGGGGTGTCACAAGCGGGGCGCCCGTCGCTTCTATCACTTCTGGGAGGCTGACCCCCTGCGCCATTTCTACAAGTACAAACCCCTGCGGCCCCACATCAATAACTGCCATTTCAGTAAAAATACGCGCCACACAGCGATGGGCCGTCAACGGAAGCGAACAAGCCGCCTTTAGCTTTGGATTTCCCGCACGGTCCGTATGCGTCGTCAGAACAACGACGCGGCGCGCTTTCTGCGCAAGTTCGATACCGCCGCCCACCCCGGGGCTAAACTTGCCGGGGATCTTCCAATTGGCCAGATCGCCATTGGCCCCAACTTCAAACGCACCAAGCATTGTCAGGTCCAGCCGCCCAGAACGCACCATTGCAAAACTGGTGGCACTGTCAAAAAAGGCCGACCCCGGCACGGTTGAAACATATGCGCCCCCCGCATCAATTAAATTTCGATCCGCCATCTCTGGCGGCAGCGTTGGGCCGATGCCCGCCAACCCGTTCTCGGTGTGCAGACAGACGGGAAAATCAGCAGATAGATGATTGATCACTTTGGTCGGCAACCCAATGCCCAGATTAACAACCATGCCCGGCGCAATTTCACGCGCGGCGCGGGCAACCATGCGTTCTCTAGCGTTGGACAACAGCATATTCCTTGGACAAATCACCCAATTCGGTAACGTGATCGATAAAAACGCCGCTGGTGTGTATCGCGTTCGCCGACAACCCTCCCAATGGCAAAACTGTTTCGACCTCGGCAATGACACAATCAGCAGCCATCGCCATCAGCGGGTTAAAATTTTGCGCAGTTGCCGCATAAGCAAGATTGCCGAACGTGTCCCCACACGCAGCGTGGATCAGCGCTACATCAGCACGCAGGGCCGCTTCAACCAGATGAGGTTTTCCTGCGATCTCAACCACTTGTTTGCCCGCGGCCAATTCGGTCCCGATTCCAATATCGCTGAGAACCGCGCCTATCCCAGAACCACCAGCCCGAATGCGTTCCGCAAGAATGCCCTGAGCGTTGAATTCAACGCTGATCTTCCCCTCGTTCATCAAGCCGATCGCATAGCTGTTCAAACCCAGATGGGTTGTCACGAGACGTGAAACCTGACCACTCTTCAACAGATGGTCCAGTCCCATGCCGGGCTCATTCGCATCATTCTTAACCAAGGTCAGATCACGGGCGCCATGCGCCACAAGGGCGTGGATCAGTGTCATCGGTGTCCCCGGCACACCAAATCCCCCGATCATAACCGTATCCCCATCTTTGATAATCGCGATTGCCGCCTCTATCTCACATTGTTTGTTTGGAAGCTTCATTTAGCCGCCTCCACTGGCAGACCGGCGTCTTGAGCAAAGGCATCCAGCGCATCCCGCAGAATGACCATCAACTCGTCGATCTGCTGTTCGGTGATGATCAATGGGGGCGCGATCAGAAAGTGATCACCAGTCATGCCGCCGCGCGTCCGGCGCGAGTAGATGATCAGACCACGTTCATAAGCAAGTTCGACAAGCCGTGCATGAGCATCAAGTTCGGGTGGCAGCGGCTCCATCGTCTCTCGGTCAGAGACAAACTCAAATGCGGTCAACAAACCCTTGCCGCGCACATCACCAATAAAGGGGTAACGATCCATCAGCGCACGCAGCTGCACCATCAAAACCTCACCCATTCTGGCGGCGTTCTCGATCAATCCCTGATCTTCCATCTCTTCCAGAACAGCCAATCCTGCCGAACACGCCAAAGGGTTTCCGGCATAGGTAAACCCATGCAGAAAACCACCAGCATCCAGAACAGGTTCGACCAACCGCGCCCCAGCAACAATTGCCCCAAGCGGCGCATATCCAGCGCCAAACCCCTTGGACATCGCAACGATATCCGGTGTGATGCCCCAGTGTTCAGCCGCCAAGAATTTTCCGGTGCGCCCTGCCCCTGTCATGACCTCATCATAGATCAGCAACACACCAAATTCGTCGCAGATGTCGCGAATGCGGCCATAATAACTATCGGGCGCAACCAAGGCACCGGTAGACGCCCCACCAACGGGTTCCATGATAAACGCCAGAACAGTTTCCGGCCCTTCGGCAAGAATTTTGTCCCGCAAAAGGTCGGCGTATTTTATCCCACGCGCCTCTTCACTCAGATTGTCGCGATCCAGATAGGTCGCAGGCGCTGCCACTTTGGGCATCCCCTCCATCATAGGTGCAAAGGGTTCGCGCAGTGGATCATAACCGGTCAAATCCAACGCACCAAAGGTGCAGCCATGGTACGACGGAAACCGCGATATCACCTTGTGGCGTGCGTTTTGCCCCTGTGTCAGCGCAAATTGACGGGCCAGTTTCACAGCACTCTCAACTGCCTCTGATCCACCCGAAACAAAGAACACGCGGTCCAACCCATCGGGGGTCATGGCAACTGTTTTCGCTGCCAGATCCTCGGACGGATGGGTGCGAAAATGCAACCGATAGCCAAAGGTCGCCTTGTCCATCTGCGCCTTGATCTTGGCCAGCACACGTGGGTTGGAATGACCGATGTTTGACACCATCGCGCCAGACGATCCATCGATATAGCGTTTGCCCGCCTCATCAAAGAGATAGATCCCCTCGCCGTAATCCAGAAACGGACGCGGGTTGCGCGATTGATAGAACAGATATGAGGAATCGTCGCTCACTTGGCACCTTCGATATGCTTACGGAGAAATTCGCGGGTACGGTCTTTGGTCGGGGTCTTGAAAATGACTTCGGGCGGGCCTTCTTCGACAACAACGCCTTTGTCCATGAACAGCACACGGTCACAGACCGAGGCCGCAAAATCCATTTCGTGGGTCACAATGATCATGGTCATGTGCTGTTCGGCGAGGTTTTTCATGACCTGATTCACCTCTTCCACCAATTCCGGATCCAGCGCCGAAGTGGCCTCGTCAAACAGCATCAGTTTGGGTTTCATTGCCAGTGCCCGCGCAATCGCAACCCTCTGCTTTTGCCCGCCGGACAGTTGCGATGGGTAATAATCAATCCGCTCTAACATGCCGACGTTATCAAGCTGTTCTTCTGCCAGCTTGTTCGCCTCTTCCTTAGAGATCTTTTTCAACAACATCGGCGCCATAGTGACATTTTCGCGCGCAGTCATATGCGGGAACAGATTAAAGTGCTGAAATACCATCCCAACATGTTGGCGCATCTCGTTGATGTGCTTTTCATACTGCCGATGCGGCAGTTGTTTGTTCACTTGCACCCCATCCAACCAGATTTCACCACCTGTCAGCGGATCCAAATCATTGATAGCGCGCAACAAGGTCGACTTGCCCGAGCCAGACGAGCCGATGATGCCAACAATCTGCCCACGCTCAACCGTCAGGCTGATGTCTTTGAGAACCTCCAGCGTGCCAAAGGATTTTTGGGCGTGCCGGATTTCGACAAAGTTTGTTGTTTCGGTCATGAAGGGCCTCGTAAAATCAGCGGGAGATTGAGATGCGGCGCTCGATTTTGCGCTGCACCCATTCCATGCCCAGGTTGATGACGTAATAGCATGCCGCAGCCAGGATATAGAATTCGAACGGGCGATAGGTCTTGCCGATAACCCGCTGCGCCGACAGTGTCAGTTCACTCACCCCGATCACCGACACCAAAGCACTGTCTTTCAAAAGCGCGATCATATTGTTGCCAATCGGCGGAACCACATCCCGAACGGCCTGTGGGATGACGACTTTGCGCAGCGCCTCGCCCCGGCTTAATCCCAAGGTCCGGGCCGCTTCCATCTGGCCTTTGTCGACAGCCAAGATCGCAGTTTGAATTAGCTCCGAATTATAGACAGCAAAGTGCAATCCCAACCCGATGATCCCAGCCACAAAGGCGGGTAGATCAATGCCAATCTGAACCAACCCGAAATAGATCAGAAACAGCTGCAACAACAGGGGCGTCCCCATGAACAGCCACGCGATCAAACGAAACGGCTGGCGGATGATCCAAGGTGCATAAAGTGCAATCACAGCAAAAATGATACCACCAAAAAAGCTCAGGATCGCAGCCGCAACCGTGATGCCAATGGTCCAGGCACAACCAAGCAGGATCACGTCGAAATATTTGGGAATAATCGAAAAATCGAGGCCCATCAGTCTTTCCTTTTCCGATCAGGTGATTTGCACTTTGCGGTCTAGCCAGGCGATGCCACGGCCGACCACATAGATGATGATCATGTAAAGAACCCCTGCCAGCAGGAACATTTCAAAGGGCTTATAGGTCGATCCAATGTAACGCTGCGCGGTATAGGTCAGTTCGACGACCGAGATCGCCGCGACCAGCGCAGTCGCCTTGATCAGTGCGTTGATATTCACCCCCAACGGGCGCACCATCAGCCGGGCAGATTGCGGTAGAATTATCCTGTACATGGCTTGCCATTGGCTCAGCCCAAGGGTGCGGGCCGCTTCGCGCTGGCCTTTGTCGATCGCGATAATCGCACCGCGGATGGTTTCAGTCATGTAAGCGCCGGCGTTTATGCCAAGTCCGATCACACCCGCCTCGAACGCATCCAGTTGGATACCTATCTGGGGCCCCCCGAAGTAGAGGATAAACAGCTGGATCAAAGCAGGCGTGCCGCGAAACACACTGACATAAGCCGCACCGACAAACCGCAATCCCGCATATCTTGACAAGCGGGCCGCCGCGCCGAGCGCTCCACAGGTCAAACCCAATATCGCCGTCAAAATCGACAAAAGCACTGTGATCCAAGCGGCCTCAAGAAAGAACGGATAGACCTTAAGCATCAGTTCAAAATCCATGCTGCCCCCCTGTGGCCATATCTTGTGAAACGGGCACAGCGCACCGTCTCTGAAACGAAGGTTTACCGATGTTGAGGAACATGCAAGCTCACACCAACGGTCCATGCCCAAAAGAAAGCCCCGCCGCCAAAGCCGACGGCGGGGAGGAGAGCGCTTAGCGGATATCCGCGCCGATCCACTTTTCGGCCAGCGCAAGATAGGTGCCGTCTTCCATCATGGAATCCAACGCTTTTTGCATTTCCTCAGCCAAGGCTGGGTTACCCTGACGAATTGCGATGCCCGCCCCAAACGGTTCGGTGCCGGGATCGTCGAACATTGCAAATTCCTGACCCTTGGCCGTCATCGCCAGAATGGCCGCAATCGAGTCGTTGACGATCGCATCAACACGCCCGTTTTCCAATTCAAGCAGAAGTTCAGGCAGACCTTTGTAAGTATTGATTGAATACCCCATCTCCCGGGCCCAATCCTCGTGGGTTTCGCCCAAAGTCAGGCCAACTTTCTTGCCTTTCAAACCATCAAGGTCGGTAATATCTGACCCTGGCTTGGTGAAGATAGCGCGCTTATCCGAATAATATGGCCCAACAAAATCAACCACCTCATCGCGTTCGGCCGTGATTGTCATCGACCCAACAATCGCGTCGTATTTGTTCGCCAAAAGCCCGCCAATTATGCCGTCCCACGCAGTGGTCACAATTTCGGCCTCTAGCCCCATGCGTTTGGCGATTTCCGTGCCAACCGCCGGGTCAAATCCGACAACCTGATTTTCATCATTCACAAAGTTAAACGGAGGGTAAGCCCCTGACATTGCGATGCGGATCACACCCTTTTCTTTCAGGGTATCAAGCTCCTCTGCGACAGCGGCGTTCAGCCCCATTACTGCAAAGCCAGCAGCGGCGATTGCAGATTTCAGGATGGTACGGCGAACAGTCATCTTTGTCTCTCCTGTTGATAATTGCCGGGGTAAAGGCCCGTGCAGTCTTGGCGGATTACCCCCGCTCAAGCTGAGACTTGCATGGTCTCTCATATCGTGCAAATAAATATATGCCATTATCAATATAGATGAGATCTATGAGCTTACCGCATCAACAACGCTTTCCTTGGAACCTTGATTGGAATCTGCTGCGCACCTTTATGGTCATCGTCGAACAGCGCGGTATTTCAAAGGCTGCTGACTTTTTGGGCCTGAAGCAGCCAACAGTTTCTGCCGCTTTGAAGCGCCTCGAAACAGCGACGGGCCGGACACTCATCATTCGCAAACCCAACGAGTTTACCATCACGCGCTCAGGCCATGCGCTCTATTCCGAATGTGCCAAGATTTTCGGTTCGATCTCGCAACTCCCTTCGCTCTTGAATGTCGACAATGCAGAACTGCGCGGACATCTTTCTATTGCCACCACCAGCTCTGTAATCTCTGAACATTTTGACGACTTCTTGGATCGGTTTTCCACCGCACATCCACACGTAACTTATTCCTTTTCAGTTTACGAAAGCGACGAGGTCGAAACGATGATCTCGCAAAACAGAGCGAGTTTTGGCATCTGCCTCTTGTCTAAAGCCCCGCAGAATCTGGACAGATTGGTTCTATACAGAGAATTCTTTGGGCTCTTTTGCGGCGCCCGCCATCCCTTGTTTCTTGCCAAGAAAATCCGCCCCAAAGATCTGGAAGGTGAGCCGTTCGTAGCCTTTCAAACAGAAGCCGAAGGCGGTCCACTGGATGTCATTTCCCGCCTGCGTGCCCGTGCGGGTCTGGCCAACACTTGGCGCGGCGTGTCCTCTAGCCTGAATGAAATTCGCCGGATGATAATGGCAAATGTCGGAATTGGCGCGCTGCCTCTTCACGTCGCAAAGCAAGACGTGATTGCGGGCAACATTCGCCAGTTGCCGCCTTATGATGACCTGCCCTTGGTGAACATCTATCTGATCACAAATCCTGCCCGCCGCCAGTCCGACGCCGAAGCCATCTTCTTGTCCAACTGTGAGGCTGAACTTGCTGAGATCCCTATCGAAGATCGGACGTATGGGGCAATTTAAACGGCACATCACACCCTTCCAGGATAGGCGTGGGTGGCTAAAAATCTGCTCCTAGTTCCTGCTCTTCTAAGGCTAATTTCACGGCAAGACTAAAAACCTGCGCCTGCGAAGACAAAATTTCATCTGGGCGATGCATCAGCCCGACTGGCCCGCGCGTAATCGCGGTATCAATCGGCAGTGCCCTAAGATGCCCGTCTGCAATTTCGTTGGCCACAACCCCCGCTGAAATGATCCAGATCGCATCGGAATGCCGCGTGAAATGACGACCAAAAGCCCCTGACACGGTTTCGAGGCGATTGTCGATCTGCCCCACACCGTGGGCAATCAAAAAACGATCCACCAATGGCCGGATCGCAGACCCTTCGGGTGGATAAATCACCTGCCATTCACCGATCCGTTTCAAATCTGGCGCATCCAACAGCGGATGGCCCGCTCGCACCACGAATTCGACTTGTTCTTCGTAAAGCTGCGTAAACGTAATTCCCTGCATGGTCTCTGGTCGCCCCAATCGGCCGATCACCAGGTCCAAATCCCCAAGGCGCAACCGTTCAACAAGGTAGCTATGTGGCCCATCCACGATTCTAAGCGTTGTATTTGGGGCCAATTCGGCAAACTTGGCTGCAACACTTGGCATGAGACGCGCAGCAACTGATGGCAGCGCCCCTACAGACAAAAGGGTCTTACCGCGCGCACCAACTTGCTCTACCCCGGTTAACCCTTGCTGAAGCGAGGCCAACGACATCTCGGCAAAATGTAAAAACACCTCTCCCTGTCGTGTCAGAACGACCCCTGCCCGATTTCGGGTCAACAGGGTTGCCCCCATAATGCCTTCCAGCTCTTTTAATGTTTTAGAAATCGCCGGTTGGGTCAAAAACAGCTTTTCCGCCGCGCCCTTCAGACTCTGCTCGCGACAGATTTCCACATAACATTGGATGTGACGAAACTTGATACGGCGATCGATCACTTACTTGCTACTTTCCGAAACTAAAATCGACATAAGATCATTTTACTTAATCGTTTATCGCAAGCAATATCTCTGTAGAAGATTTCAGGAGAGTCAAAATGCGCACCCAAGTCGCGATCATTGGCGGTGGCCCCTCCGGGCTTTTGCTAAGTCAGCTTCTGCACCGCAAAGGCATCGACACAGTGGTGCTGGAACGCAAAACCAAAGATTACGTTCTGGGTCGAATACGGGCCGGTATTTTGGAAGTCGGCTTTGTGAACCTGATGCGCGAAGCCGGGGTCGCAGACCGTATGGACAAAGAATGCTTTGCCCATGATGGCACCGTCATCTCCTTTGGCGAAACCCAATTCAACATTGATTTCAAAGAGCTGACAGGCAGCAATGTCGTTGTTTATGGCCAAACCGAAGTCACACGCGACCTATACGAAGCCCGCGAAGCAATGGGTGGTCAGATTGTTTTCAACACAGAAAACGTGACTATTCACGGCGCGGATTCAGACGCACCACATGTCACATATACAGTTGATGGCACCGAACATCGGATCGATTGTGACTATGTCGCCGGATGCGATGGGTTCCACGGCATAAGCCGCCAAACCATTCCCCTAAGCATCAGAAAAGAATATGAAAAGCTTTACCCGTTCGGCTGGCTGGGTGTTTTGTCGGAAACCCCACCCGTGAATGACGAGCTGATTTACTCTGGCTCCGAACGCGGCTTTGCCTTGTGTTCGATGCGCAACGAAAACCTGAGCCGGTATTATATTCAGTGCTCGCTGTCTGATGCCCCCGAAGATTGGACAGATGACGCGTTTTGGACCGAGCTAAAACGACGTATCCCCGCCGAATACGCAGACAAGCTGGTGACAGGTCCCTCGATCGAGAAATCCATTGCCCCGCTCCGATCCTTTGTGACCGAGCCGATGCGCTGGGGGCGTTTATTTCTGTGCGGGGACGCGGCCCATATTGTTCCACCCACAGGCGCAAAGGGGTTGAACACTGCCGCCAGTGATATCCACTATTTGTACAATGGTTTGGTGCAAATGTACGAAACGGGCAAAAGCGACGGCATCGACCAATATTCCGAAAAAGCATTGGCGCGCATCTGGAAGGCCGAGCGTTTCAGCTGGTCCACGACAAACCTATTGCATCGTTTTCCCGACCAAAATGCATTTGACCTGAAGATGCAAAAGGCCGATGTCGATTTCCTGCGTGGAAACCGCGAAGCGCAGTCGGTCTTTGCCCAGAACTATGTAGGCTTGCCGTACTGATGCGTTCGAAAATGGCAAACCTGCTCCGACATAGAGATAAACTCCCCCCGCATTCCTACAGGAGACATCGTCATGAATGATCGCTTTGACGCGGGCATGAAAGTGCGGCGGTGCATATTGGGCGACGCCCATGTTGACAGGGCTGAAACGGCGAAGTCCCCAATAGATGAACCGTTCCAAACCTTGATTACCGAAGGGGCATGGGGCACGGTTTGGGCCTCGGACGGGATTAGCGACCGGGAACGGTCCATGCTGACGCTGGCCTTGCTGGCGGCGCTTGGCAATTTCGAAGAGATCCCGATGCATATCCGCGCCACCGCGCGCACCGGGGCCAGCAAACAAGACGTGCTCGAGGCGTTTCAGCATGTCGCGATCTATGCAGGCGTGCCCCGCGCCAACCACGCGCTAAAGCTGGCCAAACAGACCTACGAAGAGATGGAACAGGAGTGACAAGGGAAATGCACAGACAGGACCAGCCAGAGGTGTCATCCAGCCATGTCTAAACCAGCCGAATTCTATCAACGCGACCGCGAGCGGCACCCAGCCGCCCTGACGCCCAACTATAAAACAAGTGTTGCGCGATCCCCTCGGTACGCACTGATTTCATTGCAAAACTCGGTCAGCGAAATCACGGGACCGGTTTTCGGCCATGCGGACATTGACCCGATCGATAATGATCTGCTCAGCAATTACGCGCAGCCGGATCAAAGCCCGATTGGCGAACGCATCATCGTCCATGGCAAGGTTCTGGACGAAAACGCGCGCCCTGTGCCCAACACGCTTGTCGAGATTTGGCAGGCCAATGCCGGTGGACGCTATCGGCATAAGAAAGACACCTATCTTGCCCCGATTGACCCAAACTTTGGCGGCTGCGGGCGCACGATGACCGACGAAAACGGGTATTACTATTTCCGCACGGTCAAACCCGGTGCCTATCCCTGGCGCAATCTCGTGAACAACTGGCGACCTGCGCATATTCATCTGTCGATCTTTGGCTCGGGCTTTGCCCAACGCCTGATTACGCAGCTTTATTTTGAGGGCGATCCGCTGATCCACAAGTGCCCGATCGTCAACACGATCCCGGATCCCGATGCCATCGAGCAGCTGATCGCCCGGCTGGATCTGAACGCGACGATCCCTTTGGATACAATCGCTTACAAGTTCGACATCGTTTTGCGCGGGCGCCGGTCGACCCTGTTTGAAAACCGGTTGGAGGGCAACTGATGTCTCAGGATCTGAATTACCTCAAAGAAACCCCTTCGCAAACCGCGGGACCCTATGTGCACATCGGATTGGCGCCGGGGGCTGCCGGGTTTGACATCTATCGTCAGGAGTTGGGATGGGACATTTGCGGCCCTAATGCCAATGGGGAGCGCGTCCGGATAGAAGGGGTCGTGATTGATGGCACCGGATCGCCCATCAAAGATGGGCTGCTAGAGGCGTGGCAGGCCAATGCAACGGGCATTTATGCCCACCCCGAAGGCGGTGGAGACGTCGAAGAGGGATTTCGCGGGTGGGGGCGTGTCATTACCGATTTTGAAACCGGTGAATGGGGGTTCGACACTGTCAAACCGGGTGCAACGCGCGGACGCAATGTTGGGATGCAGGCCCCTCATATCAATCTCTGGATCGTAGCGCGGGGTATCAATGTCGGGTTGAACACGCGCATCTATTTTGACGATGAGATGGATGCCAATGCCGCCGATCCAGTGCTGAACCTGATCGAATGGGAACGCCGCCGCGCCACCCTGATCGCCAAACGCACAGACCGCGATGGTCAGATCGTTTATCGGTTTGATGTCCGACTGCAGAGCGAAAACGAAACCGTCTTTTTTGACATCTGAACCGCACGGTCCGCCAGCCCAAAGATCACGCTGGCGGCCCTTTCAAACACAGTCTGATCCACTGAAAATTGCCCTTTGTTTAAACGCGCATCATTAACAACGGTCTCGCAATGTATGCTGATCGTTGACCTGCGTACCTTTTGGCATTACGAACTGTATACAGAATGTAATGCAATTCAATAACGCAGAGGTCACGCCGTGAACGAGACAACTCCTACCGCCTTAAACGGTGCACAGATCATTTTGAAAATGCTTGAACTTCATGGCGTTAAGCATGTTTTTGGCCTGCCCGGGGAAACCACAATCGGGTGGTATAAGGAATGGCGCGAACATTCCGACATCGAATATGTTCTGACTCGAGACGAACGCACGGCCTCGTACGCGGCCGAAGCCTATGCTAAAATCACCGGCCGCCCCTGTGTGCTCGAGGCGCCAAGCCCCGGCGTCACACATTGCTCCCCCGGCATTACCGAAGCTTATCTAAGCTCTGTTCCTGTCATTTTCTTCAGCTCGGATATCCCAATCAATCAGGACAAAAAGCACGGTCTAACCGGCGTGGACCAATCCGCGTTGTATGACAGCATCTGCAAAGAGTCCTTTGTGCTGACCAATGCCAAGGACATCCCCTTTCTACTCCGGCGCGCGTTCCGCGTGGCGACCTCGGGGCGCCCTGCCCCTGTGCACATTCGCGTCCCGATCAACGTGTTTCACGAAGAGGCCGAGATCACGGATCTATACGCCGAAAGCGACTACAGCGTTTATCCGGCGCACCGGCCCGTCGCCGATCACAGCAAGATCAAAGCCGCGGTTGAGGTTTTGCTCGCCGCCGAAAAACCGGTCATTGTCTGTGGCCAAGGTGGGCTGATTTCCAAAGCGACGGACGCGCTTCTTGAGCTGGCAGAATTGTTGCAAATTCCAGTTGGAACCACAACGCCGGGCAAAGGCACCATTCCCGAAAACCATCCTTTGGCGCTGCGCGTGATCGGGGGACGGGGTGGCATGGAGTATTCCAACCGCTATGTCCGCGAGGCAGACACCGTGTTCTTTATCGGGACAAACACCGACAGTGCCGCAACCGATCATTGGAAACTGTATGGCGACCCGAACGCAAAAACGTTCATGCATCTCGATATCGCCGAAGCCCACGTGGGCAACAATTTCCCGGTCAAAATCGGGCTGGTTGGCGATGCACGCGCCAGCTTGGAATACATGGTTGAGATCATCAAAGCAGATCACCCAACGCTGCAACGTGATGAGATCGATCTGAACCCGATCAAGAAAACCGCGTTGGACAAAGTGTTCAATTCCAACATTCCAATGCCCGAAGGGACTGTATCACCAGTCAAGCTCAGTCAGGCGTTGGACAAAATCCTGCCGGCAAATGCGATCGTGACGTCCGAACCCGGCGTCAGCGCGATTTACCCTTCTGCCTTGCTGACCATCAAAGAGGCCGGGCGCCGCTATATCACCAACTATTCCATGGGCGCGTTGGGCTATTCGGTTCCCGCAGCTTTGGGGGCGTCTTACGCCTCGGACGGGCCAATCATTTCGTTCACCGGGGACGGCTCATTTGGCTTTGTGATGGGCGATATGGAAACCATCCGACGCAGCAACAAAAACGTAACCGTCATCCTGACCCGCAATGACGCCTTTGGCTGGATCCGGGGCGAAGCCCTGTTGCTGGACGATGTGGATGAGCCTTGGTCGACTGATTTCGGATCTGTCAATTACATCAAACTGGCTGAGGCCTTTGGCTTTAAAACCGCACGCATCACCAGCGAAGATGATATCGAGGCGATCTTGCAGGACGCAATCGACCACCCCGGAGCAAGCTTTATCGAGATGATGGTGCCAACGCAGGACAAGATCATCCCGTTTGTTCCCAATTGGGTCCGCGCTGCCAAAGCAAAGAACCTCCCCTATTTCGAATAAGGCAGGCCCCACGATCCGGCCTTAAAAGAGGCCGGATCGTGGATCATCAAGATCCAATGGAAACCGGCTTGGGATCAGACCTTGATGGAACCAGTTCACAAAGGAATGGATTGAAAACACCGGTAACCCGGTCACTTTTCGAACGTCGAGCGCATAGGGCGTCATGTTCGTACATTCCAGCACGATAGCCCCGACATCGCGATCCGTTTCGACAATCTGGCGCGCCGCATCAATCATATCCTGACGACAAGCTTCGAAGTCGATAGCTTCGTGATCATCCAGAATACTGCGGGTAAAGGTGTGGCCCTCATCGGTCCCGAAAATGGGAACCTCATCCAGGTTTTTCACCCCCGCCGCACGCAGGTGCGCAGGCGTCAGCGTATTTTTGGAAATGGTCAGAACGGCAACCTTTTTGTCCGGCGCCAACAAGGCCTGAACCATCGGGATCTGCATAAGCGAAGAAGTGGCCACAGGCACAGGCACGGCCTTGGAAATACGCTCTTGGGTCAGTGCCAGAAAGCCGCAATTCGTGGTGATCCCATCACATCCAGATTCAACCAACTCGTTCGCGGCGGCTATGAAATCATCCACCAACAGCATCGGATCCTGACGCACAACTTTGTCCGGGCTTGCCCCTTTGACGACCCTGTACTGCACTGGAAACGACCACGTCGTCGCATTGCCAATATCGCCAAAAATACGAGGGAACCGTGCTTCGAGCATCAAAATACCCAACACCGCCCCGTAAACAGATTTCCCGCCGTATACCATTGTCATGATGTGATACCTTTTCAGGGTCTTTTATTGCTGAGGGACGTAAAGATGCGTGTAAGCCTTGCCTACAATCTCGGTCGCTTCTGCGTTGTGTTTCTTGATGTGATCGCGCATCCGGGCCACGGCAGCATCCGCATCACGTGCGGCGATCGCCTCAAAAATGTGCATGTGAGCCGCATGGGTAATGTCGATCTTTTCGCGCATCGCGATCCAGCGGACATACCGAATGCGTTCGTAAGTCAGTTCGATCATGTTCACCAATTCGGGATTGCCTGACAGGTTGGCGATCATCAGGTGAAACTGTTCGTCCAGTGCAACGATTTCCCGCGTTGGGGTTCCGTCTGTATAGCGACCTGCCGTATCCAGAATGAATTGCTGCAGTTCGGCAATCTGGTCATCACTTGCCCGTTCAACCGCGGCACGAATGGCTGCGGTCTCCAGCGCCTCTCGCAATTCGTAAAGGTTCACAACCAGTTGCGGATTGAGTGGTTGGCAGAAAAACCCGCGCCCAGCCTCAAACATCAACAGCCCTTCGGCCGTCAACCGGTTCATCGCCTCGCGCAGCGGTGTGCGACTTGCCCCAAGCCGTTTGGACAGCTCACTTTCGTTGATGCGCTCTGCTGGCTTGAATTCAAAATTGGCCGCCATGTGACGCACTTGCTCGTACACCAAATCAACGCTTGTGCTCATGTTGGGTCATGTCCTCGATTGATGATATTCTTTCTGACAGGGCAGAAAGAAATGTCAATTGATTTGCGGACAATCTTGAATTCTTGTCGGTATACAATTTGAAAACACCCCGATCCAAAAAGCCTTTCCCACAAATAGATACGGCGACGGAGATCCGTCGCCGTTCTGATCGGTCCAAATTCCGATTCCCAAAGGGCGTTTTAGATCCGCATACGCGGTACATCGTTTGGATCAATGCGCAGTTCAATCAACACAGGTCCCTTACGAGTCTCAAGCGCAGAAATCGCGGCTTCCAAATCCTCGGCAGACTGCACTTCGATGCCCTGCCCCCCCAACGAAGTGGCTATCTCTGCAAAAGAGGGCCAATCGAACTGTGTCAGGCTGGGATCCATTTTCCTGTCGAGGAATTGGATATGTTCCGCACCATAGGCTGAATCGTTGGCAACAATCACGATCAGATCCAGACCAAGACGTACGGCGGTGTTGAATTCATTGATCCCGCCCATCATGAATCCCCCATCGCCACTAAAGACGACCACAGGCCGGTTGGGTGCTGCCACCCCCGCACCAATGGCTTCTTGGATGCCCAAACCAATGGACCCAAAGTTCGCAGTTACAACGAAACTCTGCGGATCAGGGGAGGAAATACGGCACCACACCTCGGTCATGAAACGACCCCCATCCGTGACCAGAATGCGGTCAGACGGCAGCGTTTGTTCAAACCGTTCCAGCGCCTGCACATAATTCACAAAACCATCTGTCGTTTTGTCTGATCCCGTTGGATGTGCCGTAAGAGTTTCGATGTCCAACTCGCGGGTAAACCCGCTCGCAGGGATTTCTGCTTCGTCCAACCAATAGAGGATGGTTTCTGCGGTCAAACCTGAATCCGCCACCAAAGCCGCATCCGGGTGCAACCCCCCACCAATCGCGGTGGGTTCGATGTCCACCTGAATAATGCGTTTATCTTTCATCAGCTTACCACGGTCCGTGGTAAAGTCATGCAGAGCCGTTCCGAAACAAATGATGCAATCAGACTGGGCAATCAGCTCATAGGCCGCGGGTGTGGAGAGTGTGCCGAATATATCAATGTTATAAGGGTGATCATTGAACAACCCCTTGGCTTTCAGCGTCGTCGCAAGCGGGGATTCCAACCTGTCGGCAAGTTTGATCAACTGATCGCGCGCACCAACTGCGCCCGCACCGGCCAATATCAAAGGACGGCGTGCAGACGCGATCATACCAATCGCCTCGTCCAGAATGTCACCCTGCGCTACACCACCCGGAGCGGTGAACACGTCGAGCACCTGTACGTCGTGCTCGGTTTCCTGCCACATAAAATCCGCTGGCATATTCACAACGATAGGGCGACGTTCCACCTGCGCCCGGTAAAAGGCGCGTGCTATATCCTTGCTCACAGTATCCGGCGCGCGCACCTGCTCAAAGCCAGCGCCAGTGGTTTTAACCAATTCACGTTGATCAATGCCTTGCAAATGGCGCGGGTTGGCGACCGGGGTATCCCCCGCAAGCAGAACCATGGGAACATGACCCCGCACCCCTTCGGTCAGCGCCGTGATACAGTTCGTCAGCGCCGGACCATGAGTAACCGACGCCACGCCCACTTTGCCAGCCACATGCGCATAGGCCAAAGCCATCAAGACAGAGCTGCCCTCGTGCGCTGCAGGCACAAATCGGCCACCGCAATCGCGCACAAAACTATCTACCATGAATAAGTTGGCGTCGCCCATCAGCCCAAACATCGTAGCTGCCCCATGATCAGCAACGGATCGCGCAATAGATTGATAGACGTTCATGTTGGTCCCCATGGGGCTTCACTCCTAATGTGTTTCAGGTACACCTACCTGAGAACCAGTGCGAGAAGTGCGCAATATTCACGGTATTATGAATTCACGACGCGGTAAATTCACCCATTTTGGTAGATTTGCGCGCAAGTACCGCATCTTTTCAAACCTCCAAACGCTATTCGAAAATCCCCCTCCACCCCCAGACAGCCATGCGCCAAGGCACTTCCATTGCCTTCTGGCTATTCTTCCAAACTTCGGCTCACGCCAGAATGATGGCTAGGTTTAAGCACAGCTTTCCAGCACCTTTGCTACCGTCAGAGGCCTAAATACACGTCGCTGCCCGCGCGCGCCGCACCGGGCCTTGGAATAAACTAAGGCCCCTCCAGGCATAGAAGAAATGCAAACTTCCGCCGAGATGTACAACACAGCCATCCCACCGTCATAATGGCGGCGGTTTCAAAAGGTCAGCCGTAGTTTGGCGCACGTTTCTGCATCAACGCGGCAACGCTTTCGGCAAAATCCGGGGATTTGAGCTGCTCTACGAACACGCTGATTTCAGCTGCCATGTGGTCGGCAATCTGATCTTTCTGATTTCGGATCAATGCCTTGGACCGACGCAATGCAACGGGGGCAGATTGGGCAACCGACTGGGCAATGGCTTGAACCTCTGTCATCAGATCGGCATCCGCAAAGACACGCGCGACCAAGCCGTAGCTATGCGCTTCGTCAGCCGTCAGGGTCCGACCAGCCAACAAGATGTCGTTGGCCACAGCCATGCCCACAGATGCAGGTAACAGGATCGAGGCACCGGCCTCGGGCACCAGCCCCAATTTTACAAACGGTGCGCCGAATGTGGCGCTTTGACCTGCGTAGACCAGATCGCAATGCAGCAGCATGGTCAGGCCGATCCCGATCCCCGGCCCATTCACTGCCGCGATCAACGGTTTCGGGCAATCCCGGATCGCATTCAGAAACCGACCCACTGGTGGCATCTCTTCGCTTTTTCCACTTCCTTGGATCGAAAAATCCTGCAAGTCATTGCCCGCGGTGAACATGTCGCCCGCCCCGGTCAGGATCAGCGCGCGGGCCGTATCCGTTTGCCCGTACTCTTCGATGGCATCCGCCATCGCACCGTACATCGCCTGCGTGATGGCATTCTTTTTATCTTGGCGGTCGATGGTCACGGTGGTGACGCGTGCCTCGGTCGTGATGAGAATGTTGTCGGTCATGGTCAGGATCCTCTGAGTTCACGTCATGCGCGCAAAGCAGACGAGGCTGGACTGGCAGCAATTGGCACAAGAAATAGGGAAACAGTACAGGCGCATCAACATAATGGGCCGATTACCTCGCGTCGCCCGTCACTGGTGGGGTCCGCACCGCCCGATCATTGGGTTTCGGGACCTGTGCAGGCCCCCGCAGGGCCGATCAAAACGATCTTTCCAACATCATACCGCGGCGCAAATGGCAGAGCGCTTATGACGGTTTGCCCCTGACAATAATCAAACTTCACCAGACCGTCGCGGGTATCCACGATCCCTTTGGCCCGATGCACATCGGCCGGAAGGGTCGCGGTCCAGCGTCGCAGCGCCGCCTCTGAGGTGGGTCTTGGGTGATCCAGAATACGGCTCTTAAACTCTGGCAGGACATCCACCATCGTGGCCGCAACGACGGATGTGACCCCATTCAAGGCGTCCCCAACCGAGGCTATGAAAACAGCATCAGGTGCCAAGCGTGCGACGGTTTCTGCGGCGTAATCTGTTTCCCGGTTTAAGGCTACAAAATCAGAACTGGTGATCTGCGCTGCAAACAGCCGCCCGATGAATTTGTCCCGGGCATTGCGCCGCGCTGCAGCGCCATTGATCACCGTCAGGATGCGCGCCGGATCAACCCCCGCCACCCCACGCAACAGCAACGCCAATCGCGCTGGGTCAGATACGCCGCTGGCCTCAACAATCAGTAGATCCGGCGCGGTGGCGACTGCGCGCTTGGCGGCCCCCAGTAGATCATCACCAATTACACAACACGCACAGCCATTGGTCAGCGCAATGGTATCCCCCTCAGCCGTTTTAATCAGTGCGGCGTCGATGTTGATGGCCCCGAAATCATTGACCAGAACCACGGTCCGTCGCCCGCCGGGATCAGCGAGAAAATCATTGATCAGTGTGGTTTTACCGGCCCCCAAATAGCCCGCCACGATCAAGACGGGCAGGCTCATTTCGGGCGCGGATGAACCGCCCCTTCAAATACGGTGGCATCAATTCGGATATCTTTGAGCTTGGCCGGGTCAACCTCGTACGGATCCTCGTCCAACACGGTAAAGTCCGCCTTTTTCCCAGACCGGATTGAGCCAATCTGCCCCTCTTGGCCCAACACCCATGCCGCATCAATCGTGATCGCTTTCAACGCCTGATGGATCGAAATCCGTTCGTTTTCACCAAGCACCGCGCCAGATTCAGCAAAGCGATTGACCGCGACCCAAACACTGGTCAACGGATGCGCCGGGGCCATGGTGAAATCAGAATGCAACGCAAAGGGCACATCGGCGCGGGCCAACGACCCCAGCCGCGCCATCTGACTGGCACGCTCATGGCCAATGGATTCCCGCCAATAGGCCTCGCCCAACTCGTGCAGGTAATAAACATTGGCAGAGACCAACGCCCCCAAAGCCTTGATCCGACGCACCTGATCTTCGGTCGAGACGCCGAAATGCTCAATGGTGAACCGGTGATCGACACGGGGGCGTTCAAATTGTAGCTTATCCAGCACATCCAACGCCAACTCGACCCCCAAATCGCCGGTGCAATGCACGTGAATTCGGTATCCCGCGTTCCAATACGGGCGCGCAATCGCTTCGAACTGCTCGGGCGCGGTCAGCCATTCACCATGATGCCCATCGATATACCCGGGATCACCCAGCTGCATCAGTTCGGAAAAGAACGCGCCATCGGTGAAAAATTTCACATGCCGGTCAAAGAACAACCGATCCGTGCCGCGATTGGTCAGGGCATCGACCCGATCAAAGGCCGCCTCGGGCGAGCCAGTCAATTCGGGATCAGGCAGACCGCGCGGCACCATCATCACCCGATAGGGCGGCGCAACCGAGTCCATCGCGTGGGTATAGGCCGCCCATTCCAGCTCGTAGTCAAACATGCCCCAAGCCATATCAGCGACCGTGGTATGGCCCCCTGCATGCAGCACCTCGTGCAGCTGTGCCAGCCCGGCACCAAACCACGTCGGCGAAAACAGGATCGGTTTCACCCCCTCGATGGCCACCATCGCGCCAGTTTCCGAAAACCGCCCGGCCTCCGCATCAATCTGGGGGTGGGTCTCCATCACCTCGGCATTGATGTTCAAAAGGGCAATCGCAGCGTCATTCAGGATCACCTCGTGAAACGAGCGATGCCAGACCAGAATGGGGCGTGTCTCAGAAATTTCGTTCAATTGCGCGCGGGTAACCTGACCATGCCAGATCTGGTGATACCCCCACGTGACAAAGATGGGCTGCGCGCCATCGTCAGCGTCGACCGCCTGTTTTACCGCCGCCAAGTACTCAGAATGGCCGCGTGTGGCCTGACCGCTCTGCCCCGGCAAATCCCATTCAAACGCGGTGATGAACCGCGTTGGCAACAGAACCGCGCCGATAAAGGGATGCAGATGCGGGTCAATGAACCCGGGCAGGATCACCTTGTCTGCAAACCGGTCGTCCACCTCGTGAGGGTGCGCATCCAGCCACGGCGCAAGACTTTCCCGCGTTCCCGCCTCAAGGATCACGCCATCGCGCACTGCAACCGCCGTGGCCGGTGGCGCGCTGTCGGTCATGGTGTGGATGCGTTTGGCCGTAAATACCGTGATCTTGCTCATGATCTATTCCCTTGTTGCAACAACCCCAAAGAGGCTTGCACCAGCATCTGCGTCAGCCCTGCCTTATCGCGCGGGAACAACCGCCCTGCCCCCAGCCGCGTCTGCAGTGTGACCATGATGATCAACTGCAGCGCATGGCGCAGGGCCTCATCCGGATCAGCGGCTGTGATCTGATCGCGGTACTGATCCAGATAGGTCATCACATGCGCCTCAAGCGGGGCCACCAGAACGCCAGTATCCGCCGAGCGGTCCGAACTGAGTGTGTTAAGCCGCTGTGACGCACGATAGACCCCCAATCGTTCGGTCATGCTGTCGTGCAGACCGCCCGCCAGATAGGCCAACATCTGGGGCAAATCGCCGTGAATGTCCCGGTTCAGATCCAACGATTGAATAACATCGTCGGCCTCGTCGATGAACCGCTCGATCATCAGCCGGGCCAGCCCTTCTTTGTCGGTAAACCGATGATAAAAAGTTCCCGTAGAACAGCCCGACCTCTCGATGATGTCCGTGACCTTTGTGCTCTGATACCCGTTTTCGGCAAACAACGCCTCGCCCGCCTCTAGCAGCAACTGTTCGGACCGAACACTGCGGGCCTGTTTGCTGGGGCGGTATCCGTCTGATCCGCTCTTGCTCATGTCGGTGCCCTTTCCCTGTGTCGTCGCGCCATCAGCGGCACCGAAGCCCCCGCCAACCCTATCAAAATCCCGCCCAAAATGGCCGATTGCGGCGGGTATTCCCCAAACGCCAACCACCCCAGACCCAACGCCACTGGCATTTGGACGTAGAGCATGATGCTGATCCGTCCAATATTGCCACGAGCCAACTGCATGGCAAGGCTGGCCAGAATGATACCCAGAACCGCAAATCCGGCACTTAGCTGAATGAACATCTGCGCATTCAACGCTGGAACCGATCGATCTGCCAACAGCCACCATGGCACAATGACCAGCGACACACCGTTCACGGCCCAGAATGTAAATCCAAGCGGCGTTGCTGCGGTGCGGTTCACCGCAACAAACGTATTGGTCACCGCATTCGACAGCGCCGCGGCCACCGCGATCAGCAAAGTAGCCGAGATCCCCTGAAACCCCGGATCAAGGATCAACCAAGTGCCCGCCAGACAGGTTACCAACACCACGATCACATGCGCGCTCAGCCGTTCGCCCAGCACCAGAACACTGATCAGCAGGGCAAACACTGGCGACAGTTGAAACAGCATGGCGTGCTGGGCATAGGGGTTCATCATCAATGAGGTGATGTTCAACGTCGCCATCACCAGCAACAAAACCGCCCGGATCAACAGCCGCCCCGGTGCATGAGGATACAAATGATGGCGAATGCCACCCTTCAGATGCGCCAACACCAGCAATGCCGCAACGGTAAAGGGCCATGAAAACACCATCAGCGCCGGCAGCGACACCCCCGCCAGCGATGACTTCTTGATAAAGAAATCGCCCAGCGTCAGGCCCGTTGCACCCAATGCCATGACGACATACGCCATTACCGGAGGGGATCCTGCCTGCATCCCTAAACCTGTCGCAATTCGCGGCGCAGGATCTTGCCCACGCTGGATTTCGGTAGCTCGTCTATGAATTCCACCGTTGCCGGAACCTTGTAGCCCGTCAGGGTTTCGCGACAGGTGCGGCGCACCATTGCCTCGGTCAGAGTGTCATCATTGCGCACGGCAAACACTTTGACCGCCTCACCAGTATGGTCGTCCGGCACCCCGATACAGGCACATTCGACAATGCCGGGGATCAGGGCAACCGCGCCTTCGATCTCGTTGGGGTAGACGTTGAAACCGGACACCAGGATCATGTCCTTCTTGCGGTCCACGATGCGAAAGAACCCGTCGGCATCTGCCACGGCCACATCCCCGGTGCAGAAATACCCATCCTCGGTCATCACCTCGGCGGTGGCATCGGGGCGGTTCCAATAGCCCTGCATCACTTGTGGACCGCGCACGCACAGCTCGCCCTCGGCACCGATTTCAACCTCGACCCCGTTCTCGTCCCGCAATGAAATATCGGTCGAGGGCACCGGAATACCAATGGTGCCTGTATAGGCGTTACGCGCCACCAGATTCATCGACACGATGGGCGAGGTTTCAGATAACCCATAGCCTTCGCGGATATGCCCCCCAGTGATGTCATGCCATTTGTGCGACACTGCCTCTTGGATCGGTGCGCCGCCGCCCCAGCACACCTTGAGCGAGGAAAAATCCAGTTCCGCAAACCCCGGCGTATGCAACAACCCATTGTACAACGTGTTGACCCCGGTCATGGCGGTGAACTTGTACTGGCTCAGGGTTTTGACAAACCCCGCCATGTCGCGCGGATCGGCGATCAACACATTCAGCGCGCCATAGCGCCAATAGCACAGGCAATTCACCATCAAAGCAAAGATATGATACATCGGGATCGGAGTGATCACGATTTCTTTGCCCTCTTCGGTGATCGGCCCGGCCAGCGCGTCATAGACCGCAACGTTAGAGACCAGATTGCCGTGGCTTAACATCGCGCCTTTGCTTAGGCCCGTGGTGCCGCCGGTGTACTGCAGGAAAATCAGGTCATCTTGCGTAATTTCAGGGCGTTTAAACGCCAGTTCGGCCCCCTGTGCCAATGCATCTGTCAATGCAATTGCACCGGTTATGGCCTCATCCACCGGGGTCGCAGGGATCGGCGCGGCGATCAGATCCGCCAGATCGACAGTGATCACGGTCTTGATTTGCGTCTGCTCCAGCACGGCGCCTAGCGTGGCGCTGACCATGCTGGCTACCACGATGGTTTCGGCGCCAGAGTCATTCAGCTGATGCGCCAGCTCGTGCGGAGTGTACATCGGATTGACATTCACCTGCACCATCCCGGCGCGGATCATGCCAAAGCTGGCGACGTGAAACGGGATGATGTTGGGCAACATGATCGCCACCCGCGCGCCCTGCTCCAACCCCAACCCATTCTGCAAATAGGCCGCAAAATCGCGCGACAACCGCTCGACCTGTCGATAGCTGAGCGTAGTGCCAAAACAGGCAACCGCCGGCAGATCCGCAAATTTTTCTGCCGCCCATTCGATCAGATCCGCCACGGACCCGTCCTGTTCCCACCTGATTTCGGGGCTCATGTCGCCGTAATGTTTCTGCCAAATCCGCTTCATGGTTTCTCTCTCCTCACATCCCTGTTCATCCAACCAGCCACAAGGACAACGCAGGCACAAAAGAAATTACGATCAGCCCGAACAGCATGATGCCAATGAACGGCAGCACCCCGCGTACGATTAGGCTGAAGGGTTCCCGAAAGGCTGTCATGGCGATGATCAGGTTCAGGCCAACAGGGGGTGTCAGCAAACCGATCTCAAGATTGACGGTCATGATCACGCCCAGATGGACCGGATCAATGCCATAGACTTCGCCCATTTGCTGCAATAGGGGGGCCAGGATCAAAATTGCGGATGCCATGTCCATCACGCAGCCCACGATCAGCAGCAACCCATTGACCAGCAACAGGAACGTGGTGCGGTCTTCTACAAAGCCAGCGACCCAGTCCGCCAGTTGTGATGGCACCTGTTCAGCAGTCAGCAACAGGTTGATGCTCAGCGCAATCGCCAGCAGAGGGAACAGCGCCCCCATCATGGTGGTCGTGTCCAACGCGGTATCATAGAGGTCGCGCAAAGACAGTTGGCGGTGAATAAACCGCTCAACGATCAGCGAATACCCCAACGCCACAGCGGCGCTTTCGGTTGGGGAGAAATACCCGGAGTAGATCCCGCCCAAAAGGATCACCGGCATGAACAGCGACCAGATACCCGATTTCAGCGCCGACCCAAATTCCCCTATCGAAAACTGTTCACGTGCAACATGGCGATTGGCGAACACGGTGTAACTGCCCAACAGAACCGTCAGGAACAGCCCCGGCAGAATCCCGGCGGTGAACAGATCCACGATCGAGGTCTCGGTCACGATCCCATACAGGATCATCGGAATCGAGGGCGGAATCACCACACCCAACGTCCCGCCAGTGGCCAGCGCGCCAAGGGCGAAACTTTTGGAATACCCATCCTTGATCAGGGCCGGATAGGCGATGGAACCCACCGCGATCAGCGTTACTGCGCTGGACCCGGAAATGGCAGCAAAAATTGCACAGGTCAGGATCGTTGCCAACGCCATGCCCCCAGGTACCGGCGCGGTCAGCGACCGCATCACCCGGATCAGGCGTTCAGCAATCGCGCCTTTGCCCATGACCGAGCCACACAGCAGAAACAACGGGATCGACAGCAACACCTCTTTGTCGATGGCGCCCCACATGTCTTCGATGATGTAGGTCAGCTCTCCATCGCCCCAGGCCAGATGCACATAGGCCCCGACCAACAGCAAAACAGCCGCAATGTTAACGCGCAGGATCAAAGCCCCAAGCGCCAGAAACAACAGTCCAAGAGACAGGATCATTCCAGAACCTCCTGCGGGCGCAACTCAGGATGCAGAGCAAACAGAACATAGCGCAGCGCGGTCGAGAAAAAGGCATAGGGAACAACCAATTGGATGTACCACAACGGGATGTCGATGATCCGCGCCATGTCGCCGTATTCGATCGCTTCAGCCACAAATTGCACGCCAACAACGCCAAATCCGCCAAAGATCAACGCCATCAAACCGCTGCCGATCCGGTCCGCAGTTTCCGAAAACCGCGCGGGCACCACATGATCCAGAAATTGGGGCCGCAAATGCCGCCCCTTAGCCGCCGCAAGCCCAAGTCCCAAAAACCCGATGACGATCATCAGATAGACAGAAATCCGTTGGGCGCCCCATAACGAACCACCCCCGGTTTCCCGCAAGATCACATCGCCCAGCAACAACACGGCAATGGCGACATAGGCCGAGATTGCAACCGTCACATCGACAGCAAACAATCCCGACAGAATGCGACGGCTGATCTGCATCCCTATTACTCACCGCAGGCTTTCTTGGCCTCAAGAACGCGCGGCCACAACGCAACCGCCTCGGGGCCAAGGTCTTCGACAAACGCAGGCCAATTCGGTTCAACCTTGGCTTTCCAAGCGGCGCGCTGTTCCGGGGTCAGATGTTGGACCAGACCGCCCGCCTCTTCGTATTTGCCGATCAGATACTGTTCGACACCCATAACCCCCTGACGCAACTCGTTCAGGTCCGGCATGTTGTCGATCAGAATGGCCTGCTCTTCTTCGCTCAGCTTGTTCCAGACCTTTTTGCCCATCATGATCGACCCGGCCTGATGCATGTGACGTGTCAGCATCAAATGCGGCGCGACCTTGTTCAGGCCAAAGGCCACATAGGAAATGCCTGTCGCCTCACCACTGCGCACCAGCCCGGTTTGCAAAGCCGCAGGCGTATCAGCAAACGGGATTTCAACACCGTTGGCCCCGACTGACGCCCACAATGTCCGCGACATCGCCTGTGGGGCCACGCGGGTCTTATAGCCATCTGCATTTGCCACATCTGACAGATCATCCTGAGCATAAACCTGTACCCAGCCTGTTTCGCCCCACGAAATGACCTTGAACCGATCCTCAAGTAATTCGGTGAATTCACCCTTCAATTCAGTGTCGTAGACGCAATAGGCGGTCTGTTCGCTGTCGAACAGGAACGGGGTGCTCATCAAGGCCATAGGCGGCACTTTTTCGGACATCACCGCAGCACTGAACAGACCGATTTCAATCCGACCCTTGGCGACTTTGTTCCACACTTCCCATTCGTTGCCCAACTGCGCGCTGGGGAAAATCTGAATGTCAATTTCGCCGTCGCTGGCGGCCTCAACGGCCTGTTCCCACTTGCTGAGGAAATCAAACCAAGGCGTGCCCTCCGGCGCCAGAGTGGCCGCCTTAAGCTCAGTCTTGGCAAAGCTTGCTGCGGGGGTCAGCGCGACCGCAACAACAGCGGCAGCAGCGGCTTTTACAAGCGCGTGGATCATCAGTCTTCTCCCTAAACAGACGCAGATGGTCGCGCCCTATCCTCTCCTACGCCGAATCCCGGCGTCCTGAGCGCAGGATAGAAATTTATAGAATTAGAATTCAAATTCTATTTTTAGAAGAAGCTTGTGACGTTGAGTAAAATAACCTCATCCGCATTGTGCCAAGGGACATGTCGCGCCCACATTTGAGCGCGTTCAGAGGCGGGATTCATCAAATGATTCAACCGCCTCTGTGGAATTTAGACGCACATCATCCCGCGTTGGGGTCTGCCGCGATGGCCTCGATCTCGACCAGCGCACCGGGGATGGCAAGAGCCGAAGTAACGGTAGACCGTGCAGGTACACCTTCCCCAAAGGCTTCGGCATAGGCTGCATTGAATTCAGCAAAATCCGCCAGATCTGTTAGCCAAACCGTTGTTTTGGCCACATCCGACAAAGTGGCCCCGGCCGATGCCAGAACCTGTTCAAGATTGGCAATGGCCTGACGCGTCTGCGCCCCGATCCCACCGTCAACGATCTTGAAATTTTCATCCACACCCAAAGCGCCCGAACAAAATATCAATCCCGCACAGCGGGTTGCAGGGATCAATGGCACGGTGACACCATTGGGCAGAACAGGTTGGGTGCCGATGCGGGATACGGTCATGGGGATCTCCTTTGGAATTTTGGCAAGCCTAGCGTGTTTTACGCCCCGGGCCACCAATACACGCCGCAGCTCAGCAATGGTGACGCCACGTCTAAACCGACCACCACCAACACTCGCCCACAGGAGCAAAGCGATCTGTTGTTGGCATATGGCTGCAAGGGTGAGGTATTATTTCCGACCCTCGGCCCGCGCTATATCCAACTGCGCCAGAAATTCAGAAAACCTCGTTTTGGCTTTAGACCAATTAAACGACCAAAACTTATTTGGGATCATCCAATCATCACCATAATTCAGCTGGAGCATTCTTGATGGCCTGGCAGGCATTTTCACCCCATCGATGTTGGTTTCCTCTAAGGGTAGGACATCTTCCCTATCAAGATTTCCAAATGTATGCGGCCAAACAAAAAACTTTCCATCGACCTCCCAAGCGGGGAACAAATCGACCTGATAGTCCCCAATAGTTCTAAGCTTATAGAACCCCTTATGCTTGACGATTTCATTGTTAACATGATCAAGCAAACCTAACCTTTCCAGCGTCGCCTCCAAAGCCACCCATTCGCGAACCACCTCAGAAACGCTATTCGCGCTTAGAACGACCGCTAGATCGATATCATCGTCGTGTTCAATAAGCTCTTTGCTGCGCACGTACCCAAGTAGCGTCCCCGAGTTTATGAACACGGACAGCCCTTCTTTCTCAAGCTCAACAGACAGCTGGCGAATATGATCCCAAATGGAGTCATGGTCTTCGTCGGCCCCAAACCCGGATGCAAATCCGTGGTGAGACAGGTTAACCCCGTTCAGTAACGTTGACAGCTTCTCGGCAAACGCCTCGAACTTTTCGCTATCATCATTCACAGTTCTCACGCCTCTCAGCTTGATCATCTGCTTAACCGTTCTCGTGGGCATTATCTTGAGCTTGGACGAGATCAATACCCTTGCTTCCAAATACTCAGGCAAATTGGAATATTCGTCCGAAACACTCTTAAGGCTTCGGTTCAGCTGGCGCGCCTCTTTGATCGAGCTTTCGTGCGTCATTGCCAACGCGTCTTGATGGATCTGGCGGAGGTCATCACTGGGTTGAGCAAATTTTTGATCGACCAGTTTCAAAATCTTTTGCGGCTCTCCACTTTGCTCGCAATGGACAACCAAATCCATGGTTGCCGCGCCCTCTGGTATGATGATTTCCTCAATTCTACTTTGTGCCGAATTAGACTGACCATCAAGTTTCCGGCTAACTCCCGCACTCTGCGAAAATGTCAAAGGCACAACATTGTCTTCAAACCGCAACTCCACCTTTGGGCTGGGGCCAAAATCATTCGCAAAAACGACAATACCAGATAATTTCAACGACCCCGTCTCTGGCACGCCATGAAACTTCAGACGTTCAAGCAGCGTTGCAGATCCGCCGCTCGTGTGGTGCGTAACGATCGACGTTCGTCCCTTAGTGGTCAAATTTGCCATATGAAAGTGCTGCCCGCTGCTCAAAATGCCTGTTCTCATTTAGCTTGAGACGGCGAGCTTTTCGCTTCTTCCCGTCCTCAATCTGATTTCACCTAATCAGCGCATTAGACTTCCCGCAAGCATCATGGGCTCAGGGTCGAAAATCAAAAAGTGACTGTTGCACTGAATGCATTATTGAAAATGAGTTGATTTGAAAGACAGCGAAACGCTGCTCTTTCTGGCGCCATAAGCCCTATTCAGGTGTGGAAACGGGAAGTGGCTCAGCCGGGTCGATATCGTTTCTCACCCAAAAGAACCTAAATCCTTGGTTTCGCATCCACTTTTCCAGCCGGTCTAAACTGGACCATTCACGTCTCAGCCCCCGCGCGGATTCAACCAACGCCCATTGACCATCGACCAAGAAATAGACCGTCCAGGTATTTGGATGCTTGCCTTGATCCGCAAACCCACCGCCCATTACTTCGCGGGTTGTACGCACAGCTACGGGATAATCGCCCAACCTGTTTTGTGCAAAAAGCTCAGGCAAATCGCCTTGTCGTATCGTGACACTAGGTGCCGGCGTTTCTTCCATTGTCAGGCTTCATATCCAAGGTGGTGAGACAGTAGTACTGATAGGATCGCGCCAATCAAATTGCAACGACCACCACAAAGCGGCAGAACCTTAACATCGGTTGCGACCGCCCCGGCAAATCCGCCAGGGCGCACACCTATCTCAGAGCTGTAGACCACATTGTTCAAAAGCGGCCCGTGTCGCGTCTTTTTCAGCCTGAGACAGCTCAAGCATTGGATGACGAACCGCCCCCCCAACCTGACCCAGCAGTTCCTGCCAGTATTTGCCATGCGCCGTCGGCTTTCCACCGGGCTTGGTGCGCTTTATCGCGGCTCTGACCGGGTCCAAACTGTCACGGACCTTGCGAGCTTGGTCCATTTTGCCTGCAAACGCCAATTCGGTATATTCATGCATGCGTTTGTCATTCTTCGTTTGCAGCTGATAGGGAGGCGATGAACAAAGATAGAGCTTCCAATTCAGCTCTTGGATGTTGTCCAACCAATCATCTTCCAACGACGTCGAGACATGAATTTTGTCGCCAATCATATGCGTCAGTCGCACATACATGTCGCGCGGGACTGAATATTTGATGGCAACAATATTGGGCAATTCAGCAATACGAGCGCAGGTTTCAGGCTCCATCAAATAGCCAGAATCCGGGTGGCTCCACATCGCAATCCCTATATCCAAGCGATCACACAGGTACTTGTAATAATTATATAAAACCTCGTCACGATCATGACAAAAACTTAGAACCGGCGCATGAACAACCACGTAATCCGCACCACAGCTTTGCGCATACAGGCCCAACTCCAGAACCGTATTCACGTTCTGATCGGAAATCGACATGATGGTGCCAGCCGCCTCTCCGCATTCCTCAACGGCGATCGTCATGTTCCGCTTGCGCTCTTCCAAGCTCATCGAGAAAAACTCGCCCTGCTTACCCGCAATAAACAGGCCCTGAATCTCCAGATCATCAATCCAATGGCGAATGTTCTGACGCAGGCCCGCTTCGTTAAACGACCCATCCGTGTGAAACGGGTTCAAAGCAGCCGCCCAAATGCCGCGCATGGTCTCGCGCGCATAATCCTTAGCTTCAGATTTGGTGTATTTCATGTCGCGTTTCCTTGTTCGGCGGCCCAGATGGCCTGCCATAGCGTTTGACTGGTCAGGGGCATCGTCAGATCACGCACCCCCAAAGGGCTGAGCGCATCAACAGCCGCATTTAGAATGGCCGCGGGCGCCCCAATGGTTCCGGCTTCGCCAACCCCCTTGGCACCCAAAGCATTCATTGGGCTTGGCGTTTCAAATTTGTGGATCTCAAGCGCAGGCACATCCAACGCCCGGGGCAGCGCATAATCCATGAACGACCCGGTCAACAGCTGACCATCCTCGTCATAAACGACACGCTCCATAAGCGCCTCGCCCAGACCTTGTGCAAACCCTCCACGGATCTGCCCGTCAACCAGAGTAGGGTTGATAATACGCCCCGCATCATCCACGCATGTCACGCGCTCTAGGTGCGGCGTCCCGGTTTCCCGGTCCACCGAAAGCACAACCAGATACGCGCCATACCCCCACGCCTGCCCTTTGTTCTCATACCGGATGTCCGCACTCAACGGTAAGGTCTCGCCAGAGGCGTGGCGCGCTTTGATCTCTTCGCAGGCCTTCAGAACCGCGCTGCCCCCTATCGCCGTTGATCTGCTGGCAAGCGCCCCGATCCCTTCTGGGGATGTGGCGGTATCCGCCATCGTGACATTGACCCTATCTATCGAGACATTCAACACATCCGCCGCAATCTGCGCAAAGCTCGTTTCACGCCCATGCCCTTGCGAGGAACTGCCGCTGGCCACTTGAACGCGCCCATCACCATCCCACGTCACACGCGCGCTTTCCCACCCGTTGCCCGAGGGTTCGACGTAAAACGCAACCCCGACCCCGACCAGCTCCCCCTGCGCGCACCGCGCATCGCGATCTGCAAGACAGGCATCATAGCCGGCCTTTTCCCTCAACATCGACAGCGCCTGCGCGTAACTCCCTGAATCCAGAACATTTCCCGTTGCCGTTTCATGCGGCAACGCCGCCGCATCCAACAGGTTCCGTTCGCGGATCTCAAACGGGTCGCAGTGCAAAACACGGGCCGCTTTGTCGATCAGACGCTCCATCAGCACGTTGGCCTCCGGGCGTCCCGCCCCCCGGTAAATTCCCGTCGGGGCTAGGTTCGTCATCACCGCTTTGGTCGATATGTCCAAAGCTGGCATACGATATCCCGACGGCAAGACCCGCGCCGCATTCCACCCTGTTATCAATCCGCTGTTTGGCACCCACGCTCCAAGCGGCGCTGACACATCCGCACGTAACGCCAGAAATGTCCCGTCCTCATCAAAGGCAAGTTGTCCATGACTGGTGACGCCCCGGCCATGGGTCGCGGACAGAAACTCTTCGGATCGGGTCGCGGTCCATTTCACATCGCGCTTATGATGAAACGCTGCCCAAACCGTAAATACATCCTCTGGATACAGCGAGGCTTTCATCCCAAATGCCCCGCCAACATGGGATGCAATCACCCGGATACGCCCCGCATCCAGCCCCAAAATCGCGGCCAACTCAGATCGGGTTCGATGTGGGGTCTGGGTTGAATGCCAAACTGTGACCGATTGAGTCACATCGTCATACGCAACCGCGATGGCGCGCGGCTCCATTGGCGACGGCGCAAGACGGGAGTGTTGAACCGTGCAATCCACCACATGCGCAGCGCGCGCAAATTCCGCATCCACATCCCCACATGCCCAATGCTGCGCCGCCAGATCACGGCTCTGTGCTGTTCCATCTGCGATATCGGCATAAACCAGCTCTGCCGCATCAACGGCCTGCGATTTTGTCCCTGCAAGCACCGCAGCAATGGGTTGTCCCACCGCCCCAACGGTTTGGGTTGCAAGGATCGGGTAATCCGGAGTGAACATCATCGGAAGCACCGGATTTATGGCCAGCTTCCCTAAATCTCCCATCTCTGCGCCCACATGGATCGCCAAAACCCCATCCGCCTGTGACGCGACATCAATCTCGATTTCAATGATCTTACCACATTGCACATCACTGCGTACAAAATGGACATGCAGCGGATCGCTAAGCGCCACATCGTCCGTATAGCACCCCTGCCCGGTCAGAAACACGCGGTCCTCCCGCTTGTCCGGGGACCTGCCAATATAGGAATGTTGCTGAACCGTCATGCGCCACTCGCAATTTCTGCTGTCAGGCCCACTAGGACAAAAACACAGCCAGAATCCAAATCCAATTATCCGATCCCGGTATAACCAAAAATAATACCTATCGCGCCAGAGCCAAAGTATACTACACAGAACTTTCGGAGGGACGCATGAAAATCGGTCTGATCGGCAACGGCTCAATCTCGCGATATGCACAGCACCACCTGATGTCTTCCGGGCATCAGATCGACACCATTCTGGTGCGCCCAGATCGCGTGTCCCACGCCCCGAATGACGGGCCAACCCTCATTTCAGACCCCGTACAGTTCCCGGATGACCTTGATCTGATCGCAGACTGCGCCGGCCATCAGGCCCTTGCACACTATGGGCCAGATATACTGCGGGCTGGATACACTTTGGTAACGGTCTCGATCGGGGCATTGGCGGACCAAGAGTTGCACAAAACCTTGCAACAAGCCGCCACCAAAGGGAACGGAACGCTCGTGCTGGCCACTGGTGCCATTGGCGCACTCGACACCCTGCGCAGCGCTCAGGTCGGCACGCTAAAATCGGTGCGCTATATCGGACGCAAACCCCCGCAAGGGTGGCGCGGGTCCGCCGCAGAAAGCAAATTGGATCTGTCTGATCTAAAAGATGGGGCCAAAACCCATTTCCAAGGCTCGGCACGCCAAGCCGCGTTAGAATATCCCAAAAACGCCAACGTCGCCGCAGCGGTTGCATTGGCCGGGGTAGGCTTTGATGCCACCGAGGTCGAACTGATCGCCGATGCAACGGTTGACCGGAACATCCACGAAATCCACGCCCATGGTGATTTTGGGTCCTTCAACTTCCGCATCGAAGGACAAGCCCTGCCCGACAATCCCCGCAGCTCGGCCCTTGCCGCGATGAGCGTCGTCAGCACGATCCAACAACACGCCTTGGCCATCCGGTTTTAAAGAGGTTCCCCTTGCCCGCCAGCCACACCCGTATCGTCGAACGCGTCCTGACACGCCTCAAGCTGAAACAGCTGCGCCTGTTGGTGGCCGTCGGCAAGCACCGCAATATCCTGAATGCCGCGCGCGAGTTGAACGTATCGCAACCCGCGGCCACAAAGATGATCAAAGACCTCGAGCTGGATTTTGAGGTCTTACTGTTTGAACGCACCAACCGCGGCGTGGTCCCAACCCCCTATGGCGAGGCGTTAATCCGACACGGGAAACTGATCTTTGCCCAAGTGTCGAACGCCGCGCAGGAATTGGATGACCTCAACGAAGGCAACAGCGGCCGGGTCGTGATCGGAACCTTGCTCGCAGCCTCCTCTCACCTGCTGCCCCGTGCGATAGATACGGTGCTCAAAGCCCGCCCAAACGTCGCGATCAAAGTGGTCGAGGGCACCAACGAAGTTCTGATGCCAGCGCTTCGATCCGGGGAAATTGACCTTGTTGTGGGGCGCTTGTCGACACACCGACACCGCGCAGATCTGGTACAAGAAAAGCTATTTGACGAACGGATCGTGGCACTGGTGGGCAAGAACCATCCGTTGACCCAAAAAATGACCCACAGCTTTGAAGACCTAAAACCCTATGGCTGGATCTTGCCGCCGGTCGAAACCAGTTTACGGCGCCAGATCGATCAGTTTTTCGTCAATCAGGATCAATACCTGCCGCCATTGGCGTTGGAATCCGTATCCTACCTGACCAACCGATCCTTGTTGCAGGCGCGCGATTTCATCGGCCTGATGCCCGCACATGTCATCACGCAGGATGTGGAAAATGGAACGCTCCGGCGGTTGAATTGGAACGTCCCTTTTGGCGACGGTCCCGTCGGCGTATCCTATCGTCAGGACAGCACACTTTCTCCCACCGGGGTGGCATTCCTCGACGCCCTGCGGCTTGCCGCCGAGACACTGTAACAGCCCCTAACCCGTTACTGATCCAGCAGCAGTTTGCCAAAAAAGTTGATCCCGTGGTTCAGGTTCTCAATCGACAACCGCTCGTCAATGCCGTGGAACCGCGCGATGTCATCATTCTTCACAATGAACGGATTGATCCGATAGGCGGCATCAGCCACCTGCGCATAGTGCCGTGAATCCGTCGCGGCAATTGTCAGGCCCGGCACAGAGGCAAGCGGACCAAATGTTGAATAGATGGCCTGTTCGATCTGCCTGAACCCTTCGGTGTCGGTGGGCGCAACGGGCGAGGCTTCGCTCGCGAAATCCCGGTTCACTTCGATTACGACCTGATCGTCGTCAATCGTTTCCCTGACGTGGGCGATCACATCATCAATGCTATCGCGCGGGTGCAGCCTGAAATTGATCTTGGCCGTAGCCCGTGCCGCCAATACGTTTTCTTTATTCGACCCCGACAACATGGTCGGCGCGGTCGTTGTGCGCAGCATCGCGTTGGTTGTTGCGGCCCCCGACAGAACCTCTTCCAACACGGGTGAGAACAGCCACTGGTTTGCGAACAAAACCCGCTTTTCAAGCGAGAAGTACCGCCCCAGCTTGTCAAAGAACTCCGCCGATACACCGTCCAATCCACCGGGCATGAGTGTCGATTGCAACCGATCAACCGCACGGGCAATCCGCCCCACAGCCGTAATACGGGGCGGCAAAGCAGAATGCCCCCCCGCGGCTTCGGCAATCAATGTGACGGTCAAATATCCTTTTTCCGACAGGTTGATACTGGCCACAGGCACATCAAGACCGGGAATAACATCATCCAGAACAAAAGACCCCTCGTCCAACGACCAGTCCAGACGCACCCCGGATTTGATCAAGTGATCTGCAACAGATTTTGCACCCTTACCACCGACTTCTTCATCGCCACCGAAACTGAAATACACCGTCCTTTGCGGTGCAAATCCTGTCGCCGCCACATGCTCGGCCGCAGCAAGAATAGCGATCAATGCGCCCTTGTTGTCCAGCGTGCCACGACCCCAGACATAGCCATCCACAACTTCACCCGAAAACGGCGTATAGCTCCACCGGTCCAAAGACCCAAATGCAATTGGCACGACATCAGAATGTGCCGCCAGCAACACCGGGGCCAGCGCCGGATCTGAACCTGCCCACTTGTAAAGAACCGTATTGTTGGCAAGCTCTGTCCGCTCAGTCGTGGCGTGAAATTTCGGGAATTGGGATTGCAGAAACGCAAGAAACCCGTCGAACGCCGCCTGATGGTCCCCTTGCGAAATCGTTTCGAACCGGATCGCCTGAGACAGCGCGCCTGTCGCCCGCTCCAAATCAGCTCCAAGATCAAAGGCGGTCGCTTCGCTTTGAACCTCGGGTTTGTATTGCCAAGTTTTAAAGGCCAGCACGGCGATAAGCACAAAAAGGGCTCCAAAAAGCCACCCGAAAATTCTGCGCATGTCACGCCCCCTGATCAATCCCTTGGCGCAAGGGTGAGGGAGGCTTTGACAAAAATCCACTCAGACGCCACGTAAGCCGCATTCACCCAATTAGACATGACAGACCAACGCCCTACCTGCCCCGGTCCGGGGCAGGCCTAAGCCAATAGTTACGCCGCGCCTGCCTGTTGGGCGCGGGCATCGGCAACAATGCTGGCGACCATCTCATCGGCGACGCATGTGGTGGTTTTGCCTGTCTCGCGGCTTGCAATCAGGATCTGCTGAATCCGCTCGGCCACGCCCGCCAACCGCGCCTGTCGGTATTCTGGCCCCGCTTGATGAATTTCGCCTGCAACGCTGATGATACCGCCCGCATTGACAACGTAATCCGGCAGATAGTGAATGTTTCGCGCCCGTAAAGTTTCTGCAACGTCAGGTGTCGCCAACTGGTTGTTGGCCGCGCCACACACCAACCGCGCTGTCAAACGCCTAGCGGTTTCGTGCGTCAAGACACCCCCCAAAGCGCAGGGTGCGAAAATGTCCATCTCCGTTTCAAACACCGCCTCAGGCGCGCAGACCGAGGCCCCAAACCGTGCCTGCGCCTGCGCAATCGCATCCGCGTTGATGTCCGACACAATCAGCTCAGCCCCCGCCTGATGCAGTTTTTCCGCCAAGGACATGCCGACATGTCCCAAACCCTGAACAAGCACCTTGCGCCCGGTCAAATCCCCCGAGCTGAAAACCTCTGCCGCGCCCACTTTCAGGCACTGAAACACACCTTCGGCTGTAAAGGGCGACGGATCCCCACTGCCATGATCCCCATGATCCAAACCCACCGCAAACGGCGTCATCTGCGCAATCATGGCCATGTCGTCGGGCGATATCCCAACATCCTCGGCGGTGTAATACTGCCCCTGCAAGCTGTTGACGGCTTTGCCAAACGCGCGGAACAACGCTTCGGATTTATCCGATGCTGCGTTACCGATAATCACCGACTTTCCGCCCCCTAACCCAAGACCTGCGACTGCGTTCTTGCTCGTCATCCCTTCGGCCAACCGCAACACGTCCGCGCGGGCTTCGGATTGAGAGGCGTAATTCCACATCCGACACCCACCCGCAGCGGGGCCACAGGCCGTGGAATGAATGCAGATATACGCGCGCAACCCACTTGTCTTATCTTCAACAAAAAGCAGGCGTTCGTAACCGGCTGGGGGTGTTTCGTCTGACAGGTTAAGCTGCATGGGGCCCTCGTGATGTCTTTGATGTGCTAATTGGGGGTCAATCTATCAGATCTGTTTGGTTGAAAAATCACGCATCCTAGAGTATCCGGAAGAAGACAGCAGGAAACATCTACGCATTAGGTGATTGATAGTGAAATTCACTACAGATGACATTGATCGAAAGATACTCCGCGCTTTGGGCGAAGATGGCCGCATGTCCGTTGTTCAGCTGGCCGACAGAGTTGGCTTGTCCGCCACCCCCTGCAAACGACGCCTGCAACGCCTCGAAGAAAAGGGTCTGATCTCTGGCTATGGTGCCCAGATAGATCGCAAGATCGCGGGATTTGGCATCACTGCTTTTGTTTCAATCGAGTTGGAACGACAAGACAGCGCAGAGATACAGAACTTCCAAAATCAGGTGGCCCTGTTCGAAGAAGTGGTCATGGGGACCCTGATGACCGGGACGCAGGATTTCCTGCTCGAAGTTGCGGTGGAAGGTTTGGAAGAATTCGAAACCTTCCTGCAATCCAAGCTGATGAAAATTAAAGGCATTCGCGTTGTTCGGTCCCGGTTCGCGCTGCGCAAGTTCATAGATCGCGCACGCGTTCCGTAAACCCGGTGGACGCAGCGCCTAGGCGCTGTAAACCAATTCTGCCGTGGGATGCGCGCGCAGCACCAATTCCGCCGCTCGGTCATCCAGCAAACACAGTGCCGTGGACAATCCATCCGCCAAGGCAGCCGTAGGTGCGGTGACCGAAACCAATCCGCGCTGTGGGGCTTGCCCCAAGGCGTCTAGAATGTGACCGACCCCCAAATCTGGGTTGATCATCATTCCCCGTGGGGACGAGGTCGCAATCGCACAATCCTGCAAGGTCACACGATGCACGACACGCCCTTCGGGGGTGGCGATGCCAGCGGTCCAACCGCCTGCGCCCCGCCGGTTCCCGCGCGCCGAGATTTCACCCATGTTGACCATGACATCCCTCAACCCCTGCGCCCTGAGCAGAGCCGCAATCCGATCTGTAACGGCCCCCTGTGCGACACCGTTCAGAGTCAGCGCCATACCCGGACCTTTTTCAAATCGTACAGAACGGGGGTCAAATCGTACGTTTTCCCACCCGATCAAGCCCCGCGCCTGTACCAGCTCAGGTTCTGGCGCACGCCGCGCCAGTGCCTGCCAATAGGGTTGGATTGACGGATCAAACGCGCCGCCACTGCTGTGGTGCAACGTGTCGCACAGGCTCAACACCTCCAGCAGTTCGGGCGCCGGGGTGTCCAAGTGGCCGGTTTGATTCAAACGGCTGAGTTCAGAGTCAGGTCGATACAGGCTGAAGATATTTTCCAACCGGCCCAATTCTTGTTCAACACCGGCAAAAATAGGGGCCGCAACTTCGGGTGTTACCCCCTGCAACTGCATGGACGCGGACGCCCCCATGGCCGTCCCGCTCCAAGACGCGATAGGCGCGTCCATCGCAAAAGCAGGCACAGCCAAGGTCGAGGCCGAGATGGTCAAAAAGCGGCGACGGGACAGGATCGTCATGCCGGTGTCTCCAGAGCAACGTCCAGATCAACCGGCCCAAGCGCGGCATCATCTGGAATTTCAGTCAGCGGCAGCGCGTGGCCACCGTAGGTCAATATGAACGCGCCCGCGCCCTCAGGGGTGCCAAACGGCACAATTTCCGGTGCGCCCATGCCCCCGGCAACGTTTGATCCAACAACAAAACTGGCAGCATCTGCCGCGATCCAATTTGCTGCTCCGGGGTTGGCCCAACTGGGGGCGACAGACATATCGGTCACGTAGATTGCGGTAATCTCGGCGTCCCGTTCGGGGCTTTTGACATAGGCGACCATGTCCCGGACCTGCGCAAAAAACAGCGGTTGAGGGTACCCTTTGAGATGGATCTGCGCCTTGGGGCCCCCATGTTCGGATATGTTCATCTGACAGAAATAGCTGAGCGCCAGTTCGGTCATTTCAATGGGTTCGGGCGGAGCTTGCGCCACGTCTTCTTTGCAAGCAGTTAGGGCCAAGGCCGCGATCAAGATCAGACGTTTCATGGCTCGACCCTTTGAAACGCGGCGCGGGCCAAGACAAAGCCAATCACCGGCCAGATCAGCAGCGAGACAGGGGCCGCCCACATCGGCAATGCCTGTGCCGCGCCGGTCATGCCAGAAGTCAAAGCAACACTGTCAGAGGCAGCAATATTCCAGACCCGAAACGCATCTGCGGGGTTGGCGACCATCACCCATGGAAACACCGATTGGGTAAAGACGCCGCCTTGGTCCAAGACAACAGCGCCAAGCAGCCCGAGGTCATAAAGCACCACAAAAATCAGCCACAGACCGGCCGACATACCAGCCGCAGCCGTGGCCCCACCGGCCAAAGCCGACAGGCAGTAGCCCAAAGCCAAAAAGACCGCACCCAGCAGAATTGAGGTCAGGATCAACCGGAGCAGGGCAACCAAACTGTCGACACTGACTCCACCAAACCAAGCGGCCACAGCACCTGCCGTCCCAAAGCCGATTGTCATGGCAAAGGCGAGTGCCGCGATATGAGCCGTGAACTTGCCCAGCAAGATCTCTCCGCGCCCAGCGGGATAGGCCAGCAGCAAGGCAAGGCTGCCACGGTCAGATTCACCGGCGATGGAATCAAACGAAATCATCAGGGCCAATAACGGGGCCAGATAGACCGACAAGGTGGTCATCGACGCCACAGACACGGTTAACATGTCCACCCCCAACGCCCCCGTTGGCGCGCTGCCGGCGAATGTCAGAGCCAATGCAAACAGCACCATGATAAGCGTCGCCATGAACAGCCAGCGATTGCGACGCAGGATGTGCATTTCAGCAACCGCAATAGCGAGAAAACGGGTCATTGCACGGCCTCCCCTGAATAGTGACGATACAGATCTTCGAGACGTGGCGGCGTCACGTCCACATCCACAACAGCATCCCCAAGTGCTGCGACCTGACGCAGCGCCTGCATCTTGGTGGCGGGGGAACACAACAGTTCAACAGACGCGCCGTTTATACGGGTCCCCCCGGTCTGTGCCGCCAAGGCATCGGGGTTTTCAGCCGCGCGGATGCGCAACTTGATTGGAAGCCCGGCCTGATCTGCCAGATTGGACAGTGTGTCATCGGCCACCTTTGCGCCCTTACGCAGAATGGCGATGCGGTCGGTGCGGGCCTCGACCTCGGTCAGGGCGTGGCTGGCAATCAGAACGGCGGTGCCTTGCGCCGCCAACTCATCAATGATCGCATAAAGGTCCTGTCGCGAAATCGGGTCGAGACCACTGGTGGGTTCATCGAGCAATGCCACCTCGGGTTTGCCCAGCAAAACCTGCGCCAGACCCAGCCGTTGACGCATGCCCTTGGAATAGGTGCCAATCCGGCGATCCATCGCTTCGGGCAGGCCAACGCGGTCCAGCAACCCTGCGACATCGGCTTTTTCCCCCGCCAGACGCGCAAACAGCGTCAACTGTTCACGCCCGGTCAAGGCGGGGTGGAATGAAACCGCCTCGGGCAGAAAGGTCGTCGCGGCGCGCGCGCGGGCGCTGCCTGGTTTAGCCGCTCCAATCAAGATCTCACCCGATTGAAACGTGGTCAGACCCAGAATGGATTTTATCAGCGTGGATTTCCCGGCACCGTTGTGCCCCAACAGGGCCACGCGTTCGCCCGGGGAAAGGGACAGGTTGATTTCGCTCAGCACCCGGATTTTACCGCGGTCTTTGTTCACGTTTGAGATGGTCAGGGCCTTATCCATCATGAGGCACCTTTTTCATTGCGTCGGGTTCGACGGGTTTCATCATAGCATGGCTGTCCATCACCCCACCCGGCAATAACGCCGGAAAGGCAGATTGCGACCAGCGCACCAATTGCACGGCGGGAGAACCCAGCAGCAGTTTTGCTGCCGGTTGCGTCCATAGCACATGGTCCATGCTGTCATTCGGGCGATACGGGGCATCGGCAATGCCATTGCCATCCACATCAAAGGCGGCGAAATCGGACCAATAGTTGCCTTGCCCGTTTTCGGACCATTCGACCCATTTGGTCGAGACATATTTGACCTGCGTCCGGTTGCCGATAAAGCTGTTGCCGACAATGCGATTGCGTTGGCTGCCAGCCGTAAAGTGAATGCCAATGCCGCAGCCTTGGAACCAGTTATCGGTGAATTCATTCTTGTGGGCATTGTAAAGGAACGTGCATTTTTGCTGCGCGCCAATCACCACATTTCGCGAAATCACGCTTTGGTTGGCATAGTTCAGCATGACCCCGTGTTCGCGATCATTGATCGAGACATTGTCCGTGATCTTGACCCGTTTAGTGAACATCACCGCATAGCCCAGATCATTGCCAATCGAGACATTGCCAGAGACCTCGGAGTTGTCCGCATACATGTAATGCACGGCAAATCGCAGGTCGCGGAACAGGTTGTTGGTAAACGTGTTTTTCTTTGACGAGTTCACAAAGATCCCGTCGCGGCCGTATTGAATATCGTTGTTGTCGACAACAGAGCCGGGAGCGTTCCAAACATAGACGCCGTTGCCGCGCGCATTCATGTGGCGATCCAGTCGGCCTTCGATCCGGTTGCCCTGCACAAGGCTGTTTTTGGCCCCGTGGATGTCCACGCCATACAAGTTGCCAATCAGCACATTGTTCAGGATCTGCGGTGCGGTGGCGGTTTTGGTCAACTGCACTCCGCTGTCGATTTCCTTGTGGTCAGAGCCCGACCCGATAATGGTCAGGTTCTGCACGGTAACGTCCGGGCCAGTGACGGTGATGACGCTGCCGGTGCCTTGTCCGTCCAAAGTGGCCTGCCCCTGCCCGTCAATTGTGACGGGCCGGGACAGAACCAAGGTTTCGGCATAGATACCGGGCGACAGGCGAAGGGTGTCTCCCTCCTCCGCCTGTGCCAATGTCTCAGCAATGGCCCCTGCCCGATTGGGCACGTCCCAATCCGCCGCCCAAAGGGGCGAACCGAGCAAGAGTGCTATGGTCAGGAGCCAGCGCATGATTAAGACGCCCGTGGTTCGACAAGCATCCGGCCGCGCATCTCCATATGGAGCGCGTGGCAGAACCACTGACAATAGAACCAATGCACGCCGGGGCGTTCTGCGATGAAGGTGACCGAAGCGGTTGCCATTGGGCCGACTTCCATTGCGACACCAAAGTTCGCCATACAGAAGCCGTGTGTCACGTCATCCACATCATCCAGGTTGGTCACGTAAACGGTGACTTCGTCGCCCTGTTTGACGGTGAATTTCTCCATCGAGAAGGTCGGCGCCTGCGAGGTCATGTAGACGCGCACTTTGTTGCCGTCCCGGATGGGTTCCTCGGGGGTATCCTCAAGATCAACACCATCGGCTTCGGCCTGTTTGCGCGCCTCTTCCCACATTGGGTCGTTGCGGTCCCAGACGTTGACCGGGTTCACGATATCCCGACGCACGATGATACTGTCATGCGGTTCGGCAAAGGTTGGGCCATCATGGACCACCTTCATCTTATCGCCCGAAATATCAATCAACTGTTCGTTCTCAGGCTTGAGAGGACCCACATTGAGGAACCGGTCCTTTGAGAACTTGTTCATCGAGATCAGCCATTTGCCATCGGCATCCGCAGTTTCACCCATCGAGGTGGAATTGTGGCCCGGCTGATACTGCACATCGACTTTGTCCAGGATCGGGTCAACGTCGCTGCCTGCAAAGGATTCAATCGCTTTTGCGATGTCCCATTTCACAACCTGGCTGTCCAGGAACAGGGTTGTATATGCGTTGCCCTTGTTGTCAAACGCGGTGTGGAGCGGACCAAGACCCAGCTGAGGTTCGGCAACGATGGCAGACCGTGGATCCGCATCGGCTTCAAACAGCGCATCAACCTTGGTCACGTCGATCACCGAAACGGTCGGTGACAGTTTACCGTTGATCATGATGTGCTTTTTGTCCGGCGCCGCGTTCACGCCGTGGGGCGAGTTCGGGATCGGGATATAGCGCGTCAGGTTGGTGCCTGCGTTTTTACGTCCATCAACGACTTTGACGCCGTTCAGCTCTTCGTACTTGCCGGCCGCAACAGCGGCCTCAATAGCTTTGATGTTGAACACGACAACGTGGTCCATCTCGTTCTCGGTCATTTCCCCGAGGTTCATCCCCATTTCTGAGTTGTACGAGGTCGAGAAGGCGTATTTGCCCTGATAGTCACAATCTGTGTTGTCGAGGTTGCCCGAGACGATCACCTGCCATGCGACTTCCATCTCGTCACCGTCGATGGCGGTAAAGATGTTCACATATTCCGCAGGCTCATCCAGAATTTTGCCGTCGTTAACCAGCGGCGCTTCGTGCTCACCATTGGCAAAAACATATCCGGTGCGCGGATATTTCTGCGGGCGCATGCCGTGGATATCCATGGCATTTGGGATCTCGATGATCTTGTCGCATTTCATCACATCGCAACGCACACGCGCCACGCGGGTGTTGGCTTTGTCGTTCATAAAGATGAAGCGACCGTCATACACCCCATCGGTGAACGACATATGGGGGTGGTGCAAATCGCCGTTGTCATACATTTCCTTGCCATTCGCGGCGAGGAACTCTTTGGTTTCCGGCAACAGACCTTCGGTCAGGATTTTGCGCGACTCGTTTGTCTGACCCCAGCCAGTGGCAGAGCAGCGGTTGAAGACGGGCACGCGCATGAATTCACGCATGGAGGGCACACCCAGAATACGCAGCTCCCCGGTCTGGCCTGACGACCAGAAGCCATAATAATCGTCCAGTTCACCGGGTTCCAAGGCAACCTTGGCGGCGGCGCTGGCCTCTTTCGCGCTCATCAGGGTCGAGCCAACACCAGCGGCGGCGGCAACGGCACCTGTGGCTGTGGCGCCCAACAGGCCGCGGCGGGTGACGTTCAGTTTGTTTTCGTGATCCGACATGATTTCCTCCTTTAGGAAATAGGTGTCTGTTTGGCGTTTGGATGGTTCGCCGGGGGTTGCCCGAGAGGCATCTTGAGGTCAGCAGACCCAACCTTGGCGCGGCGTTTGACCTGTTTGATCACGACCGGGCATTTGCTCTCGGATTGATATAGAACCTGACAGTGCAGGCAGTTTACGCATTCGTTCGGGTTGATCTCGCCGGTGGGATGGATCGCCTGAACGGGACACTCGTTAGAACACGTCTGGCAGGGGCTTCCGCATTCTTTGTAGCGCTTGAGCCAATCGAACATCCGGATCCGTGCGGGGATCGCCAGTGCACCGCCAAGCGGGCAGATGTAGCGACAGTAGAACCGTTCGATAAACAGGTTCGCCACCAGCAACAGCACGGCAAAGACGACAAACGGCCAATCACGCACGAACTTGAGGATGATTGCGGTTTTGAACGGTTCAATCTCGGCATAGGTTTCGGCCAGCGGGATCGACACCATGCTCAGGCCAAACAAACCCAAAAAGATCATGTACTTGAGCGGCCACAGACGTTCGTGCAAGCCCCAGGGCAAGGTCCACTGTGGTACGTTGAACGCCCGCGCAATTTTATTGGTCAGTTCCTGTAGGGCCCCAAACGGGCACAGCCAGCCGCAATAGGCACCGCGCCCCCAAAAGAGCAGGGCAGCCGCAATCGCGAACCATTGGATGAACACCAGCGGGTCCAGCAAGAAGGCATCCCAAGTGAACCCACCACTGCGTAGACTGCCAGCCAGCGCCATCAGGTTCACAACCGACAGCTGGGCGTTGGCATACCAGCCAAGAAACACCAAAGAGACCGTCAAATACCCGATGCGGAACCAATAGAAGGCGCGGGCATTCATGGTCGCGTGGAACTGAAAGAAGAAAACCCCCGTCAGGACGAAAAGCATGACGCCCAGGACTGCGATCTCGACTGTTTTGTCTTTCCAGATGCGTTGCCACAGGGCGGCCTTGGCGGCAGATTCATCTGTCGCGCTGTCAATCACCGCGGGTGCAGCAAGGGGCAGCAGATATTGTTCAGGCAGTTTGTAGCCCAGATCAAAGGTCAGAAACGTCTTTTCGACCGCCCCCACTGCGCGCTGCGCCAGCAATTGCAGGCGGAATGGCTCGGCCGCGTCGAATTCGGCATCTGCGGGAATTTTGAACAGGTCCAGTTCAGTGAACGTTGGGCTGTCGTCGGTGGCAAGATCCCCCAAACGGCGCTGCTGACGGTCAAAGAAGCGCACCGCGTTGTCGCCTTGGATCAACTGAATCCGGTCAAAAATACCGCCGCGCACATAGCCAGACCCTTTGAACGAATAGGCACCACGCCCCAGAACCAAAATCGCCTGTTCACCGGGTTTGAGCCATTTGGTCAGATTGGCATATTCCGCCTCGCCCAACAGGGACAGCCCGATTGAGGGCACAGAAACCAAGGCCACATGCATGTCGATGTAAGTATCGTCAGGATCGCCGGGTTCGGGACGTTTGATCGCGCGCGCATCGCCGGTTGCCTCAAAGGCGGCGTTGATCTGGCCGATGTCCAGCGTCATCCGGCGCACAGAGCCATCACCAGACAGCGTCGCCCAATCGTTGACCTCTTGGTTGGTCATATCGAGTTCGCGCTTTGGCCCGGTTGCGGCCTGCGCAGACAAGCCACCCAATCCAAGGGCGCGCGCCACTTTGATACCGCCCCGCACAAGGCTGTCGTCGATGATCATAATCGTCACGGTCGCGCCGGAAATGATATCCAGATCATGCGCTTCACCGCCTGTTGCGGCTTCGGCTTTCAGGTCCAGACCTGTGTAACCTTCGGTCAGCGCGACCATTTTGGAATTTGGAATACCAATTAAGACAATGGGTTCAGAGTGCTTGACCAATTTGACCCCGGCCAACACCGCGTCGTCATCAATGGCCGCCACCACATGGATCGGTTTGCCCGAATACCCGGTTGTTCCCACAAAGTCAGAGGTCAGAAAGGCCCACGCGACCGTTTCACCACCCTTAAGCACGGGGGCAACTTTGACGTCGTCGCGGACCGGGCCAAAAGCATCAGCTCCGGGCACCAGTTCAGCGGGTTCAATGTCAGGAAGAAAGCTGGCGAGGCTATCGGCTTGGGCGGTCAGTGCCGCGCAGCAAAAAGCGAAAGAGGCCAGTAAAATATGGATTGCGCGTCTTACGTCCACAGCGCACCTCCGATGTTCTGGATTAATGCGATGGACGCGCGCAGGGCGCGTTCGGTGATATTTTGGAGCGCAACCGGCGGTCCGCGTGTGTCAGGCCAGTATTGCGCAGGATTGACGATCAGACACTGCGCTGCCTTTGACAGGTCATCGCGACCCACAGCGACCTGCATATCCACCCGCAAGAGAATGGACGGATCGGTTACATCAGCAAGCGCGCACAATGCGCAGGCCTGACATTTAGGGCACGGGCCCGTAACCGGTTCCGGTTCATCCCCTGAATAATCGACTTGGATCATAACCGGGCCTTGCTCGGCACAAATTTCGATCCAATCAGAATTGCTCGCCTGCGCAGCGACAGGAAACAAAAGTTGAAAGATCACTGCGAAAATCGCCAATCCGCCGCACACCGCACGCAGCAAAGCAGGGCACAAAAATGTGTCCTTGGCTTTTGCGATACGATGTTGTGCTGGCATAAGCATTCGAGAAATCCAACGGGTTCAGTTTCCCTTTCCATAGAGAGGTCAGGGTCCCTTGGACTTGATCGAAGTCAGGCCGAATGGTGTTTTTTTTAGAAAAACATATATTCAAGTCTTTGTATTTATTGAATTCTCAAGCCCCGTGCATCCCGCCCGGTCTTCTAATTGGCATGCTAGGGAGACAGCTGTTGAGGAAAATCTCTCTCACATAGCCAAGGGCTTAGTATCCAACAATCCACTTTTCTCGCGCCTCACACCCGCAGGAAAATCACACCGAACCAGAGCCAAAGAAAAGCTGCGTGCGCTGCCGCGGCGTTTGGCATAATTTGGGTTAAAATCTGGTAAGACGGATCAACACTCAGTGCGATCAGGGCTGACTCAGGACAATATAGGAATGAAACTGCTTGGCATACGAATCACAAAAAACCGTCGCCCGAGATTCGTTGCTTTTGCGATCCTTACCTGACACGCACGTAGGAACATTACTGAGCCAAGCACGTTGGCAGCACTACGATCGAGGTGAGAACATCTTTCTTCAGGAAGAGACATCACAAGCGATTCATGTTGTGATCGATGGCTGGGTCAAGCTGTTCCGCATTGCCCCAACCGGGTCCGAGGCCGTGGTCAGCGTCTTTACCCGAGGAGAAAGCTTTGGTGAGGCTGTAGCGTTGCGTAACCTGCCCTATCCGGTTTCTGCCGAGGCGGTCACCGCGTGCGAGGTCATGCATATCCCGTCGTCAGCTGTCATTTCGTTGATCAAGCAGGACCCTGAAATTGGTGTCTCTATTCTGGCATCCGCATTTACGCACCTACATTCGCTGGTCTCGCAGTTGGAACAACTAAAGGCCCGGACAGGGGCGCAACGGGTTGCGGAGTTCCTGTTGAACCTCTGCGCGCCTAACGCTCAGCAATGTGACGTTACCCTGCCATACGACAAAATGCTGATTGCGGCGCGTTTGGGGATGAAACCCGAAAGCCTCTCGCGGGCGTTTACCCGGCTGAAGCCAGTCGGTGTATCCGTCAAAAAGAACCACGCCGAAATCAGCGATACCCTTAAGCTGCGTGAGTACGCCGATGCAGACCCCGCAGACAGTTGGAGCAAACCATGACACCACAGCTAGACACAGTTCTGAATGCAATTGATGCAGCCAACGCAGCCGATCCCCGGCAGGACGAAGGCCAACCCGAAGCGCTGCTGTATGGCCATCGGATGAGCGCCGAGTTGGACCGCCTGTTCCCAGAGGCAGACGATCTGCTGCGTATCGCGGCGCGCGGTCAGCACGTCGAACGATGGACGCTGGCCCGCAGCGAATTTCCGGACGGGCGCACCGGGTATCTGACGTGGCGCAAGGCGCTGGCTGTGCATCACGCCGACATCGTCACCGCAATGATGCAATCCGCCGGATATTCTGACGCTGACCGGGACGCAGTCGGGGGTATGTTGCGCAAAGAAGGAATTAAGCGGGATCCCCAAGTCCAAGCCTTGGAAGACGTGATTTGTTTTGTGTTCTTGAAATGGTATTTCGCACCCTTCGCAGCCAAGCACTCGCCGGAAAAAATCCAACGCATCGTGGAAAAGACTGCGCGCAAAATGTCTGCCAAAGAACGCGCCCGCGTTTTGGATGAATTCGACCTTCCTGAAGATCTGGCCAACGCCTTCAAAGTCTAGAGTTCCAAAGGCGTAAATCTGGTCTACCCCTTAGCTGCGGATAGAAAGAACGGCATTTTTTGATGTTCTTTCTGTGGGTTACGATAGACCCAACTGGGATCATACCGTAAGCTGTACGGAATTTTCCGATACGGCACTTCAGGATTTGAAATGGAACATTACGTCCTCTATCTAGCGATTGTCATTCTTGGGTACTGCCTGTTCGCCGGTAAAATGTCGGAATGGGCAATTACCATGCCGATGGTTTTTCTGTTGTTTGGCATTCTCGTGGGGTTACAGGGCGTTATCCTCAATCACGAAACGGCTGAACAGTTTCACCTCTTGGCCGAACTAACGCTTTCCATGTTGCTGTTCGCCGACGCGACCCAGTTGCGACGCGATGCGCTTGAAAAGATTGGGGAACGCACGGCCCGCATGCTCTTGTTGGGTCTGCCCATCGCGATCCTGTTTGGGTCTCTTTTGAATGTTATTTTGCTGCCCGATTGGCCCCTTTGGGAGGCCTGTCTGCTAGCCGCGCTACTGGCGCCGACCGATGCGGCGCTTGGGCAAGCCATTCAATCCAATCAGAAAATCCCAATCGCATTTCGCAATGCCATGAACGCGGAAAGCGGGTTGAATGACGGCTTGGCCCTGCCCTTTGTGATCTTTTTTGCCGGGCTCGCGATTGAACGCACCCCCGAAGCCGCTGCAGAAGGGACGCTATTGCATCTTCTTGCCACCCAAATTGGATTGGGCGTCTTAGCGGGGATTGCCGTTGGCTGCGCAGTTGGCATCGCACGCAACTTTTCAATCAAGCATAGGTTGATGGACGAAGGCCTAGCCCGTGTTGGCATGTTAGCTGCGGTTGGCGTCACCTATTTTGCCGCGGAACACATCGGCGGGAACTCATTCGTTGCGGTTTTCATATCAGGCATTGCATTTGCCAATACCGCCAAAGGCAGTGTGCATCAGGCCCGTGAATTCATCGAGGGCGACGGTCAGTTTCTGGCAATGCTAAGCTTTTTCTTCATTGGCGCCCTGTTTGTCCCCGAAGCGCTGAACCACGCGACCTGGGTCGGTTTGGCCGTTGTGTGTCTGTCGCTGGTATTGGTACGCCCTGTCGCAATCTGGATCTCTTTGATGGGAACGAACACCGCGCCGAATGAGCGGCTGTTTTACGGCTGGTTTGGGCCACGTGGGCTGGCAACTGCCCTGTTTGCGGTTTTCGTCGCTATGGATTTCGAGGGGCTGACACGGATCAATGATATAATAGTCATTTCCATGATGGCCGTTGTCGTATCCGCCTTTGTCCATGGTATTTCGGCCAAGTGGGCCCCACAAATCTTTCGCCTCGGCTCTTCGGCTGAACCAAATCATCAGGATCGCCCGTAATGCTGGACATACGCAAAGAAAGCCAAAGCACCACCAATGGATATCATTGGAGCGCCCTGCTCATCATGTTGCTGGGTTCAATCCTTTTGGAGCCTCTGTTTGGGTCATCTTTTGCAATCGAGTTGACCAGCCTTGCCCTGATTGAGCTGACCCTTGTTGGTGCCATTTTCTTTAGTCTGAAAGATCTGAGGTTCCGTCTGATCGGGGCTATCGTTACCTTGATCTGGTTTGGGTGCAGTTTGGCGGCGATGTTGAATGGGCACCTGAATGGGGTTGTCACGTTGATTTCCACGGGAATGATCATCGCCGCACCTATCATGACCTTTCGGGCCTTGTTGGCCCGTGACCAAGGGGATTTCGAAACCTTGATCGGTGGTGTTTTCGGCTATCTGTTACTGGCCGTAGTCTGGGCCATGTTCTATTCTCATATGATCCGCTGGCAGCCCGGTTCGATCGAATTTGTTGGCGATCACGACCTCTGGACTTCGATGGTGTATTTCAGCCTCGTGACCCTGACGAGCCTTGGGTATGGTGACATCTTGCCCATTCACCCTCTCGCCCGGATCGCCGCCGGATTACAGGCAGTTGTAGGCGTTTTGTATATTGCCGTGATGATCGGCAGCATTGTCGGCAACTATCGGATCGAAAAATTTGAAACCGAAGAAAAAGAGGGTGAGGGCAAATAGCAAGCCTCTTAACAGAAGTGTTGTAGTTTTTTCTTTGGTTGGCCACAAAGTGGCCAACCTATTCCTTGAAAACCTTGCTTGAATGAATCTCAGGATGGAGATGACAGGTGAGGTATGTATCGCAAAAATCCGCGACAGGCCCCAAAAGGCGCCTTCCTATGCCTCTTTTTGGGGTGGATGTGAACTTCTGCCGGAATGCGCAATGCGCTCAATTCGGCATTCCTCCAGATCCACGCGATGGGCGCGGTCTGAAGCTTTCGGTTGCCAACGCTAACTTCCCGCGTGGAACCGTTAAGGGTTCTGGCGATAAGAAGAACTTCACATGTGGATCCTGCGGAGAGGAATCCGTGTTGAAGAACAACCGGGCCATCGTCGAAGAATACATGAGGATGAGACGATTGCAACGCCCTGCTGGCAAAGGGCAATCCTGCAAGAACGAAGACTGCCTTTCTCATGGAAAATCGTTCCGTGCGCGGCCGGAACTGTATCGAAAATCGGGGCAGACCAAGGCAGGGAACCAGCGCCTATGTTGCAAACGGTGTGGTTCGACCTTCACCATCGGACACCCGGCAAGAAACCACCGGCGGCAGTCGAAAAACGGGCAAGTTCTCAAACTGCTCGTTCATGGCACATCCTTTTCGAAGATTTCGGAAATTGCGGACATGGCGCACCGCGATGTCTATCGAAAAATCGACTTCATCTATGATCAGATCAAAAACTTCACAGCCAAGCGTGAAGGAGATCTGCGGCATGTAGACTGGGAAAAGGCTGGTCGTCGATTTGCCACCGACAGCCAGACCCTGACACTGAACTGGCCGAACAGGAAGACACGATCATTCGTCGCACTGAACCATCTCTGCACAGCCCACGCCAATTCCGGTTACATTGTGTTGGGGCATTTGCAATTCGACCCGGGCATCGACATGGAGCAGATCGAATTGGATATGACCCTCAATGGCGATATCGGGGTTGATCGCTGCTGGCGGGAGCATGGTAGGCTCTGGACCGCGTCCGAGTTCAAGGAGTACCTGGACGACATCACCCGAGAAATCGAGATCGACCCTGAGATAGCACCCGATGTCGATCTGGGCCTGCAGCTACCACACGAAGGCGCGCTGATCCGGCACGATATCCAGCAATACGCACACGCTCTGGTTTTGCGGCGGATGATTTCCAGATCTGACCATCGTTTCTACTTCGTTCAGGATGGGGAGGCCGGGCTGAGTAAGGCCTTTGCAGCAGTTTTTGCGCCGGAAGTGCGATTGGGTCGCGTCGATGTGGCAACAGTGGCGTTCGACAAGTATCAATCCAACGACATCCGCGAGGCGCTCTACGCTCAGGGGCGAAGAGAGCTCAGGAATGATCTGGGGTTGACCAAGCACCAGCTCGACTCGCTGCCGCGGTTCGTGTTCGAGGAAGAATTGGATCGAGAGATTGCGAAGCGCCTGTATGGGCATCCGACAGGCACCCCTTTCCACTGGCCCTATCATTCACAATCCGAGCCAAGCCGCGTCGTCCATTTGAGAACAGATCGCACGGCGATGTCCGTTGAACGGCGGGCTCGGTTGATGCGTTTGGCAACCCTCCGCAGCGTCGACTCGTATTTCCACAAGATCAGGAGCAACATCAAGGCGGCTGAGCGCCCAGTTGCCACACCCAGCGGGAATGGCCGCTTTTGGGATCGTCATCACCTCTACAAGCCGGAGATGATGGTCAAAATTGTCGAGATTTACCGTTTCCACCACAACTGGATGGGAACGAGAAAAACAAAACAGACACCAGCAATGAAGCTCGGCATTGCCAAAGGCAAGATTTACGAAAGGGACCTGTTCGGAGAATGATGTTATCCCTTCCGGTTTGCCCTTGGCGCCATCCGGGGTGGGCTTCCTACAAAGACTGCCGCCAATCGAAAGCTTTATTGTTACTTCCCTTGTTTCCAGCTCCGCTTCCAACCCATACCTATGAGCCAGAGGATACCAGCATAAGCAAGGGTCACCGGAGCCTCCTGAACAAATCCATCGAGCTGAAATAGCTTCTTGAATGGAAAACTGGCAAAAATTGCCAACCCCATCAGTAATCCCAATGCCCAGTTAACACTGGGAGTTTTGTGGATAGCTATGGGAGCCAATACCAGTGCGACGAATCCAAATAGCAATGAGGCTTGGGAATACTTCAATCCAATCGGCACTGCGAGCAACAGGGTTAGAAATACAATTGCGGCGATCAACACACTATATTTGTTCATCTTTTTCCTCAATATTCGAAACTACTCAATCGCTCATATTCGGTGCCACGATTGCGGTCAATGACTGCCTTCGGAAAGTAAAATGCGCGCCATGATATGACGCGCATCTTTCAACACTTTTGGTAAGAGGCTTGGGCAAATAGGTACGCTGCATTTGCTGCAAGACGCCCTCATAGGGGTGATCGAAATCAGCCCGCGCGTGGATTTTGCCCCCGTTAACAGCGCCTTACGCAGCGCTAGGTCGGCGGATTTGTCTTTTGTTGATACATGGAAAAATGGCCAGCCTGTCGAGACAGGGCTGGCCAGTTCATTCCGGTCAGACGCGGTTCGGCGGGCCACAAAGCGAATGATGTATTAGAATTGGGGCGGACACCCGCCCCATTCCATCAGCTGTTCGGGCGCACTCGCGCGGCTGTCTTATCCGCGAAAGCCGCCAAACGTTCACGCGCGGCGGGCTGAGTGTTCACAACCCCTGCAACAACCGCTTCGGAGTACGCCGCATCAAAGGCCGACATGTTCTGCATATGGCTGATGGCGGAACAGATGGCAAAGTTGGTGAGCGGCAGGTTTTGAGCGGCACGGCACGCCAAATCCATCGCTTTGTCCATGCTGGACCCTTCGACGATGTATTGTGCCAAACCGAGATCTACGGCTTCTTGACCCTGATACACACGGCCGGTCAGCATCATGTCGATCATGCGTGCCTTGCCAACCAGATCGGCCACGCGAATGGTTGCGCCGCCTCCGGTGAACAGCCCACGCTGCCCCTCGGGCAGGCCAAAATAGGTGGATTGATCCATCACACGGATATGAGCTGAGCTGGCCAATTCGAGACCACCGCCAACAACAGCACCTTGCAGGGCTGCAATCACAGGCACCCCACCATATTCCATTTTGTTAAACGCCTCGTGCCAACGCAAACACACATGCATGAAATCGGCGGGACTGCGGTCCGCATCATGATGTTCGATCAGGTCGAGGCCGGCGCAGAAGTGATCACCGGAGCCTGCCAGAACCACCGCTTTGACCCCAGCGCGCGGTGCGGTGGCAAAGAAATCCACCAGCTCGTCAATCGTGGCCAGATCCAAGGCGTTGCGTTTCGTCGGGCGATTTAGGGTTACAACCCAAACGCCATCGTCATGGACATCAAAGGCGAGGTTTTCAAAGCGGGACTGGTCGATTTCAACGGTCATTTTCGTGTCTTTCAACTGAGTGCGGTCTGCGCCGCGAAAAATAAGGATAGATGCAAGGCGCCCGCGATCATGGGCGCCTTTTTCAAAGGTCAGAGAATTGCAGCCAACAGGCTGTCACCACCGTCAAGAATACGATCACGCTGGACACCGGCATCGGTCAGGACGTGATCGGCATAGAACCGAGCAGAAGCCACTTTCGCCGCCATGAATTCCGGATCTTCACCACGGGCCAACGCTGCCTCAGCCACCAACAAAGCGCGTGCCAACTGCCAACCCGCAACCAGATTACCGGCCAACATCAGATAGGGGACACCCGCACCGAATACCGAATTCATGCTCTCGGACGCTGTTCCGACCAGATGTGCGACGACGTCCTGAAACGCCAAACGCGCAACGCCAAGACGTTTGGCAACAGCCTGTGCTTGATCTGACCCTTTGGCCAGTTCCTGTTCGGTTTCTTCGATCAGGGCCGCAAATTTCAACGCTGTCGCGCCGCGATCCCGCAGGGTTTTACGCCCAACCAGATCATTGGCCTGAATGGCTGTGGTGCCTTCGTAGATTGGCAAGATACGGGCATCACGGTAGTGCTGCGCGGCGCCAGTTTCTTCGATAAAGCCCATTCCGCCATGGACCTGCACGCCCATCGAGGCGACCTCGACACCGGATTCAGTACAATAGCCTTTCACAAGCGGCGTCAGGAATTCCCCCATCGCTGCCGCGTGCGCGCGCGCCTCTGCCGTGTCAGCATGACGGGCCAGATCTTGCCAGCCAGCCGAATAAGCCGCCATTGCCCGGCCACCTTCGGTCAAAACCCGCATCCGCGCCAACAAGCGCCGTACATCTGGGTGATGGACGATCGTAACCGCATCCCGCGATGATCCGTCCACGGGGCGGCTTTGCACCCGGTCATTGGCATAGGCCAGCGCCTGCTGGTAAGCGCGTTCCGCGATTGCAACACCTTGCAAACCAACGCCAAAACGAGCGGAGTTCATCATTTCGAACATATATTCGAGCCCTGAATTCTCTTCGCCGATCAGATAACCAGTCGCCTCTTCGAATTCCAGAACCGCCGTGGGGCTCGCTTTGATCCCCAGTTTGTGTTCGACGCTGACACAGCGTACCGAATTCCGGTCACCGGGCGTACCTTCGGGCGTGACAAAGAACTTGGGTACCAAGAACAGGCTGATCCCTTTTACACCTGCGGGCGCATCCGGCGTGCGGGCCAGCACCAAATGCACGGTGTTTTCGGACATGTCATGCTCACCATAGGTGATAAAGATCTTGGTGCCCGAAACCGTATAGGTCCCGTCCTCTTGCCGGTTGGCCCGACTGCGCAACAAGGCAAGATCGCTGCCCGCTTGTGGTTCCGTCAGGTTCATCGTGCCGGTCCATTTGCCGGACACAAGATTTTCAAGGTAGACCGATTTCATGTCGTCAGACCCTGCGGTCAACAACGCTTCGATCGCGCCATCTGTCAGCAAGGGGCACAGGGCAAAGCTCATGTTCGCGGCGTTCACGATTTCCGTGCCGGCAGCCCCGATTGCGCGCGGCAGACCCTGACCGCCGAATTCCTCGGGGTGTTGCAGGCTTTGCCAGCCCATTTCGACAAATTTTGCATAGGCTTCGGAAAACCCATCAGGCAATGTCACGCGGCCATTGCCATAGCTTGATCCGGCTTCGTCACCCGGTGCATTCAAGGGGGCGATCTCTTCTGCGCAAAAACGGCCATATTCCTCAAGCACCGCTGCGGCGTCTTCCAGATCCAGATCCCGATATGGGGGCAACTGGGACACCTCTGACCATCCAGAAAGATGTTCAAGATTGAAAAGCATGTCTTTTGTCGGGGCGGCAAAGGTCACGAGGTGATCTCCCAAGTTGAATTCGTTAGGGGCTACATAGGATGTCCATGCCCGGTGCGGCTATCTCCGAGATGGACGCAAAACTTGCAAAAAGTGACAAATCTTGCGATACGCGACGTAAGATGAGCATTCACCATTCCCCCCCCATTTTGCCCACCGTTTCGCGGGCTTTTTTGCAAGACTGGCTAACGACGCTCAGCAATCAATGCCCGCCGCAACGCCTGTCTGAAATCCTGCGGCAAGCGGGGGTGTCCTTTACCGGAACGCCGCGTTCGCGTGTCACCCATGATCAGTTTGTGCGTCTTTATAAATTGGTCGTTGATGAAACCCAGGACGAGATGATGGGCCTGTGGAGCCGCCCAATTCGCCCCGGCGCGCTTAAGCATTTGTGTACATCTGTTCGGGGCGCTTCTTCTTTGTCAGCGGCCCTGTTTCGCTTTACGTCGTTCTGGAACCTACTGTTGGACGACTATCAGCTGACACTTGAAAGCGACGGGGACCTGTTGCGCGTCGAATTGTTGCCGCGCGGCACCCCGATACCGCAACGGTTTGGGCAGGTTCTTTTGCTGAAACTGACACACGGGATCGCATCATGGCTGGTGGGGCGCGAACTGCCCCTGCATGACGTTGGCTTTATTTTCCCACGACCTGATTTTGCACAAGACTATCCCATCTTGTTCCCGGCCCCCGTGCGTTTTGATCAGCCGTTTTCGTCGATCACCTTTGCCGGAGTACAGGCGGAAATGCCCGTTTCGCGCAGCGATTCAGAGATGCAGGATTTTTTGCATCGCGCGCCCCGCGATTGGATCTTTACCAGCCTGCGGGAACACACTCTGTCACTGCAAATTCGGGAATTGCTGCTGCAAGCGGAACAGCTTGATTACCGGCTGAACGATGCGGCTCAGGCCCTCAACCTGACACCGCGCACTTTGATGCGCCGCCTTGATGCCGAAGGCACCTCTTTTCAAGGAATCAAAGATGATCTGAGGCGGGACATTGCCATTCGGGATCTGACGCATGGAAACAAAAGCATCGAGGCAATCTCACAAGACATTGGGTTTGCTTCGGCGGCCAATTTCCATCGCGCGTTCAAACGATGGACCGACGCGACGCCCGGCACTTATCGTCAGAAAATGCCCTAGACACCGCTTTTGGCTTGGCAATTGTCCGGGAAAGACGCTGTTTTTCCAGTCTTGCGTCTCACCCAACTCTTACGTGTATTTTCATAGCAAATAACCTGCGCCTTTTGGTTGATTTTTGTGTGCGTAATCTGGAAACTCATCTCAAACCGAACGGTGCGTTTAAGAGGTAGGCAAGAATGAATTCAAGCAAACAAAAACAGTCTTTGATTGCACGCGTAATCAAAGAACCTCTTTTTGCTTTCATGATCGTCGGAGGTCTTATTTTTGGAATTTCCGCAGCCCTTCAACCTCAAACCTCTGAAAAATCTGACAATATTATCGAAGTTTCTGATGTAACCATCGACAGACTAACGGCTCAATTCGACGCAGCTTGGAAACGCGATCCGACGCCAGAGGAAATGCAGGGCCTAATCGATACCTTCATTCGAGAAGAAGTGTTGGTTCGCGAAGCACTCGCATTGTCCATGGATCAAGCAGACGCTGTGATCCGCCGTCGATTGGTGCAGAAAATGACCTTTCTGATGGAATCCGCATCTTCGGGTGCACAGCCCTCTGACGCGGAATTGCAGGCCTTTTTTGAAGCCAACAAAGACACGTATGCCGGCAAGCAGAAGCAAAGCCTAGAACAGGTTTATTTGGGGGCACAGGTATCGCAAGACGACGCATCGCGCGCATTGGCAGCATTGAACGATGGTGCGGATCCGCTAACGGTCGGGCAACCTTCGCTGATGCCCGGCGCTTTGACGCGCGCCCCCGCGCAAGTCGTTGATGCCACCTTTGGCAGAGGGTTCTTTGCCAGCGTCCTGTCGCAGCCCACCGGAGTTTGGGAAGGGCCCGTCAGGTCGGGCTATGGATATCACTTGGTGCGTGTAACCGAACGGCCAGTGGCGGCCGAACCAGCCCTAGATGACGTCAAAGAAAAGGTAATTGAAGACTGGGCGCAGCAAGCCACCGACGACATATCCAAAAAAATGTACCAATCCATGTTAGCGAATTTCGAAATCAACCTGCCCGACGCACAAGAAAACGTAACGCAATGAGGATGTGGATCGCAGCATTTTTTGCCTTCATCGTTGCGTGCCTCCCTGCGCAACCCGTTTTGGCGCACGCATTGCAACCCGGATATCTTGAAATATCTCATCTGGGTGCCGAGACATATCGGGTTTTCTGGCGCAAGCCGGATGTACGTGGCAAAGCCATGGCGCTTGAGGCCACTTTGCCCGAAAACTGCACTCCGTCCATTGGGCCCGAGCCCAGATTTGACGGAATCGCATGGATCGCATCTTGGTCGGCAACCTGTTCAGGGGGGCTTGCGGGCGGTCAAATCAACATTGGTGGCCTGGAAAACACCCAAACGGATGTTCTGGTCCGTTATCCGTCTTCGACAGGCACCGCATTAACACAACGCCTAACGCCGGATTATACGTCATTTGAAATCCAGTCAAACCCCGATATCTGGACCGTTATCGGCAGCTATTTCTACCTTGGGCTAGAGCATATTCTAGGTGGGTTCGATCATCTGCTATTTGTATTGGCCCTGCTTTTGTTGATCCGGGACCGATGGCGGCTTGTTGGGGCGATCACCGCTTTTACAGTCGCTCACAGCATCACAATGGCGGGTGCCACGCTTGGCTATGTGTCCCTGCCCGGCCCCCCGGTCGAAGCCGTCATTGCCCTGTCGATCATGTTTGTCGCCTCTGAATTGCTGAAACGGGATCCAGACACGCCGCGTTTTTCCGAGTTGTATCCATGGAGCGTTTCGTTCTTGTTTGGCTTGCTGCACGGGTTTGGCTTTGCGGGTGCTTTGGCGGAAATTGGGCTACCGCCCGGCGATGTTCCCTTGGCGTTGCTGTCGTTCAACCTTGGTGTTGAGGCGGGTCAGCTTTTGTTTATCGCGGTGATATTGGTCGCGGGTTATATCCTCAAACGTCTGTTAGAGCCGCGCGGTCTGCTGCCGCCCAAACTCCGCATGAATGTAAGTTGGGGGTCTGCTCAGCTGATCGGTATCATGGCCGCCTATTGGCTGATCGAACGGGTCACGGGTATCCTGACATAGCGCCATCAGCGGCTCAGGGCGTTCACTGATTTGGCTTTGGCAATCATCCAATCACGCACCTGTTCCGCCTGCGGAATAAGCGGCGTCTCTGTTGACCAAACCAAATAAAAGCCGTTGCCGGTTTCCCAGCTCCATTCGGGGCGTGCGGCCAGCAGCCCTTTTTCGATCAGATTGTCGGTGACATGCTGCCAGCCAAAGGCAAACCCCTCGCCCGCCATGGCGGCCTGCAAAACCAAAGCATAGTCATTCAAGCGCAGACCCGCCTTTGGGGTTCCAGCCGGCACCCCAAAATGGGCAAACCATTGATCCCATGTGGGCCTTTCGCGAACCGGTTCTTCGAGATGGATCAAACGTTCGTGCAGCAAATTCGCAGCGGTCTTCAAATTGATCGCTGTGGCCATCAACCGGGGGTTCGCAATCGGGAAAATGACCTCGGGCGCGATCAACACCGATTGCACACCGGGCCAAACCCCATTGCCCCGTCGAATGGCCAGACTGATCCCTTCTGAGCCGATATCCGGCTCTCGGTCACTGGTCTGCAATCGCAAATCAACGTTTGGATGTTTCTCGTGCAGATCTTCGAGCCGGGGCACCATCCAATAATAGGCAAAGGCGGTTGAAACCGACAGGGTCACGTGATCGTTCTGGCCGCGTTGATGGATCGCAAAGGCCGCGTTCTGAATATGGCCCAAGCCAATGGACACATCCGTAAAAAACCGCTCGCCCGCTTTGGTCAGTTCTATCTTTCGATGGCTGCGATGAAACAGGGTAACACCCAGCGACCCTTCCAACTGCTTGATTGCCATGCTGACCGCAGGTTGCTGAATGTTCAATTCTCCTGCCGCCCGTGTGAATGATCCAAGACGCGCGGCGGCCTCGAAAACAATCAAGTGACGCGGGCTATTCAAGAGTTTCCAAAGATTTCGCATTTTCTGTGCTTATCCTAAAGATCAAAAATTTCAAGCGTCACAAGGGCAATTCGCACAGCTAACATTCGACAACCAAATGTTGCTGGAGACACCCCATGGCCAGACGTTCCCGCGCTGCGCGTGACAGACAGACCCAAATACCCGGCGCGCCTGCATCGCCTTGGATCAAACGAACATTGCCGTTCTTTGACATGCTGGACGAAGAGGCCCTGCAAAAACTAGAGGCCCAAGTGGATTGGCTGTTGGAGGACATTGGCATTGCCTTTCGCGACGACCCAGAGGCCCTGCGGATCTGGAAACAAGCGGGCGCCACGCTGGACGGGGATATCATCCGCGCCGATGCCAAGTGGATCCGTGCCTTATGCGCCAAAGCCCCCAGCGAATTTACCCAACTGGCCCGAAACCCCGCACGCTCGGTTACCATAGGGGGCAACAATCAGGTTTTCGCGCCCATATATGGGGCGCCGTTTGTACGCGATCTGGAAGGCGGTCGCCGATATGGTGACATGGATAGCTTTGAAAAGCTGGTCAAACTCACCTACACGCACCCCAATCTGCATCACGGGGGTTTCGTCATCTGCGAACCCTGTGATGAGCCGGTTTCCAAACGTCATTTCGATATGCTTTTCGCGCATATGACGCTCAGCGACAAACCCCATCTTGGGGCGATCACCGAAATGAGCCGCGCCCAAGACAGCATCGACATGGCGGAAATCGTCTTTGGCCGCGATGTGATGGACAACAATTGCGTCATCATGGGCAACGTCAACACCAACTCTCCGTTGTTGGTGGACAAGGTGGTGACCGAAGCCATCCGCACCTATTCTGCCCGGGGTCAAGGGATTATCGTGGTCCCATTTATCCTGTCTGGCGCGATGGGCCCGGTGTCCACCGCCGCTTCCGTCGCCCAAGCCATGGCCGAGGCGATGATGGTCTGCGCCTTTACCCAGATCGTCCGCCCCGGCGCACCTTTTGTGCTGGGGAATTTCCTGAGTTCAATGTCGTTGAAATCCGGCGCGCCCACGTTTGGCATGCCAGAGCCGGTGATTTCGAACTATGCCATTGGCCAGCTTGCACGCCGTGCCGGCCTGCCGTTGCGATGCGGCGGGTCGCTGACTGCCTCCAAGATCGAGGATGCACAAGCCGCTTATGAAAGTGCGGACTCAATGCATTCCACCATGCTGGCGGGGGCCAACTATGTGCTGCATTCGGCTGGCTGGCTCGAAGGGGGTCTGTGCACCGGGTTTGAAAAGCTCATTATGGATGCCGACCGTCTGGGATCATATCAAAAGGTGCTGTCCCAAGGCTTGGACACAAGCGACGAAGCCTTTGCGCGGGATGCCTATGGCGAAGTTGCCCCCGGCGGTCATTTTCTTGGCTCCGGGCACACCATGCGCAACTATCAGACCGCGTTTTATGAACCTGCCCTCAGCGACAGTGAAAACGTCGAAAGCTGGGAAGACGCCGGATCAAAGGACATGCGCCAACGCGCCTATGATCGCTGGAATGAAATGCTGTCCCAATACGAGGCTCCGCCAATGGACCCCGCAACCAAGGAAGAGCTGTCAGCCTATGTTGCCAAACGCAAGGAAGAGATCCCCGATGCTTGGTACTGAGAAACGTTAACACCGCGACGATCCAGTCTGCCCCCCCTGCACGCCTGTCAAAGAGAGTCCACATGCCCGAAATTCAAAGCGACACCTCAACCACCAGCAAAAAGCTGCCCTCTCACGCCAAAGTCGTCATTATTGGCGGCGGTGTTGTTGGCTGTTCCATTCTGTATCATCTGGCCAAATTCGGCTGGAAAGACGCCGTTCTGCTGGAACGGGATGAGCTGACGTCGGGCTCGTCCTGGCACGCGGCCGGTCAGATCCACACCATCAGTTCCGACCCAAACATCTCGCGCCTGCAAAGCTATACCATTGATCTGTATAAAGAGATCGAAGAGCTATCGGGCCACTCGGTCGGGCTGCACATCACCGGCGGGTTTTATCTGGCCTCGAACAAAACGTGGTATGACTATCTCAAACGCGAACGCTCCAAGGCGCGTTACATGGGGCTCAACCAGGAATTCATCTCCCCAAAAGAGGTGGCCGAGCGTCATCCGCTGATTGATCCCAGCCACTATCATGCGGCGCTGTGGGATGATCAGGATGGCGATCTGGACCCGTCTGGGGCCACCTATGCCTTTGCCAAAGCCGCCAAAGTCCACGGCGCGCAATATTTCACGCACACCCCCGCAACTGCCACCAAACAGCGCCCCGACGGCAGCTGGGATGTGACCACGCCCAAGGGTGTGATCAACGCCGAACACATTGTGAACTGCGGTGGCCTGTGGGCGCGCGAGGTCGGGCATATGCAGGGTCTGAACCTGCCTGTGCAGCCGATGGAACATCACTATCTGATCACTGAAAAAATCGACGCCGTTGCCAACCACCCAACCCGCCTGCCTGCGGGCATTGATTACGAGGCGAACATCTACTTCCGCCAGGAACGTCAGGGGATGCTTTTGGGCACGTACGAACCCAAAGGCACCCCTTGGAAAGTGGGCGGCACGCCTTGGGATTTCGGGCATGAACTGCTGCAACCTGATCTGGACCGTATTGCCGACCGACTAGAGATGTCATTCGAACGTATCCCAGCGATTGGCGAGGCCGGTATCAAGGACATGATCAACGGGCCGTTTACCTTTGGCCCGGATGGCAACCCGATGATTGGCCCGGTGCCGGGGATGAAAAACTATTGGTGCGCCGTCGGGGTGATGGCCGGGTTCTGTCAGGGCGGCGGCGTTGGTCTGACCATGGCAGAATGGATGATCGACGGCGAACCCAGCATTGATGTCTGGGCGATGGATGTGGCCCGTTTTGGTGATTTTGCCACCCCCGACTGGGGCACGGTCAAATCGACCGAGAACTACGAACGTCGCTTTGTCATGACCTTTCCCAACGAAACGCTGCCCAAGGGACGGATGCAAAAAGCCACCGCCCTGCACGACCGCCTTGTCGCCAAAGGCGCGCGGATGGGGCAAAGTTTTGGCTTGGAAAATGCGTTGTGGTTTGCGGATGGGCCTGAGGACGCCCACGAAGACCCCACATTCGAGCGCAATCGCAGCCATGACTATGTCGCGCGCGAGGTCAAAGCCGTGCGCGAAGCGGTGGGCGGCATTGAAATCGCCAATTTCGCCAAACATGAATTCAAAGGCGCAGGCGCACGGGCGTATCTGGATCGGACCCTTGCAGGATACGTTCCCAAACCGGGCCGCCTGACCCTGACACCCATGCTGACACCCAAGGGTAAACTGTACGGGGATCTGACTGTTGCCTGTTTAAGCGAGGAGCATTTCATCCTGTTTGGCTCGGGCACCATGCAAGAAGCCCATCGCCGTTGGTTTGAAAAGGATCTGCCCAGCGATGTGATCTATGCCAACGTCAGCGACGACTGGCATGGGATTGCCCTGTCCGGCCCAAAATCGCGCGATTTGCTGGCCCGGCTCACCCGTGACGACGTGTCAGCAGAGGCATTCAAATTCCGCGATCTGCGCCAGACCTATGTCGGGGGCGTCCCTGTCATTTTGAACCGCATCTCGTTCAGTGGTGAACTGGGCTATGAAATCTATTGCAAACCACAATACCTGCTGCGTCTGGCCGAAGCGGTTGAAGAGGCAGGCGCCGACTTGGGCTATCGCTGGTATGGCGCACGTGCGCTGATGTCTATGCGACTGGAAAAAGGTTGGGGCGTGTGGACGCTGGATTTCCGGCCCGATTTCGACGCCGTTGAATCCGGGATGGATGTGTTCATCAACTGGAAAAAAGACTTCGTCGGCAAAGACGCCACCCTTGCGGCACGTGATACCGGCCCCAAACAAAAACTGGTCACGATGACCATCGATGTAGACGGAATTGATGTCAGCAACGACGAAGCCATTCTGAAAGATGGCGCCGCTGTCGGCTATATCTCATCCGGGGGGTATGCCCACCATGTCGGCAAATCCATGGCCATGGGCTATGTCACCAGCCCAAACGCAGAGCCGGGCACCCATCTGCAGGTGGAAATTCTGGGCGAACTTTATGAAGCCGAAGTGTTGGGCGCGCCGATCTACGACGCAAACGGTGCCAACATGCGGGCCTAACCCTGCCAAATCCCCATTGCGTGCCCTTGAAACAGGGCACGCAAAACTTCTGATCCTACTATGATTTGGTGAGCCAGATTTTGCGACGGCGTTCTTTGACCAACTCGTTTCCATCTGCCGTGCCATCGTGAAAGGTATTGAACCACCGATCCCAAGGCGTTTCCCACGTGCCATAGTTGCAGTCGAAAAACTTGTGATGCAGCTGATGAAAGAAATCACCCAGCGCGAATTTTCCGACTTTACCCAACTTGATGTTTTCGAAACCCGCATGGGACGTGGGCGCACCGATCCCGTGATGTAAAAGCAAGAACAACACATGCACCGGATGCGCGGGCAGCAGGAAAAAGATCATGGTGTCAAACATCAGGAAAAAGCTCTCGACCGGGTGCATGGCCAAACCAGACCACGGGCCGGTGTTGATGTTCTTGTGATGCCAACTGTGAAACCACGTATACAGCTTGCCAACATGCAACAGCCGATGCAGCCAATAGAAATGCAGCCCGGCCCAAATTGGGATAAACACGATCAGTGCAACGAACCAGCTCGGGTTGCTCTGGACCGTGATCATCGACGCCCAGCCATTGGCATAGGCGTACCACATCAGGCATTCCCAGAACGTCCAGAACGCCAGCGCGGGACCCAGAGTCCAGAACATGTTGTCCCAGACCTGATTTTTGAAATAGAAAACCTTGGCCCCCTTGGCCATGGGGCGCATGTCATAGCGATAGTCGTCTTGCTGCGTTCGGTATTTCCAAAGCGCCAAATGCAGCCCTCCGGCCACAGTCACCAAAAGGATCAGGTTTCGCACCCAGATTTCAAAGACCCAACCCGCTTGCAGCGTTTTCATGCGAGTCAATTCGGGCGTGAACCACGTCCAGACGGCCATCGCAACGATCAGGATCAGAAACCGCAATCCGGCTGGGTTCCAGCTCTGCAAGAGATAGACCATCGACGCCACAGGTCGCGCTGGCCAATCCCAATAGGGTGCCATGTTCAACGGCAAGTTAGGCGTGTAGTTCCATATCTTACGCGAGGCACGCTTTGTTTCGGGGGTATCCATCAACGGCCTCCCCAATATTTTTGCATGGTGATGTTGGCGCGTTTCATTGCAATATTCCCCAAATTCGCACGATAGAATAGTTTTGCGAAAGGAAACGCTTGGCGCACAGCCCAAATATCCTCATGATCCGATAACTTTTTTTTATCATGACAAGAGACAAAGATGCGCAGACGCCTGCCCCCTTTGAACGCATTGCTCGCCTTTGAAGCGGCGGCGCGTCATGGCAATTTCACGCGCGCCGCGCACGAACTTTCTGTCGCGCAGCCAGCTGTTACGCGCCACATTGCAAATCTCGAAAACTGGTTTGGCACTTCGCTTTTTAAGAGAAATGGCAATCACGTCTCGCTGACCGCGCAGGGACAAGAAGTTGCCGATCTGGCACTTGGGGCCTTTGATCGACTTGAACTAGGGTTTGACCGTCTGGCAAAACGCGGTGAAAACGAGCTGGTGATCGGGGCGTCTTTTGGCATGGCGCACCTCTGGGTCATGCCCCGTATTTCAGAACTCCGTGATGCTGCACATGGTGCAGCGATCAACTTTGTCACGTCTGATACATACACTGATTTTGACAGCAATAAGGTCGACTTTTCGATCCGCTTTGGCACAGGTCACTGGCCAGGGTACGCGGCTGATTTGTTATTTCGCGAAGAAGTCCAAGTGATCGCCACGCCCAAATTTTTGCAAGCGCACCCAAGCCTTGATCCCAACAATCTGACCGAAACGCTCACACAGGATTGGATGTTGGATCACGGAGATGAACACGCAATCGGCTGGTTCACGTGGCACACTTGGCATCAACATCATCAACTTGGATTTGACACCACACGCCTATTTACAGAAATTCGCAACTATCCAACCCTGCTGGATATGGTTCTTTCTGGCGAAGGGGTTGGGTTGGGCTCTTCTGGATTAGAAGATCCGCACGTTCTCTCTGGCGAACTTGTAAGATTAGGGCCCGTGATCAGCCGACCCGACCATGGCTATTACTTGGTCTATGACCCTGATACGCTTGAAAAACCCGCAGCCCAAAATTTGCGAAATCATCTTTTGACCGAAGCAAAGCATCGCTTAGACTCCGGCGCAACGCCGTAAGTTCGAAACCGAATTGCCATCGACCCAGTAGAACATGACACAAGGATTCAAACCGTGGCCTCAAACAAACAGTCCCTGACGCCACCGAACCAACTGTCGCCAAACCTTAGGGGTGTTCTATGGGCGTTGTTGTCCACTGCTATCTTTGCCTTGGTCGCTGCCCTCGCCAAAGTTGCGTCGGGCCAATACCATGTTTTGCAGATCCTGTTCATTCGCCAAGTTGTTGTGTTTTTTGCGGCGGTCCCTTCGATCGCCGGTAATTTTCCGCACAGCCTGCGCACGCAGCACCCCAAACTGCACATGATCCGCCTGATCGGGGCCTTTCTGGCCTTGTCCTGTAGTATATGGGCGGTTTCGGTGTTGCCACTAACGACTGCAATCACCCTTACCTTTGCTCAGGTCTTTTTTGTGACCCTGTTGGCCATGTGGTTTCTAGGCGAACCCGTTGGCCGCCATCGTATCACGGCTGTTGTCGTTGGCTTTGTCGGCGTTCTTTTCGCGACGCGCCCCGGTGTCAGCGGCTTTTTTGATGTCTATGCACTTGTCCCGATCCTCGGCGCGTTGGGGGCGGCCATGGCTGTCACCTCGGTTCGCCGTTTGTCACAAACGGAATCCACCGGAACGCTATTGGCCTATCAGGCCATTTTTGTCGGGGCTTTGGCCGGTATTCCTATGTTCTGGCTGTGGGAAGCCCCAGACGCCCAAGGGTGGATGTTGATGATCGGCATGGGCGCTTTGTCCAGCGTAGGTCAGTGGATTGGCGTCAAAGCATTGCGCCTTGGCGAAGCCAGTGTCGTTACCAACATCCAATACATGAAACTGATCTATGCAGCGATCTTGGGCTATATCCTGTTTATGGAAATCCCAGATTCCAACACTCTGATTGGGGCTGCAATCATCATCGGGTCGTCTGTTTACATGATGCATCGGGAACGGCGTCTAAAGATTGGCGCAGAAAAATCAGCCTTTGCAGGACCGCGAAACTAGCCATTTTTCGTTACAGAATTAGCAGAAAAAGAGGTGTCGGTTCTTGCAATGATCCTTCGCAACGGTACGGGCAGCCACCTGCTAGAATCGTGCAAAGTGGCCCCACACCCAAGCCCCTCGTGCGGAGACCTGCCATGACTGACCAAACGCCCCCAACCCGTGCCCGCGCTGGCGGACGGTCTGCACGCCGTGCATTACGCAGCGCCCCCAATTTTGAAATGCTGCCCGGACTCAACCGCAATATTCCCCTGTGCGAGGTGATGGATGAGGCGCAGGTTGAGCGCATTGATAACGCCTCGATGGACATTCTGGAAAACGTGGGTGTCCACTTCCGAGATCCCATTGCAATCGAAGATTGGAAAAAAGCCGGTGCCAAAGTGGTGGGCGAAACCGTCTATCTGGATCGCGGTCTGGTCCGGGATCTGATTTCCACCATCCCCAGCGATTTCACCTATCACGCCCGTGATCCCAAAAAGAACGTGCGTCTGGGTGGCAAGCATTCGATCTTTGTTCCGATGACGGGTGCGCCGTTTCTGCGCGATTTGGACGACGTGCGCCGCAACCCGATGTTGGACGATCTGGCGATGTTCCACAAACTGGCGCACATGATGCCCGCGTTGCATTCCTCAGCGCATCACATTGTCGAACCCTATGACCACCCAATCAGCCAGCGCCACCTGCAGATCACCTATTCGTCGATGAAATATTCCGACAAAACGTTCATGGGCATGACCACCTCGCCCAAGAACGCCGAAGACGTGATGGACATGTGCGCCATCTTGTTTGGCGAAGAGTTCATTGAAAACAATCCCGTCACAACGGGCAACTGCAACGGCAACTCGCCACTGGTTTGGGATGAAACCATGCTGGGGGCCTTGCGCGCCTTTTGCCGCCGCAACCAACCTGTGCTGTGCTCTCCGTTCGTTCTTGGTGGGGCCAATACGCCCGCTAGTGTTGCTGCCTCGGTTGCGCAACTGAATGCCGAAGCTCTCAGCGCATTGGCCTATACACAGGTTATTCGCCGGGGCTGTCCGGCGATTTATGGCCATTATCTGTCGACTGTTTCGATGAAATCCGGTGCCCCGATGGCAGGCACGCCGGAAATCAGTCTGATGAATTTCATGATCGGTCAAATGGCGCGGCACTATGATGTGCCTTGGCGCACCTCAAACACCTTGGGCGGGGCCAAAACATTTGACGCGCAGGCGGGATATGAATCCGCAACCACACTGTCATCTGTGATCCACGCCGGGGCCAACTACATCTGGCATTCCGCCGGCTGGAACGAAGCGGGCATGCACTGCTCTGTCGCCAAGTTCATCGTTGATGCGGAACAATGCGCGATGGCCTATCGCATGGCCGAGGGGCCCAACTGGGATGATTTTGACACCGCCATTGCCGCTGTTTCGGATATCGGACCGGGCGGGCACTATCTTGGGCACCCTCACACCCAAGAGAACTTTCAATCTGCCTTCTTCATGCCTGACATGTTCGACAACAATTCAATCGAACAGTGGATTGCCGAGGGCAGTGTCGAAATCACGGAACGTGCTCTGAAACACGCCAAAAAACTGCTAAGCGAATATCAGGAACCCGCGCTGGATATCGCCAAGGATGAAGAGTTGCGTGACTATATCGCGCGCCGCGAACGTGAAATTCCAGCCGCGGATGAACTGAACCAAAGCTACTAAAACCCAAAGGCCTGCCCGGCCCAATCAGTTGAAAGGGATCATTTTGGATTTCACCAACAAACGTGCCTTGGTGACAGGTGCAGCAGGGGGCATTGGGTCGGCGATTGTTGCGCAATTGCGCGCCGCCGGGGCCAAAGTGGCGGTCGCAGACCAGGACGTTACCAATATCATGGCCGAGGCTCATTTGCCCGGTGACCTGACCGACCCGCAGTACGCATCGACATTGCCCGATCAGGCGGCACAGGCCTTAGGCGGGTTGGACATCGTCATCAACAACGCAGGCATTATGCGGCGCGGTCCTGTAACCGCCAGCAGTGACGAGGATTTCGACCTCTCTATCGCGGTTAATGTCAAAGCCCCGTTTCAGGTGTGCCGCGCAGCGATCCCCCTACTCGCGGCCAACGGAGGGGGTGCCATCGTCAACACAGCGTCTTGTTGGGGCGTTCATCCGGGGCCGGATCACGCGGTGTATTGCATGACCAAAGCCGCCATCGCATCGCTGACGAAATGCATGGGGCGCGATCACGCCCACCAAGGCATCCGCGTCAATGCGGTCTGCCCGAACGAGGTGGACACCCCCATGCTGCGCACCGGGTTTGAACTGCGCGGATATGATCCCGCCACAGCCATCGCTGAGCTGGACAAAACCGTTCCAATCGGGCGCATTGCCCAACCCGAAGACATCGCCGAGGTGGTCCTGTTCCTCGCCTCAGATCATGCGCGCTATATGTGTGGCGAATTGGTAGAGGTAAACGGGGGCAAGCCTGTGTCATGAAGCGGTTTACAGACAAAGTGGCATTGATCACGGGCGGGCGCAGCGGCATAGGTCAGGCCATTGCCCACCGCCTACGCAACGAAGGGGCCAAGGTCTTTACCGCGCAACGCGCGCCAGATCCCGATTTCCCCAGTTTCACCGCTGATTTCAGCGACCCGACAACCCCGGCACAGGTGATAGAGCAGGTCATTGCGGACAGCGGGCAGCTTGATGTGCTCGTCAACAACGCGGGCATGATGCAGGAGTCCAGTATCGAGGCCATGTCGTTGGAGGATTGGCAGCGTAATCTGACGGTGAACCTAACCGCACCTTTCCTTCTCATCCAAGCCGCCCTGCCCCATCTGCGTGCAACACAAGGCAGTATCGTCAATATCGGTTCGATTGAGGGGCTAGGCGCGAACCCCGGCCATGCGGCCTATTGCGCATCAAAGGCAGGGTTACACGGGCTGACCCGTGCAGTTGCAGTTGATCATGGCCCCGAAGGCATTCGATGCAACGCTGTTGCACCGGGTTGGATCGACACTGATTTGAATCAGGATTTCATCGACAGCATGGACGATCCACAGGCATTTCGCCGCGATATCGGCAAGATTCACCCCGTAGATCGCACCGGCACCCCGGCCGAGGTCGCAGCCCTCGTGGCTTTTCTTGCCGCCGAAGAATCCGGGTTCATCACCGGGCAAGTTTACACAGTCGACGGGGGGCGCATGGCAAAGTTGAGCCTGCCGTAACCCCGCTTTACCCCGTTAGAAGATATGGGTTATGGCGCGCTATTCATTGCCTGCGCGCCACTCTTTCCACCGCAAAACAACATTCGCACCGATATCGGACAAAGGCCTAGGGGGCAGCGCTTTGGGCTGCGCTTCAGCCGTGAAATATCGCGTGATTTCGGTATCTTCACCGCATGCCATTTCTGCCGCGCCCATTCCGGTCAGGGTGCCCCGCGCCGTTCCAAGCCCGTTCTGGACACAGGCAGAAAACACTCCATCATCCACGGCACGCATCACGGACACGCCATTCAGTGACAGACAAAGGTGCCCGGCCCATTTGTATTCCATCGCCATCCCCGCCAGTTGCGGAAACCGTTGGTCAAACTTGCCCTGCTGAACGCGCGCTGCGCGATCTACGTCGCCCTGACTTGCGGTCATGCCGGGCCGCAACACCGCACATGTGCGCGTGATGACTCGATTACCTCCCTGCGCGGTATCAATCCGGCGCATCGTGGTGCCCATCGGATCTGACGGCGTGACGCCCCATCGCGGGGCACCCCCGAGACGCTTCAACGTCTCTGCATCCAAATCAGGTGTCATCGAGGCAAAGAGAAACAGTTGCATCAACCGGCCACGTTCAATGCCAAAGCTTTCCAGATGCCCGTTGTTGGCCAGTATAACTTTGGCGGCAGACACCGACCCGGTTTCTGTGCGCACCATCCAATCCTGACCTTGCCGCGTGAACCCGGTAACGGCGGAATTCTCAAACACCTGCACCCGATCACGCAGACCGCGCGCCAATCCACGAATGTAGCCCGCTGGCTGCAACGTCACAGTTCCCGGCGTGTAGAGGCCCGAGCGATAATGCGGCGACCCTGTGAGGTCCTGCATCTGGTGCTGATCCAGCATGTCAGACGTTTCACCAAGCGAGGCGAGATGTTTGGCATAGCTGAGATTGTGGTCATGACCCGCAGCGCTGGCTGCGCCGTTCACCTTACCCGCAGGATCAAAATAGGCGGGATCAATGCCATATTCCTCAACCGCCGCCCTGCCAAATGCAATCGCTTGCCGATTGAGACCAATCAGGGCCTGATCATCCCCAGATCCCGCATAATCGTCCGAGGCCAAATCATGCGGCAGATCGATCATAAAGCCGGAATTCCGCCCCGCCGCGCCTTGGGCCACGCGCCCTGCCTCTAACACGACAACGCGGGCATCTGGCTGCAATTGGGTCAACCGACGCGCAGCTGACAAGCCTGCAAACCCGCCCCCAACGATCACAAAATCAGCCGTTAGATCGGCCCGCAGCACCTCTGGAGCGGCCTGAGGCCCCAGAATTGTGTTCCAAGCTGCCGGTCCACGTTGAACCGGCAGTCTCTTGGCCCTGTAGGCGGTCAATCGATTGCCTCGTCAGCATCGTCGCTCAGGTCAATCCAGATGGTTTTCAGTTGAGTGTACTGATCATGCGCGTGCAAGGAATTGTCGCGCCCGCCAAAGCCGGACTGCTTGTAGCCCCCAAACGGGGTCGAAATGTCGCCCTCGCCAAAGCTGTTGACCGTCACCGTCCCGGCCCGCAACATCCGCGCGCCGCGAATGGCGCGTTTGGCGTTGGCCGTGAACAAAGACGCGCACAGACCGTAATCGGTGTCATTGGCGATTTTAATCGCCTCGTCAAAACCGCCCACTTCGATCACCGACAGAACCGGACCAAAGATCTCTTCGCGTGCCAAGGGGTGATCATTTCCGGGGATGTGGACCACTGTCGCCTCGACAAATCCGTTTTCCGCTTTGCCACCGATTGCAACATCATCCGCCTGATCCAGATACCCGCATACTTTGTTATAATGGGTTTCGCTGACCAGTGCCCCCATACGGATTTCTGGGTCCAACGGATCCCCCACATTCCAGTGGCGCGCATGTATGGCGATGCGCTCCATCAGCTCGGCCTTTACATCACGATGCACAATCAGGCGCGACGAGGCGGAACAGTTTTCACCCATGTTCCAGAACGCACCATTGACGATGTGTTGCGCCACACGGTCCAGATTTTCGGCATCCTCCATCACAACGGCCGGGTTCTTACCACCCATTTCCAGCACCACCTCTTTGGCATTGCTTTCGGCGGAGTAGCTCAGGAACCGCTTGCCGGTTGCGGTTGAGCCGGTGAACGACACCATATCAATGTCCATATGCCGACCAATGGGTTCGCCCACCTCGGCACCGCCACCGGGCACAATATTCAGCACCCCGCGCGGTAGGCCCGCTTCGGCTGCAATTTCTGCCACCCGCAGTGTGGTCAACGACGTTTCGGCGGCAGGTTTCACGACAAGTGAACAGCCAGCGGCCAAAGCTGGGCCAATTTTCCACGCCAACATAAGCAATGGGAAATTCCATGGCAGCACCAGCCCCACGACGCCAATCGGTTCGCGTACGACCATCGCAATATGATCGTCCGACGCCGGCGAAACCTGATCATAGATTTTGTCGATCGCTTCGGCGTGCCACTTGATGCAATGGATCGTTTCGGGGATATCCACCGTTTCGCAGTCAAAGATGGTTTTGCCGCTGTCGATGCTTTCCATCACGGCCAGCTCGCGGGCGTTTCGCGTCAACAACTTGGCAAAGCGGATCAGGATATCCTTCCGCTCTGACGGGTGCATCCGTGACCAGCGCCCATCCTCAAACGCGTCGCGTGCTTTGGAGACGGCGAAATCCACATCCTCGGCCCCGCAGGCGGCAATCTCTGCGAGTGTTTCGCCCGTTGCCGGGTTCACAGTGGCAAAGGTTTTGCCCGATGCCGCGGGGCGGTATCCACCGTCGATATAGGCATTCACCGGCAAGGTAAGGTCGCCAGCAAGGGCGCGGTATTCTTCTTGTGTCAGCAAATCCATGGCTCTTACCCCTCTGCCTGAATGTCAGCGATGGTGCGTTTCAGCACCTTGATCACCTGTTCCAAGGCGCGTTTATCGTCTTTGTTCAACCCCTTGAGCGGCGGACGCATTGGGCCGGTATCTATCCCATTCAAAGTCACGCCATGCTTGATGCATTGAATGAATTTCCCGCCCTGCTCCAACACGCGCATCAAGGGCATCATCGCCGCCATGATCCGGCGACCTTTGTCGAAATTGCCCTCGACCGCGCAGGCATTGTACAGCGCCAGATGTTCAGCCGGCAAAAAGTTCGACCCACCGCAAACCCAACTGCGCGCACCCCAGGCAAAGAATTCCAGCGCCTGATCATCCATGCCACAGGACATTTGAATATGTGGATAGTCGCGCGCCAGCAGGTGCACCCGGTTGATATCGCCTGAGCTTTCTTTGATCGCACAGATATTGCGGGACCGTCCCACCCGGTCCAAGAACTCTTCGCCCATGTGCACGCCCATGCGACCTGGATAGTTATACAGCATCACAGGCAAGTTCGCGGCCTTGTCGATGGCCAACGCATTCAATGCGTTTTCCCGTTCTGTTGGAACCGAATAGGGCGGCGTGGCCAGCAAGATCGCATCGGCGCCGATCTCGCGCGCGCCGGTTGCCAAAGCGATTGAATCCGGCGTCATCATGGCCCCGGTCCCAACAATTACAGGCACCCGGCCTTTGGATTGTTCGCGGGTGAATTTGGCCACTGCAATGCGTTCCTCGACACCCTGTGCGTAGTTCTCACCGGTTGATCCGCCTGAGATCAGCCCATGCACGCCAGAACTGATCAGGAATTCGATCACCTCGGCCAGAGCCTCCCAATGGACGCTGCCATCATCGTGAAACGGCGTCACGACAGGGGTATAGATCCCCTCGAATTTGAAAATCGGAGTCATCATGTCCTCATGCAGGGGTTTTGCGCGCCATGGTGCCCAACGGCATATCCAACCCGGCGGGCATTACAAAAAGTTCGATTTGGTCGCGCGACAGATTCCAGTGATCAATCGCCAATTGCGCGGCAGCTGCGGCATCTTTGACCTCAATCGCGGCAATAATTGCATCATGTTGGGCGCTGGCCTCTGACACGTTGTCAGCCATGCGGGCGTCTTGCGGACGGTAGAAGGTCATCGAAATTCGCGCGTGGTCAATCAACAGACGCTGAAACGACGGCATCAGGTAAATGTTGTCAGCCATTTCACCCGTGACCTCGTGGAACCGGTTGTTTGCCATTGCACGCGCCGCGCCATCACCGCGATGCAGGGCGGCTTTGAAATCCTCTTGTGCGGCCTTCAAATCGACAATCTGTTCGGGCCGCGCATTTTGCGCCGCCAATTGCAGCACTGCGCCGTAAACCATCGGGGCCGCCAGAAAGAAGTCGCGCAGGGTGGTGTGCGACATTTCACTGACCCGCGCCCCGCGATTTTCGCGCAGGTCAAGATACCCCTCGCCCGCCAATTGACGAAACACCTCACGCAAGGGGGTGCGCGACAAAGAAAAATCTTCGCTCAGGCTTGCCTCATCCAAATCGGCACCGGGGCGCAGTTCCAATGTCATGACAGCCGACTTGAGATGCGCATAAAGCTCAGCTTTGCGCTGTTTGGACGTGTCTTTCATGTCTTCCCCTCATTTCTGAGTGTCTGTTTGCTGCAAATGAAACCTGCACAAACCGTGAGTCGATTACTGATTAGACTTGAAAATACAATTTGTACACAATAAAAATACCTGAGCAAAACAGCGTCGCAACCGACTCACCCCACGCGCCACCAGAAAGCTCCCCAATGTCTAAACCTCAGCATTTCATCTTTCTTCTGGTCCACGACTTTACCCACATCGCATTTTCCTGTGCCGTCGAACCCTTGCGGATAGCCAATCTGGTAAGCGGAAAAGAACTTTATACGTGGTCATATGCCTCTGAGAACGGCGAGACCGCGACCTGTTCGAACGGATCCGTAACCTTGGTTCATCATAAACAAGATGCGCTGCCGGACTGTGACCGCTTGTTTGTGTTGTCGGGCATTCGGGTTCAGGATCATACAGACAAGTCTTTGCTTGCCTGCCTCCGCAGGGAACGGGCGCGTGGAACAAAAATTGGCGCGCTGTGCTCGGGCGCCTATGTTTTGGCAAAAGCGGGCTTTCTGACGGGAATCCAAACCGCGATACATTGGGAATTCCATGATGGGTTCATGGAAGAGTTTCCGCAGGTCAACCTTGTCCGAAATGTCTTTGTTTCAGATGAAAAGATCATCACCGCATCGGGCGGGACCGCAACAGCGGACCTGATGCTGCACATGATTGAACGTGATCACGGCTATGACCTGTCGGTCGCTGTATCCGATCAAATGGTCTACAACGCAGTGCGCGACGCCACGGCAGAACAACGGGTTTCGCTGCAATCGCGTCACGGGATGCGCAACAAGCACCTGGCCCGCGCCATTCAAAAGATGCACGAAACCATCGAATACCCCATCTCGCCCACACTCATTGCCGAAGAAGTCGGCATTTCAACGCGGCAGATGGAACGCTTGTTCGGAAAGTTCCTGAACTGTTCACCCAAAAAATATTACGTTGAAATCCGCCTGGAACGGGCTCGCCATCTCTTGCTGCAAACCGAGGGGTCCGTGACCGAAATCTCGCTCGCTTGCGGCTTTGAAAGTGCTGGCCACTTCTCCCGTGTTTACAGGGCCGCCTTTGGCGTCACACCCTCAGTTCAGCGCAGCAGGCTTAGCTAAGCCTGCTCAGCGATAGCGAAACGCCAGCAGCGGAATTGAAAGCAGATAAAGCAACGCCAGCAATGCAAACGAATACCAAGAGAAGGACAGGATCAGCACCAAGAACACTGCGCCAATAAACGACACCACCCGCGCGTTGGCTGATTTCATTTTGAACATTTTTGGCGAATAGGTCGGGATCGTGCTGATTGCCAAAAGCGCAACACCAACCAAGTACACAAGAAAGATGTCTTGGAAAAAGTCAGTTGGTGTAAAACCACTTTGCTTCAGATAGATCGGCAACAGCGACAGGAACGCCAAAGCCGGGGCCGGAACCCCCACAAAGGCCGACGATCCGTTGGTCTCAGGCTCTGAACTGGCCACATTAAATCGCGCCAGACGCAACATGCAGCACACAACCAGAAACAAGACCACAGCCCAGCCAATGCCCATCTGGTCCGTGCCATCAAACATGAAACGATACAGCAACAGGCCCGGCGCGATGCCAAAGCACAGGAAATCAGAGAACGAATCCAGTTCCGCGCCAAATCGGCTTTCTGCCTTGAGCAGGCGTGCCACGCGCCCATCCAAACCGTCCAAAATAATCGCGATTAGAATAAGATAGATAGCGGGTTCCAGCCGGTCCATCAGGGTCATCCGCAACGACGTCAGCCCCGAACAAAGTGACAAGACAGTCACCGCATTGGGGATATTGCGTGTCAGATACCCACTTGAAAACCCGGATCCCGCTCGCTTCATATCATGGTCCCTAATCGCTTGCTTTGCTCTTCGCCAAGTGTGGCCAGGACAGTTTCGCCTGCGGTTGTGGTTTGCCCCAGTGTTGCCAACGGCTGCACACCTACGGGGAGATACACATCTAGACGACTTCCAAAGCGGATCAAACCAAATCGTTCCCCAACACTGAGGGTTTCTGTCTCTTTCGTAAAGCAAACGATGCGACGCGCAACCAAACCTGCGATCTGCACAACTGCGATATCGGTGCCATCGTTCCGGCGGATCGCAAGTCCGTTTCTCTCGTTATGTTCGCTGGCTTTGTCCAAAGAAGCGTTCACAAATTTACCTTTGTGATAGACGATTTTGGTCACTTCGCCAGTCATTGGCATCCGGTTCACATGGCAATTGAAAACGCTCATGAAAACAGACACACGGATCCGGGGCGCATCCCCCAGCCCCAGCTCCGGCGGGGCCACGGTTTCCGTTATCAACGACACCACCCCATCAGCGGGTGACACGATTAATCCTTCATCGGTCGGCACCGAACGCACAGGATCGCGGAAAAAGTAGTAACACCAGACGGTCAGACCCAAACCGATCCAGAACAAGGGTTCAAAAAGGAATCCGGCCGCGACACTGATCGCTGCAAATGTCGCAACAAACTTACGACCCTCGGGGTGCATCGGCACCGCCACGATTTTGAGCATATTCATAGTGCGTCCTACTTCCGCAGCATTTCTGTTACAAACTTGTTCATTACGGCATGCCCCATCGATAGCAATAGGCAGAATGCGACAAACCCACCATAACCGGTGAGTGTTTCGCAAATGCCGCCTGCTTGCCTGACACCCCTGCTACAATTTGGGGGCTTTGGAATCAGGTGGCGCAATGATCGGCCTTCGCTACGACACACAACCCATAAAGCCAATGCATTTGATCGACGCGACATCATATCGTGATAGGTCTTAACAGCCCCCAAAGGGCAGTATTGCGCCGTGAAAAACCCTTGCCCCCACGCCCAAAACAGACAAAGTGGCCGCACGTAGACACAGCAAGAGGCCCCTATGCAGACTATCGACACACTGGCCGCGCTTGAGGCACTCTATGATGCCCCGGTGCCCGCGTCGCTTACCAAAGTCACGCCACGCATCACCCCGCACTATCGCACTTGGATCGGCGCATCGCGCTTTGTGATCCTGTCGACAATCGGCCCCGAGGGCACCGATGCCAGCCCCCGCGGGGACAATGAACCAGTCGTCACAATTGCAGATGACAAGACAATCCTTTTGCCCGATTGGCGCGGTAATAACCGGATCGACTCGCTCAGGAACATTGTGCGCGACAACCGGGTCAGTCTGATGTTCATGGTGCCCGGGTCCAACAACGTGGTGCGAGTCAACGGAACAGGGGCTATTACCGCTGACCCCTCCGTGACCGAACAATTCAAAAAGCGCAGCACCAGCCCGAAAACCGTCATCGTGATCACCATTGATGAGCTCTATTTTCAATGCGCCAAGGCCCTGATGCGATCAGCCCTCTGGAGCAGCCCGGACGAAAGCGCATCAGTTCCAACCGCCGGGCAATTCGTCAAAGAGATGCAAAGCAATTTTGATGCTGAAAGCTATGACAGCGGATATCCAGAATACGCCAAAACGCGCATGTGGTGAACATCCTTAGATCTGAGTTGGGCCCATTCAGTTGGGCCCAACTCAGGTGTCTTACAGCGATTGTGTAATCGCCAGATCCAACTTGGTGACGATCTCATCGATCTGTTCGTCGGTCAGGATAAAGGGCGGTGCCAACAGGATGTGATCCCCATGCACACCATCCCGTGTGCCTGACATTGGATAGCAAATCAAACCGGCCTCAAATGCGGCTTTCTTGATCTTTTTGGCCAGTCCAAGTTTGGGATCAAACGGCGTTTTGGTTTCGCGATCCGCGACCAGCTCAATGCCACGAAACAACCCCCGCCCCCGGATATCGCCAACATTTGGGTGCTGGCCAAACTTCTGCACCAATGCAGATTGCAGTTTTTCACCCATCTCAGCACTGCGCTGCACCAGTCCCCGATCCAGCATGGTTTTGACAACGGCCAAAGCCGCAGCTGTCGCAACCGGGTGTCCAAGATAGGTGTGACCGTGCTGGAAAAACCCAGACCCGTCTTCGATCGCCTGATAAATCTGCTTGGAACACAGCATCGCACCAATCGGCTGATATCCAGCCCCCAAGCCTTTGGCGATGCACAAGATGTCAGGCGCGACCCCATCCGCGTCGCAGGCGAACAGATGCCCGGTACGGCCCATGCCGCACATCACCTCGTCCAAAATCAACAACACGCCATACTTGTCACAGATTTCTCGGATGCGTTTGAAATACCCCTCAACCGCAGGCACCGCACCCGAGGTTGCACCCACAACAGGCTCGGCCATGAAAGCCATGACGCTGTCTTCGCCCAACCGCAGGATTTCATCCTCTAGATCCTGCGCCGCGCGCTGACCGTAATCAAAGGCGCTTTCGTCCTCGGCACGGTCCACATATTCATAGCAAGGCGCGATATGGCTGATATCAATCAACAAAGGTGCAAACTGCTGGCGCCGCCATTCATTGCCACCCGCCGCCAAGGCCCCCAAGGTATTGCCGTGATAACTTTGACGCCGCGCGATGATGTGGCGGCGTTGTGGCTCGCCGCGTTCCAGATGGTACTGACGCGCCAACTTGATGGCAGATTCCGTCGCCTCGGACCCGCCCGACACGAAATAGACCCGGTCCAGATCACCCGGTGCGTTTGCAATCAACAGATCCGCCAGTTCCTCGGCGGGTTCCGAGGTCAAAAACCCCGTATGGGCAAAGGCCAGCTTTGCCACCTGATCCTGCACCGCTTTGATCACTTCGGCATCTGAATGGCCCAGACAGGACACCGCAGCGCCACCGGATCCGTCGAAATACCGCTTGCCATCAGCATCAATCAAATAGCAGCCATCGCCCGATACGGCTGTGGGTGGGTTGGCTTTGGTGTGGCGTGGAAAGACATGGCTCATCAGGCAACCTCGTTCAATGTGTGTCCCGCAGTTTCGGCTGCGCGGACAAATGCAGCAACCGAAGCCGCGTTGTCGGCGAAAACCTCGCCGTTTGGTGTTTCAGTGTTATTCTCAAACCCGATCCGCACCGCGCCGCCGTGTTTCAGCGATTCAAGCAGACAGGAGTGTTCGTAGCGACCAAAGGCACAGACTGTCCAATCAAGATTGGCCTCTTTGGTGTCTTTCAGGAACGGCATCAGCCCCTCGGGTCGTGCCAGAACCGGCGGATTGTACTGCCCAAGGACAAAAATCACCTGATTTTGAGCCTGACGGATCAGGCCAGAATGTCGCCAGTCCAACAGCGTCTTGATGCAATCCGGCCCATACAGGATATGCTGCACCTCGGTTCCCGCCTCAGCACACAGGGCATAGGTACGTGCTGCAATGTCGGAATCCCGCGCCATCTCTCGCACGGAAATGCTGGCCGCTGCGGGGCGCAGCGCCTCAAGCGTCTGATACTGCGCAGCCACATCAAAATTCCCGCCGGACTCGGTCGTGATTTGGATCGCCATGCCCGGGGCCGCAGCCTCAACCGCTGCCATCGCCTCGCGATAGCGACCCGGATCCAGCGAATGGCGGCCTGTGTCATCGCGCACGTGCAAATGCAGCGCCTGCGCCCCCGCCAGCTGACAGGCGCGCGCGGTTTCAGCGATCTGATCTGTTGTCACCGGCAAGGCCGGGTGATCGCTGCGCTGACGTCGCGCCCCGTTGGGCGCGACTGTGATTACTGGCAAAGGCATCGTGTTACCCTCTCATCCGGCTGCCGGTCGGATCATAGGCTGGCGCAAATTGCACCCGCGCCGCAAACCGCGTGCCCGCTATGTCCATCTCGACCTCGGCCCCGTCTGCGTCATCCATATGGACACTGGCCAGACAGATCGGCTTGCCAATGCGATAGCCAAAGCTGGCCGAGGTGGTGTGCCCGACGATTTTACCCCCGAAATAGATCGGCTCGTGTCCCAAAGGCACCGCGTTCACATCATCAATGATGACCGTCATCAACGACCGCTTGCCAGTGGCCCGTCGTTCGACCAGTGCCGCAGAGCCCACAAACTCTTTCTTCTTGGACACCATCATATCCATGCCGGTTTCAATCGGGGTGATGTCACTGTCCAGCTCGTGACCCATCGCGGCAAAGCCCTTTTCAATCCGCATCGAAGATTGCGCATACATGCCCGCCGGTGCCGCCCCTGCTGCGACCAGAGCGTCATAAACCGCCTGCGTGTTCTCGGCCTTCATGGTGATCTCCCACCCGGCCTCGCCCACATAAGACATGCGGACCGCGCGCACATGTTTACCCGCAATATGTGCCGGGCCAACTTTGAAATACCCCAGCTCGTTCAGCTCTGGCGCACCAACTTCGGCGGCGATCCGTGCTGCCTCTGGCCCCATCAGGCCCAAAACAGCATATTCTTCGGTGCTGTCTGTCAGGGTCACATCAAACCCATCGGAGTGGCGCTTGAACCACGACAGATCCCGTTTGATCGCGTTGGTACCCACAAACAGACGATAATGATCGTTTGCAATACGGTGCGCGGTGATGTCGGATTCATAGGTGCCCCGCTCGTTCAGAACCGCAGAATAGATCGCGCTGCCCGGTGCCTTGGCCATGTTCGACGCACAGACGTGCTGCAGGAACGCCTCGGCATCTGCGCCTTGCACTTCGATCTTACCAAAGGGTGACGCATCAAAGATCGCCGCAGTTTCATGGGCCGCCTTGACCTCGGCCGCGACGTTGTCGAACCAATCCGGCTTGCCAAAGGTCATCTGAGGTTCGGCCGTTTTGCCGAAATAAAGCGGGCGTTCCCAGCCATAAAACTGGCCAAAGTGCGCCCCTGCCGCCTTATAGGATTGCTCCAGCGGCAGGGCACGCAGATTCCGAGCCGTTGAGAGCTGCCGCCCCGGAAATGCAATTTCGTAATGGGTGCCCAGAATTTCAGGCGCACGCGCCATCAGGTGGTCAAGACTGTTGAACACCGGCGCAAAGCGTTTTGCATCCGCTTCGCCCAGATCATAGGCCGTCCGACCATGCACGATACAATGTGCAAGGTTCATGCCTGCGCCCCCACCCGACGCCATACCCACCGAGTTCATACCACAGCCCAGGAACAACCCCTTGGTTTCAGCGGTTTCCCCCAGCATGAACATCCCATCCGGCGTAAAGCTTTCTGGTCCGTTCAACAGCATTTTAACTTCGGCGGTTTCCAACGCGGGCAGGCGATGCAGCGCATTCATCATCATGGGCTCAAAGTGTTCCCAATCTTCGCCTAACAGACCGAATTCGAAATTCTCGTCCAGAATGCCCGGTTTGATCGGTTTGCCCATGGGTTCGAAACAGCCAACCAGCAATCCGCCTGAATCGTCCCGAATATAGAGATGGTTATCGTGGTCGCTGAGCGTCGGCATGTTGCCAACAATGCCGTCAATCGGCTTGGTCAACAGATAAAAGTGTTCGCACGCCAGCGCCGGAATCTCCGCCCCGGCCATGGCCCCCATTTCGCGCGACCAAAGACCGGTACACAATGCAATCGCATCACACGACACGGTGCCTTGGGTGGTTTCAACGCCAACAACCTTGCCGTTTTCGGTCAAGATGCCGGTCACGCCGGTGTCTTCAAAGATCCGCGCGCCAAGTCCCTTGGCCGCTTTGACCAAAGCCGCGCACACATCGCTGGGGGATACGCGCCCATCGTCTGGAGACCAGACCGCGCCCAGCACATCATCCGCATTCATCAACGGCCAGCGTTCTTTCGCCTCGCCAGCGGACACAGATACCGCCTCGACGCCATATGCATGGGCCAGTGCCTCTTGCCGCTTGACGTGGATCATCCGGTCCTCAGTCGTGGCGATCGACAGCGATCCCTTTTGAATCCAGCCAACGTTCTGACCGGTTTCCTGTTCCAGCTGCGCATACAGATCGACAGAATACTGGATCATCCGCGTCAGGTTCTGCGAATGGCGCAGCGCCCGCACCTGCGCCGCCGAATGCCATGTGGTGCCGCTGGTCAGCTTGTTCCGCTCGATCAGGATGGCATCTGTGACGCCCATTTTGGCAAGGTGATACAGGGTCGAACACCCCATGATACCGCCACCGATGACGACCACTGAGGCATGAGTTGGGAGAGACATGATAAGACTCGTTTTGGGTTCCGTTGGGTCATAGTTAGACGCAGATCAATATTTTTGTATTTGCTATTTGCAGAACATTTGTTTTTATCTGACTTTATGGATCAAAGCCTAAAACATCGCCTGATCGAACGCCTCAAGGACGACATCGACTCCCTGCCGCCACGGCTTGAAGCGGTTGCCAAGTACGTTATTGATCACCCAGCAGATTTCGGCCTGAACCCAATCCGCGAAACCGCGTCCACGATTGGGGTCAGCCCCAACTCGCTTGTCCGGCTCGCGCAAAAAATGGGCTTCGACAGCTTTGATGCGTTCCGCGAACCCTTCCGCGAGGCTTTGGTCACAGATGGCGAACGCGATCTTGGCGAAGACTGGATCAACCGGATGCAGGGCGCTGGTGAAACCGGGGGGCTACAAGCCCGTGCTGCCCGAAATGAGATCAATATTGTCTCCCGCTCTTTGCGTCTGATGACCCCGGAAAAAGTACAAGGGGTCGTGGACTGCCTGCTGAAAGCAGAACGGCGTTTTGTGACTGCGACGCGCGCCAGCTATGCGGTCGCGTATTATTTCCACTATGTGGGACGTATGGCCCTGCCCGATCTGAATTTGATCCCACGCCATATGGGCAGCGCCGTGGACGAACTGGTCGAGGGCACCGCCAATGATGTGTTGATCGCAATGACCCTTGCACCCTACAGCGCCGAAACGATCAAGGCGCTCAGATTTGCGCGTGCACGTGGGATGAAGATCGTCTTGATCTCGGATTCTGAACTGGTGGCCCCAAATATCGAGGCCGACCATGTTTTGACCGTGGCGGCCAATTCGACCCACTATTTTGGCTGTTATGTCGGCGCGATGGCGGTGGTTGAATGTCTGCTCAGCCATTTGGTGGCCGCAGGGGGCGATCAAATCCGCAAGAAGATCGGGAATTACAACGATGTACGCGAAGAATCCGGCGCCTATTGGAGCCCATCCAAACTGCCGCGCATTCGCTAACTGAGCTTAGATAACGTCCAACGACACTTTGACCCGATCCATCACTACAGATGTTTTGAACCGGCTGATGTTGGATTCTTCAAAGAAATGCGTTTGCGTGAACTGTTCGTATTCCTTGATGTCTTTGACCGTCAGGATCAGCACGAAATCCGCCTCGCCCGTCGTATAGTAACATTGCTGCACACAGTCCGCCGTCCGGATCCGCCGCTTGAACGCATCCAGATGCGCAAGGTTTTCCCGTTCGAGTATCACCTCGACGATGATCATCATCTCACGGCCCACCTTGGCCGGAGACACCACCGCGATTTCGCGTTCGATGGCACCGGTTTCGCGCAGCTTCTTTAGACGCTTCTGCACGGCAGGCGGGGACAGGCCAACGTCCTGACTGATGGATTCAGCCGTAAGGCGCGCATTGGATTGCACAAGGCGGAGTATCTGAAGATCTTTGTCATCCATACCGCGATGAAATGCCCCCGCTTTGTACGAAACACAATCAATTTCGTACAGTTTGCCCGGAAACTCGATGAAATTCATCCCGGCAGATGAATACTCTGGGCGCACCATTCAGACAGGATTCCCGCATGTCCGACTTTGACAGCAAATTACGCGCACTGCGCCAGACCTTTCACCGCACGCCAGAGCTTGGGTTTCAGGAACACCAGACCCGTGCGCGCGTCGCGACACATCTGCGCGACCTCGGCATAGAGGTCCACGAAGGCGTTGGCGTGGTCGGCATTCTGCGCGCCGGTACTGGCAATCGCGCGATCGGGTTGCGCGCTGACATGGATGCGCTGCCCATTCACGAGGCCACAGGTCTGGACTATGCGTCCCAAACCGATGGGGTGATGCACGCCTGCGGACATGATGGTCATATGACCATGTTGCTGGGCGCTGCCGAAACCCTTGCGAAAAACCCCGATTTCGACGGTACAGTTGTTTTCCTGTTCCAACCCAACGAAGAACACGGTCTGGGTGCCAAAGCGATGATCGATCAGGGCGTTTTGGAGCAGTTCCCGATGGAAGAAGTCTATGCCATCCACAACCTCCCCGGCGCCCCAACCGGTCAGGTTACAACACGACCCGGACAAATTTGTGCAAGCGAAAGCCTGTTTGAAATCACAATCACCGGTCAGGGCGGCCATGCCTCGATGCCGCAAGTCGGAGTGGATGCGATCACCGTGGGCGCAGAGCTGGTGCAAGCGCTGCAAACCATCGTCGCCCGCAAACTGGCGCCCAGTGCCGGGGCGGTTGTTTCAGTGACCGAATTCCTGACGGATGGGCAGCGCAACGTCTTGCCCGGTCAGGCCACGCTGAAAGGCGATTGCCGCGCCCGCCTGCCAGAGGATCGTCAACAGATCGAACGCTTTATGCGCCAGATCGCAAACGGCGTTGCAGCCGCGCATGGCGTTCAGGTGGACGTACAGTTCCGCACCGAATTCATCGAAACCATCAATGCAATTGAGCCGACAGAGGCGGTGGTCCAAGCTGCAAAAGCGTTGGATCTGGAGGTTGACGGCAACCGATCCCCGATGAGCTTTTCCGAAGATTTCGCCCATTTCACCGCCGCCGTTCCGGGCTGTTTCCTGTTGTTGGGCAATGGCGAAACGGGGGCGAGCGGACAACCGTTGCACGCCGCCGATTATGATTTCAACGATGCGCTGTTGCCGATTGGCGCGGCGTTCTGGACGCAATTGGTCAAAGACCGGTTGCCCCTGACCAAAGGACAAAACTGATGGATATCTTTGCAACTGCGCCGATGGCGCATGCCACAGGCGCACGTCACCAGGGGGATGCAGCGCACCGCGTTCTGAGCCAAGACAATTTTGGACAGGCCATTGGCGAAATCACCCAATGGGATGGCTATGCCCCCACTCCGCTTGTCTCGCTGCCTGCACTGGCCGCCAAAATCGGCGTCGGCGAAATCCACTATAAACACGAAGGGCCGCGGTTTGGCCTTGGCAGTTTCAAGGCGCTTGGGGGGGCTTATGCCGCCCTGCGAGTGCTGCAACGAGAACTGTCCAGCCGCCTTGGCAAAGATGTGACCTTGGCCGATATCCGCAATGGCGATTACAGCGATGACTGCGCCAAGATCACGTTGGTTTCGGCCACGGATGGCAACCATGGTCGCTCGCTTGCTTGGGGCTGCAAACGGTTTGGCGCGCCCTGCCGGATCTACATCCACGCCGAAGTCAGCGAAGGCCGCGCCCAAGCGATGCGGGAACTGGGGGCTGACGTTATCCGGATCGAAGGGGACTATGACGATTCCGTCGATCTGGCCCGCGCTGAGGCAGAACAAAACGGCTGGTTTGTGGTGTCTGACACATCCTGGCCCGGCTATTCCGAGCCACCGCGCGATGTTATGGCGGGATATTCCGTGATGACCCGCGAAGCCTGCGACGCATTGGGCAATGCACCTACTCATGTCTTCTTGCAGGGCGGTGTTGGTGGGTTGGCGGCCTCTGTCGCGGCCAAGCTGCGTCAGTATTGGGGGGATCAATCCCCGCGCGTGGTGATCGTCGAGCCTGACATGGCCGCGTGCCTCTATGAGAGTGCCCGCAAGGATGCGCCGACGGCTGTGAACATCGAGGTAGAAACCATCATGGCTGGCCTGTCTTGCGGTGAACCCTCTGAAATGGCGTGGGACATCCTGCGCGAAGAAGCCACCGATTACGTCACAATCCCTGACAGTGTCGTTGGCCCCACCATGCGATTGCTGGCCCGTCCGTTGGGAGATGATCCGGTGGTCGAAGCCGGTGAAAGCGCGGTTGCGGGACTGGCCGCACTGATCGCAGCGCAAGCAGGCATAACCGGCGCAACACTGGGTCTGGACAGCAATTCGCGCGTGTTGCTCATCGGGTCCGAAGGCATCACAGATCCAGAGATCTTTGCAGCTGTCATGGCGGAGGACAGCAATGTCTGACGCCCCCGTTCGCGGATTTGCTGACGCTGAATTTGAACAGCGCACTGCCAAGGCACAGGCACTGATGGCCCAGCAGGGCTTAGCTGGCCTTTTATTGTTGACCGAACCCGAAGTCCGCTATTTCAGTGGATTTCATACACTGTTCTGGCAAAGCCCGACACGCCCTTGGTTCTTGTTTGTGCCCGCGGCTGGGAAACCCATCGCCATCATTCCTGAAATTGGCGCCGCCCTGATGCGGCAAACTTGGCTGGATGATATTCGCACGTGGAGCGCGCCTGCGCCTGAAGATGACGGGATTTCATTGCTGCTCGAAATCCTGACCCCGTTGTCACACCAAGGCGTGCGTGTTGGTGTGATGAAGGGGCATGAGACCGCGCTTAGGATGCCGTTGGGCGATTACGAACGCCTGATGGCCGCCTTGCCGGGGCTGGAAATCGCAGATGCCACGCCGCTGGTGCGATCCCTGCGCATGGTCAAATCGACAGCTGAGATCGAAAAGCTGGCCCATATCTGTGACATTGGTTCGCGCAGCTTTGCCGCTGTGCCCAGCTTTGCCACCGAAGGCCAACCGTTTGAGGAAGTGTTTCGTGCATTCCGACGCGAGGCGCTGGCTTTGGGGGCGGATGACGTGCCCTATCTGGTGGGGGGTGCGGATCAAGGCGGCTATCACGATGTGATTTCGCCGCCCTCTCGTCGTCCCTTGCAATTCGGTGACATCTTGATGCTGGACACTGGCGCGACGTTTGACGGGTATTTTTGCGATTTTGATCGCAACTGGGCCATTGGTCAGGCGGATGATCTGTCCAAGCGGGCTTATGATGTGCTTTGGCGCGCGACCGAGGCCGGAATGGACGCCGCCCGACCCGGTGCTACCTGTCGGGATCTCTTTACAGCGATGCAGACTGTCATTGCCGAGTTGGATGATCAGGGTGGTGATGTTGGCCGTTTGGGTCATGGGCTGGGGATGCAGCTGACCGAATGGCCATCGCATGCCGCCTTTGATGAGACTGAACTGCAAGAAAACATGGTGCTGACGCTGGAACCCTCGCTTAGTTATGGGGATGGCCGTATCATGGTTCACGAAGAAAACATCGTTGTGACCGATGGGGTGCCCCGCCTGCTGAGCACCCGTGCGGCGCGCGAATTACCGATACTCTGAGGGACAGATGAAACTCGACTTTGCGACGGATGATGGGATTGGGACGCGGGCGACCTTGGGTGTTGTCGTGCTGGAAACCGATGAATCGCTTGAACCTGAATTCTCTCAGATGATGGATCTGGATGGGGTGGCACTGTATCATTCACGCATCCCGATGGTGACGGAAATCCGCCCCGACACGCTGATCAAGATGGAACAGGATTTGCCTGCCTCTGCGCAGCTTTTGCCAGCGGCGTTGAACTTTGACGCGATTGGCTATGGGTGCACATCAGCCTCGACTGTGATCGGCTCAGATGGCGTGGAACGGGCCATTCAGACCGTAAAGCCCGGCGTTCCCGTCACCGACCCGCTGAGGGCCACGATTGCCGCGTGCCGGGCTTTGGGCGCGACAAAGTTGGGTTTCATAACCCCGTATCTGCCCGAAGTTTCGGGCATGATGCGCGAAAAACTTGAACAGGCTGGGATGTCCATTGCGGCCTTTGGGTCGTTCGAAGAAAGCGATGATCGCGTGGTCGCGCGGATCACCGAAAACGCGATTTCAGCGGCTATCGACAAGATTGCGGATGAATCGCCCTGTGATGCGATCTTTGTCAGCTGCACCAACTTGCGCTGCCTTAACATCATCGCAGAGGCCGAATCCCGCACCGGCGTTCCGGTGATATCCAGCAACCAAGCGTTGGCGTGGCACATGCTTCGCTTGGCGGGGGTTAAGGCCGAAAACCCCGCCTTTGGTCAGCTTTTTACGCGGCAAATAGCACAATAACCCTATCTCATGGGGCTAGATCCTAACGCCGTCCCTATTCGGGGCGGCGTCTTGCCGCGTGGGGCATTCTCTCTTGAGGTTTTTTAACCTTATCTATAATCACCTCCATCAAGCAGAGCGCAGCTCATTTTTATCTATAATTCCCAATGGAGGAATACCGATGCTCGACAACCAGACCATTCGTACGGACTGGAGCCGCGCCGAGGCGGAAGAAATCTACAACAAACCCCTGATGGATTTGTTATTTGAGGCACAAACCGTGCATCGGGAAAACTTCGATCCAAATCAGGTCCAGCGTTCAAAGCTGTTGTCGATCAAAACCGGTGGCTGCGCCGAGGATTGCGCCTATTGCAGCCAGTCTGCGCGCAACGGATCCAAGCTGTCGGCCTCAAAACTGATCGAAGTCGAGCAAGTTCTGGCACAAGCACGCAAAGCCAAAGAAGGCGGCGCAACGCGGTATTGCATGGGCGCGGCATGGCGGTCCCCCAAAGAGCGCGACATGCCAATGCTTGAGGCGATGGTGCAAGGCGTCAAGGACATGGGTATGGAAACCTGCATGACATTGGGCATGCTAGAGGACGATCAGGTGTTCCGCCTGCGCGATGCGGGTTTGGATTACTACAACCACAACATCGACACCTCGGAACGGTACTATTCCGAAATCATCACCACACGCACCTTTGCCGACCGCATCGAAACGCTGAACCGCGTGCGCGAAGCAGGCATGAAGGTCTGCGCCGGTGGCATCGTCGGCATGGGCGAGCAGAAAATGGACCGCATCGACATGTTGCTGGCCCTAGCCACCCTGCCCGAGCACCCAGATTCAGTTCCGGTCAACATGCTGATCCCAATCGCAGACACGCCGCTGGCCGATGTTAAACCGCTGGACCCCATCGAATTCGTACGCACCGTTGCTTTGGCTCGTATCCTGATGCCAAAATCGCATGTGCGCCTGTCCGCAGGTCGCACCGACATGAGCGACGAAATGCAGGCTATGTGCATCTTTGCCGGGGCCAATTCGATCTTTGTGGGCGACACCTTGCTGACCGCCGACAACCCGGAAGAAGACAAAGACAGCGTTTTGTTCGACAAGCTTGGCCTGACAGCCATGGCCGTGGGATGTGACGGCTCAAAATGACGCTGTTTGCGCGGCACGATACAGCGCTCAGGTCGCTGGAAACGCGAGGGCGTTACCGGCAACTGATCCCGCGTGCCGGGCATGATTTTGCATCGAACGACTATCTTGGGCTGGCGGAATCTGACGTCTTGCAGGCCGCCGCCCGATCCGCACTGGACCGGGGTGTTCCGGTCGGTGCAGGCGGGTCCCGCCTGTTGCGCGGCAATCATGATGAACATTGCCTGTTAGAACAAGAGGCTGCGACGTTCTTTGACACCGAGGCCGCACTGTTTGTCGGTGGTGGTTTCGTTGCCAATACAGCGATATTCTCGACCCTGCCTGCGCAGGGCGATCTGGTGCTGTATGACGCATTAATCCACGCCAGCACCCATGACGGCATGCGGTTGGGTCGGGCGGACACGATGGCCTTTGCACATAACGATGTCACCGACGCAGCTGAGCGTATTCGGCTTTGGCGCGAGGCGGGCAATACCGGGCAGATCTGGTTGGCTTGCGAAAGCCTGTACTCCATGGACGGCGATCTGGCACCGATTGACGATCTTGCCACTCTGGCCGCTGAAACAGATGCCGTTCTTGTCGTAGACGAGGCCCACGCCACAGGTGTTTTCGGCGATTTGGGCCGCGGAGTAAGCCACAGTTATGCGAACCGGGAAAACACCCTGACATTGCACACGTGTGGCAAGGGGTTGGGCGTATCCGGCGCGCTGATCTGTGGAGCGCAGGTTCTGATCGATACGTTGATCAATCGGGCGCGGGGGTTTGTCTTTGCAACCGCCCCGTCGCCGTTGAACGCTGCCCTTGTACGCGCCGCGCTGACCGAATTGCGCACAAATCCCGCGCGCCAACAGCGCGCGCAGGCCTTGATGGCACATGCTCATGCGCAGGCCGAGCGCCACGGTGGTTTGATCGGGTTTCAAAGCCAGATCATGCCTGTGATTGTTGGCAAAGATAAACCCACGATGGCGCTGGCGGCCCATATGCAAGGGCTGGGCTATGACATTCGTGGCATTCGCCCCCCGACGGTCCCACGCAACACGGCGCGCTTGCGGATCTCGATCACTCTCAACACCTCCGCCGATGTGGTCACGCAGATGATGCATGACCTGAGCCTGGCGATGAAAGAGCACAGCCAATGACCCAACCCATTGTTGTAACCGGGACAGACACCGAAATCGGGAAAACCGTGTTTTCTGCGGGCCTGACGCTTGCGTTGAAAGCAACCTATTGGAAACCTATTCAATCCGGCATCGAAGAGCAGACTGACAGCCAGATCATCGCGTCTTTGACAGGCTGCCCGACGCTGCCCGAGGCACATCTGTTGCAATTGCCCGCCTCGCCGCATTTGTCGGCCGAGGCCGAAGGCGCGCATATCGGTTTGGACGATCTGACCATCCCGGCGATTGACGGGCCGCTGGTGATCGAAGGGGCTGGCGGCGTCATGGTCCCCCTGAACCGGGAAGAGCTGTTTCTGGATGCCTTTGCCCAATGGCGCGCGCCCGTGATCCTGTGCGCCCGCACACAATTGGGCACGATCAACCATACCCTGATGTCTTTGCTGGCCTTGCGTCAGGCACGATGCGCGATCGTGGGCGTGGCCTTTATCGGGGATGCCGTGCCCGAGGTTGAACAGACAATTTGTGACTTTGCCCATGTTGCGCATCTGGGTCGTCTGCCCCGGCTGAAAACCCTGAACGCGGACACGTTGACTGATGCCTTTGAAGCCATCGACATGAAAACCATCACCGGAGCCCTGACTCAATGACACCTCTGGAATTCGACCAAAAGCACCTTTGGCATCCCTATACCAATGTGGAAAAACCCGGACCCACTTTTGTGGTCAAGGAAACCGAGGGCATGCACATCACATTGGATGATGGCACCAAATTGATCGACGCCATGTCATCGTGGTGGTGCATGATGCATGGCCACCGTCACCCAAAGATTACGCGGGCCATTCACGATCAACTGGATCGGATGCCGCATGTGATGTTCGGCGGTCTGACCCACGATCCTGCGATTGAGCTTGGCAAAGCACTGCTGCGTTTCGCGCCTCGGTCGATGCAACGCATTTTCTACTGCGACAGCGGATCGGTCTCTGTCGAGGTTGCGATGAAAATGGCGGTTCAATATCAGCACGCCAAAGGGTTTCCGGGACGGTCCCACTTTGCCACCATCCGCTCGGGCTATCACGGGGATACGTGGAAGGCGATGAGCGTCTGCGACCCGACCACCGGCATGCATCATCTGTTTCAAGGCGCGTTGAGCGTGCAACATTTTGTTGATCGCCCCCCAATCCGCATCACCGAAGCATGGAACGACGATCCCGCGCTGAACGGCTTGGCTGATTTGCGCGCCCTGATCGAGGCCAATCACCGCGAGATCGCGGCCTTTATCCTTGAACCCGTCGTGCAGGGCACCGGCGGTATGTATTTCTACCATCCGGAATACCTGAACCAAGCGCGCGCAATTTGTGATGAGTTCGGCGTGTTGCTGATCTTTGATGAAATCGCGACCGGCTTCGGGCGGACAGGTAAAATGTTTGCCACTGATTTTTGCACCGTCGAACCCGATATTCTGTGTCTGGGCAAGGCGTTGACAGGCGGGCACATCAGTTTTGCCACCACCATGACCAATGATCGCGTGGCTGAGGGCATCGGCAACGGGGAACCCGGCATCTTTATGCATGGACCCACATTCATGGCCAACCCGCTAGCCTGCGCCGCCGCGCGCGCCAGCCTTGAGGTGCTAGAGGCACAGGATTGGCACGGAACAGTGAATGCCATCGCCAGACAGATGACGCAGGAACTGGCCCCAGCCCGCGATCTGCCAAACGTGGCAGATGTGCGTGTGCTGGGCGCAATTGGTGTCATTGAGATGAAGCACCGGGTCAGCGCCGATGAGGCCCACGCCTTGGCCCGTGAAGTGGGTGTCTTTTTGCGTCCGTTTGGGACCAACATCTACACAATGCCTCCGTTCATTGCGTCGCCTGATGAGATCTCGAAAATCTGCGCCGGCATGCTGCATCTGGCGCGTGTGCTCTGATGCAGTGGCGTTGGGTGCAACACACAGGGGCCAACGATTTAATCGTGGTCTTTGGCGGGTGGGCGTTGGGGCCTGCACCGTTTGCGCACCTGACCGGGCCATATGACGTTATATTGGCTGACGACTACAGCGACCTGAACCAAGAGTTACCGAATGTCAGCGCCTATCACTCTGTCACGCTGATCGCCTTTTCGTTTGGGGTAGCGGCCTATGGACACTGGCAGCAGGGTCGAAGGGATCCGTTCATCAAAAAGGTCGCGATTAACGGCACTTTGACCCCCATCGACAGACGTTGTGGAATTGCGCCAGTTGTCATGCAGCGGACAATCGACACGCTGAGCCATGAGGCGTTTCAGGTCTTTCTTGAGCGATGCTATAACGCGCCCCAAAGCGACACGCCAATCGACGTGCAGGCCCGCGAACAAGAATTGCGCGCGGTTCAGGCCCGAGGTAACGCGCCCGATGTGTCATTTGATCGTGTGTGGATCAGTGACCAAGATCGCATTTTTCTGTCGGCCAATCAAAAGCGCGCCTGGGTTGATCAAGTTGAACGTGTTCAACACGTTGATGCCCCTCATGTCCCGTTTAAGAGTTGGTCAACATGGGCAGAGGTGCTAACATGAAAGATCTGCAGTCGTTCACAGATATCACCCGCGTCCAAACCAGCTTTGCGCGCGGCTTGCCCAGCTATCACGATCACGCCCAAGCTCAGGCGCGCATTGCCCGAACCCTTGCGGATCATCTGTATCAGGCGAAACTGCAGGCCGGGGCGCGGAATACGTTTCAACACGTTCTGGAATTTGGCTGTGGTACAGGTCACCTGACCCGACAGCTGTGCAATATATTTGATATCGACAGCCTGCATTTGAACGACTTGGTGCCAGAATGCGCCACCCTTGCCGCCCCTTTGGCGCAAAGCTTTGTCCCCGGGCCGATCCAAGACGTTGAGTTGCCCCGGCACCTTGACCTGATCGCGTCGGCCTCGACCGTGCAATGGATCGAAGATCTTCCCGGTTTGATGCACCGTTTGACCGACCACTTGCGCCCCGGTGGCTGGTTGGCGTTATCGAGCTTTACCCCCGCCCATTTTCCTGAGCTGGCGACCTTGGGGTCGGGGTCAGCTGCGCCGAGCTATGTCACCCCGACGGACTGGCAGGCGATGCTGCCCATAGATATCGACATACACCACTTGGCTGAGGCCAAAGACGTCATGCGATTTGCCAGCCCGCGAGACGTGCTGCGCCACCTGCGCGCGACTGGCGTGAACGGCAAGGCCGAAGGCAGATGGACGCGCGCGCGCCTGAGCGAATTTGAAGAGCGTTATGCTGAAATGTTTGGCGATGGATCCACGGTTTCGTTGACCTATGCCCCGGTGTGGTTGGTCGCCCGGAAACGGGGTTAACCCAATCGGGACAGGTGTTTACGCAGCACAGACACGGCCGTTTCAACGTCACGGCGTGTGATTGCTGCCATGATCGCGCGATGATCACGATCTGCGCGGGCCTCCCATCGGCTGCTGTATGTTGCCAATAGGTGGCGTGCTGCCAGCGTTTGCAGATCAGCAATTTCGGCCAGCATTCTGGGCATGTCACACCCTGCCAGAATGGCCATGTGAAACCTGCGGTTTTCATGTTCCCACGTGGCCAGGTCCGTTGCTTCGTCACAGGCCAGTCGCGCCAGTTCCGCTTGTTGTTTTTGCACGGGCGACATGTGTGCGATGGAGTGGCTTAACGCAACGGGTTCCAACGCCAATCGCATCTCGCGAATTTCTCGCATATTGGCAGGATCAAATGGGGCCACACGGGTTCCACGACGCGGTAGGCTGACAGCCAAGCCTTTGGCCTCGAGCCGCAAAAGAGCCTCTCGCACCGGAACATGGCTGGTCTTGAACGCCGTCGCGATATGGTCCTGACGCAGCTTTTCATCCGCAGCCAGATCACCGCGCACAATCTGATCTGTCAGGCTTTGGGTTATCTGATCCGAAATAGTGGATTTGGCATTTTGCGACATGGGTTTTGATACGAAACCCTACGTATGCAAACAAGTCTCTACGACCTGTTTGCACTGATTTTTCATTCCTTATTAGGGTTTCAGGTCCACTTGGGGATTACTGCGCCCACCGCGCCCACGACTCGGGAGAGCCACGGAACACGTTAATATCCACGGGTCCAGAGATACCCGGCACAATACCCGTACCGGTATATTGCCAAAACGCCCAAACCGCCCGTGGATAGGTTTTGCGCGGATGCGCGGCGACTGATCGCAACCAGAAATCGGTGCCCTTCAGCTTGCCAATGCCAGTGTCTTTGTAAAAGTCCACCGTGGAATAGACCACCGGACGACGGCCATAATGATTTTCCAGAATCCTGAGGAACTTCTTGGCTTCGGCGCGCACGGTGGCCCCGTCCGGACGCAGCGTGCAGGTTTTGGAATGCGGGGTCCATTCCATATCCAGCACATGCGGCAGGGCCCGATCATCGCGTGGGACATTCTTGATGAACCAGCGGGCTTGTTCCTCGGCGGGGCGGCAGAAGTAATAGTAGTGATACGCACCGTACCGCATCCCCGCGCGTTGGGCGCCACGCAGATGTGTTTTGAACATGGGGTCCAAGAAATCACCGCCTTCAGTGGCTTTGATAAAGGCAAATGAAACTCCCGCAGCGCGGACCGTTCGCCAATCAATGTCACCTTGCCAGCGGGACACGTCGATCCCATGAACGGGGTAAGAATAGGGTGTTCGCCCCTCCCATGGGTGGGGATCGCTGTCCCCGAATTTGGGGTATTGGATGACGTTTTCGGGCGAATACGTCGGGACCGCCGCAACCGGTTCCGGCTCTGGCGCGCGTGAGCGCCCGCAACTGGAAACCATGGCCAAAGCCAACACTGCACACACCACAAAACGCATCATCAATAATCCAAAGCCAATGTTCGCCTGCTCCGGTTATCCCCTCATTTTGGGCCCGCGGCAACACAGGATCCCGTGAAGGGGAAACGAGCACCCATTTTCCGCTTACGCAAACGCTTTCGCACAGAATTCACCCCCTGAAACAATTGGCCTCTTGGTCCAAGCAGCGTTACACAGGATATCCCACTTGCCGCCAAAAGGACGCCGCCTTGGACACTGCCAACCGCATTGCACGCACGATCGCCACTGAAATCAACGCTCGCCCCGATCAGGTTGGCGCTGCGGTCAAATTGCTGGATGAAGGGTCAACCGTTCCCTTTGTGGCCCGGTACCGGAAAGAGGCGACTGGCGGGCTGGATGACACACAACTGCGCACCCTTTCGGATCGCTTGGTGTATCTGCGCGAACTAGAGGCGCGCCGCCAAACCATTCTGGGATCGATCAAGGATCAGGGCAAACTGACCGATGATCTGAGCAAATCCATTGCCAAGGCCGACACCAAGGCACAGCTCGAAGATATCTATTTGCCCTACAAACCCAAGCGCCGCACCAAAGCAATGATTGCGCGGGAAAATGGGTTGGAACCCTTGGCAGATGCCATTCTTGCGGATCGCATGGCAGACCCTGAAATCCTGGCGCAAGCCTATGTGACAGAGGCCGTCGCCACCACCAAGGACGCGCTGAATGGGGCCCGCGATATCATCACCGAAAAGCTGACTGAAAATGCCGGTCTGTTGGGGGAATTGCGGTCATTCATGCAACGCGAGGCGCTTTTAACCTCTAAAGTGATTGCGGGTCAGGAACAAATTGGGGCCAAGTTTTCGGATTACTTCGACCATCAGGAATTGTGGTCCAAAGTACCCTCGCATCGGGCCTTGGCCATGCTGCGCGCATCAAAAGAGGGCGTTGTGACATTGGACATCGCGCCGGACCCAGAGACAGGCAAGGATCGCGCCGAAGGATTGGTTGCCAGCCATCTGCATACCCGTGGCACTGGTCCCGGCGATTTGTGGCTGCGCAAAGTTGCGGGCTGGACGTGGCGGGTTAAGCTGAGCCTGTCGATGATGGTTGAATTGATGGCTGATCTGCGGACGCGGTCCCAGGATGAGGCGATCAACGTCTTTGCCCGCAATCTCAAGGATTTGTTGTTTGCCGCACCCGCTGGGCCGCGTGCCACATTGGGGTTGGATCCCGGCATTCGAACCGGGGTCAAAGTGGCCGTGGTGGATGCAACCGGGAAGCTTTTGGCGACCGACACGATCTATCCGTTCCAGCCCAAAAATGATGTACGTGGGTCCGAAGCTTCGATCCTGCGGATGATCACCCAGCATCGTGTGGACCTGATCGCGATTGGCAATGGAACCGGCAGTCGCGAAACCGAGCGGTTGGTGGCTGAGACGCTGAAGCTGTTGCCCAAGTCCGTCAAAACGCCAACCAAGGTGGTGGTGTCCGAGGCCGGGGCGTCGGTCTATTCGGCATCTGAACTGGCCGCGCGGGAATTCCCTGATCTGGATGTGTCGTTGCGCGGGGCGGTTTCGATTGCGCGCCGATTGCAGGATCCGTTGGCGGAACTGGTTAAAATCGAGCCAAAGTCGATTGGCGTTGGACAGTATCAACACGACGTCGATCAGCATCGTCTTGGCAAATCGCTTGAGGCGGTGATCGAAGACGTGGTGAATGCGGTCGGCGTGGACCTGAACATGGCCTCGGCCCCGCTGTTGGCGCATGTTTCAGGGCTTGGCCCCGGATTGGCGGACTCGATCGTCAGCCACCGTGACGCAAACGGGGCGTTCAAGTCCCGGCGCGAGTTGTTGAAAGTCGCCCGTTTGGGGCCACGTGCCTATGAGCAATGTGCTGGGTTCTTGCGGATTCGCGATGGCAAGGAACCGCTGGATGCCTCATCTGTCCACCCCGAGGCGTACAATGTCGCGCGCAAAATCGTCAGCGCCTGTGGCCGCGATATCCGCCAGATTATGGGTGACGAAGGGGCGCTAAAATCTCTGCGCGCCGAGCAGTTTGTTGATGAAACCTTTGGTCTGCCAACCGTGCGCGACATATTTGCAGAGCTGGAAAAACCCGGTCGCGATCCGCGCCCCAGTTTTGTGACCGCCAGCTTTGCTGATGGGGTTGAGGATATCAAAGACCTGAAACCCGGCATGGTTCTTGAAGGGACCGTGACCAACGTTGCGGCCTTTGGTGCCTTTGTTGACGTTGGTGTGCATCAAGATGGTCTGGTTCACGTCAGCCAACTGGCGGATCGATTTGTCAAAGACCCGCATGAGGTGGTGAAGGCCGGTCAGGTGGTCAAGGTCACCATCACCGAAGTCGATGTGCCCCGCAAACGGATCGCGATGAGCATGCGCAAGGACGGCGGCGCCTCAGCGCGCGAAGATCGCAATGCCCGCGACGCTGGTCCGCGTAAAGGCGGCGGTCAAAGCAAAGGCGGTCGTGGTGGGCCCAAAGGACCGATGCGTGCCAGTCCCAAACCCAACCCCAAAGACAGCGGCGGGGCCTTGGAGGCGGCGTTGATGGATGCCTTTAAGAAATCCTAAGCGTTTAAGCTAGAACGAAAAAGGCGCCCGAGGGAAACTCGGGCGCCTTTTCTTTTTCTCAATCGAACAGTTTAGTCGATGATCGCATTCAAGGTTGTGCTTGGACGCATGACAATCGCTGCTTTGGCAGGATCGGTGTGGAAATATCCACCCAGATCCGCAGGTTTACCCTGTGCAGCGGCCAGCTCACCCAAGATCGCGGCTTCACCATCTGCCAGTGCTTTGGCCATTGGTGCGAAATGCGCCGCCAGATCTGCATCGTCGGACTGTGACGCCAATGCTTCGGCCCAATAGCGTGCGAACCAGTAGTGGCTGTCGCGGTTGTCAGGCTCACCCACTTTGCGCGATGGCGAGCGGTTGTGATCCAGAATGCCCTGCGTTGCCGCCTCGGCTGCGACGCCCAGAACACCTGCTTTTACATTGCCCTGTGCATCCGCGAGGAAGTTCAGCGATTCACCCAAGGCGCAGAATTCACCCATCGAGTCCCAACGCAGGTGGTTTTCTTCGACCAGCTGCTGAACGTGCTTCGGTGCGGATCCGCCGGCGCCGGTTTCAAACAGACCACCACCCTGCATCAGTTTCACGATCGACAGCATCTTGGCCGATGTGCCCAGTTCCAGAATTGGGAACAGATCGGTCAGGTAGTCGCGCAGAACGTTGCCGGTGATCGCAATGCTATCGTTGCCAGCGGTGATGGTTTTCAACGACTGCGCGGTTGCTTCGCGTGGGGCCATAATCTGGAATTTGTCGGACACGCCTGCGGCTTCCAGCGCGGGTTCAACATATTCGATCAACTGCGCATCGTGGGCACGGTTCGCGTCAAGCCAGAAGATTGCCTCGGACCCGGTCAAACGCTGACGATCCATCGCCAGTTCGATCCAGTTCTCGATGGGCGCTTTCTTGGCTGTGCAAGACCGCCAGATATCGCCAGCTTCGACGTCATGGCTATGCAGAGTTTCGCCATTGGCCAGAACGATACGGATGGTGCCATCTGCAGGCGCTTCAAACGTGGTTGGGTGCGAGCCATATTCTTCGGCTTTTTGCGCCATCAGACCAACGTTCGCTACGGAACCGGCAGTGGTCACATCCAGCGCGCCGTTTGCTTTGAAGAAGTTGATGGATTCATCATAGATGGTCGCATAGCAGCGATCAGGGATCACACAGTTGGTGTCACCTTTTTCGCCTGCCGCATCCCAGCCTTTACCGCCAGCGCGGATAACAGCAGGCATCGACGCGTCGATGATCACATCTGATGGCACGTGCAGGTTGGTGATGCCTTTGTCGCTGTCGACCATATACATGCCGGGACGATCTGCAGTCACGGCGTCAATCGCGGCCATGATTTCAGCGTTGCCCGCAACACGGTCCAGCAGATCACCCATGCCAGAGTTCGGGTTCACACCCAGAGCGTCCAGTTCAGCACCGAATTTCTCGAACACTGGCGCCAACCATGCTTTGACCGCGTGGCCAAAGATGATGGGGTCCGAAACCTTCATCATGGTCGCTTTCATGTGCAGCGAGAACATGGTGCCGTCGGCTTTGGTGTCTGCGATGGCCTCAGCCAAAAACGCGCCCAGTGCCTTGGCAGACATGAATGTTGCATCTGCAACAGTGCCTTCGTCCAAGGTCCAGCCGTCTTTCAGAACGGTGACAGCACCGTCTTTGCCAACGAATTCGATCTTTGCATCACCCGCCTGAGCAGCGGTGATTGTCGCGGATTTCTCATTTGCGTAGAAATCATTGCCCGGCATGGAGCTGACTTTGGTTTTGCTGTCCGACGCCCATTTGCCCATCGAATGCGGGTTGTTTTGAGCGTAGTTCTTGACGGCTTTGGCCGCGCGGCGGTCCGAGTTGCCTTCGCGCAGAACCGGGTTCACAGCAGAACCTTTGATCCCATCATAACGGGCGCGGATCGCTTTTTCTTCGTCGGTGCCGGGCTCTTCGGGGTAGTCGGGCAGTGCATAGCCCTGACTCTGCAGTTCGGTTACAGCTGCAACCAACTGTGGAACGGATGCCGAGATGTTTGGCAGCTTGATGACGTTGGCGGCAGGCGTTTTCACCAATTCACCCAATTCAGCCAAGTCGTTTGCCTGACGCTGTGCGTCGGTCAGCGACTCGGGAAAGGTGGAAATGATTCGTGCGGCCAGTGAGATATCCTTGGTGCCAACGTTGATATCAGCGGCCTTGGCAAAGGTGCGAATGATCGGCAACAGCGATGCGCTCGCCAGTTCGGGCGCTTCGTCTACAATGGTATACAATATGTCGGAGTTTGATTTATCGGCCATTTTTCTTACCTTTTCGCCCGTATAAGGCGTGAGACTTGAGATGAGACTGTGCAGCTTTGCTGCGGCTACGAATACGCGGTCCACACCGCATCACGCGGGCAGAGCCGCGCAAACGGCGGCAAAGCGAACACCGTCCATGTAAAGGAGAGCGCGCGCGTGTTCAATTGACACAAGCCGCGCATTTTGACCCAGTTTGACGAAAACTCGGCCTTCTGGGTGAAAATTGGGGCTGAGGGTTGCTAAACCCTCGCTCAGGTTCCTGTCAAAGCCGAGGTTTGGGCCGACGCGATGTAATCAGAAACCGCTGCGCGTTCTTCATCCGCCAGGTGCAGGCCCATCCGCGTGCGACGCCACAAAAAGTCATCGCCCTCTTGCACCCACTCATTTGCAATGACCCAGTCAATTTCGGCCCCGGTCAGGGTACCGCCCAGATCAACGCCAAGATCTGCCGCTGCTTTTGCATCGCCAAGAATGGCGGTGGCCTCAGTTCCATAGGTTCGAACCAAGCGCCGGGCCCAATCGCGATGCAGAAACGGATACCGTGTGCACAGCGTTTCAATCAGCGCATCAACGCCATCAACAGGGAAATCCCCTCCTGGGAGCGCAACGCCCGCGGTCCAGCCCTGAGATGTCGCCGGGAAAACGGATTTCACATGTGCCATCGCGGCCTCGGCCAGCTTACGGTAGGTGGTGATTTTGCCACCAAATACGTTCAGCATTGGCGGACCCTGCGAATGATCCAGCCGCAGCACATATTCACGTGTGGCGGCAGTGGCGGAACTGGCGCCATCATCATAAAGCGGGCGCACCCCCGAATACGTCCAAACGACATCTTCTGCTGTGATCGGGGCCTCAAAATACTGCGAAGCAAAGGCCAACAGGTACTCTTGCTCTTCTTCGGAACACCTTGGCGTGGTCGCTGCATCTGAATGGTCGGAATCGGTTGTTCCGATCAGGGTGAATTCGTCCTCATACGGAATCGCAAAGATAATCCGCCCGTCTTCGCCCTGAAAGAAATAGCTTTTGTCATGATCGAACAGTTTGCGTGTCACGATGTGGCTGCCCCGAACCAGGCGCACCCCATCAGAAGAGGACGCACCGGCGACACCCTTTAGTACATCCTCAACCCATGGTCCGGTGGCATTCACCACCATTTTGGCCGCGCGGGTGAATGTGCTTTGATCTGCGCGCTGGATCGTTACGAGCCAATGATCACCCTGCACCTCCATTCCGACGACTTTGCACCGGGGCAGGATTTCAGCGCCCCGTGCCTGGGCGTCGCGGGCATTCAAAACAACAAGACGAGAATCTTGGATCCAACAGTCTGAATACTCATAAGCCTTGGCAAACTTGTTGTTCAAAGGACGCCCAACCGGGTCACTCTGTAAATCCAGCGTTGCGGTTGCAGGCAAGATTTTACGCCCGCCAAGCGTGTCATAAAGGAACAGCCCCATGCGGATCAGCCAAGCGGGGCGGCGCCCCTTCATCCACGGCATAACACGGGACAACATCCGTGAAACGGGTGTTTCACTCTCGAATCGCATATCCGCGTGGTAGGGCAGAACAAATCGCATCGGCCAGCTGATGTGCGGCATCGCACGCAAGAGCACTTCGCGTTCAATCAATGCCTCGCGCACAAGACGAAATTCGAGAAACTCCAGATACCGCAGGCCACCGTGAAACAACTTGGTCGACGCCGAAGAGGTCGCAGACCCCAAGTCGTTCATCTCGGCCAAGGACACTGACATACCGCGACCCGCTGCATCGCGGGCAATGCCGCAGCCGTTTATGCCACCACCAATAATGAACAAATCCACCGGCTCTGCGTCATGCTTATCCATCATTGTCTTGTTCCATTATCAAAATTTCGGTCTGGCCCAAGCGCGCCTGCTCACAAAATTCGAGGGGGGGCGGTGCATCGGTCACGACATAGTCGAGCTCTGCGATTGCGCAGATCCTGACGGGTGCTGAAATCGCGAACTTCGACGTGTCACACACAAGGATTCGCGTGCGGGCATTGCGCAGGACCGCCCGAGCCACCGAGACCTCGCGCGCATCAAAATCCAGAACCGACCCGTCGGCATCCAGGGCAGAGGCCCCGATGACTGCGAAATCCACCTTGTAACGCGAAATGAACTCGACCGCGTCTTCGCCAACAATGGCGCCGTCGCTTTGACGTACTGCACCCCCGGCCAAAATGAGGTCTTTGGATCGGGTGCCAATCAGGCTGTTGATGATGTTGATATTGTTTGACAATACCGTCAGCCCCGAATGCGCCGCCAGAGCTTTGGCAACCTGCTCTGTTGATGTGCCGATGTTCAAGGACACCGAGCAATTGTCAGGGATCAACGACGCCGCGATACGGCCCATCGCCTCTTTCTGTGGTGCACAGGTTTGACGCCGCGCTGCGTATTCCCGGCTCGAACTTTGATCGGCGCGTTCGGCCCCACCATGGGTGCGCATGGCCAATCCACGATCGCTAAGTGCCCGCAAATCCGCGCGAATTGTCTGTGTACTGACCCCAAAACGATCTGCCAGATCTTCGACCTGAACCCGATCCTGATCTTTGAGCAGGTCTACAATATTTTGATGTCGGCTGTTCGCGTCCATTAAGATTCTCTCGTGCGTTTCGCCGAATACATAAGCCCAATAGTTTTCAATGTCATTCGTTTTGTTTTCATTAATTCTAGATATGAAAGGCTAAACGCTGATACTTCTCTCTTAAATTGTAAGAATTCCTATTCTCCTAACTTTACATCACTGAACCGGAGCATTATGTGAATAAGCATTCGCAAAATGAGTCTCAGATGGCCCGACCCAAAGATCCCAAGAACCGAAACCGACGCACGACTGCCATTCTGGAGGCAGCCGCGACGCTGTTTGCCACCAAGGGCCTGCAAGACACGACCATGCAGGATATCTGCAAAGCCGCGGGCATCAGCCCCGGCGGTTTGTATCGGTATTTTTCCGGCAAAGACGCGATCATACAGGCGCTCGCGCTGCATGAACGCGACAGCGTAGATGACCTGACCCGCATGATTGAAACCGGCTCTAGCCTGCGTGAAACCTTGGATGGCCTTGTGGCTGATTTGGTTGCGTATCAAACCAACCCGATCATTTCGCGTCTCTCAATCGAATTTGGAATCCATGCCCACAACACACGCGAGGGATTCGAAGAACTGCAAGCTTCGGAACGCAATCTGGCGGCTGCCATGGTGCATGCGATCCAAAAAGATCAAGCGGCAAGCCGGTTGCCCACTGACCTTTGCCCCGACAGCGTTGTCTATTCCTTGCTCGCTTTGTTTGACGGCATGATTACGCAAGCGGCCTTTGCCGAACGGGCCGTGCCCCCTGCCCTAACTGAAACCGTTCGCCGCATGCTGCATATCTATCTTGCCCCCCCATCCAAAGGACCGCGCAATGACTGACCCGAAACCCCGTGGCCGCTGGAAATGGTTACTGACTGCAATCGTCATTCTGGGCGGCGTCTTGGTCTTTCTGGACGAACTCGAAGATACAGCCGACATTGCCGAAGCGGTCAAACCGCCAACCCTTCCGCTTGTTTCCGTAATCTCAGCGCAGAGCAGCAGCCACGCTGGCAAGGTTCACGGCTTTGCGGAAATCAAACCGCGTTGGTCCGCGACCCTTTCTGCCGCCGTATCCGGGCGCATTATCGAAGTGTCAGATCATTCATTGGCGGGCGAACAGGTGAAACAGGGCGATAGCCTGATCCGGATCGAAGACAGCAATTTTCGGTTCAATCTCGCACAGGCACAACAACGGTTGTCCGAGGCGGAACTGGCCCTTGTTCAAGCCAAAAACAAATCCGAAGTGGCCCGAAAGCAAATCGCTCGGGGAAAGACCATTGAGGCAACAGACCTTGCGTTGCACTTACCACAAATGCGCATCGCAGAGCATGCCCTTGCGGCCAGCAAGGTTCAGGTCGAAGCCGCCCGTGAACAGTTGCGTTCGACCGTGATAACCGCCCCATTTTCCGGCTTTGTCACCAAGCGCGATGTCAGCCCGGGCCAAACCGTTACCGCCGGGCAAGCATTGCTTTCGCTGGTTGATGATCAACGGTTTGATCTTGAGGTGTCTTTGGGGGATGCGGATTGGATGTTGCTGTCCAAACCCTGGGATCGCCACACCGCCAAGCTGTTTAGTCAAACTGATCAGTTTCTTGGAACGGCACGCATTCGGCGTGGCGGTGGCTTTTTGGATGCTCAAACCAGACAGCGCAAACTGTTTCTCGAGGTAGTCGAAGCAAAACCCGGCCTGATCCAGCCCGGTGCTTTTGTGAAAGTGGAGCTGATCGGGCGCGAAATCGAACAAACCCTAAGGTTGCCAGAATCCACGCTGACCCGCGAAGGCGACATTTGGTATGTCGATCCAGAAAACCGGTTGCGACGGTTCAAGGCCGACATCAGCTATCGCGAAGGCGCCCATGTCGTTGTTCGTGCGCCCGAAACAAGCACAACACTTGATGTAGTGCGCAATCCGCTTGGATCTTTCTTACCGGGGCTGCAAGTGTCGCCGCGCAAAGTAGAGGACCAGTGACATGCACGCGTTGACCAACTGGTTCATTCGCAACCCTGTTGCGGCCAACCTAGTTATGGCCCTCATCCTATTTATGGGCGTCATGACCGCCCTGACCATTCGGATCGAAGGGTTTCCACGCATCCCTGCAGAAAACATCGAAATCAGTACCTATTACCGCGGCAGCACGGCCGAACAAGTCGATGAACTGATCACGCGAAAGATCGAAAAGGGCCTCGAAGGGTTGGATGGCGTACGCTCGATCTCTTCCACCTCCAGTGCGGCGTCTTCTACGATCTACGTGCGAAAATCCGGATCACAGGATCTGCAAAAACTGTTGGACAAGATACGGATCCGGGTCGACAGCATTGGCGATCTGCCACAATCTGCGCGTCGCCCTGTGATCCAGACGGGCGGCTTTGACATCCCGGCGCTTTACGTCAACCTTCATGGGGATACCGATCCGCGTACGTTGCAAAGACTTGCCGAGCGGCTGCGTGAACAACTGCTAGCAGAACCGGAACTGTCGCGCCTTCAGATCTGGGGGTTGCACGAACGCGAGATGCAGATCGAGGTGCTGCCCTCGGCGTTGGAGCGGTTGAACCTAACGGTTGCACAGGTTGCGCAATCGATCCGCCGCAACTCGGTTGACTTTCAATCTGGGTCCTTGCGCACAGCCGGGGGCGACATTTTCCTGCGCGCCGACAACAAAGCCCGATTTGCCAGCGATTATGCACGCATTCCGGTTCTGGAACGCCCAAATGGGTCTGTTGTACTGCTTGGGGATGTCGCACAGGTGACTGATGGGTTTGCCGACCGCGACTATCTGTTTCGGTTCAATGGTGAACCGACCGTCGGCATGGTGGTTCAGGTTGGGCGCACCGAAAACTTGTTGACGATTTCCAAGGTGGTCAAGGAAACGGTCGAGGAATTCCGCCAAATTCTGCCGCCCGAAGTACAGACAACCGTTTGGGGCGACGCGAGTTCCTATATCTCTGATCGTTTGCAATTGTTGCAGACCAATGGGTTTCAGGGGCTTTTGCTGGTTGGGCTGATGCTGTCGCTGTTCTTGAACGTGCGTCTGGCGTTCTGGGTCGCAATGGGCATTCCCATATCTGTCATGGGCGCTCTGGCCGTTGCGGGCACCAAATGGGTGGATTATTCGCTCAACGATATCACAACTTTTGGCCTGATCATTGCCTTGGGGATTTTGGTAGACGATGCGGTTGTCGTCGGCGAAAGCGTTTTTGAGGAACGCAAGAAACACAAAGACCCGCTGATCGGCACCGAAGCTGGCGTCCGCAAAGTAGCGGTCGCAACCGTTTTTGGTGTTCTGACGACCATCGCGGCCTTCTTTCCCTTGCTGATGATCAACAACCCGCTGGGCAAGGTTCTTGCTGGGTTTTCGGGCATGGTTATCTTGGCGCTGTTGTTTTCGCTGTTCGAAAGCAAATTCATCCTGCCCGCCCACCTTGCCCACATTGATATGGATAAAGAGCCCAGCAATTTTGTCTCGCGCGGTTGGGCAAAGGTGCAATCCGTTTTCAAGCGCGGGTTGGCAGGTTTCCGGGACACTATATATGCCCCCACCCTGCGTCTGGCCTTGATCCATCGCTATGCTGTTTTGGTGCTGTTTTTTGCAATGGCGGCGCTTGGGATTGGGTTGATCTACAAGGGCAAGGTCAAAACAACCTTTTTCCCCGAAGTCCCCGGCCAGGTGATTTCCCTCAGCATGCAGATGGACAAGCGGGCACCCTTTGCCCTGACCCGCGACAATATCTTGTTTATCCAAGAAATCGGGGATGCGCTGAACGTCGAGCTGGCTGAAACGCATTCTTTGGCGGAACCGCCAATCCGCAACATCTTTTTCCAGATCTCGGACCCGCGCAGCGCCGAGCTATATGCAGAGCTAACCCCCGTCGCGGATCGTCCGGGCCTTGGCATTCTTGATATCCTGCGGGACTGGCAAACCCGGGTTGGGCAACTCGAAGGAACCGTCGAGTTGAGTTTTTCAGGCACCGAAGAGTTGGGCGGCGGATTCCAGATCCGGCTGTTCAGCAAAGACACCGATCTACTGGCCAAAGCCAGTGACGAAGTGCGCGCATATCTGGGTAAAATCGAGGGCGTTTCGAACCTGCGCAGTTCGCTGCAAGGCGGCGCGCCGGAACTGACCGTGCGTTTGAAACCCGAAGCCCGTCATTTAGGGTTTTCTACTGAAACACTGGCAACCCAAATTGGATATCGCTTTGGCGGGGCCGAAGTGCAAAAGATCCAGCGTGATGATCAAGAGGTACGAGTGATTGTGCGCAACGCCACACAAGCGCGCAACACGATAGACGATCTGATGCAATCTCGCCTGCGCAATGAGGCAGGCGATTGGGTGCCGCTGCTGTCCGTGGCCGAAGTCAGCGGCCGCTATGTGCCCAGTTCCATCACCCGACGAAATGGTAAGCAGCTTAGCACCGTAAGTGCCTCTATCGACAAATCCAAAGTCGCGCCCGAGGAAATCTCGCAAGCGATGTTTGAAACTTTGGTGCCGGATCTGGCGGAGCGTTATCCGTCTGTCGACATTCGGGCCGGGGGCGAGCTTGAGGAGATCGGCGAAGTTCAGGGCGGGTTGAAACAGGCATTGCTGCTGGCGATGGTGCTGATCTATGTGCTGATGGCGGTGCCGCTCAAATCCTATTGGCAGCCAGTGATTATCGTGTCGGTTGTGCCGTTTGGGTTTGTAGGCGCAACAATTGGGCATTTGATCATGGACGTGCCACTGTCGCTGTTATCGTTCTTTGGGATGCTGGCCCTAACCGGTGTGGTGGTAAATGACTCTTTGGTCATGGTCACCCGTTACAATGACGCGCGCAATGATGGGCACACTGTCCATGAAGCCCTGAAAGACGCCGGTGTCGGACGGTTTCAGGCTATTTTCCTGACGACAGCCACAACCGTTATCGGTCTGATGCCCCTACTCAGCGAAACATCCGAACAGGCGCAATATCTGATCCCGGCGGCGATTTCGTTGGCATATGGTGAAATTTTTGCCACGCTGATCACTTTGATCCTGATCCCGGTTCTATTAGCCATCAGCGACGATATCCGGCGGTTTCTGAGATAATCGTTTTGCGGCTCTGGCTGTTGGGGTCAGAGCCGCACCAAGTCCCCAAACCTATGGCATCACGAAACCAAGACCGCGCAACACAGCACGGGCTTATCTTTCTGCAATGCAGCAAACGAATCTATGAATCCCGTCGGATACGATGCGTCAATCCTGACACCAGAGGCGGCAAATGCACCTGAAGCCCTGCGCTTCTTTGACCCGAGACAGCAAAAATCCTCTTAAATTCTGTGATTCTGCGCAAAGGAGGTTTGCGTTTTTCGCAAACCCGGCGTAAAGCTGCGCGCGGACAGGAGCTACCCTGGCAAATCCATAGGCTGAACATTTTGGACTGTGTTGAAACCTATGTTGGGTTTCTCGGAATTTGCTTTGTTGCGGCTATCCACCAGGTAGGAACCGCCACGGGAAACGGGCTCGGAAGAACGTAGCTACATATGCATAATTTCTCATTGAAAAAAGGGTTAAACCTGCCGTTGGCAGGCGCACCCGAACAAAAAATCCACCCTGGTCCAGACTTTGGATCGGTGGGTGTCGTCGGGGCTGACTATGTTGGTCTCAAACCAAAGATGCTGATTCAAGAGGGTGACACCGTGCAACGCGGCACCCCGCTGTTTTGTCACAAAGATGCCCCAGAGGCGGTCATCGTTGCCCCGGCCACAGGTCAGGTCAAGGCAATCAACCGCGGCGCGCGGCGGGTCTTGCAAAGTGTTGTCATCGATATCTCCGATGTAAACGATGCAGGAATCGACTTTAGTGCGGTCGGAAACGGCAAAACCGCCGAGGGTCTGACAGAAAAGCTGTGTGCGGCAGGTTTGTGGACCAGTTTCCGCACGCGCCCCTATTCCAAGATGCCCCAACCGGGCAGCAAGCCATTGGCGATCTACGTCACGGCGATGGACAGCGAACCGCTTGCCGCTGATGCCGCCCTGATCATCGCGGATGCCAAAGAGGCATTTGAAGCCGGACTCAAAGCAATAACGCTGCTGAGCGAGGGCGCGACGTATCTGTGCCACAAAGCAGGCGATACGGTTCCTACAGTTGATGGCGCGACGGTTGCGACCTTCTCGGGTCCACACCCGGCTGGTTTGGCTGGTACGCACATCCACTTCTTGCAGCCCCCTGTTGGCGAGCAAGTTGTCTGGACCATTTCCTATCAGGATGTGATTGCCATTGGTCGCCTTTTGATGACCGGCCATATCGATCCGAACATCGTGATCGCCCTGGCGGGTCCTGCTGCGTCTAATCCGCGTTTGATCCGGACCATGATGGGTGCCTCGACGGATGAGCTGACAGCAAACGAAGTCAGCGTTGATGACGCTGTTCGTGTGGTGTCCGGTTCGGTTCTGAGCGGTCGTGCCGCTGACGGACCCGGTGCATACTTGGGTCGTCACGCGCGTCAGATCACGATTATGCGCGAAGACACCAAACAGATACCACTGGGTTGGATCCGTCCGATGTTTTCGAAATACGCCATTCAGCCCGTATTGGGCTCGGCGTTGACGCGCAAAATGCAGGATCTGGGCACCAACCTGAACGGCGGACGTCGTGCGATGGTTCCAACAGGCACCTTTGAAGAACTGATGCCACAGGATTACCTGCCGACACAGTTGCTCCGTGCACTGTTGGTTATGGACACCGATTCAGCACAGGCGCTTGGCGCATTGGAGCTGGACGAAGAAGATCTGGGTCTGGTCGGCTTTGCCTGCCCGGCTAAATACGAATACGGCGAGGCCCTGCGGGACTGCCTTGCCAAAATTGAAAAGGAGGGCTGAGCCTATGGGGCTGCGCAGCTTCTTTGACCGTATCGAGCCAAACTTTACCAAAGGTGGCAAGTACGAGAAACTCTTCCCCGTCTATGAGATGGTTGAGAGCTTTATTTACACGCCTAAAACCGTAACCACTGCGGCGCCACATGCACGGTCCTACGTGGATATGAAGCGGATCATGACCTATGTGGTCATCGCGACGATCCCGGCGATCCTGATGGCGCTTTACAATACCGGTTTTCAGGTCAATTCGGCACTCGCCGTTTTGGGAAATGAGGCCGCAACCGGTTGGCGGATTTCGCTGCTGAACGCATTGGGCATTTCACTGGATCCCTCCAGCATCTTTTCCACCATGGTTCACGGCTTCCTGTACTTCCTACCGATCTATCTGACGACCTTGGTTGTTGGTGGTATCTGGGAAGTCTTGTTCGCAACCATTCGCGGCCATGAAGTCAACGAGGGCTTCCTTGTTACCTCGATGCTGTACACGCTGATCCTGCCTGCATCGACACCGTTGTGGCAAGTTGCCTTGGGCATCTCGTTCGGCGTTGTGATCGGCAAGGAAGTCTTTGGCGGCACTGGTAAAAACTTCCTCAACCCGGCGCTGACGGGTCGCGCGTTCCTGTATTTTGCCTATCCCGCCTATATGTCCGGTGACTCGATCTGGACCCCGGTTGATGGATTTTCTGGCGCGACAGCGTTGGGTGTGACTGCTGCAGACGGCGTTCAGGCGCTTGCGGCCAAGGGCATCACCTGGATGGACGCGTTCTTGGGCTTTGTCCAAGGGTCCATGGGTGAAACATCTGCACTGGCCTGCTTTATCGGTCTGGGCTTCTTGCTGTTCACCAAGATCGCCAACTGGCGTCTGGTCATCGGCTGCCTTGCAGGAATGATCGGCTTCTCGCTGTTGCTCAACACCATCGGATCCACCACCAACCCCATGTTCGCCATGCCCTGGCATTGGCATCTGGTTCTGGGTGGCTATGCCTTTGGTCTGGTCTTTATGGTCACGGAACCTGTGTCGGCCAGCCACACCAACGTAGGCCGCTATATCTATGGCGCCCTGATCGGCGTCATGGTTGTCTTGATCCGTGTGATCAACCCGGCCTTCCCTGAGGGCATGATGCTGGCCATCCTGTTCGGTAACGTTTTTGCACCGCTGATCGACTACTTTGTCGTACAGGCAAACATCAAACGGAGAGCGCGTCGCCATGTCTGATACGCAAACCCCCAAAGGCCCTATCGGTCGCTTTCTGGCGCTGTCGCCTGACTCGGTTCCAAAGACCCTGTTTGTGGCCGTTACATTGTGCCTGTTCGCCTCAATGATCGTGTCGGTTGCAGCCGTAAGCCTGCGCCCGGTGCAAGAGGCCAACAAACTGCGCGACAAGCAGCTGAACGTTTTGCAGGTCTCCGGCGTATATGAACCCGGCATGAAAGTTGCAGATGCGTTTGCAGCATTTGAACCGCAGGTGCTGGATCTGCAAACCGGCAGCTTTACCGACCAGTTCGACGCCACCACGTTTGACGATATCGCCGCTGCCTCGGACCCCGAATTGAGCGTCGCCCTGACGGATGACCCGGCGGGCATTGGTCGCAAGGCAAACTATCGCGTGGTCTATCTGCTCAAGGATGACGCCGGTGCAATCGACAAGGTGATCCTGCCGATCCACGGCTATGGTCTCTGGTCCACGCTCTATGGCTTTATCGCTCTGGAAGAGAACGGCAACGACATCTACGGCTTGCAGTTCTATCAGCACGGCGAAACCCCCGGTCTGGGTGCTGAGGTGGACAACCCGCGCTGGAAAACACTTTGGAGCGGCAAGAAACTGCGGGATGATAACGGCGATCTCCAGATCACCGTGGCCAAATCGCAGCCCGCAGCCGGCCCCGACTATTACATCGATGCGCTGGCCGGTGCCACGCTGACCACCGTGGGCGTTAACAATCTGGTGAATTTCTGGATGGGTGATCAAGGTTACGCACCCTTCCTGGCCAAGCTTAAAGCAGGAGAGATCTGATGAGCCAGACCAAGAAGGAAATGCTGATCGACCCATTGGTCGACAACAACCCGATCACTTTGCAGGTGTTGGGCATCTGCTCGGCCCTCGCCGTTACCTCTTCGTTGCAAGTGGCCTTTGTTATGGCCTTGGCCGTGACATTTGTGACCGCTTTCTCGTCGTTCTTCATCTCGATCCTGCGCAACCAGATCCCCGGCTCGATCCGGATTATCGTTCAGATGGTCATCATCGCGTCTTTGGTGATCTTGGTGGATCAGATCTTGAAGGCATATGCGTTTGAGATTTCTAAGACCCTGTCGGTCTTTGTTGGCCTGATCATCACCAACTGTATCGTGATGGGCCGCGCCGAAGCTTTTGCCATGAAAAACCCGCCAGTCGCGTCGTTCATCGACGGTATCGGCAACGGCATGGGCTATGGCCTGATCCTGCTGCTGGTCGGTGTGATCCGGGAATTGTTTGGTGCGGGCTCGCTGTTCGGCATCACCATTCTGGAAACCGTGAACAACGGTGGCTGGTATGTCCCCAACGGCATGCTGCTGCTCCCCCCCTCTGCGTTCTTCATCATTGGCCTGCTCATCTGGGCATTCCGGACCTGGAAACCTAATCAGGTCGAAGAGCGTGAATATAAAATCCAATCGGTGGAGGCTCACTGATGGAAGGGCTTATCGCGCTGGCCGTAAAGGCCATCTTTGTTGAAAACCTGGCACTGTCGTTCTTTCTAGGCATGTGTACCTTTATCGCGGTCTCGAAAAAGATCGGCACCGCGTTGGGTCTGGGTATTTCGGTCATGGTCGTTCAGGCCATCACCGTCCCTGCCAACAACCTGCTGCTCACGTATCTGCTGAAACCGGGTGCGCTGGCCTGGGCTGGTTTCCCGGATGTGGATCTGACCTTTCTTGGTTTGATTTCCTACATTGGTGTGATCGCTGCGATGGTTCAGATCCTCGAGATGATCCTCGATAAGTTCTTTCCACCGCTCTACAACGCGCTGGGGATTTTCCTGCCGCTGATCACAGTGAACTGCGCCATCTTGGGTGGCTCGCTGTTCATGGTGGAACGTGATTACAACTTTGCCGAAGCAACCACATATGGCCTGTCTTCCGGCTTTGGTTGGGCACTGGCGATCACCGCCATGGCGGGTGTTCGTGAAAAGCTGAAGTATTCGGATGTGCCGGACGGCCTTCAGGGTCTTGGCATCACCTTCATCACTGCAGGACTGATGGCGATGGCCTTCATGTCTTTCAGCGGCGTGAAACTGTAAGGGGGCGCTAGAACATGGAAACCTTTACACTTGGTGTTATCCTTTTCACTCTGATCGTTCTTGGACTTGTCAGCATCATTCTGATGGCCCGTTCGCGTCTGGTTTCGACCGGTGACGTGACAATCACCATCAACGGCGAAAAAGAAATCACCGTTCCAGCAGGTGGCAAATTGCTGCAAACGCTGGCGGCTGAAAAACTGTTCGTTCCTTCCGCTTGCGGTGGCGGCGGCACGTGCGCCCAATGTCGGGTCAAAGTGCATTCGGGTGGCGGGTCGATCCTGCCAACTGAGGAAAGCCACATCACCAAACGCGAAGCGTCTTGCGGCGATCGCTTGTCTTGTCAGGTTGCCGTCAAGCAAGACATGAACATCGAAGTCCCCGAAGAGGTCTTTGGCGTCAAGAAATGGGAATGCACCGTTCGCTCAAACGAAAACGTTGCAACCTTTATCAAGGCCCTGACGTTGGACTTGCCCGAAGGCGAAGATGTGAATTTCCGCGCCGGTGGCTACATCCAGATCGAAGCCCCGGCACATGCTCTGAAATACACAGAGTTCGATGTGGAAGAAGAGTATCGCGGCGATTGGGATCACTTCAATCTCTGGCAGTACGAAAGCGTTGTTCCAGAACCGATCGAGCGCGCCTATTCGATGGCGAATTATCCAGACGAACGCGGTATGATCATGCTGAACGTTCGGGTTGCATCGCCTCCTCCCGGCTCCTCTGGAATTCCAGCGGGTCAGATGTCGTCGTACATCTTTAACCTGAAACCAGGTGACAAGGTGACCATCTCGGGTCCGTTCGGCGAATTCTTTGCCCGCGACACCCAAAAAGAGATGGTGTTTGTCGGCGGTGGTGCCGGTATGGCGCCAATGCGCAGCCACATCTTTGACCAGCTCAAGCGCTTGAACTCTGATCGTAAGATCAGCTTCTGGTATGGCGCCCGGTCCAAGAAAGAGATGTTCTTTGTCGAAGACTTTGACACTCTGGCAGCCGAGAACGCCAACTTTGACTGGCACGTTGCCCTGTCTGACCCGCAGCCCGGCGATGATTGGGATGGCTACACCGGCTTCATTCACAATGTTCTGTTCGAAGAGTTCCTAAAGAATCACCCGGCCCCAGAAGATTGTGAATTCTACATGTGTGGTCCGCCCATCATGAACCAGTCTGTGATCAACATGCTGGTCGACCTTGGGGTAGATCGCGAAGACATCATGCTCGATGACTTTGGTGGATAAATAGAAAAAACCGGCGCCTCAGAGCGCCGGTTTTCATTTGGTGGATCAAATAACGACCGTTTAGCCGACGATCATCTGCTTCATGCGCAGGGCTTCGTATTCCAGTTCTTTCAGGCGGAAGTTCACAACATCACCGATGGTAATCATTCCGCACAAACGTCCCTCGGACAAAACAGGCATGTGCCGGAACCGTCCTTCGGTCATGCGTTTCAAAACATCCGTCAGCGTGTCATCCGGCGTGCAGGTCACAACATCCTTGGTCATCAGATCTTCAACTGACTGCGGCAAGGTCTGTCCCGGCGTATCGGCCATGCGGCGCACAATGTCGCGCTCTGAAAGAATGCCCTGCATCACGCCGCCTGCTTCGGTAACAACAACCGCACCGATGCGTTTATCCTTAAGAACGCCAACTACATCAGCAATGGTATCTCCGACGTTCACCGAAAATATAGCATCGCCTTTCCCCTCCAGTAGCTTGGACACCTTGGTTAAGGTATGAGACATGTTTGACTCTACCGATTGACTGTAAGTGGTGCGTTCCGCCTTGTCGCCCCGTGTTGGAGCTTGGTATGAGGTGGGTGCCATTCGCAGATCTCCTCCGTTTCGTTGAAATGCAGATATACCCTCATCTTAACGCCGGTTTTCGATCCGCATAGACCTCAATTTTGAAAACCCGTTCGTGGGACTGTTCAGCAAGGAAAACAACATGTTCCAAGACCTGTATCTGACCCCGCTCAGTGGCTCGATTATCCTGTTCATTGTCGTGGTTAGCGGCCATCTCTATCGGCAGAATTGGAAATCGGAAAAGCCCAACACCCGGCTGCGGGCTTGGGCCTATGGCCTGCCTGCCGCGATAGGCCTTATGGCACTGGCGTTTCTGCCGTTGAAATACTGACGTCAAATTGACTCTGACCGCCTGCGGTGGCATACGCCAGCAACGCCTAAATCCGGAGATCCAACCGATGCCCAAATGGTTGCTGCTGGCCCTGCCCCTGTTCATGTCAGGCTGCCTTTTCGATGAAGACCCCGAAGTGCTGCGCCTGTCGGGCAAGACGATGGGCACCACCTATAACATCACAGCGATCGGCGTGGATCTTGCGGATGACGAGATCGCCGCAGCGGTCGAAACATCGCTTGCCGGTGTGAACGCCAAGATGTCGAACTGGGATCCTAAATCCGAAGTGTCGACGTTTTCCGCATCCCCCAATACAGATCCAACTCCCGTTTCGGCGGAATTTGTAACTGTGATGACCGCGGCAAACACGGTGCATGATCAAAGCGGTGGCAAGTTCGACGTCACCCTCGGCCCGCTTATCGAACTCTGGGGTTTTGGTCCCCGCAAACCCGAAGACCCGATTCCGTCAGATGCAGATATCAACGCTGCGCTGACCGCCGTAAGCCAATCCAAACTGCTGACATTGGACACAGATAAAGGCACGCTCGGCAAATCTGCGGCAGGGGTCGGTATTAACCTATCCGCCATCGCCAAAGGGTATGGCGTGGATGCCGTGGCTGAAACCTTGGTCGGTTTTGGTGTCGAAAACTATATGGTCGAAATCGGCGGCGATCTGGTGACCAAAGGCCAAAACGATAAAGGCGAAGATTGGCGTATCGGCATCGAAAAGCCCGACGCAGCCGCCCAAACCGTGCAACTGATCGTACCGGTCAGCGATTTTGGCCTCGCGACGTCGGGGGACTATCGGAACTTCTTTGAACAGGATGGCATACGCTATTCCCATATTATCGACCCGACCACCGGACGCCCCATCACCCATCGCACCACTTCGGTCACAGTTGTGACCGATAACGCAATGATGGCAGACGCATGGGCAACCGCAATGCTGGTTCTGGGGAAGGAAAATGGGCTGAAAGTGGCCGAAGCCAATGAACTTGCCGTGTTCTTCATCTCTAGGGATGGGCAAACCGGGTCCGAATCCTATACCACAGCGCAGAGCAGTGCGTTCACCAAACTGCTCGGTGAATAAGTCACGAGATCAAAGCGAGACCGCGATATGGCAACTTTCTTTCTGGCCTTCTTTATTTTGGCCCTCGTCATGATTGGCATGTCCCTTGGCGTCATGCTGATGGGAAAAACCATCAAAGGCAGCTGCGGTGGGTTGAATGCGATTTCCGGCGCGGACAAATGCGTGGTCTGCTCCAAAGACGTTGATCCGGACAGCCCCCTTCGCGACAAGCTGCAATGCCGTCGCGCGCGTCAAATGGTCGAACAGATGAATGCCGATCAGACAAGCTGAACGCAAAAAAGACCAAGCCTCTCCGTAACGTTACCCCAATTCAAAGCATTTTTATTGCTTCTATAACAAATCCCAAATTGCTTCTTGGCGGTTACCGCCTTTAGGATGAATTGAAAATTGTTTAAGGGGTATTGTTTTGATTTGGTATGATGAGACCGCGGCGCGCCGCGAAGAGAGATTTGCGATTTGGGACAAGCGTGTAGAACAAGATGGCACGCCGCAAGCCATCCCACAAAAATACGCCCGTGAGTTGCAATCCAAGATTGCCGGCAAAGTCGTGCTTCCCGGGGATCCGGATTACAATACTGACCGTATGGTCTTTAATCCTCGCTTTTCCGCCTTCCCCCAAGCGATTGTCTACTGCGTCAGCCCTGCCGACGTTGCCGAATGTCTGAATGTGTCCCGAGCGCTTGATTTGCCCGTGGTTGTTCGGTCCGGCGGTCACAGCACAGCTGGATTTTCATCGCAAAGTGGGTTCTTGATTGATGTCAGCGAACTGAACGATGTTGGCATTTATCCCGAATCGGAATGTGCTTGGGTTGGTCCCGGGACAACGTTTGGGAAATTCAACAAACACCTGCAGGCTTATGGATACCACACACCCGGCGGCGCCTGCCCCACAGTCTGTGTTGGTGGGTACATGCAGGGTGGCGGATACGGGTTCACCGCTCGTATTTTTGGCATGAACTGTGACCAGGTAGAAGCGGTGCGCGTCATGCTGTCAGACGGGCGCATCGTTTACGCAGATTCGGAATGGAACACCGACCTTTACTGGGCGGTTCGGGGCGGCACCGGCAGCAACTTTGGCGTTTTGCTGGCGGTCAAATACAAGATCTATCCGCTCAACAGCTTTGCTGGGTTTTCGATCTGCTGGTCCATGGCCGGCGCAGAAGGTGAAACCCAAACGGCCAATGCTTTGGCATGGTTGCAAGCCAATTTCATGCGCACTGGCGCCCCTGATCAGTTGGGCTATCAGATGATCTGGGCCTATCAAGGCGCAGAAGGGACAGCCAAAGAGCCTATGCTGTTGATGCGTGGCATGTACAACGGATCAACCGAAGACATGCGCAGCGTAATTCAACCAGTGTTGGATCAGCCTGGTGCGGTCCTGCAAACAGTTTATGACCCGATGCCCTATGAGGCTTTGAACGAAGCCCTGTTAAGCAAACCCTATGAGATCCCTGAATTCCCCAAGAATTTCCCCTTCCCTCCGCGCGAAGCCAAGCTGAGCAGATACTTGGATCAGCTGCTTACGGCGGACGACTGGCTTAAGCTGGTGCAGTATTACGTCAGCACACCAAACCAGACGGCAATCGCTGCGATGGAAATTTACGGCGGGGCGATTGCCACACCAGAACGCACAAACGCGTTTATCCATCGCGATGTGTACTGCGATATCTTCTTTGATGTTTTCTGGGCAACGGAGGCAGACAAAGACCAGATGTTGGCGTTTTCCCAAGGCTGGGCAGATACCATTGCCCCCTACTGGGGTGGGCGTGTCTATCAAAACTATCCTTCACCGGATAATCCTGATTTTGGCGAAAACTACTGGGGTAGCTATTATCCCGTTTTGCGGTTCATCAAATCCAAATATGATCCGTTGAACCTGTTCCGCTATCCCCAAAGCATTGCCCCAACTGACCGTCTAGACGAAGACATGGGTGTATATGGATTGGATAAACCCATTCAACACGCCCATCGGTCCTGATCCATGGGAGCAGGATCGATCAATGCTGCAGGCATTGTGGCCTGGCTTGCCGATCTGGATTTGGAGCACTACGCACCCGCGTTTATTGAGGCAGACATCGATACAGATGTTCTGCCTCATCTCACGGATGCGGATCTTAAGGAACTCGGCGTTACCTCGCTTGGACACAGGCGCAAGATCATGGCCGCCTCTGCCCCATCCGTTCCCGAAACGCAGGTCGAAGATCCAATCGGAGAGCGGCTCTACCTGACGGTTGTGTTTTGCGACCTTGTCAATTCGACACGGCTTGCCTTTGAGCAAGGCGCGGAACGTTTTAGCGAGCTGTTGTCTGATTTCTATCAGGGGGTCGAACAGGCCGTGACGCCCTATGGCGGGCACATTGCCCAATATCATGGCGATGGCGTTCTGGTTTATTTTGGTTACCCAGACCCGTTGGAAGATGCCGCGCCCCGCGGGGTTGAATCCGCCTGTTCGATTATCTCGTCGGTAACCAAGCTCCACACCCCAGATGGTGAACCACTTGCCGTGCGGATCGGAGTCGCCAGCGGGCCCGTCGTTGTGAATGATCAGCACCCGGAATTGGTTTCCAATTCCGGTCGTGCCTACGGGGTGGTTGTCAATCTGGCAGCGCGACTTCAGGCCGAAGCGGATTCCAACAGCGTCGTGTTATCTGACACCACTGCGACCCTATTGGGGGACCAGTTTGAATTGCGCCCTCTGGGGCTCAGGCTGCTCAAAGGCATCGAAACCCCTTGCCGCCTGTATCAAGTCAGGGATCAGAAAGCCCCCGACACATCGCGCCAACTCCCTTGGATGACAAGCAATGGCGCCTTTATCAATCACGACGATGAGCTCAAAAAGCTTTCTGAGCAATGGATCAAAGTTCAAAATGGTGGCTTTGCGCTAACCACTGTTGCAGGTGAACACGGCATCGGAAAATCCCGCATGATTTCCGAATTCCTAAAACAACATCATCTCGGTCAAGGCGCAGCGCGCCGAATTTTGTGCCAACCACAGGGCAGCCACATCCCTTTTTACACCTTCCGCCAACTCTTGGCACAGGATCAAGAAGCGGGACAGAACCAAGCATCTGAAATTCTATTGGCCTTGGATGAAATCGCAATCAGCCCACAGGCAGAGCGTCATCAACGCCGGGCCCGTGTTATTTCTAATCTGGTCGACTATCTCACCGGCCTTGAAACCAAACCTCGTGTTCTGTGGGTCGATGATCTGCATTGGGCGGACCCCTCCACGTTAGAGGTGTTGCGCACGCTCGCCTTATCTTCGCCAACCGGGTTGATGTTGATCATCAGCGCCCGAGATACCGGAATGGATCGTCAGTATTCTACCGTGCAAAACGCGATCTCCATCGTTCTTGTTCCCTTGGATGACCACCACACACATGCAATCGTCCAAGACTTTTTGGGCAACATTCCCGGTGGCGATCAGTTCATAGATGCTTTGGTACAAAGAGCCGAAGGCATGCCCATCTTTGCCGAAGAGCTCAGCCGTGAAATCCGCGCCCAGCTGAGCGAAACCGATCGACATGACGGATCCGTCGAACCAGAGCAGGCCATTCCGTCCAGCTTGCAGCAAAGTCTTCAGGCTCGCATTCGCCGCTTGAAAGCTGCACGGCCCTTGATGCGGCTTGCGGCCGTTTGTGGACGCGAAAGCCCGGTGCCGTTGTTGCGCGATCTTTGGTCTGGCCCCGATAGAATTGAAACCGCTCTGAACGAGTTGGTGGATTCTGGCCTTGCTGATTTGCAAATCGGTGTTGGGCCAGATCAAGAAAATTGTCTGATCATTCGTCATCAGATGCTGTTGGATTGTGCCTACGATACCATCCTGTCGCGCGACCGGATCGTTTTGCACAACGATGTTATTGCCGCAATGGAACAGCGCGCAAATCAAGGACGCGACTTAGAGCCGTCGGTAATGGCAAACCAACTCGAACGCGCGCAACGCCCACAAGAAGCCGCAACACAATGGGTTCAAGCTGGTCGAAACGCCGCCTTACAATCAGCGGACGCCGAAGCGGTTGCCCTCTATCGACGAGCATTGTCACTGATCCCATCCATTCCAAAAGATCAAAAAAACTGGACAAAACAGTTCGAAGCCGACACGCTTTTGGCGCTTTATCCCGCTGTGATTGGGGCCGAAGGATACCGTTCCGCAGACATCTCGGTCATGAACAGAATCCGCGGGCTGATCACACAAACGGGCGGTGAACAGCGTGTGTTTTCATCAATGTTCTTTCGGTGGATCGACATTCTGGCCCACGGCGACATTGACGTCGGGCACGACTTTGCCTTGAATTTATCTGACATTGCGAACCAAGAACCCACCGGCCTGCATCAAATGCTTTTGCACCGGATGGTGGGCACGACCCACATGTTAAGAGGCGAGTTTGACAACGCTCTTTGGCATCTTGACCGGTTCATTTCCAATTACAGGGCTGACATTCACGCCGATCTGATGCGCCCCTTTGGGGCCACGGACAACCACGCTACCGTGATGTCCTGTTTTTCAGCCATTCGCGCAATTACCGGCACGCAAGACGAGGCGACCCGCGCCATTGATGCGGCATTGCTGGCAGCCGAACAAACCGGATTGGCCCATACCATGTGCCACACGCTTACGTTCGGAGCGGCTTTGCCGTCAGCGTTGCGTCGAGACTGGGATGCCGTATCTAATTTCCGAGATCGCCTCCATAAGATTTCCTCTGAACGTGATCTCGCGTTTTGGGCAATTTTCGACCGGATGCTGACCGGTTTCTTGGAAATCGCCGAAGGCACGCACAAACCGGGGTTCGCTAAAAGCGAAGAATGTTTCAACACGCTCAGGGACAACGATTTCCTGTTTCTGTTTCCGACTTTCCGGACAGCCCGAGCCCTTGCTGAGCTGGAAACACCTGATGGCCCGACCGAGGATTTAGCGGCTTTAGAGCAAACCCTTTCATTGGGCGAACGCTGGATGCTGGTGTATTTTAAAGAACTGCGCGAGCAAACCCTATAGCTTTCCCAACAACAGATCGAGATCCAGAAACGTGATCCTGCGCCGTTCGGTTTTGATCGCGCCTTCTGCAGACAGGCGCGCCATCACACGGCTCACAGCTTCGCGTGTTGCCCCGATGTAAGTCGCGATTGCGTCATGTGTTGGGCTTGGCTCCAACACGCCACCAGTTTTCAGTTGCTCATGATCTTGGGCCAAACGAGACAACATAACTCGGACCCGCGTATCCACATCATGCACCACCAGTTCGAATACACGCTCGGTCAGTCGCCGGTTCCGTTCCGCAAGATCAATGGTCAGGTTGTGCGCGATTTCGGATTGCCCTGCCATCCATTCGCGAAACTTCGTTGCTGACATAGAGCCGAGTTGTGTTTTATTCGCCGCTGAAACGGTAATGGACCGGGGGCGTCCATCCAGCGCTGAAAGCTCTCCGAAATAGTGACCCGCTTTGATTTCGGTATAGGTAACCTCGCGCCCTTGGTCCGACATCAGCAATCCCAGCAATCGCCCCGAAAGCACGAAATGCACATCATCCGTTTTCTCGCCCTGCTCGACCACTGTTTGACCAGGCAAGACCCAAGACAAGGAAAGATCGTTGGCGAATTTACCGACGATTTCGGCCTCTAACCCAACAAACAAAGACATCTCAGACAATGTGCTGGTTATCTGCGTCACTACAGAGTTTCCGTCCGCCACACCTATCACCTCACTCAAACCACTTACCGAGCCCCCCCTAGGGGTCCGGTTCTGACATACCCTTTGTTTGTCGCATGTAAAACGCAACAGCCAAGAGTATGCCTTCAAAACATTGTGTTATTTCAGGTTATTTAAAAAATTTTAGCAACCTTTGATTGAGATGACCAAACGGTAGCACCTCGTGAAACATAGCAAACACAGCTTGAATCACGTGGCGTCTGCCGCAACCTGATACACCACATCCCCACATTTCACCTGCCCCAAGGGGCGCTTACATAAAATCGTCCCAGTGAAAGAGGAAATCACCTCAGTCGGAGCCTCCAACGGCCGATCAAGACGGTGCACATAACCGGATACCTCGCCCTCTGAGATGTCATCGCCGATATCTTTGACAGGCTCGAACACGCCACGATCGTAGATACAAATCGTTCCAAGAGCATGCATTTCACGTGTTCTATTCTGTGGAACAGGTCCCGCCCCCGACAAAAGAGCCAGACGATGTAGAACGCGGCGCAATCCCCGCTCTGTCTGCGCCAAGATCGATGGCGTCACCGCTCCAGCGCCGCCCAGTTCGGCCATGACGGAAACGACCCAGTTTCTGTTCCCGGCGCCCATCGCTGTCCGCGCCGTTGAATTGGGCCCTCCCCCACCGGTGAAAACCCATGCATAAGGCAGGTCGAATGCGTCTTGTATCGCTTTCAACATCACGGCTTCTTGTTGTGTATAACCCTGTCCCCGGAGCAAAGTCGGGGGATAAAACAAAGACGTGCCCCCAGAATGAAGATCGATAAGATAGTCACATCGGGGGAGCAAATAACGCTCAATATAGTCCGCAATCATTTGTGTCGGCGTGCCAGTCGGATCACCGGGGAAAGCCCGATTGAGATTGCCCCCATCAATTGGTGACGAACGTAGCCCGGCCTCGGCCGCCGGGAAATTGGTCATGCTCAGCACAATGATTTGACCCCTGATTTGATTTGGTGCCAGTGACCGTACCAATTTGCTGAGCGCAATCTGCCCCTCGTATTCATCCCCGTGAACACCAGCCAACAACAACACAACCGGCCCCGCGCCATTTCGAATGGACGCGATGGGAACAGGGATCCACCCATAGGCACTGTCGTGGACAGAATGGGGTACGCGCAAAAAACCTGCGTGCTTGCCCATCGCATCAAGATCAACCTCTGAGGAAATCAAAGTTTCAGCCAAATCACCTCTCCCTTTTACTTGACCCTATAATTCACCCTGACTCGAGAAAATCCCCTAAGATGTCGCAAACGCGTTTGAATTCAAACCGACATCTGGTCAGAGAAATAAGCGAGGTTTCAGATCTGACTGCGTCGGAAAAGATTCACCACCGCATCGGAAAAGATTCATCCAACTTGGAGAGATTACGTGATCCGCCTTCTTGACGTAGACCACCCGAATGATGAAACCATAGGGCAACTCGGCTTGAACCGTGCGGCTCCTTTGACCCAAATGGGGTGGACCGTTTTCAGAGAAAGAGACCAACAATCAAACGGGCAATCCAAAGTTTAGGTTTGGATAAGCCCCCCTATTCCGTTTTAACCAGAGACAAGTAGACGCTAAATTTGACGCTGCTCTGGCCATATTCGAACAGTTCAACAGAAAGGACACCCTATGATGAGAACGCGCGCTGCTGTT
>NZ_BAABWT010000009.1:0-267020 GCF_040365955.1 Phaeobacter sp. NW0010-22
CGTAGACGGCAATCTTTTTGCGCCCCAATGTGTGTTGCCACGTTTTGGGGCGCAGTAATGCCATTCTCTTATCAGGCAAGTGGGTGCTTTCTGCAGTTTGGTCATAGGGGTGACATTTAAGTTTCTAAAAATTTCCATAAATTAGTTGATATTTTGCGAGGGCTTGTCAGAGGCCCGACATCAGACGCATAATTCTTTAAAAGAATAAGTCTTGTGTCGTTCAGGCCTGCGTGCAGGCAGCCAAAGAGCAGTTTGGTTGGGGCAAGCTTAATTCAAAAAAACGATACAGGCTTTTGGTGCCATGACAGCAGAACTTGCCGAGAACATCATCTCGAGTGCCTATTCAGGTATGCCCGAACGAAAAATTCGTGGCAGAATTCCTGTATTTATCAATTCGTACAATCAGCTAACGTATTTGCGTGATACCCTTCATTGGTTCTGTCGGAACGGGTTTCGCAATGTCACAGTGGTGGATAATGACTCGAACCATCCGGATCTATTAGCCTATTTCGAAACCCGGGCTTTTAAACGCCGCGCCACCCTGCACCGTATGGGGGTGAATGCCGGGCCACGCCGAACGTTGGAAAAAATGTCAGCACTGCCGGAAACCTATGATGGTTTCATTTTCACAGACCCTGACCTGTTGTTGCCTGAAAACCCTGACCCTCTCTTCCTCACGAACATGTTTCGAATAGGACGGTGGTATCGGCGCCTCAAAGTCGGTTTGGCACTGGATCTTAACCCCGAGTACATTGATCTTGATCGGCCTGCCTATCTGAACAGAACCGTCCGCGAAGTAGAGCGGAAAAACTGGAAGCGAGAATTGGAACCGGGCGTTTTCAAGGCTGTCGTCGACACGACGTTTTTCCTGTATGTTCCGCCCCACGGCCCACATAAGTGTTTCAGTTTGCATGGCCGCAGACAAACACGGCTGCCTTCGATCCGCATGGCTAAAGAAGGCTATTCAGCTTTCCATAGACCATGGCTGAAGGATGAAGATCTACACGTTTCCGAGAGCAGTTATTATTCGGAAACGGCGTCCAAGGTGTATTCAACAGTGAGTGGAGCAGCCGCCTTGGAACGCGGCGATGAGCATCTCCTGAGACGACGGGCCTGATACCGGCGGCGCCTACTCACCAATATTGTGGGGCGCTTAATCCTGTGCGGATTTTCGGTTCTGCGACAATAGCCAATCTATGACATCTTGGGTCTCAGGACGAGTCTGCGCCCGGTCCCGGCTTTCGACAAAATACCCATGTGTGGGCGTGATCGTCTCGTCAAACAGGCGCACAACGCGCCCTTCTCTCAGGTCTTGATCAATCAGAGGCAGCCAGCCAACAACAGCACCTTGCCCTTCGGCGGCGCCCCGCAGCAAGATATTGGCATCTTCAAAAACAGCCCCCCGCAACTGAGTTTTGGGCTGAACACCCATCGCGGCAAACCAATCTAACCAGCCCCAATGGTTGCGTTGGTGTAAAATGGGTTTCTGTAGCAACTCGGAAGGATCTCTTATAGGGCCATGCTGCAGAATGTAGTCCTCGCTTGCGATGGCCACCGGGCGCAATTCAAGAAGTTTGTCAGCCCGCTCAGGCATATCCCCCAAACGTTCCCAGCTGATCACGATATCCGCATGGGTCTGATCCCCCATGCGCGGGCGATAGGAGGGGACCACCTCCAGTTCGATCTTTGGATGTTGGTCCCATAGGTCGCTGATCCGAGGCATAAGCCAGCGCGCGGTGAAAATTGGACCTGCTGCAAGGCGCACCACTTTGCGCGAGGTGCGCCGTAAGGCGCGCACCGTCTCGTCGAGCATCCCAAACGCTTGCAGTGTCGTGTCAGCCAGACGCCTTCCATCCTCGGTCAGCGCAACCTCACGACCGGCCCGTTCAAACAGTTTGACGCCCAACTGATCCTCAAGCCCCCGAATGTGGTGACTGATGGCTGTTGGTGTGACGGACAGATGCTCGGCCGCGGCGCGAAAGCTGCCGCGTTTGGCGGCCGCATCAAACGCCCGCAACGCTGAGAGAGACGGTAACACATAAACCTCACAGATGAGTTTAACTCATCTCTGGTTGAGGAATGACCATTTGTAAAGCGGCTTCTTTCTTTGCATCGTTGGAAAGCAACAAGTTGGACTCATGAGACAATGGCAGCAACACCCCGACGGCGCGGTCGCAAGGAACGCCTGAACCAAGCGGATATTCCCGATGACAACCCACCGGTGTGGCCCGGCGTTTTAGGGGCACGGCTTAAGCCGCTGTCACCGCAAGAGGTCGCATTGGTCGAAGAAACTGCGCTGTCGTTGTTGGAAACCCTGGGGCTGAGCCAGGCCATTACATCCATGATCGAAAAGGTTACTGCCGCCGGGGGGACGTTGACCGAAGACGGCAGATTGTTGTTCCCCCGTGACTTGGTTATGGGCGCGATAGATAGCGCGCAAAGGGGATTTACCCTGTGTGGTCAGACCCCGGAACGGGATCTGCGGATCTATGGGGCCCGCGTACATATGTCCACGGGCGGGGCGGCTCCGGGTGTGTTTGACCTTGAAACCGGGGACTATCGGGATTCAACGTTGGCCGACCTCTATGATGCGGCCCGTATTGTTGATCAGATGGACAATATCCACCATTTCAGCCGATCCGTGGTGGCCCGTGATATTCCCGACAACGCCGAGATGGATCTCAACACTGCGTACGCCTGTTTGATGGGCACGTCCAAACATGTTTCGATCTCGATCAGTGAGCCCGAAAACGTGCCCGCCATTGCTGCGCTGTGTTATGCTATTGCCGGCGGCGAAGCGGCGTTTCGCACGCGTCCGTTCCTGACGGTGATGGTTTGCCATGTGGTGCCACCGATGCGCTTTGCGGAGGAAGCCTGCGAGGTGTTAGAGGCCGCGATCAAGGCTGGATTTCCGGTTCAATTGATCAGTGCAGGCCAGGCTGGTGCCACAAGTCCGGCTACCATCGCAGGGTCTTTGGTGCAGGCCGTGGCGGAAACCTTGGCGGGTTTGGTGTTTGCACAGCTGGTCGATCCCGAAGTTAAAGCGATCTTTGCCCCCAAACCGCTTGTCGCGGATTTGCGCACGGGCTCGATGTGCGGGGGCGGCGGTGAACAGGCGATCTTGATGGCAGGGGCGGCGCAAATGGGCCGACATTTCGACCTGCCAACCTCATCCATCGCGGGGATCACGGACTCCAAATGTCTTGATGCGCAATATGGCGCGGAAAAATCGCTCGCGGTGGCAATGGCGGCCCATGCGGGATCGAACATTGTCACACAGGCTGCAGGCATGCAGGCCAGCCTGTTGGGTGTCAGCCATGCGGCCTATGTCAGTGACAATGATCTGCTCGGGAATATCCTGCGCACGATACGCGGTATCGAAGCTACACCTGACAACATCGCAGCCGACGTGATTGCCCAAGTTTGCCGGGGCCAGGGTCATTATTTGGGTGAAAAACACACATTCAACCGCATGAAGTCGGATTACTACTACCCCGATATCGGAGACCGCCGCACCCCGCGTGAATGGCAGGAAGACGGGGCACAACCGATTGGCGACGTTGCCCGGGAAAAGGCACGTGACCTCTTGGCCAGTCATTTTCCAACCCACATTCCGGATGCCGTTGACCGCTCAGTGCGCGCCAGCTTCAACATCCGTCTGACACGCGAACAGATCGGCAGATCGGCATGAGCAACACAGATCTTTCTACCCGCAGCCGGGCCGCGTTGCCCGGCGGTGTCAGTCACGAATTGCGATATAGCACCCCGCATCCTGTCTTTATCGACCATGCTAAGGGCGCTGAAAAATGGGATGTAGAAGGGCGCCGTTACATCGATTTCAAGATGGGATCCGCCAGCCAGATGCTGGGCCATTGCCACCCCGCCATTGTTGAAGCCATCCAAAAACAGGCTGAAAGGTCGATCTTTTCCGCAGATTGTCACGCGGCTGAGGCGACGTGGGCAGAATGGGTCAATCATCTGTATCCTTCGGCAGAACGCACCCGCTTTACAGCCTCGGGAACCGAAGCCACGATGCTGGCCCTGCGGTTGGGGCGGGCTTGGTCGGGCAAGGATCATGTTTTGCGCATTGATGGGCATTTTCATGGCTGGCACGACCATGCCTTAAAGGGCGCTATGCCGGGCAGCGATCGGGCCTCTTCTCTTGGTATTCCGGATGCCGTGAATGATCTGATCCATGTGTGCTCGCCTGATCCCCAAGCGATGGAAGCGATATTGCAGGATGCGCGCATCGGGACGGTTATCGTCGAGGCATCAGGGGCAAACTATGGCTGTGTTCCGCTTGCCACCGAAAACCTGCGCGCCTTGCATGACGTTGCGCGCGCCGCCGGGGTGGTGCTGATCCTTGATGAAATCATAACGGGCTTCCGTTGGTCCCCCGGTGGGCGTCAGGCGCGGGACGGTATCGTGCCGGATCTGACCACGCTCGCCAAAACCGTGACAGGTGGTCTGCCCGGCGGGGCTGTCTGTGGTTGTGCCGAAATCATGGAGCTGATGAACAACGAAACCCAGCGTGAGGGGCTTGCTCCAGCCGTCAGCCACAAAGGGACATTCAATGGCTCCCCGCTGGTCGCTGCGGCTGCCTGCGCCGCGATGCCATTATTGGCAACGGGTGAGGCGCAGGCGCAGGCCGATGCCATGGCAACCCGCATGCGCGATGGTATGAACAAGACCCTGCATGATCTTGGCGTGGTTGGGCTGGCCTATGGCGAAAGCTCAATCTTTCATTTGTATTTTGGTCGGACCAGTCTGGATGGGTTGTCAGCGGCCCAGATCCGCAGCTTGCCCAAACCGCAGGTCAAAGCCTACCGCGATGGCATGCTGGAACACGGTGTTGACCTGATGGCCTATACCTCGGGCCTGACATCGGCGGCCCATACCCCAGACCTGATTGACGAAGCGCTGGATGGGTTCTGCGCCACCCTGACCGCCATGATCCACGACGGAGTGCTGTCGTGACTTTGCCTACACATGCGCGGACCGTCATCATCGGTGGCGGTGTCATCGGGTGTTCCATCGCCTATCATCTCGCCCGCGAAGGGCGCACAGACATCGTTGTTCTGGAACGGTCCAAACTCACCAGCGGGACCACGTGGCACGCTGCTGGGTTGGTGCGGCGATTGCGCCCGTCTGCCACTCTGACCAAGCTCATCAACTATTCCATCGATCTATATGGTGAGTTGGAGCGTGAAACAGGTCAGGCCACCGGGTGGACCCAAACCGGGTCTCTGACACTTGCAACAAACCCGGATCGGCTGACGAACATCAAACGTCAGGTGTCACTGGGCCGCGCCTTTGGGCTCGAGGCCGAGGTGGTGGATGCCGCCCGCGCCAAAGATCTCTGGCCGCTGATTGAAGTGGACGATGTGATCGGGGCCGTTTGGTCCCCATCAGATGGGCGGGTCAATCCCTCTGATGTGGCGTTGGCTCTGTCAAAAGGGGCCAAATCGCGTGGTGTTAAGTTTTTTGAAGATACCGCCGTCACGGGGTTGCAAAAGAAAGGCGGGCGGATATCTGGCGTTGAAATCGGACCGCATGTGATCGAAGCGGACGAGGTGGTGATCGCCTGCGGGCTGTGGTCACGCGACGTGGCCGAAATGGCAGGTGCCCACATGCCGCTCTATGCCTGTGAACATTTCTATATTCTGACCAAACCGCTGGCCGAGGTGCAGGCGCTGGGCAAGGGCGCGCACCTGCCAACGTTAAACGATCAGGACGCGTTCCTGTATGCCCGTGATGACGTCGAAGGGTTGCTCGTCGGATCGTTTGAACCACATGCCAAGGGGTTGCCAATGAGCCGGTTGCCTGCCGATTTTTCGTTCGACCTGCTCGACGAAGATTGGGACCATTTTATGCCAATGATGGAAAACGCATTGCGCCGAATTCCTGCATTGGAACAGGCCGAGGTTCGCATGCTGCTGAATGGGCCGGAAAGCTTTACGCTGGATAGTCAGTTCATGCTTGGCGAAAGCCCCGAAGTGCCCGGCCTGTTTTTGATGGGTGGGATGAATTCGACGGGGATCGCATTGGCCGGTGGGGCTGGCAAAGCGATGGCGGAATGGATCATCGCAGGTGAACCCACAATGGAACTGAACGAAGTCGATATTCGCCGCTTCAGTCCCGAAATGAATGTGTTGGGCGCGCTCGAGGCGCGCATCCCCGAGGTTCTTGGGCGGCACTACGACAACCCCTATCCGGGCCGGTCGATGGAGACGGCACGCTGCCAGCGCCGGTCCCCGATCCATGCAGGGCTTGTGGCCGCTGGCGCGCGATTTGAGGCGCGCGGGGGATGGGAACGGGTCGTACACTTTGGCGGTGAAAACGTACATTTTCCGCTGAGCTTTGGTATCCCTACGTGGCGCGATCAAGTCGGGCAAGAAGTCGAGGCGTGTAAAACCGGTGCCGCCATTCTGGACCAAAGCGCCTTTGGCAAGGTCATGGTGCAGGGGCCGGATGCCTGTGCGTTCCTCAATCACCTGTGCGCGGCCCAGATGGACGTCGCACTGGGTCGCATTGCCTATACGCAGATCTTGAACGCACAAGGCGGCGTGGAAAGCGACCTGACCGTGCAGCGGCACGGGGCGGACTGCTATCTGCTTGTTGTAGGCGCTGCTGAGGTCGTTCGTGTGCTTAAGGGGATGCGGGAAACCAAGGGCTCCCACCATGTTGAATTCACTGATGTGACCAGCGGATATGCCATCCTCGGTTTGGCTGGGGCGGACGCCAAACGTGTTTTGCAGGCCACCACCAATGTACACTTCCCAGTGTTGAAGAGGTTCCAGTTTGCACCGTTTGAAATTGGTCTTGCACGCTGTTGGGTTGGGAAATTGTCCTTTACTGGCGAAGAGGGGTACGAATTGTACATCCCATCCGACATGGCCATGGCGGCACACGAGGCGCTTGTCGCTGCCGGTGCCTCCCACGCGGGACTGTATGCCAGCGGCAGTCTGCGGATCGAGAGCGGGTATCGCGCGTTTGGGCATGAACTGTCCCCCGGTACAACGCCGCAAGAGGCTGGTTTGGGCGCGTTCTGTGCCTTTGGCACAGGCTTTGTTGGCGAAGAGGCAGTCAAGGATAGGGCCGTCAATCGCCGCATTGTGTCGATCCTGTTTGATGACCCGAATGCGATCCCGATCCACGATGAACCGATCTATTTCGCCGGGCAGGTCGTTGGACAGATTACATCCGCGGCGTGGAGCTATCGCTTTGGTCGCTCGGTCGCGCTGGCGATGGTCACCGCCCCTTTGGATCAGTTGGACACACACACCGTTGTGGATGGGTTTGAGGTGGAAATCGCCTGCACCCGCTTCAGTGCAAAAGCTTCACTCAAACCCGCAAAGGAGGCGTTCGTATGAGCGAGGGTATCCGAACCACTCAGGTCGCCATTATCGGCGGTGGCATTATGGGTGTCGCGGCCCAGTTCCAATTGGCTGAAAATGGCTGGACCGATAGCATCCTGTTTGAAAAGGCAGAGCTCACCAGCGGCTCGACCTGGCACGCGGCTGGGCAGATTGCCCATGCGGTGGGCAGTCGGGTGATGGGCTGGATCAACAAAACATCCATCGAGACCTACAAACGGGTTGAGAAAGAGACCGGGCAAAGCATTGGCTGGCACGAAGTCGGGGGTTTGCGCATCGCCACAACGGATGCCGAAGTCGACTGGATGAACTCGATCATGGGAGTGGGAAAGCTACTGGGCCTGCCAATGGATCTGGTCGGACCGGAAGAGGTGGCAAAAGCCAACCCATTCTACAAGGTGGATGATGTTAAGGCGGCGATCCGAACCTATGCGGACGGGCATATCGACCCCTCCGGTGTGACAATGGCGCTGGCGGCAGCGACGCGGGCACGGGGTGCCGTGATTGAGCGGAACAACCGTGTTATCGGGGCCTCTCGCAAAGGGGATATGTGGCTGCTGAAAACCGAAAAGGGCGATGTGCTGGCCGAACATGTTGTCATCGCCGCCGGGTCTTATGCCAATCAGGTTGGCGAATGGTTTGGACTCAAGATTCCCAGTGTATCCTGCCTGCACCATTATCTGGTCACGGATACAGTCCCCGAATTCGAAGGGCGCCCGGAATTGCCCGTGATGCGGGACAATGCCTTTGGCGGCTATATCCGGCAGGAACAGAAATCTGGGCTGATCGGTATTTATGAGGGCCATGTCTGCCCCACCGTCTGGGAAATGCCCCAAGGCGCGCCTTGGGCGGCAGAGAACGAGTTATTTCAGGGGGATTATGACTCGATTGGCGATTTTCTCTTGGTGGCATTCAGCAAGATGCCAATTCTGGCAGAGCTGGGGATCAAGCGGGTGGTGCGCGGTGCGATCACCCATACCCCTGACGGGGGAATGCTTGTTGGCCCGTCTGGAGCGCCGAATGTCTGGCTCTCTTGTGGATCATCGATTGGGCTGGCTTGGGGCGGTGGCGGAGGCAAAGTGCTGGCGGATTGGATGGTGCATGGCGAGACCGAGATCAACACACGCGGGTTCGATCCACGCCGGTATGGGGACTTTGCCAGTGATACCTTCATCGTGGAGCGCACCAAAGATGAATTCATGCGCCGCCACGATACGCCCAGCCCGGGACAGCAGTTCAATAGCCTGCGCCCTTTGAAACGTCACCCTCTGTATGACCGTCTCGCCGCCAAGGGCGCGGTGTTTGGAGAGGTTTCGGGTTGGGAACGGCCTCGGTACTTTGGCGCGGTTGGTGAAGTCGAGCAGATCGGATGGGGGCACCAGTCTTGGCATGCAAACGCCATGGCCGAGGCCAAGGCCACCCGTTCCGCTGCGGGGGTGATTGATCTCTGTGCATTTGCGCAGTTCGAAATCATCGGCAAGGACGCGGGCGCTGTTTTGGATCGTCTTTCAACCAACCGCATCCCATCCAAAGACGGCCGGATGAGCCTGAACCATTTGCTGACTGAACATGGTCGATTTGAAACGGAAATCACGATTTGGCGCATCGCTGAAGATCGGTATTTCACCGGATCACCGATTGCGCGTGCGACCCCTGATTTCGAGTGGATAAGAGCGCATATCCGGGATGACGAAGACGTTCAGATGATCAACCGATCCAGTGATTGGGGCATGTTGGCCATGTCTGGTCCTGCGTCGCGCCGCATTCTGTCAGGGCTGACTGATGTTGATCTGTCTAACAAAGCGTTTCCGTGGCTTTCGGGGCAGGAAATCAACGTGGCGGGTATCGATTGCTATGCTTTGCGGGTTTCGTTTGTGGGAGAGCTGGGCTGGGAGCTGCACGCGCCGCTGGATCAGATCGGCGTGCTGTATGACGCGCTGTTTGTGGCGGGGGAACCGCATGGCTTAACAGATATTGGGTCTTATGCATTTAACGGGATGCGTCTGGAAAAAGCGTATCGGGCCAGTGGCGAATTGACCACGGATGTTGGCCCATTGGACGTTGGACTGGACCGCTTTGTCGTCAGTGAGGGGCGTGATTTCAACGGGCGTGAGGCGCTGCTCAACCGCGAGCCAGAATGGGAGTTATTCTACGCCGAGCTCCATGCCGATGACATCGATATCCACGGCGGGGAACCTGTTCTGTTTAATGGGGAACCGGTCGGTCAGACCACGTCAGGTGGGTATGGGTACACAATCGGAAAATCACTCGGCTGGCTATTCGTGCGCAAGGGCACGCCGTCCACTGGCTTGAGCGTACAAATCCAGAACCGCGATATTCCCGTGACTGTTCACCCCCAAGCCCTGTTTGATCCCCAAAACCAATGCCCCCGATCCGAGGACTGAAATCATGACAACCATTAATGGCGGCGAAGCCGTGTACCGCGTCCTAAAGGCCAACGGCATCGACACTGTGTTTGGCTTGTTGGGTGGGTCGATGTTGGAACTTTACGATGCGATGTATCAAGGGGGCGATATTGCCTATGTCGGCGCGCGCGATGAACGTGCAGCGGGGCATATGGCGGATGCATGGGCCCGGATGACGGGCAAACCGGGTGTTGTGTTGGGGGCTCAGGCCGGGCCGGGCGTTGTGAACATCGTGACAGCTGTGGCCGAAGCGCAGTTGGCCTATTCCCCGCTTGTGGTGATCGCAGGTGCGATTACCCGGTCGGATCAGTGCAAGGATACGTTTCAGGAAATCGATCAGGTGGCGCTGTTTGCGCCGATTTCAAAGCGATCTGTCATGGTCACCGACCCGTCGCGATTGGCGCCCATGCTCGAAGATGCGATCCGGCTTGCGAACACCGGGCGACGCGGTCCTGTGGTGCTGCATGTCCCGCGTGATCTGTTTGCTACGGATATTCCCGGGGTCACACCGCAGCCGGTGAACATCGCCCGCCCCGGTCCCGCGGCGCCATCAGATGTGGATGCCATGGCCGATCTTTTGGCCCAAGCGGAACGCCCGGTGATCTTTGCCGGTGGGGGCTTTAAGTGGGGCGCTGGGCGCGAGGCGCTGACGGCGTTAGCTGAAAAGCTAGAAATCCCTGTTGTCGCCTCGACCGGACATGCGGATGTTATGTGTCACGGTCACCCTTGGTTTGCAGGGCAGGCGGGTCCGCGTGGCAATAGGGTCGCCAGTCGTTTGACCAAGGAGGCTGACGTAATGGTCGTGCTGGGCGCACGTCTGGGGTTCAACTCGACCTTTCATTCCAACGACTATGTCGGTGCGGACACGCGCATCGCTCACGTGGATGTCGAAGGTTCGGCCGTGGGGCGCTATTTCCCAGCCGAGATCGCGGCGCAGGGCGATGCCCGTTTGACCGCGGAGGCTTTGATCGACATTACCAGGCGCCCGTCATGTGATGAGTGGCGCGCAGCGTTTCAGGCAGACTTGGCCAGCCTTGCCGCAGAGCGGCAGGTTGAAGCGGGGCTTGAGACAGTGCCGATGCACCCGCGCCGGGCCTTGGGGGAAATTCGCGCCACTTTGCCGAAAGATGCGATTGTGACTTTGGATACGGGCAACACGTGTCTGCAGGCGGCTGACCGACTGGCCCATTATGCGCCGATGTCGCTGATTACACCGTTGGACTTTGGCCTTGTTGGGTTTGGTCTGGCTGCCGCCATCGGTGCCAAAGCCGCAGCACCCGAGCGACCCGTTGTTGCAATCATGGGCGACGGCGCTGTTGGGTATACGATGATCGAAATCCAGACCGCCATACAGAATGAATTGCCCATCGTGGTGATCGTTTTGGACAATCAGGCATGGGGAGCCGAGAAAGCGTATCAGCAAGAGTTCTACGGCGGTCGCCTGATGGGTGCAGAAATTCAATCACCCCGATACGACAAATTCGCGGAACTGTGCGGCGGAAAAGGGATTTGGGTAGACGGGCCGGGGGGGATGGGACCCGCATTGGAAGCGGCGATCGCTTCGAAGCAGACAACTGTCATTCAAGCCCGGATTGATCCGGGTGCGCTGATGACGTTGCGCAAGGATCTGTTCAAGGTCCCGCCGAAAGCGTGAACGGTCATGATGCGACGAAGCGATCCAAAGCATACACCTTGGATCGCTGAATACTGCGTTTTGTTGACCCTAGGCGGACCTTTTGACTGCGTGGGTCAAACCGAGCGTGTGATGCCGCCGTCGACCCGAATGTTCTGTCCAGTGATATAGGCACCGCCCTCTGATGCGAGGAATCCGACAGTGGCGGCTATTTCGTCATAAGATTTGCCGTATCGGCCCATCGGGATCTTAGCCTTGAAATCAGCGTTTTCTGGCAGACTGTCGATAAAGCCGGGCAGAACGTTATTCATGCGGACATTGTCAGCGGCGTATTTATCCGAGAACAGTTTCGAGAAAGCAGCCAAGCCTGCGCGCATCACGCCAGAGGTGGGAAAAACCGGGTCCGGTTCAAAGGCTGCAAAGGTGGAAATGTTGATGATCGTTCCTGATTTTTGCGCAATCATGATCGGGGCAACCAGACGTGTTGGGCGGACTGCATTCAGGAAATAGACATCCATGCCAACGTGCCAATCCTCATCGGTCAGCTCCAGCACCGGTGCGCGGGGGCCATGCCCGGCGGAGTTGACCAGCACATCGACGCGCCCCCATTTTTCCATGGTGGCATCGACCAGTCGGGTCAGATCACCAGTTGACTGGTTTGATCCTGTTACGCCAATGCCGCCCAACTCTGCTGCCAGAGCCTCGCCCTTGCCTGAGGAGGACAGGATCGCAACTTTGAACCCATCTGCGGCCAACCTGCGTGCGCTGTCTGCCCCCATGCCACTGCCACCGGCCGTGATGATCGCTACTTTTGTGTCAGCCATTTTCTTCTCCGTGGGTTCTAACATTTACTCTGTGCTTAATCTGAGCCCGTCTGGTGGTTTTGACCAATCAGTAATTCTGCGTTAATGCTGTAGAATAACTATCACCTTAGGGAGCTTGTCCATGCGTGAGATGCCGCCGCTCAATTCACTTAAGGCGTTCGAAGCTTCGGGGCGGCATTTGAAATTCAGCCGTGCGGCAGAGGAGCTTGGCGTAACACAGGGCGCTATTGCACAACATGTTCGCGCGCTAGAAGCCTTGTTGAAAATCAAACTGTTTGAACGTCGCGCGCGCGGGCTTTCTTTGACAGATGAAGGTCGACGGTACCTGCCACCTGTTCGCCGTGCTTTTGATCTGATTGCAGAGGCTACAGAAAACCTCTCTCCTCGGGAGGCTGTTGTGACCATCAGCACAACACCGTCCTTTGCCACAAAATGGCTGGTGCCACGACTTGGGGCATTTGCCCAAGAACACCCTGATATTCGCATTCGGCTTGATGCCTCAAACACGCTGTCCAACTTCCAAACGGATGGGGTGGATATTGCGATTAGGTTGGGAACGCCCCCGTTTGGACCTGGCTTGGTGGCAGAGCCTCTTTTTGCGTCCGAAGTGATTGCAGTTTGCCATCCTGATCTATGCAAGGGGCAGTATCCGATCTCTGCCCCTCAGGACTTATGCCACCATGTGTTGCTGGAAGACACGCATGGGCGGTGGCCGCTGTTTCTTGAAAAAGCATTGGGTGGCACGAGTTCTGAGATGAGACGCATAACGTTCAGCCAGACCTCATTGGCGATCGACGCAGCTCTTGCGGGGCAGGGGGTCGCCCTGACCAATCGCGCGTTTGTGGATGCAGATCTCAAGGCGAACCGCCTGTGTCAGCCGGTCCCGTTTTCGATGGTCACAGAGGAAGGGTTTTATACTGTTGCGCCACGCGCACCGCGCAATCCTACAATCGTTTCCGATGTGCGTCAGTGGTTGGTCAGGCAGATCCCGCATGTCAGTTCGGATGGCTCTGCTTCCTGAACCGCAGGGAAAGGGGTTAACTGGCTCTGTTTTACGGTTTACCTACGTTGAACGAACCCTGTGGGGATACGTGTGCGCTACTTTCTGGTGCGGGATGGTGCGCCCCCGCCTTAGGCTATTGATACCTGTGAGGATGATCCATGACGACATCACGGACCCAGACCATTTTGGAAGATTTTGTCACGCGTGCACGTGCCGCTGCTGCTTCGGATTCCTGTTCGGCAGATCTGCGCGATGTGTTGCGCAAGAGCCTGCTACAGGCTAACGCGTTTGCCGATGCGATCGCAGCAATGGCCGAAGACGAAGTCATGTTGTTTGAGGATGAGACCTGTTCGATCTGGACCTGTCGATATGACGCTGATGTGGTTCTTGCCCCTCACGAACATTGCATGCCTGTTCACATCGCGGTGTATCGCGGGACCGAGGTGGAAGTCTTGTATAAGCAGGAACAGGATAGGCTGCGCCATGGTGGAAATCGCAATGTGTCCGCCGGGGACGTCACGCGGTTGGGTCCTGACGCGATCCATGCGATCACGGCCGAGGGGGAAGGGCAGAGCCATGCTATCCATATTTATGAGGGGCCGCTGACGCAGGTAGAGCGGTCTCTCTTTGACTGGACTAGCGGGGCCGAGATTGCGTTCACGATGGAAAACTTTCATGCCATGAAGCGCAAGAAATCAGATATGGCCGAGTTTCGGTAGGCCCATCTCAGTCCGGGGATAGTGCGACTGACAAAGCGCTAGTGGGATCTTTTCAGCTTGTGGCCCAGTTTTTCCAGCACCGTCAGGCATTGAGCCAGTTGATCGAGCGCCAGATATTCATCCGCTTTGTGCGCTTGATTGATCGACCCTGGCCCGCAGACAACCACATCCATCCCGAGGGACTGGAAAATCCCAGCTTCGGTTCCGAAGGGGACAAGATCCGTGCCGTTTACCCCAGTGAGTTCTAACAGAATTTGCCGGGCTTCGTTCACCTCAGTTGGAACAAGGCCGGCAACCTCTCCAATCACCTCGGTTTCGATGGTGGCATCTGGGTGCACCCTGCGCATCGCGGGCAACAGGACGTCGTTGCAGTAGCGGGTCATTGCATCTTTGACAAAATCCGCATCCGAGGTCTGGACCGGGCGCATTTCCCAATCAATCTGCGCCTTCGGTGGGATCACATTATGCACGCTGCCGCTGTGGAGTGCGCCGACATTGATCGTGGTCCATGGCGGTTCAAAGCGGCTGGTTTCCGGGGCCATGCCTTGCAGCCGGTCGCGCAGGTCCAGCAAGCGCGACACATAGCGCACGGCGTATTCGGCAGCATTTACCCCTAGATCCGGGGCGGAACCGTGCCCTTCGAGCCCTTGAAAGCGCGTGGTGTATTCACAGCAGCCTTTGTGACCTTCGATGACCCGCATTTCGGTGGGTTCGCCAATAATGGCGAGCCTCGGTTTAATCTCGCGTGCGATCAGGGATTGGGCCAGCTGGCCTGCGCCGATACAGCCGGTTTCCTCATCATAGGTGAAGGCAAAATGCACAGGCTTGTCTTGCACCTGTTGCGCAAACGTCGGGGCCATGGCTAGGGTCGCGGCGATGAACCCTTTCATGTCGCAGGTGCCGCGCCCGTAAAGACGCCCGTCGCGTTCAGTCATGACAAACGGGTCGCTGGTCCAATCCTGATCGGTGACAGGAACAACATCGCTGTGACCTGACAACACGATGCCCCCGTCGCAGTCTGGCCCAAGCGTGGCAAACAGGTTGGCTTTGCGCCCCGTCTCATCCGTCTGAATATCGACCTTGGCCCCGCACCCTGCGAGACGATCCGCCAGATAGGCGATCATCTCAAGGTTGCTGTCGGCAGACACCGTCGGAAAGGCGATCAGGTCGGACAGGATACGCTTGGTGTCTTCGATCATCTCTTAGCCTTTGACAAACAGCTTGCGTTCAACATTACACAGGGGTTCCGCCGCGCCGGTGTCGCGGATCAGAATAGTTTCGGTGGTTTCCAATCCCCAGCTGTCCATCCAAAGGGCAGGCATGAAATGGAACACCATGCCCGGAACCAGTTCGGTTTCATCTTCGCTGCGGATGGATGCGGTGCGTTCGCCCCAGTCGGGCGGATAGCTAAGCCCGATAGGATAGCCCATGCGGCCGGTGCGTTCGATCCCATGTTTGGCTATGACCTGCATAAAGGCATTGGCGATATCGCAGGTGCGGTTGCCTGCGCGCGCCGCCTCTAACCCGGCGTTGATGCCTTCGATCTGGGCCTCTTCTGCGCGGCGCATCTCATCCGAGGGGGTGCCTAGAAAGATGGTTCGACAAATCGGCGCATGATATCTGCGATAACAGCCTGACAGTTCAAAGAAGGTCGCTTCGCCCTCGCGCATGGGGGCACCGTTCCATGTCAGGTGGGCAGCAGTGGCGTCCAGACCAGATGGGGTCAGTGGGACGATAGCGGGATAATCGCCCCAATCATCGTCAACACCGGTGATCCCGGCATGTATGATATCCGCGACCAGATCATTTTTGCGTACCCCCGGTGCGGCGCGATCCATGGCGGTGTGGATCACCTTTTCCGAGATGCGCGCGGCCTTTCGGATAAAGCCGATTTCGTCGTCTGATTTGATCAAGCGTTGCCAATTCACCAAAGCGGTTGCATCCACCAGCGTCGCATTTGGCAGTTCCTCAGCCAAGACCGCGTGGGCCTTGGCTGAATAGTAGTAGTTTTCCATTTCCACGCCGATGCGCGCCTGTACTAGACCCCGCGACGCGAGCTGCTGTGCCAAATCCTGCATCGGGTGAACGACAGTGGATTGGATATAGTGATCGCCGTATCCAAGGATGTTTTCGTGTGCCATCCAGCAGGTGCGGCGACCGCCCATCATATCCATGTAGCGCCCCCACCAGATGGGTTCGCCTTCCATGGTGAGGATCACCCCTTGGTGCACATAAAAGGACCACCCGTCATACCCGGTGAGCCAGGCTTGGTTAGAGGGGTCTGTCACAAACAGCGCATCCAGACCCGCGGCCGCCATGGCGGCACGGGTCTTTTTCAATCTGCGATCATATTCCGCGAGGCCAAAAGGCACATTGGACGTGGTCATTTGGTGGCTCCTTTTGTGATGTTAGCCCAGAACGGATGTGACGGCGCGCAGAGTTGCGGCGACCACTTGGTCGGCCTCGGCACGGGTCAGGCAGAAAGGGGGAGCAAACCCAAGGATGTCGCCCTGTGGCATGGCTCGCGCAATCACCTTGTCCTGCTCTAGCAGTTTACCGGCAATCTGTGGCCCGATCTTGTCGCTTGCGTCAAAGAAAGTGCCCTTTTCTTTGTCCGCCATAAACTCAACTGCGCACAGCATCCCTTCGCCGCGTATATCACCAACATTGGGATGATCGGCCAAGGCGTCTTGCATCGTGGTGTTCAGATAGCTGCCGACAGACCCCGCGTTTTCAACGAGGCCAAGCGTGTCGATCAGCTGCAGGTTTGCCACCCCGGCTGCCGCCCCGATGGGGTGGGCCGAGTAGGTCCAGCCATGGCCAATCGGCCCATTTTCGTCGGTGCCACGTTCAAGAACCGCCCACATTTTGTCCGACACAATTGACCCAGACAGCGGTGCATAGGCTGAGGTCAGACCCTTGGCGATGGTGATAAGATCGGGGCGCATGCCGTAGTGATCGGACCCAAACATGCTGCCCAATCGGCCAAATCCTGTCACCACTTCGTCAGCCACCAGCAGGATGTCGTGTTTATCCAGCACGGCCTGAATTGCGGGCCAATAGCCGGCAGGCGGGGGCACGATCCCGCCGGTGCCCAGCACGGGTTCACCGATAAAGGCGGCGATAGTATCCGCACCTTCGCGCGCGATCATCGCCTCCAATTCAGCGACACAATGAGCGACGAATTCAGCCTCGGTCTGGTTCTGATCCGCGCGACGGAAGTAATAGGGAGCTTCGGTGTGAAGCACCTGTGCCAAGGGCAGGTCGAACTTCTTATGAAACAGTTCCAGCCCGGTCAGAGATCCGGTCATCAGGCCTGATCCGTGATACCCCCGCCAGCGTGAGATGATCTTTTTCTTTTCCGGGCGACCAAGGATGTTGTTGTAATACCAAATCAATTTGATGTTGGTTTCATTCGCATCCGAGCCGGACAGGCCAAAATAGACTTTGGACATATGATCGGGTGCCCGGTCCAGAACCATTTTGGCCAAGGTGATCGAGGCCTCGGTGCCATGGCCCACATAGGAATGGTAATAGGCCAGTTCCTTGGCCTGATCGGCGATGGCGTCGGCGATTTCAGGGCGACCATAACCGACGTTCACACAGTACAACCCAGCAAATGCGTCCAGCAAACGGTTGCCGTCTCGGTCTTCTATGTGACAGTCAGAGCCGCCCGTAATCACGCGATGGGGCAAGTTGCCCCGCGCAAATTCTGCCAGATGGGTAGAGGGGTGAAAAAAGTTGTCGCGGTCCCACTGTTCAAGGTGATCGTTGTGTCGCATGGCCCAGTTTCCTGTCTTGGCGGCGCGCCGCCTGATTATGTAAGTAAGGAGCCAGATGCACGCTCAAGGCCAATAGGGGCCTCGATTTCGAGCAGAAAGGCTCCGCTCACCCAAGCAGCAGCGCGCAATGCCTTTATTGCCAGGGTCATCCCGCAGTAGGAGCATACAAGGACATTCAAACGCAACAAAAATGTAAGGTGTAGATCTCAATTCATGTCGGCACGATGCGTGCGGATGAGGGGTGAACCGGAAGTGTTCAGGGCCGGTTTTTTTTGAGTGTCTGCCAGATGAAAGCATGGGCTGATTGAATGATCAATTTTGGTATGCTCATTTTTTCATATTTTGGACATTTAGAGCTATCCAAAGGCGTGGCACATCTTTCAGTGTCGAAAATCCAAAGGATCACCGCCATGCCCATTATTTCGGTTTCCCGTAGATTAACTCTGTGGCCTCAGCTTACGTGTGTACAGGACCTTGGGCGGGTGTTGGTGTGTCGCTTGAGTTCTGTTTTGCCTCTGTTCCAGCGGGTGAAAATATTACAAATGGAGTCAGTGATATGAACCGTTTGACGATGTTCACTTTGTTTTATCTGGCTAGCTTCCTACAGGCGGGGGCCTATGGTTTGACGTTCATGTTGCCACGCCTGTTTGAAGGCTTTGGCGCAAACGAAAAGATCGTTGGGGTGATGTTGTTCCTCACCACGATTTCAACTTTGATCACGGTCTATTACGCGGGGCACCTGTCGGACAGGTTTGGCCGGGTACGCACGTTGGGAGTGGCGTGTCTGGCGATTGCAACCGCGCTGGCGGCCTATGGGTTGGCAGATGGAATCGGTGGGCTGTTGATCTTTGCGAGCGTTGCATTGGGAGCTGGCTGGGGATTGACCTATGCGCTGTCGCCCATTGTGCTGACACGGTTGGTCACTTCAGACGAGCGCGTGCGGTATTTTGCAATCCTGTCAGTGGCATTGATGGCTGGGTTTGGCCTTTCGCCGGTGATGGCATCGATGATGGAGTCTGCGGAGCTGACCGTGAACGATGCCTTTTTCCTGACGGCCGTGTTGTGCGGGGTGGCGGGGATGATCTTTTTTGTCATCATAAGTGCGGTTCGCATGCATTCGGCTGCCAATGGTCCTGAGCTGCGTTCCTCACTGTCACTACCTGCCGTCGCGGCGATCATTGGGTCTCGTGCCCGGCTGCCGGTAATTATGGTCTGCCTTGGGGCCTCGGTCTTTGCGGGGATGAACAATTTCCAGACGGTTTTTGCGGATCAACGTGGGTTGAACTATGCCGACTATTTCCTTGCCTACACTCTGACTGTGGTTTTGTTTCGCGTGGCCTTGGCGCGGTTCAAGGGGGGGGCAAATCCTTATCTGACCATCGCAGCCCTGCAATATGTGATGTTTGGCTCCGTGGTTCTGTTCCTCGGAATTGGAGGCAACTTGCCGATGTATCTGGTCGTCGCTTTCTTGTTCGGCATTGGCTATGGCGTCAGCTATCCGATCCTTGCCGCAATGGCGGCGAATGATGCCGATCCCGCGTTGCTGCCACAGACTCTGCAGTTTTTCGCGCTTAGCTATTTCATTGGCATCTTTGGCTTTCCGCTGGTGGCTGGCTGGATGATTGTTGAGATGGGTAGTAGCGCCTTGTTGATGTTGGTGGCGGCCTTGGCTGGGATCGAGGCAACGATGGCCGGCCTTCGGGGATTGCAGAACCGTGTAGTGCCTGCTCAGAAAGCATCATGACGATGCTTTGATTCAACTTTGTATTTTCGGTAAATACATCTTGTTGCCGAATGGCATTGGGTCAGAGAAAGAATGGGAGTGTCTCGCTTGATAGCAGTCATATTTGAAGTCGAAATCGGTGAGGGGCGTAAACAGGATTATCTTGAGGTCGCCGCTGATCTGAAGCCGTTGCTAGAGCAGGTCAACGGGTTCCTGTCGGTCGAGCGGTTTCAAAGTCTGACCAATCCTGACAAGCTGTTGTCGCTTTCTTTTTTCAGGGACGAGGCCGCTGTTGCAGAATGGCGCAGCTTGTCGCGACACCGCGAGGGACAGGCCAAAGGCCGGGATGGCATTTTCGCGGGATACCGGTTGCGCGTTGCCGGGGTGATCCGTGACTATGGGATGTTTGACAGGGCCGAAGCCCCGGATGACAGCGTGAGCATTCATGGTTAAAAGGCAGGGCCCGCCCAAAGGATTCAGTATCGTCCCGGGACCCAAAAAGGATTTTTGGATGCGCACACCCTCGACATGCATCAAGTGTCGCTAACTGAGATTTCCCAAACCTTGTTTGCTGCGTGAGACCAATATCCCAATTGCTTGCGTGAAATTGCTATTTTCATTCGGCAGCATGCGCACCTTTTCGATGTTTACGCCTTGTCCCATTGGAACACGGCACAGGCATCTTTGACCGGCAGGTAGATCAGCAACGCCAATGCCCAGAGTCTGGGATGCAGCATTATGTGTCTCGTTTCGGGGTAAATGGCTGGCGGGGGTGAGGGCGTAGGACAGGGCAACCAATATGATACTGCGGCTTGTTAGCATTTCTGCCGAAGGGTGTCCTTTTCACTTGATGGGGTATGGCTCGCCGAGGTCCGCATTGCGCACCCGCGTTTGGAATATCATGTCCGGGATCGTTTGGGGGCGGGGTATATCCAATCTCCAACTAAAAAGCCGGATGTGCGAGACCTCCCGGAGTCCAGCGCGCCAACAGGGAGATTTAGAGCGCGTTCAGTTTTTCCAGGTTCGTCGCCTTTAGTTCAGCTTCGGTGATGCCAACATCATAGGCGAGTGATGTGATCTCTTCGACGTCGGTGATACGGATCACTACAAAGGACGACATGCGCGATTTGTAATCCGCCCAACTGGTAGCAAAGGCGGCGTGAATGTCCGGCCCCGCATCTGCCGCGCGGAGGATCTCGGCTGTGCCGGTGATCCGCAGGGCTCGCCGGTGCACGACATCGGTGAAACAAACCTCGACCGCCGGATTGGCGCGCAGGTTTGCTGATGTGCGCGGGCTGCGAATGTTGCCATAGGCCAGCGTTTGATCATCCAAAATCACAAAGGTCGCCTTGGGAGAAACCGATGGGGTGCCATTTGTATTCACTGTGGCCACTGATCCGGCCGAAAACGCTCGGATCAGGGACTTCATGGGGTCGGTTAGCATGGTTTCACCTCCACAAAAGTTTCGTGGTACGCTGCGCCGTGCTCGATATCGGTGCGCACATCCGACGGGATCAGCGCGTTCACGGTCAGCCCAGTGTCAGAGGTGGCGCACCAAGTGCCTTTGGGGGAATAGAGCACCCCGGGGCGGGTGGCGTCAGTTACTTTTAGCTGCAGTGTCACTTTACCCAGATCGTTGAATACAGTGACCTTTGCTCCATCATTTAACCCGCGTTCAGCGGCATCCAATGGGTGCATCTCAACCATTTCCAGCCCTTGCGAGGCCATATGGCTGCCAAAGGTGGCGTTGGTCCGTTTGTCCGAACTGGGGGTGATGATCACAAAGGGACGGTCCTGCGGCACCGGATCATAGCGTGGCACACCAAAACTAAACCGGTCCTCGTAGTCCTGACAAAACAGTTCAATCTTACCCGAGGGGGTGGCCGGGATCACATTCTGGCACATGATCATCTGCTCGCCGTTCAGGGCTTTCATCTCGATCGCCTTGTCCAGCGGCAGTGCGCTGCCTTTGATCCCTTTCAGCTGGGGGTGGTCCGAATTGATGGCGTCATCCATCAACTGAACATCATCGGCTTTGAAAATCGGATCGTCATAGCCAAAGCGGGCAGCGAGGCGGCGGAAGATTTCCGTGTTGGGAAGGCTTTCACCTACGCAGGGAATAACGGGCTCTGCGCGTTGTAAATAGTTTTGGCCATAGGCTCCGAACACATCGTTATGCTCAAAATGCGATGACGCTGGCAAAATGACATCACACAGCGCCATGCTGTCTGTCATGACAACATCACTGCCTGCCAGAAACAGATCCTCGCGCATCAGGCCCTTTATCAGATTGACCTGATCCGGGTGCGTGGCCACCGGGTTGTGGTTGTAGATCATTGCGGCGGTGACCGGAGGTTCCAACGTATCGTCTTGCAACAGCATGCCCAGATCAACGATGTTGAACACGCGGGTGCCGGGTTTCATCAGGTGATCGCCATGTAGTCGTGGTTGGTTTTTCGGTGTGGCGACTCCGGATTTTGCAACCACCCCCGCGCCCAAACGCCCGTGATGCCCTGTCAGCGCAGGCAGGATCATCCCCGCACGCAAACCGGATCCGCCCGACCGTCCCCGTTCAATCCCGTTGCCAAAAGAGCAGGCCATGTTTTTTGCAGCCTGAATCAGGTCGGCGACAGCATGGAATTCTTTGGCACTGATCCCACAGATTTCTTCGACTTGTTCAAGGCTGTAGTCGCGCGCCTGCGCCATGTAGGTGTCAAACCCGACCACCCAATCGCCAATGAAAGCGTGATCCAATGCATCGCGTCGTTCCAGTTCAGCCGCCAGCCCCATCGCAAACACTACATCCGTGTTGGGCCTGATCTGAATATGCATGTCACATTGTTCTGCGATCTTGATGCGTTTTGGATCGATGATGACCAGCTTGCCACCTTTTTTACGCATCTCCTTCAAAAGCGGCGCAAGGTGCAGGTTTGAGACGGTCACGTTATTGCCCCAGACGAGCACAAGGTCCGAAAGCAGCACCTGAACTGGAGGCATCCCCGGTGCATTGCCAAATACACTGGCGTAAGCACCGCCGCGTACCGCACCGCAAAGTGGGCCGCGATTCAGCATGGTCGCCCCCATATTGTAGAAAAATCGGCGATCCATTGACCCTCCGCCCAGTTCACCGTGGGGGCCCGCATAGTTGAACGGCAGGATCGTTTCAGGCCCGTATTTGACGATAGCCGCAGCGAAGGCCTCGTGAATTAGATCAAGCGCCTCGTCCCAGCTGATCCGTTCGAAATCGCCCGATCCACGTGGTCCGACCCGTTTTAGGGGATGGGTCAGACGAGATTGGCCATGTACGAAATCAGGATAGTAGCGTGCGACTTTGTTGCAGATCACGCCATCTGTGTAGGGGTTTGCCTTTGATCCCTTCACGGCAATCAATGTCCCGTCTTGGACCTGCGCGTTCAGGCTGCAGGTATCCGGGCAGTCCAGTGGGCAGACGCTGGGCAGGGTTTTTTTATTGGCTTGCTTGTTCATGGCGGGCCTCGTGCAATTGATCTCCATCCTTTGCTATGCCCAAAAGGGATGCGCCTTAAGTTCCAAAAATTGACAATTTTGGCAAACCAATTTTCATCTGTGTGCTGTTGGCTGGGGCCATGATCTACTGATTTCTGGTTCACTAGATGGCGCGCAGGTCCGGAAAACGAAGCGGTGACACGTTTGATCCTTGCGGGTAGCGTGAGGGGATTATGGTTTGGCTTGAGCCATTTTCCCTCAAGGTCCAGGGCAAGCTAAGGGGCGATGATCCGCGGGTTTTGGTCAGTGTTAAATTTATCAACCACAATGGGTTGCGCTGTCGTGATGCGCCCAAGAAGGGTGGTTCGCATAAGACGCTTTGCGCTCGGTGAACGCGGTCGAGTGACGAGGGCCTTCAGCCTACCTATCCGGGCAATCAAAACACCGCCCGTATCCATGACTACTTCACCAAGCAAGGTGTGCCCGTTCTGTCAGTGCATGCCAGCTTTTTCATCGACCAAATGCGTGTGTCTGAACTTCGAGATATGATGGCTGAGGCATCAGGCGCAATGGTGGCCTGGCGTTGCCTGCCTCCATCAAACTACCAGACATGCCGAATACGCGGATATGTCGGACGTGAAACTTCAGGAGCACCTCGAGAACTCGCAGGGGATGCGATGTGTCGGGTACATGGGTTGAATCGACACCTTTAAAAACACTCAGGTGGGGGCATGTCTCCGGTGATACGAGGAGATGCCGAGACGGATTATGATCGTGGGTTCTTTTGTTATCTCATCGGGGCGGATATGCCGGCATTGCGCAGATCGCGATCTTTGCAAAACCCACGATCATTCAGCCAACACAGAATGAGCACGCTGCCACGTCGCGAGAAAGTCGGTTTGGGATGAGCTATGCAGCGAGATTTCGGATAGAAGTTCTGCTAAGCGGGACGAAGTGAGATTTGGCTTCATGCAGTTCAATGGCAACTCTCAGAGCGTCATGCATTTTTTTCCAGAAGGGCAAATCGCGGAAAGGTTCAATCCGCCTCTGCCGTTGAAGCGCTTCTTGGGTTTTCTTTCAGGTATTGAACAAGCAGTCGAAGCGGTGTCATCGAGCGGTATTCCCTTGGAAAATAGATATTAATGCCGGGGATAGAAATTCGGTGACCTTTCAGTAATTCTTTGACTTGTCCGGTTTCCAACGCGTCCAAACAAGAGTCGCGAAAGGTATAGGCAATGCCCAACCCGCGAGCCGCCATTTCGACCGTTACCGGCGAGGAATTGGCAACCAAGCTTCCGCGCACGTTGACTTGATAATCCCCCTCAGGGCCGGAAAAAGTCCAGGGTGCAATTTGGCCTGAGCTTTGAAAGCGATAGCGCAGGCAATTGTGTTGCAATAGCTCGTTTGGACTCTCCGGTGTGCCCTTCTCATTAAGGTATTTTGGGCTTGCCACCACGGCGGTTGTCAGCGGGCCTGTCAGGCTAATGGCGACCATATCCTGCGCAATCAAACCTCCAATGCGAAACCCCGCATGCAACCCCTCGCCAAGAACATCCGACAAAGCATCCGTCAGCAAAAGTTCGATTTCAATTTCAGGGTAACGCTCCTGAAATGGTGCCAGCATTTCACGGATCAGCAGATGATAGGCAACCTCAGGAATAGCGAGTTTTAGCGTACCCCGCGCCCCGTGCCCTACCGTCTGTGCGCTTTCAACCCCGTCAGATAGTTGCTCAAATGCCGGGCCTGAGCTTCGTACCAACGCCCGTCCGGCCTCGGTCAGATTGATCGAACGTGTTGTGCGAATGAACAACGCCGTTCCAAGCCTACCTTCAAGGTTTTTGAGCTGGTGACTGACCGTAGACCGTTTGAGCCCCAGCTCTTGCGCAGCGGCGCTCAGGCTTCCCTGCTGGGCAATGGCATTGAACACTTCAAGCATGGAGAGAGGTAGGCGCATTGGTGTACCTCCTACATCATGGAAGTGAAAAATGGGGTCATTGTTGTTTGATTGGAAATATCTAGATTTGCTTAACAAGTAAACACATCACACGACCACAGAGGCAAAGGCATCCTATGAATACTTTGGTTTTGACAGCACACCCGAACCTCGCATCCTCTTCGGTCAATCGAATGTGGTTTAACGCATTGTCGACTGTAGAAGGTGTCACAACTCGTGACCTGATGGCGGTCGGTGGGCCGGAAATGCAATTTGACCCCGCAGTCGAGCAAGCCCTTCTTCGGCAAGCTGACCGGGTCGTGTTGCAGTTCCCGTTCTACTGGTACTCATCACCGCCTGTTCTCAAGGCTTGGCTGGATCAAGTGTTGCTGGCCGGGTTTGCTTATGGACCCGGTGGTACTCAGTTGCATGGAAAAGAGCTGATGCTTGTGGTTTCTACTGGCGGTCCGGCGGAAAGCTATCAGAGCGAAGGATTTAACAGCTTTTCCATGCTCGAATTTCTGGCACCTTTTCAGCAAACAGCCCTCATGGTCGGTATGACCTATCTGCCACCATTTGTGCTCCATAGCGCCATGAGTCGAGACCGCACCAGGCTGAATGCCAGTGAACCGGTTTTGGTCAAATATGTGACGAACCCGCGGCCGGGCCAAAGCGCCAAGACGACGGTCGCAAGCCTTGCTGTTGGGCGCTGATTGCGCCTCGACAGGCTTCGCACCCATCAGCGCGCTTCGCTCACTCAAACGGACAACAATCAAAAATGCGGGTGACCTCAACAAGAGGCATGCCCGGTAATTCTACAGTTAGGAAACTGAAATGGATAACTTTGAAAACAAAGTGGTGCTCATCACCGGCGGCGGAACAGGGATTGGGAAGGCTTCGGCCTCGGCCTTTGTCGCTCTGGGTGCAAAAGTGGTGATAACTGGGCGGCGCCAGCCCGTTCTTAAGGCCACCGCTCAGGAACTGAGCCCGCAAGCCCACTATATCAGCAGTGATGTCAGCAAGAACGGTGAACCGGCCCGAATTGTTGAAGAGACCATCGCTAAATTCGGAGAACTGGATGTTCTGGTGAACAATGCTGGCACCGGGGCTATGGGGCCTTTGTCTCAAACCTCTGACGCAGAGATCCAGCGTATTTATCAGACCAATGTGTTTGCACCACTGGCCCTTATACGGGAAGCAACACCGCACCTTGCCAAAACCAAGGGGGCCGTCATCAACATTTCTTCAACAATGTCGCATGGGGTGTTTCCAGGGTCTGCGGTTTACAGTTCATCAAAAGCGGCCGGTAACCATGCCACCAGACTGCTCGCGGCTGAACTTGGCCCAATGGGTATCCGGGTCAATGCAGTTGCGCCAGGCATGACCGATACAGACATATCAGCTGACGTTAAATCAGATGAACAGATACTCGGGATGATCATCGCTCAAACGCCAATGGGTCGCCTTGGCAAGCCAGAAGACATCGCAAATGCGGTTATAATGCTGTCGAGCAGCCGCGCAGGTTGGATCACTGGGCAAATTGTTCAAGCTGGTGGCGGTCTAATGTTGTAAGGCGAGATAGAGTTAAGATTTCATTATTTCTCAGGCATTCGCATGCAATCAAATGCTCGTAGCCGGACAGCAACTTCAAAACAATGTTGTCCGGCTCTCAGCTATCCACAATGCGGCGTCTCGCGTTGAGGCGAGTGGGTGCTAAATATCACCTCAAGGATCAACCTCTAGTCGCCCAAGCACGAGCGACTGGCTTGCCCACACTTTCGTTAAGCAATGTCAGCAAAGGGTGCGTTGCACCAGTTCGAACATCGCGCAGCATTCGATACGCTGGTCTCGGAGCCGACCTACGGTGATGCAGCGTACGACCGGAAGCCGCCCTTGGTGTCAAAGCGGCATGTCCGCTTCGGACAGAGGCAATCCGGACGATCACGACCAAAGTGAAACTGTTGGACTCAGCAGAGTGTGCATGTGAGTGTTAACAGCATTTGTTGGGGGATTTGACGGATGGCTCGTTCAGAAGTCGTGGTTAGACGAATGTCAAAAACAGACAATGGGGAAATGTCCAAACTGCTTGGCAATGTTTTCAGCCAGCGAGATCCTCCCGCCGTTGCAACCAAATTCTCGCCTGAGAAACTCGAAAAAATTGCCGCTCTATTTGGGATGAAATCTGCAAAGGAAGGATTGTCGTCTGTCGCGCTTGATGAAGCTTCCGGTGAAATAGTGGGTGCGGTTTTGGCACATGATTTCGGTCAGCCGCCTCCTGATGGAATTGATGCAGTCGATTTAGGCTCTGAGCCAGTCATCACGCTAATTGACCAGTTGGAAGCCGTTTTTTCGAATGCCCACGACATTAAGCCAGAAAAATTTCTCCATATATTTATGATCGCCGTGCGTGATGATTTCGCTAGAAGGGGAATCGCGAAGAAGTTACTGGCGTCTTGTTTAATGCAAGCCGAGAGATCTGGGTACCGGATTGCTTTTGCCGAAGCGACAAACCGTTTTTCACAAAGGCTATTTATTAATGCCGGTTTCGCAGGCATTCATTCAATTGGCTACGAAGACTTCGAGCTAGACGGGCAACTGCCTTTTCTGGACATCAAGCACGAAGGAGCTTGTGTGCTAATGGAACTCGATCTTTTGGCCTGAACCTGATTTTTGCGAAGGGCAAAAAGCGAAGTAATCTGATCAGGGCCCAAAGCGGAAGTTGGTTTTGCGATCACCAAATGTGAGCCGCCCGCTTGGGATGTTGTGCAGAGAAACAATGGCCGTTTGACGCTTGCTCAATCGAAGCTGCGTCTGACTGATCATCGGAACAAAGGCCGATTGGGAGACTACGGCGAAGGTATTTCTTCAAATTCTTGATCCAATGACCGGGTCGAGACGTAACTCCTTCATAAATCAAACCACGAATGGAGGTTTCCAATGCCGACTGTTTTCCGTCTGCTTCGCGCGACAAGTCTTTTTTCCTGTTTATTGATTGCATCAACCGCCCAAGCGGACTTGCGTGTAAGCTTCGATGAGGGTGCGCCAAAAGATCGCTTTCGGATCGAAAACATTGGCCAGTGCGCGGTTTCCAATGCCTCTGTGATGGTCGATCTTTCGACGTCTCAGGGTGGGTTGATTTTTGACGTAACCTCGCAAGGTGAAGGTGTCGAAGTGTTTCAACCCTTTGAATTGGTGGAGGGTGCTAAGGCCCTGGGTGGGGTACCAATTGTGACGGACGGGCAAACTGAAGTCAGGCTGGATATTGTGAGCCTCGCTCCAAGTGAAGCGATCGCTTTCACGATCGACGTAGATGACACGCGCGGTCAGCGTGCGATTACAGTGTCAGGCTCTGAAATAGAAGGCGCTGTTGTTTCCTACTCGGATGCTCAGGCCAAGGAGTCCGCAATGTTCTCTACTCTTTCTGAGGCTGAGGTTCGATTGCCAAACTGTTAAACGTCGACCTTCAGCGACAATTTTGACCCAGCAAAATGAACAAATGAGCTGGGTCTCTCATCACAAAGGGATGTCGGTCGAATGACAAACATCACGACACGCGCTGCGTTTCTGTTTCTGGTTATCGCGAGTGGAATACTCATTGGTACACTCACTGCTCCCGGGGATTGGTACGCCAGCCTGGCCAAACCATCGTTTAACCCGCCAAGCTGGGTTTTTGGCCCCGTCTGGACCACCCTTTATGTTCTCATTGCCATGGCCGGATGGCGGGCATGGGAAGCGAACAGATCCTCGCCCGAGATGAAGCTCTGGTGGACACAGTTGGGCTTAAACTTTCTTTGGTCTCCGACCTTTTTCGCGATGCAGCAGCCGTGGATAGCCTTTGCCATCATTTTGGCGCTCTTGGCCGTAATTCTAGCCTTCATACGCCTCAGCTGGGTCGCGGATCGGGTATCTGCGGTTTCTTTGGTACCCTATGCGTTGTGGGTTGGCTTTGCATCCGCTTTAAACCTGTCCATAGCAGTCCTGAACTGAGGGGAGGGTGGCTTATGCCACGTTTTAAGAAATCATTCTTTGCGGCTGTTTTCATATTGGGTTGGGGTGCGGGGCTTCAAGCCGAAGAACGCATGTTCGAAGACTTTGAGGCTGAACCTGCAAAACGATGGGGATTCGTTGCTGATACAGTGATGGGCGGAGTCTCCACCGGAAGCGTCGAGTTCGTGCAAGAACAAGGTGTGTCGTTCGCAAGATTAACGGGAGCAGTGAGTACAGAAAACAATGGAGGTTTTATTCAGTTCAGACGGCAATTGGAAAAACCGTTGTCGGACACTGTTGTGGGTGTCCGGGTGGTGTTGCGCGGTAACTCCGAAAGCTATTTCATTCACCTTCGAACCACGGGTACAATTCTCCCGTGGCAATATTATCAGGCAGACTTTGCTTCGACGGAGGGATGGTCTGAAATCCGACTGCCTCTCACGTCTTTTGAACCTTCAGGTCGATTGTTGCGCAAGACACCAACTGCGAGATCCATTTCCTCCATCGGTGTAGTTGCATTTGGACGTGATCACAGCGCCCAAATTGATGTGCAAGAAATCGACTTCTACTGAACATCGAGTTTCTTCTAGGTCAGTCTTGACGGTTTTCTGCACTTTGGACCAAGGGAATGGTGCGTATTCGGTTTAATTAGTAATACATTCGCTGAAGGCTACGCGCTCGAAGAAGCTTCGCTTGGTGGGATCCCACCAAATCGCATCGCCATGATTGCTAATACATTACACACCGATATCATCGGTGGCACTGAACTTGGATGGTGCACCGTTCTTTCAACCCAAATCGGAATGTTTGCAGGTCAACAGGTATGGGACTATTGCAGGTCTTCGCTGATTAATCCGGACTGGAGTTTGACGCGGATTAGATTTTGGCAGTTTCGTGGGTGCCAATGTCCGCTTTGACGGTGCCGCGTCGAAGAGATTTGTAAACGTCTGCAAGGGCCGACCTTTTGGGATACTTGGGTACCACTGCCCAGATGTTGCAAAGGTCGCTTACTGCGCTTTCCCATGTCTTGGTCTCGGGAAATATTGAGTTTTGTAACACCCATTGCCTTTTTCGCCCACTTCTCTATGTTACCGCTAACTTTGTTAACGCTAACAGTCCAAGTGGCTTTCCAGCTACTAAGAGGGGGGACGTGTCTATGACAACGCAGATTGCAATCAACGGACTTGGGCGGATCGGACGGTGCGTATTGCGTGCTTTGGCTGAACAGAACCGGTCAGATATCCGAGTCGTGGCAGCAAATGATCTGGCTCCGGCTGATCATGTCGCCCACTTATTGAAATATGACAGCGTTCACGGCCGGTTCGCGGGCGATGTTTCGTGCGACCAGAACCAGCTTTTGCACGCCGGAAATCAAACGGTCCGGTTGTCGTCTTGTCGAAGCCCTGAGGATCTCGATTGGCATGATGTAGACATCGTTTTCGAATGCACTGGCCATTTCAATGAACGGGCAAAAGCGGCGCGGCATCTAGCCAATGGCAGTAAACAAATACTAGTCTCAGCTCCTGTTTCTGATGCCGACCGGACCGTCGTATTTGGCGTCAACCATTTGGAGATTGAGAGCACGGATATCGTTGTTTCGAACGCGTCTTGCACAACCAACTGCTTGGCTCCTGTGGCGCAGGTATTAGATGCTGCATTTGGTATTGAGACCGGATACGTGACAACCGTTCATTCGTATACCGGTGACCAGCCTTCGCATGATCGCGATCATTCAGATCTCTATCGTGCGCGTGCTGCTGGGTTGTCTATGGTGCCCACGTCCACTGGCGCCGCCCGCGCGATTTCACAAGTCTTGCCCAAATTGGAGGGCCGTCTTGAAGGCTCTGCGATACGGGTGCCGACGGCGAATGTGTCACTCATCGACTTCTGCTTCATGCCTCGGAGGTCAACGGATGTTGAGACCGTGAACAAGGTCCTCCAATCTGCCACAACTGGGCCTTTAAAAGGTGTCCTCGGGTTTGAGGCCGCGCCATTGGTTTCCAGTGATTTCAATCACAACTCATTCTCTTCGGTGTTTGCCCCGGCTCAAACTGCGGTCACCCGGGACGGCATGATCCGGGTGCTGTGCTGGTACGACAATGAGTGGGGTTTCTCTAACAGGATGATCGACACAGGGGCTTATATGGCTAGTCTAATGCAACAGGCAAACCAGCCTATTTGCGTCAACAGTTAGTCGGAAAAGTCTCATGGTTTCTCGCGTCATACCTGTCTCTACCTTTGATCTTGTCCTGTTTGGCGCCACGGGTGACCTAGCGCGGAGAAAGGTTCTGCCTAGTCTGTTTCACCGATTTCAGGTCGGACAGTTTTCAGAAGAAAGTCGGATCATTGGTGCGTCACGCAGCGACATGTCAAAGCAGGCATTCCGTAGTTTCGTAGCAAAGTGTCTGGAAGAGTTCAGCGACACTGCATCGGCAGACGAAAGCTGTGTGAAAAGGTTTTTGAGCCTCATTGACTACGTGCAAATCGATGCGAGCACCGAAACGGGCTGGGATGTCTTGTCCTCAAAAATGCGCCCACAGATTATCAGCGTGTTTTACCTGTCGGTGGCCCCAGGATTGTTTGGCACTATTGCTTCGCGATTGCGTGCCAGCGGGTGTTCGAACCGTGAAAGCCGGATCGTAGTAGAGAAGCCCTTTGGACATGATTTGCCATCTGCACAGGCGCTGAACAAGGAGCTTCTGAACAGTTTTGAGGAAGATCAAATTTACCGCATTGATCATTACTTGGGTAAGGAAACTGTTCAGAACTTGATGGCTCTCAGGTTCGCAAACTCTCTGTTTGAGCCGCTTTGGAGCGCCGCGCATATCGATCATGTGCAAATCACCGTCGCCGAGGACATGGGTATTGCGGGACGGGGCGAATATTATGATCAATCCGGCGCCATGCGTGACATGGTGCAAAACCACCTGATGCAGCTGTTGTGTCTGATTGCGATGGAACCCCCATCAAAATTCTCGGCAACAGCGGTACGCAACGAAAAAGTCAAAGTAATCCAAGCGCTAGAGCCAGTTTCAAACGCCAATATCGCCCGGGGACAGTACGTATCTTCCGTGCCCGGGGAAGACTATCTGGACCATGCAGGCAATCCGCATAGCCAAACCGAAAGCTTTGTTGCCATGAAGGTTCAGGTTGCGAATTGGCGATGGGCGGGTACGCCGTTTTACCTGCGTACAGGTAAATGTTTGAGAGAAAGAGTGTCAGAGATCGTAGTGCAGTTTCGCGACCCGCCGCACATGATTTTTGATGGTACCGAGGGGCACAAGGGCAACACGCTTGTCATTCGATTGCAGCCTGACGAAGGTATAACGCTTCATACCACCATCAAAGACCCCGGTCCTGGGGGTATGCGTCTGGCTGATGCGTCTCTGGACATGAGTTTCGCAGATACCCGTGTGCCCACCGAGCGGTCACAAGATGCGTACGAACGTCTAATTATGGATGTCGTGCGGGGTGATCAAACCCTTTTCATGCGCGGTGACGAGGTCGTTGCGGCATGGGAATGGACCGATCCAATTATTGAGGCATGGCAGGAAAAACGCTTTGCGCCTTCGACTTACGATGTCGGCGGATCAGGTCCCGAAGATTCACTGTTGCTTATTCACCGAGATGGACGGCGTTGGCGACCTATTGGACGCTAAATTCCCTCTCGTTTCCATTAAGAAAGACCTTTCATGGCTCATTTGCATCCAACACTGCAACTCGTCACTGACCGGATTATTGAACGCAGCTTCGCGAGGCGATCCGCCTATCTAGAGCGTATGCGTGCGGCAGCGGCGAAGGGCCCATCACGTGGGCATTTGTCATGTAGTGGGCAAGCGCATGCTTATGCCGCGATGGATCAGGACAAGCAAACGCTGGTGGATATGCAGGCTGGAAATCTGGCCATTGTGACCGCGTACAATGACATGTTGTCAGCTCACCAACCTTTTGAAAGATATCCCGAGATTATCAAGGAAGCTGCTCGCGCAGTTGGCGGTACCGCTCAAGTCGCAGGCGGGGTTCCGGCCATGTGTGATGGGGTAACTCAGGGCGAGGCGGGTATGGAACTAAGCCTGTTTTCCCGTGATCTGATCGCAATGGCGGCGACTGTTGCGCTGAGCCATAACACTTATGATGCAGTTGCCTTTCTGGGGGTCTGCGACAAGATCGTGCCGGGCCTTGTGATCGCAGCACAAAGCTTTGGGCATTTGCCTGCGGTCTTTTTGCCTGCGGGGCCCATGACCAGTGGTCTTGGCAACGACGAAAAGGCCAAAGTTCGTCAGGAATTTGCTGCAGGAAACGTAGGCCGCCAAGCGTTGATGGAGGCAGAAATGTCTGCTTATCACGGGCCCGGCACATGTACATTTTATGGCACCGCAAATACCAACCAGATGCTGATGGAGTTCATGGGGTTGCACCTGCCGGGGGCTAGTTTTGTATCTCCGAACACCCCGTTGCGGGACGCCCTTACGCAACACGGCGCTCAGACCGCGCTCTCTCTTAGCGCTTTGGGTGATACCTATACGCCGGTTTGCGATGTTCTCAGCGAAAAGGCTTATGTAAACGGTATTGTCGGATTGATGGCGACTGGGGGGTCGACCAATCTGCTTATTCATTTGATCGCTATGGCGCGCGCCGGCGGTATCGTGCTTGAGCCACGTGATTTTGCGGATTTGTCAAAAGTTGTCCCGCTGATGGCGCGGATCTATCCCAATGGTTTGGCTGACGTGAACCATTTCCATGCGGCCGGTGGATTGGGTTTCATGATAGGCTCATTGTTAGATAGCGGGTTGTTGCACCCTGACGTGAAGACCATCACTGGCGACGGGCTTGCCGCTTACCGCTCTGATCCAAAGCTTTCAGAGGGAGAGTTGACTTGGGTGCAGGGTGCGGATGCAAGCCTGAAGCAAGCGATCCTACGCCCAGCGACAGAAGGGTTTCAGTCTACAGGCGGATTATCACATTTGCAGGGGCCGTTGGGGTCTTCGGTGATGAAGGTGTCGGCTGTGGCAGCTGAGCATCGCTTAATCGAGGCACCTGTGCGTGTTTTCCACGACCAAGGCACTGTAAAAGCCGCGTTCAAGGCAGGCGACTTCACAACCGATACTATCATTGTCGTTCGCTTTCAGGGGCCAAAGTGTAATGGCATGCCCGAACTGCATGGCCTGACCCCGGTTCTTTCGATCTTACAAGGCCGCGGTTTGAAGGTTGCACTCGTAACGGACGGGCGGATGTCAGGTGCTTCGGGCAAGGTGCCGGCGGCCATTCATGTTTGTCCCGAAGCCGCTGATGGCGGCACAATTGCTAAGTTGCGAGACGGTGATGTGCTACGGATCGACGCTTTGGCGGGTACGTTGGATATTCTCACTGAAGGTGTAGCGGAGCGTTCACCAGTTTCTGCCAGCCAAGCATCAGGGCAATTTGGTGTGGGCCGCGAGCTTTTCGCGACGTTTCGGGCCGCTGTTGGTCCTGCAGATCAAGGTGCAAGCATCTTTGGAGACCAAGTGTGAATATGACACCGAGCCAAGCCAGCCATCGCACACGCGCACTGTGCGGACTTGCGCCAGTCATTCCTGTTCTTGTCGTACATGATCCGGCGCATGCTAAGCCTTTGGCTGAGGCATTGGTAAAAGGCGGTCTGCCAGTGTTGGAGGTGACATTGCGTACACCCGCTGCGCTAGAAGTGATCGGCGAAATGTCGTCTGTTGCCGGTGGCACTGTTGGGGCCGGAACCTTGCTGACACCAGAAGATGTGCATCGGGCCAAAGATGCTGGCGCACAATTCGGTGTGTCGCCAGGATCGACCGATACCCTGCTATCGGCAACTGAAGAAGCCGACCTGCCTCTTTTACCGGGAGCCGCCAGCGCATCAGAGGCAATGTGCCTTGCCGAACGCGGTTATGACATGTTGAAACTCTTTCCTGCAGAAGCCTCTGGTGGGGCGGCCATGCTGCGTGCGCTCGCAGCTCCGTTGCCGCATATCAGTTTCTGCCCTACCGGAGGGGTCGGCCCATCTAACGTTGGATCCTACCTAAGTTTACCCAATACGATATGTGTCGGTGGAAGCTGGGTTACACCTGATCGGTTGGTTCAAAGTGGCAATTGGGACGAAATTGAAAAGCTAGCGCGCGCCGCTAGCCAATTGGGCAGAGATTAGAGCCGGATTCTATGGCCTGATTTGGCAGACAGTTGTGCAGCATCTAGAACGCGCATTACGTTCAGTGCCTGTGCACCTGTGACAGCCAGTTCTGTACCATCACAAATGGCATCCGCGATGTTTTCATAGAATGCTTCGTACTGGCCGGGCAGTATAGGAACATCCGTGCGTGCCCCGTCTGTGTCCATCAGATAAAGCTCGGCATTTGGGGTTGCGCCCCAATGCACGTCACCGGGGTGCTGCCCTCGTTTTAGGGCCGCTTCTTGCCCATCAAAACCAAACTGAAAGAAGCTCGACTTTTCGCCAAAGAGCGAAATGCGGGGCAGGTGATCAGGCATCAAGGAGCTGGCATGCGCAACGATCCGCGCGGGTCCGAATTCAAGAATGATGTGAAAGAAATCTTCAACCTGTGCGCCTGTCCTTTGATGCGCCACATTGGTGGTCACGGCATCTGGTTTCCCAAATAGGCACATGATCTGATCGATCAGATGCGGGCCAAGATCATAAAGGATCCCCGCGCCGGGCCTTTCCCATTCGCGCCAACGATTTTTAATCGCGGGGCTGTATCTGTCAAAATGAAATTCGCCGTAGTTGATAGAGCCGAGATGGCCGTCATTGAACACCTTGCGCGCGGTCAGGAAACCGCCATCCCAACGGCGGTTCTGAAAAATGCTCAGCACCTTGCCGGTGTCTGCGGCCATCGCAACAACCGATGCCGCCTCGTTGCTATTGAGGGTGAAAGGCTTATCGACAATTACGTGCTTACCAGCGCGCAAGGCTTGCTCGGCCAGCGATGCGTGGCTGTCATTTGGCGTCGCGATAACGATCAGATCGACCTCCGGATCCGCGATCACTTCTGCAATAGGCGCGCCAGTGACGCCGTGAGGCAGAGTCTTGTTTGTGAAATCCCGGCTCCCGATACGGTGCAGGTGTAAGCGGGGTTCAGCCGCTATCAGTGGGGCATGGAATACACGGCCGGCACCACCATAGCCCAAAAGACCGACTTTGAGCTTTGACATCGGGGTTCTCCTTACCGAGTGGAAATATAGTTTCGCGCGCCAAGAAGGCCGAAGTCAGGATTTTGGTAGAGGTATACCGGCATTTTTGTCCGCCAACTGCTGTGGCGCCCACCTGCGTTAAACGCAGCTAAGAAGCTGTCATCAAAAACCCACGGATTTGAAAGGGCTACGCCGCCACTGATAAAAACCCCACCCGTTGCGCCAAAGACCAGACCCAAATCGCCTGCAATCTGTCCCAGGAAACGGCGAAACAAATCTATAGCGATGACTGCATTTTGGTCTGCCCCCGCCTTTGCCAAAGCAAACACCTGTTCAGATGTCTTGGGCTCAACCGGCGTGTTTCGGGCTTTTGCGATTGCGCGATACAATACCGGGACACCTGTTCCTGACACGATTGCTTCGGCTTCGACAGCAAGGTCGGCGCCGATCCTTACCTCAGGCCACAAATCCACCAGTTCTTCGAAATAACCTACTTCTTGAGCTGATTGCGGCGAAAGGCTGACATGACCACCTTCTCCGGGCACAACATGCGGTTGACCGTGCACCCAGATCAGAGCACCAACACCAAGTCCCGTTCCTGGACCAATGATCACCCGGGGACCGTGTGGAATGTCTGTGCTGCCTTGCAAGGCCAGCACATCGGACTGCGTTATCGTGGCCAGCGACCAAGCGGCTGCTTCAAAGTCGTTCAAAATCTTGACGCTGGAAGCCTTGCAGACTTGGGCAAGTTCAACTTCTGAGAACTTTTGGTTCGAATTCGTCAACTCAACAGATCCGTTGGCCACAACGCCTGCGGCAGCAACTACCACGCCCTCTGGTGGTCGATCATGTTCGGCTACAAACGCTGTGCAGGCTTGCAAGAAATCAAGATCGCCTTTGGAATGAAAGGATCTTTGATCAACAATCGAACCAGCATTTGAAATTGCGGCGATGCGCATATTGGTGCCGCCGACATCTGCTACGAGGTTCCACATAATGCGCCTTTGCTCTTTGTCGCTGGCTTTCGCTCATTGTTGGGCACCATTCAATCCAACCTCGTTTCGGTATCCGGATCGAACAGGCTTGCGCGCGACATATCTACGGCGAATTCCATAGTGCCCTCAATGATCTGTGCATACCCAGAACTAACTCGGGCCATGACCTCTTTGCCGTTCCAATTCAGGATGCACAAAGTATCGGCACCCGTCGCCTCGGTCACGTCGACCTCTGAGGCAAAGCTTTGTGTTTCGACGCTACCGACACCTGCTTGGGTGATCGCCTCGGGACGCAGTCCAATTACGATATCACGGCCGACAAAAGGGGCCACACTTGTCGAATGATCTGTGAGATCCAACAAAATTGGGTGCTCTGCCCCGTGCGCACGCACATAAATCTCAGCCCCGAAACCTTTTTCTGTGCGCGATACCTTGGTCGTGATGAAATTCATCGGAGGCGACCCAACGAGACCGGCAACAAACATGTTGACGGGGCGGTCGTAGATTACAGCAGGGCTCGCCAATTGCTGAACTTCACCGTCTTTCAGGATCGCAATCCTGTCAGCAAGCGTCAGAGCTTCGATTTGGTCATGGGTGACATAGACCATTGTCGCATTCAACCGCTTGTGAAGGCGTTTGATCTCGGTCCGCATTTCAAGTCGCAGCTTTGCATCAAGGTTCGAGAGCGGCTCGTCAAAAAGAAAGACTTCGGGGCGTCGCACCAAAGCGCGTCCCATGGCCACCCGTTGCCTTTGCCCACCAGACAGTTGGCTGGGTTTGCGATCCAGCAGGTGATCCATTTGCAGCATCTTGGCAACTTCGAAAACGGCTGCTTCACGCTCGGGTTTGGGGACGCCACGCATTTCCAGACCAAAGGCTATGTTTTTCCCAACGGTCATGTTCGGGTAAAGTGCGTAAGACTGAAAGACCATCGCGATATCGCGGTCTTTGGGGTGCACATCGTTGATCACCCGATCACCAATGGAGATTTCACCTTCGGTTACTGTTTCCAAGCCAGCGATCATGTTTAGCAGAGTGGATTTTCCGCAGCCCGAAGCCCCCAGAAGCACCAGGAATTCACCATCTTCTAAGTCGATATCGACGCCTTTCAAAACCTCGACATTTCCATAGCGTTTAACGGCGTTTTTGATTGTCAGAGAAGCCATGTTCTTATCCTTTGACCGAGCCAGCAGTCAGTCCGCGTACAAAGTAGCGGCCCGCGACGATATAGACGAAAAGTGTAGGGGCCGCAGTGATCAGGGCTGCTGCCATATCTACATTGTATTGTTTGACGCCCGTTGTTGTGTTGACCAAATTGTTCATTGCCACCGTAATGGGCTGTGCCCCACCGGTGGTGAAACTGGCGCCGAATAGGAAATCGTTCCAGATCTGTGTGAACTGCCAGATCACTGATACAACGATGATCGGTGGTGAGAGCGGCAGGATTATCCTGCGAAAGATTGTGAAGAAACCCGCACCATCAATCGTCGCAGCCCGTACCAGTTCGTCAGGAATGGTGACATAATAGTTGCGGAAAAACAAAGTAGTAAACGCGAGGCCATAGACGGTGTGCACAAGGATCAACCCGTAGACTGTGTTGGTGATGCCAATAAGTCCCAATGTCTGGGCCATCGGTAAGATCACAACTTGAAACGGTACGAAACAGCCAAACAGGATCAGGGCAAAAACCAAGTTTGCGCCTTTGAACTGCCATTTGGTCAGAGCATATCCAGTCAAGGCCCCCAAGAGCGTCGATAGCGTAACTGCGGGCAGGGCCATCGTTACCGAGTTCCAAAAATATGGCTCAAGCCCGGTGCAGGTCACGCCGATGCAGGCTCCGCTCCAGGCGTGGCACCAGGCCGTAAAGTTTAACTCATGCGGCAGTGCCAGTAGTGATCCGCCGCGGATTTCAGCGAGGTCCTTGAGAGAAGTGCCAACCACCACATAAGCGGGCAATAGGAACCAGATCGCAAACAGGAGCAGGATGGTCCAAAGTAACAGGCGCATCCAAAGCACTGATCTGTTCTGTGCAGGGACGAATGTCTTTGAGTTAGACATGTTTCTTACCCCTCAGTTCGGAATAGAGATAGGGCACCATAATCGCAGCCACGGTGGCCAGCATGATCATCGCCGAAGCGGCACCAACGCCAATCTCGTTACGGCGGAATGTCATTTCGTACATGAAATTTGCGGGCAGGGTTGAGGAATAGCCTGGTCCGCCCCCTGTCAGAGCCACAACCAAATCGAAGCTTTTGATTGCCAGATGGGCAAGGATCACAACCGCGCTCATGAACACAGGGCGCATAGATGGCAGGATGATACGAAGGTATATTTTCCAAGGTGAGGCCCCATCAAGACTCGCCGCCTTGATGATATCCTGGTCAACGCTGCGCAGCGCTGACAAGAACAGCGCCATGACGAAGCCGGCGCTTTGCCAAACGGCGGCCATCACCAACGCATAGACCGCCATGGTTTCACTGTTGGTCCAGCCAAAGGAAAAGCTCTCCCAGCCCCAGCTGCGAATAACGGTTTCAAGCCCCAAAGACGGGTTCATGATCCATTTCCAAGCTGTACCCGTGATGATGAACGAGATTGCCATCGGGTAGAGGTAAATTGTGCGGATAAAGCCTTCGGCGCGGATTTTTTGATCCAGCAGGATGGCCAGCAAACACCCAATAACAATGGCAACAAAGATGAATAGAAAACCGAAAATGAACAAGTTTTCCAGCGCCACGGTCCAGCGATCCATTTGGAATAGACGCTCATAAGGGCGAAAACCGATCAGATTATAGTTCGGCAGCATCTTGGATTTGGTCAGCGAAATATAACCGGTCCAAATGATGAAGCCGTATACGAAGAACAGGATCAGCGCGAAACTAGGCGCTACAACGATCTGCGGTAGCGTGCGCGCAATCCTGTCTGTCAATTTTAAAGGGGGGCGGGTCACGAGGGGTCTCCTGCGGGCAACCGAGACAGGGGTTGTGGCCCACACAGGGTGAGCAGGCCACAAAGAGAAGTGCAGGCAGGTTACTGAGCCAGTTTGATGGCTTTAACCAACTTCTCAACAGCGTCTTGCGAAGACATGTCAGAATTGAAGTGGGCAGTGGCAATGTCGATGAAAGCACCGCGAACCGCACCAGCTTGCGCAATTTCGTGCGCCATGGAACCGAGCAGGGTCCCACCTTCGGCAGCTGAAACCATGTCATCCATTGATTTGATCGCGCAATCGTCAAACTCGGTGCGCGGCACATCTGTGCGGGCGGGGATTGACCCTTTGAACAGGTTGAAAGTTTCTTGGAACTCTGTGCCAAGGATCAGTTCCGCAAGCAGGTTCTGACCTGCAACCAGATCATCGCCTTTGACGTTGAACATCGCAAAACTGTCTGAGTTCAACAGGTATCCATTTTCAGATGGTGTTGATGCGCAGATGTAATCTTTGCCGGGCACTTTACCGGCTGCTGCGAATTCGCCTTTGGCCCAGTCACCCATGATTTGCATCGCTGCTTCGCCACGCATGACCATCGCCGTTGCGAGATTCCAGTCCCGACCCGGGAAATCAGGATCAACATAGCCGCGCATTTTGCGCATCTGATCAAAGACGCTGACCATAGTGTCAGACCCAAGCGCGTCCATATCCAGATCTACAAGTGCCTTCCGGTAGAAATCGACGCCACCAATGCCAAGCACCACGGTTTCAAACACGGTCGCATCCTGCCAAGGCTGTCCACCATGTGCCAATGGGATGATACCTGCGGCTAGTAGTTTGTCGGCGGTTGCGTTGAATTCATCCCAAGTTGTCGGGACACCTGCGCCAACTTTGGCCAGAACCTCTGGGTTGGCCCAGATCCAGTCCACACGGTGCACGTTGACCGGAACAGCAACATATTTGCCTTCATATTTGACGATGTTCTGGATTGTCTCAGGGAGAACCCCATCCCAGTTTTGTGCTGAAGCGACGCCGGACAAATCAGCCAATGCACCAGCTTCTGCCCATTCCTGAATGTTTGGGCCTTTGATCTGAACTGCTGCTGGTGGATCCCCTGCCAAAACGCGGGCCCGCAATACAGCGGCCTGAGCATCGCCACCACCGCCAGCAACCGGTGCATCAACCCACTCACCGCCGCGCGCGGAAAACGCCTCTTGCAGGGCTTTCACAGCTTTTGCTTCGCCGCCTGATGTCCAGTAATGCAGAACCTCTGCTTTTGGGTCGGCTTGAAGCGGAGCGGCGTTGAATGCCGCAGTGATGGCGGCAGCGCTAACAAGCGCCTTGGCGAAAGATTTCATTGTATTCCTCCCAGAATCGATTGTTGGCAATGCCAACTCTTCCAGAAGGTTAAGACCAAGACCTTTTTTGGCCACCTGTTGTTTTGTTGCGTTTTGTAATGACCCTATAACTATCTCTTTGAGCAGCGAAAAAAGTGATACAGTGTGTTGGAGCGACCAAGAAATGGCCCGCGGATCAGAGGTTCAGTATACTGTCACGTGTTCACATCATCGAAGACGACACTGAAATTTCGTCGCTCTTGTCGACCTATCTCACGGGGCGTGGGTTTGAATGTCACGTGTCATCAAGCGCGGAAGATGCCAAGGCTCATAAGCCAACAAACTTTGACATATTTATTGTCGATATCATGCTTCCGGGCATTGATGGGCTAAGGTTTTGCCAATGGGTGCGCAACACGTCTGATGTTCCGATTATTATCTTGTCAGCCGAAAAAGGCGATGCGAAGCGCATTCATGGCATTGAACTTGGCGCGGACGATTATTTGGAAAAACCGTTCAACCCACGTGAATTGTTGGCGCGGATGAACGCCCTCTTGCGCCGTAGTAGCGTCGGCGGGCGGAACCATTTTACAGGAAAGGTTGGATTTTCTGGTTGGGTTTTGGATCGCACCCATCAAAAACTGCACGGACCCGGCGCACTTCATGTTCCGCTCAGTTCCACTGAATATCAGCTGATTTCAATATTGATTGCCGCCGTGCCTGAACCAGTGAGCCGCGAAGATATCGGCAGTGCAATCTTGAATGTCGCGCTTGACCCAGAGGACCGCCGTGTCGATATTCTCGTCAGTCGGTTGCGTAAGAAACTGTCTGCAATCCAGCATGATGCGGATTTCATTCGCACCGTGCGCAATCGCGGCTATCAATTTTGCGCTGACTTGCAAGATATGGACTAGGCAATGGGCGCATTCCTTATAGCCGTTATAAAACTGCTCCCACGTTCGCTTGCCAAACGTCTGCCGTTACTTGCGATCCTGTCTTTTTTGTTTGGCGCTGTGGTGACCGGTTGGACGATGCAGAACTTTTACAACCGGAGTATTGCCCTCACTCAGGCCGAAACTTCGGGAGAGGTGCTACGTGACCTTATTGGTAAAGAGACGTGGCAAAATCTGCCGGACGGTGACGTGATTTCTTCTGGTTTGTTTGAAATGCGCCGTGGGCCGGAATTGCACGATGCGTTACCACCATATTCCGTGCCTTTGATTTTGACACTCAATGGTGAACGATTGCGTGCTGCCGTAGCCTTTAACAGCCCGCCAAAACTGCCCGAAGCTCTAAGCGCTCGCAATGAGGTGCAAACCGCCACCGCGCGCCTTGCCGAGTTGTCTCGTGGTATTGCCCGCCAAGATCAGACTGCGGCGCTTCATGTGTTTATGCCGTCGGATGTGGTTGTGACCATTTCCGCCCCCACAATCTGGCAATCGCGACCCGGGCAAACATGGATTGCGATTATTGGGATTGCCGCCTTTGTACTGGGTCTGTCGCTTGTGATCCCGTTGGCGCTCAACCTTGCCGCGCCTTTTAAGAAGCTGGCTGCAAGAGGCCCGGTTTCAGGACCAACAGATCCGTTAGCCTCGACCGAAGCCTATTTGATTAGGGATAAGATCACGCGTCTGACGGAGCGATATGCCGCTGAGCAGGAAAAAAAGGAACGTGATCTTGCTGCGATATCGCATGATCTCAGAACGCCAATAACCCGACTGCGTTTGCGAACTGAGCTCCTCCCAGAGGGGGATTTGCGAGACCGTTTTGAAGCTGACCTTGATGATGTGTCCTCGATCATTGATGGGGCGCTTGATCTGCTTAGTCTTCGTTCCCAGCCAGAAGAGAGCTACCAATTTTCACTTGCGTCATTGGTGGAAAGTCTTGTGAATGACTATAGCGATACCGGTAAGAACGTCACATTTTTCGCCCCTGAGGCGGTTGAATTGCAATCAGCCACGTCGATATTCACATCTCCCGAAGATGTTAGCATTCGGACTGACAATACCTGCCTCATTTTTGGTCAACCGGATAAGTTGAGACGTGCGTTTTCAAACCTGATCGACAATGCTTTGAAATATGGTGGGCGGGCTGTTGTCGAGGTAAAGCCGCTTTCCAATGACATGATTGGTGTAGACATCAGGGACTTTGGACCGGGAATTGAACCAGACGAGGTCGCGCGTGTGCGGCTTCCATTTGTCCGGGGGCACACAAGCCAGTCCGAGCGTGGGTTCGGCTTGGGGCTCTCAATTGCGACTGAGTTGATTGAGCTTCACGGTGGCACTTTGGAGTTTACCAACTTGGAACCGGGCTTACTTGTTACAGCGCTTGTTTCTCGTGGAGCGGATTGAACTGAAGCTGTTTTGACGGCGTAAGTTCCGTTTTTTCAGCGGCCGTCGTGATCGCGGATTCTTAATGCAGAGACACTGGCTGTAGAACAAATCGGACTCTTTGAAAAAGAGTACTGCAACGACGCATCAATGATAAGTTTGGATTGTCAGGAACAGCGTCTCCTGCGTGTTATATTTTGCGTTGAAACGAGGCAGGAAACGATCAAGTAGGAGCTTTGTCTAAGTAACTCGGAGCCGAGAGAAGGGGGTAGCAATTTATTAGGCGCAAAATCTTGTTTGAGGCCACAATAAAATTTCTACCGCCGGTGACCTCATCTTGACCTCTATCATTAGGCCACAGATGCGTTTTGGTGAAACGCTGCGAGTTTTGATGGACCTATGGCTGAGTTGCAGACTGTACCGACGTTCAAACCAGAAAAAACTTGATCGACGCAAAAGATATCGACACCCTTCTATCGCATGCGCTTCATTTGTGGAGAGCCACTCAAATAGGAGGTTCCATGCGACACTATGATTGGTTAGCGTCTCACGCTTTTACGACACCAAATAAGGCATGTTGGGTCGATCTGCACTCGAGACGGAGTTTCACTTTTGAGCAGGCCAATGACCGCAGCAAGAAACTGGCCGCATATTTGGATCAACGCTGTGGCGTAGAGAAAGGCGACCGAGTTGCCGTCCTTGCCATGAACTCGACCGATATGATGGAGATCCACGCTGCTTGCGCCAAATTGGGCGCGATCTTTCTGCCGCTGAATTGGAGGCTGGCAGCGCCAGAGCTGGATTTCATTCTGTCGGATGGTACTCCCAAGGTCTTGATCTACGATACCGCCAACAAAGAGTTGGTAGAGGCGTTGACAGAAGCCCTTCCTGCGATGATCGAAACGACGGGTGGGGGTGGTAATAGCGAGTATGAAAGCGCCATTGCCGGGTCCGATGGGAAACATCCGACGCCTGAAATTACGCATGATGACATTTGGACAATCCTTTACACGTCGGGGACAACGGGGCGGCCGAAAGGTGCAATCAATACCTATGGAATGGCTTTCATCAACGCGGTAAACATGGGTAGTCCTTGGGGTATTACACACCAGAGTATCGGCCTGACAGTCCTGCCGTTGTTTCATACTGGTGGATTAAACTGCTTCACGACTGTGATGCTGCACAATGGTGGTTGCTCGCTGATCATGCGGACCGTAGATCCGGGGCAAATACTTGAAATTATAGATGATCCGAGCACCGGACTTACCCACTTTTTTGGTGTTCCCGCCGTCTATTTGTTTATGAGCCAACATCCCTCGTTCGATACAACCGATTATTCGCGGCTGGTTGCTTGCGGTATCGGTGGCGCACCGTCTCCAGTTCCTTTGGTTAAGACCTATCTGAAAAAGAATATTAGTCTGGCGCAGGGATTTGGGATGTCAGAGACCAGCCCGTTGGTATCGGGGCAAACCATGGAGCAAGCGGTTGAAAAGCCGGGCAGCGCAGGACGATGTGCATTGCATGGTGAATTGAAGGTCATGCGCAATGAAACGACAGAGGCCGATTCCGATGAGGTTGGCGAGCTGTGGGTGCGTGGTCCAAACATCACTCCGGGGTACTGGAATCGGCCCGAGGCGAAAGCCTCAGATTGGGTAGGAGACTGGTTCAAAACCGGGGATGCAGCGCGTCTGGATTCTGACGGTGATCTGTGGATCGTGGACCGTTGGAAGGATATGTATATATCCGGGGGCGAAAACGTCTATCCCGCCGAGGTTGAAAACACCCTGTTCACGTTGGAAGGTATCGCCGATGGCGCAATCGTTGGCGCTCCGGATGATCGCTGGGGTGAAGTGGGTGTCGCGTTTGTCGTTCTGAATGAAGGGGTCGATCTTTCAGAGGATGATGTTATCGCTCATTTCCACGATAAAGTTGCCCGGTACAAAATACCTGTTCGTGCAATTTTCATGGATGTTCTGCCTCGAAACGCTACGGGAAAAGTGTTGAAAAGAGTTTTGCGTGACCAGATCTAGGGTCTGGACCAATCAAGCAAGCCATAGAGTTGCCACGAAATCGATGGAGGACAGTACGATTTTTGGGCATCTACCTACGCTCTCGTAACAATTGTTGTGCTTTAGAAAGCCGCTATCATGCAGGTAAAGTGAACCGCCACGTTGACCGCCTAGCTGTCATGCGCGTCAAATATTCGTACGCTTGCTTAACCAAAATTGTGGGATGAACGACCAGAGCTCAGACAGGTCTGGCTAAATGCGTGTTCTTCGTCTCTGCAGTAAGACAGCGTGAAAGCCCCAAGCTTTGAATATGGAGATTGTTAAGCCAACAACGCCGCAACAATCGGGCCGATCTGAAGGATATCGGTTGGCTTGACCAAAAGCCCAACTTGCCAATGGCTGCACTAGAGTTAACTCTTCCCTTTGGATAGGAGAGAAACATGAGCCAGACGCAAGATGACGTGAACGACGCCAAGGTCTATCTTAATGGTCTGGGCTTGGGCTCCATATCGGCCGCAGTTTATCTGGTACAGAAAGCCGGTTTCGACCCGAAGAGGATCCATATTTTCGAGCAAAATCCAGAAATGGACCTTGTCGGCGGTTCCATGGATGCCTCGACGAAAATTGTCGACGGTAAACCTGTCTATTTCATGCGCGGCAGCCGGATGTACGAAGACAAAGTCTATTGCTGCACCAAAGAGCTTTGGTCGCTGATCCCCTATGACGAAAATGGGTCTTGCTTGGATGATCACGAGCGCAACCGTGAAGAATGCGACGTCGACACCGTAGTCCGTCTCCTGCACGCAGATGGCGAAAAAGACAGCGGCCACGACCTTGGCTTGGGCCCCGTCGAAACCGTTCAGATGGCGCGCTTGATGGCAATACCGGAGTCGGCAATTCCAGCTGATGCCAAAATAACCGACTATTTCAGCGAAGCCTTTTTCCGCAGTAATTACTGGTATATGTGGCGCGCTCTATTTGCCTTTCAGCCCTGGCATTCGGCGGTCGAAATGCGCCGTTATATGCGTCTCTTCTTCCACCGTATGTCCGACATGGAGAAGATGACCTCTCTCGAACGTACCCGCTATACGAATTACCACTCCTTCGTCCTGCCCGCGCTTCGCCTCCTGACCGAGAAGGGAGTGAACATCCACTATGGCTGTCGCATCACGGACGTGGACTTCAAAGTCAGCGGCGAGCAGCGGTGGATTGAGCGCCTGTACCTGCAGACCGCTGCAGGTGAGCCCATGGAAGCGATCGAGGTTCGGCCTCATGACCGGGCGTTCCTGACTATAGGCTCGATCGTATCCAACCACGAATATGGTTCGCACGATCAGCCTGTCTCAATGAAGCCTCCGGAGAAGCCAGGTGGAGGCTATTTGCTCTGGCAGAAAATAGTCGCCAAGCAACCTGATCTGGGGCGCCCCGAGCGTTTCCTGCGCGACATTTCGCTTTCAAGGATGATGCATTTCACCGTGACCTTCCGTGGCAACCTGTTTGAACGAAAGTTCCAATGGCTTGTTGAACGGCAGATGGGGCGGCAAAGCCCCTTGCCACTGACACAATCGCCCTGGATCATGCATCTTCACACCTATCGGCAGCCCTTTTTTCCTGGCCAAGCTGCAGACACTTGCGTGATTTGGGTATCTGCGCTGGGTGAGGACAACAAAGGGCAATTTGTTCAAAAGCCCATGTACGAGTGCACGGGGCGCGAGATGTTGGAGGAACTTCTCGGGCATCTCTGGGGCGACCTTGACGAAGACGAGAAAGCAGAACTCCTCGAGACTTCGTATTGTGTCCCCTGTCGCTTGCCCTATGGCATCTCTCAGTTCTTGCCCCGGGCGGACGGTGATCGTCCACCGGTAATTCCAGAAGGTTCAGAGAATTTCGCATTGTTGGGGCAGTTTGTGGAGATCCCTGACGGGATCGTCTTCACCACCGAGTATAGTGTTCTTGGTGCTATTTTGGCGATTAAGGGGCTGGTAGATTCCTCGATCGAGCCCCCTGCGATGTACTTTGGTCAACATGATCCATGGACGAACCTAGCGACGGCCAAGGCGATCCTGAGATAAGGCGGCGTAATAGGCCTATCAAAATGGTGACACTAGACTGCTGGCCACAAGCGCCACCTAACCGGAGATTGGTAATCACAGCCTGACAGTTCGTAGATGCGCATTCTGCACACACTAGTGATATCATCTGGCTTCAGGAGAATTGCGTTGGTCAGAGATTTACGCACAACCTTGAGATCCTTTATGGATCGCGCACGCGCTGATGCAATGATCTAGGCACTACTGAGCGGTCCGAGTTTGGAGCTGATCAATGTTGGGGCGTCATCGCTGGCTGTGGGCACTTTTGCCATTAAGGTCACTGTATTTTGATTGAGTTGTTTCAATGTGTTTGGTGAAAAGCGGATTGCAGCGCTTCGGTCATTGTTCACGACTCTAGTTGGGCTTTCAAAGATCACGCCGGTACCCATCTCTTTTGCTACCACACCCACGTCTTTGAGGTGGCTTTCGAGCAACTCACTGTCTTAAGAGTGTGTAAGAAGCAAAGCCCGTTAGATCGACGCCACGCGTGAAGATCAGATCAGTTTCCATGCCAACATAAACCAGGAACAATACAGCGGTGTAACCGGGAAATGAGTCTTGATGAATGGCCATGCTGGCGAGTTTCTGTTTCGGGCGATAAAGACCGTGTTTCATGACTAAGTCTTGGCAAAGGTTTTCCGCCTCTACTTTTGGCACTATAGATGAAACATGCTGAGGTTTGATGAAGCGACGACCAAACTCCTTGAAATTGCCTATCAGGGTGGTGATGTCAGCCGACGCAGGAGGATGGCATTTGATGCCCTGCATCTGTCCGAGGGAGATGTCGTCGCCGATATCGGTTGCGGCAACGGGCTTTTGACGGAAGAGATTGCACGCGCTATCGGTGCGAGCGGACGGGTCATTGGCATTGATCCCAGCGCGGACATGCGCACGCCGGCAGCAAATAGGTGCGCCGCGTTCCCGAACGCTCAGATCAAAGATGGATTGGCCGATGTGCTGCCACTCCACGACGGGGAAGCCGATAAAGCGGTCGCTGTTCAGGTTCTTGAGTACCTCTCTGATATTCCAGCCGCCATTCGCGAAGCGCATCGTGTTCTAAGGACGGGTGGTCGATTCATCGCCGTTGATACGGGATGCAAAACACTGGATTGGTTTTCGGAGGATGAAGATCGCATGCGCTGTGTTCAGGATGCGTGGGATCATCACTACATTGAACCACGCGTCGCCGCACTTTGGCCTCGGCTCACGCGGGATGCTGGGTTCTTCTCCGTCGACGTCGAACCTTTCACCTTCTGCGACGTCACCCTTCGTCCTGATGGCATAGCTTTCATGCTGATGCATCTAATGTCGCGATATGCTGCGGAAAATGGATGCATGAGTACGAAGGAAACCAAAGCTTGGTTTGACGAACAGATTGATCTCGCAAGGCAAGGGCGGTTTTTCTTCTCGCTGACCTACTATAGGATGAGTGCGATCAAAGCTTAGTGGTAACAGATGCATATGTTTCGAAACGCCCGGCCAACTGACGTAGATAGCTGCTTCGATATTGAGACCTCCGCTTACGAAGGCGATGAGGCTGCGACCCATGAAAAGATTTCGAAACGGATCAGGATCTATCCCGAAGGTTTTCTTGTGCTTGAAATAGACAGCACAGTGGTTGGATTTATCAATTGCGGGTGCGCGGACGAGGTGGAGATGTCGGACGAAGATTTCAAGGAACTAATCGGCCACGACCCTGACGCTCCGAATGTCGTGATTATGTCTGTCGTAGTTGATCCTGCACACCAAGGCAGAGGGTTGTCACGGAAACTGATGGACGAGTTTGTCGAGCGTATGCGGCAGATGGGCAAGGCGACGATCCACCTGATGTGTAAAGAGCACCATGTGCCGCTCTATGAGAAGTTCGGATATCGCTATTTGCGACCGTCAGCCTCTGATCATGGTGGAATGACATGGCATGAAATGTCCATGACACTCTAGAAACGCGCTTTTGAAAAGGTAAACGAAACGACCGTTTGTGAACGTCGGTCTATCAGAGTGCGCAACCCCCGGGATCAGAGCCGCAATGCCACGCAAAGCTCTGGAGACGAGGCCTATTCGGCGGGTTTTGGTCGACCCTCGTGGTCTTGGAACGGGTGGCTTTCTGTGCTACCGACGCCATGGCGAAGAATGACGAAGGCGAAGAGCGCCATGGAAATTACCGCCAGAACAGAGCCAATCTGAGCTAACGCCTCGCTCTGATCTGCGATCGCCAACGCAATACCTGGTGTGAGGACGACAACCGTCACGAATCCTAGCCCAAAATGGACAACTGCCAATCGGCTTTCAGCAGCCATCGGCGTCAAGGCATAGTAGGTTCCAAATATCGACATCGAGACAAACCCTATCAAGTTCAAGTGGCCATGCGCAGGTGACAGTGTGTGATCGTGGCTTGCAGACATCTGGATGCCCCATATCATACCGCACAGAGCGAATATTGCGGCGGTTGCAAAGAACCATGTCGGTAGTTTTTTCATTTCTCACTCCTTGCATTTGCGACCTGATGTCGACCTGTCTAGATCGGGTTATTTCGCAGTCTATTCTGGGCCTACGATGGTCATTCCGACTTCGCCTGCAACTTTGAGTACGGCGCCTAAGTCGGGTTCACTAGGCGTTGGCAGTTTGGTCTGATCGTCGGGGAGGACCGTCCCCAACCCAGTAAAAAATGCCTCGTGCATATGCCCAGGTGCGTTCAGAATGAGCACTCTTGCCGGACTGTCTCCGATAGCCTTAAACGCGTGGACTGCGCCGTCCGGGATTGCGATATAGTCGCCTGGCCCTGCAGGATATTCACCACCGTCGATCACGAACATGATCTGGCCTTCGAGTACGAAGAAGCCTTCGGTTTCACCTGCATGGTGGTTCGGCGGCGCTCCGGCACCAACCGGAACGGTGCACTCGACGAGGCAGAACTTGCCATCAACCTCCGACGGAAATGCGTGAAACTTCGTCAGAATATTCAGAACGTTATATGTGCGCGGGCGGGTCGCCATGTCGGTCCTCATTTGCTTGACTGATTCTGTTGTTAATGATACATCTGTCTCAAAATAAGACAAGTGTCTCACGAAAAGAGACCGTAACCGTATAAAGATAGAGCATGACCAAACCTCACAATCGAACCGCCCAACAGGAGAGAACGCGACAAGCGATCCTTGAGGGTGCCAGACAATTGTTGTCCGAAGGGAAAACCGTGACGGTCACTGCAGCCGCTGCCGAAAATGGCGTGTCAAAGGCGACGAGTTACCGGTACTTTTCCGATGCAAGCGTTCTTGTCGCCGAGGCAGTCCTCGATGTCTCGGTGAAGCCCTATGAAGCAGTCATTGCCGATGCGCAGGATTTGCGCAGTAAGCTAAAAGCAATTTGCCTGTATTATCTTGATCTTTCCCTACAGAACGAAGCGGGTTTTCGGCAGTTTTTAGCAGCGGCGATGACAGGGTGGCGAGCTGGAAGCACGGCAACTGCCCGTGGCGGTCGCCGCATCAAGATGTTTCGGCAGGCGTTGTCAGAGCACGATACCGGATTGTCCAGCGAACAGAGCGACATCCTTGTGCGCGCCTTGTCCGCCTCCACCGGTCTGGAAGCTATGATCGCCCTGATCGATGTCGCAGGCGCGACACCGCAGCAAGCGCGTGAAACAACAGCTTTCATGGTCGATGCGATCATCGATCGAACGTTCGAAAAGGCAGGCTAAGTACTTCTGCTATCAGGCGAATGTTGTGCCAAGACCCATCTGTAGAACACTAATATTCGCAAAGTCAGAGGACACATTTAACGTCAAAAATGACCACTATTAGCATCTTCTTCGACAAACAGCATCTGTTTGGCACAAGATAGCAAAAAGGTGCTGTGCTTAGTGAGTACAAACTCGCCTTGGCAACGCTCAAACAAGGGTACCCGAAGTTCTTGCTCCAGGTTTGAAATACGCGTCGAGACCGATGGCTGAGACAGTTGCAAACGGTCGGCGGCTTTGCGAAAGCCCCCTCAAACAGGCGACCCACAGGGAGATTCGGAGTTTTTCAAGGGTCATACGGTATCCATATTTTTACTGCCATGGCCGCAAAGAGATAACTTCTTATGTGTTAGGTTGAGCTATCCCGCCTCTTACTTTTCCATCGGGTTAAAAGCGTTCCAAACTTATGCGCAACGAAGCAGTCATCGCCCAACAATTATATAAGTCAGTTGTAGCTCGCGTTGCAGAGCTCCGCCTCAACCGCGTAAATGCCCATTTCCGGCATTGTCGCGCATAACGGCTTTGTTCACTTTTCGATGTGAGTTGCTTTTAGTGTCGAGTGGGAACTGGCGAGCTCTATCGCCCTAGCCAGCTGAAGGGCAGCAATGCGCAGAAAGTCGCGCGAACGGGCCAAACCCGGCTTTGCGGATGGCTGCAAGATGCCGTAACGGAGCGATATGTGGATCAGCTTAAGGCTTTTCCTCTGTCGCACTGATACGGAATTGCGTCGGAGTCATTCCTGTTTGAGAGCGGAAGAAACGTGTAAAATGGGCCTTGTCCGAGTACCCCAGTGAAACACCGATGCGTGCCACGTTTTGCGTGGTATCTTTCAAGCGCTCCTTGGCCAAGTCTATCTTTAGACGCTTGATCTCACGCGGCAATGTTGTGCCGTGATGTTTCAAAGCCTTGAGAAATAATTCAGGATCGATGCCAAGAAGCTTGGCAATTGGCTCGGGTTCCAGATCCATCTCGTTCAGTTTGTCCCGTAAGGCAGATCGCATCACGGCCACCACACTAACATCCTGTTCAGATGACACGGATTGTACCATAGGAAAGCGAGGTTCCAGAACAACATCTTCATGCAACCACGCAGTCGGGAAGCTAATCTGCATGCCAGGGTCAGGCCCGAAACGGGCCTTTATCCCGTTATAGTTTGACGGTACACCGACAATATAGCGGCTTTCGCAGGTTACAACCGAAGGGTCCCAGTTCGTACCGGATACAGATTGCAGCAAACGCACATAAACAGCTGTCCCAAATCCTGTGACCTGAACTGGCGGCACCGAGGGCTCTTGCTGTCGCGCGATCCGGTAGATTGATCTGTCGGCTTCGACGACAAGACTATGAAGAACAGAGCTGGATTCGCGGGGCACCAAGCGCACAAAGTCGGAAAAGAACCTGAACAAGGTGGATCGTGACTGAAGCGCATTGGAAAACGGCGGCCACGCTCTTAGATCAAATGTTTCGCCAACATGGACGCCAAGGTAGCGGTCGCCAGCGCGCTCGGAAAGTTTGTTCAGCAGTCCAAAAATTAGTTCCGAATGCACATAGATATTGGCGTCGCGCATCAAATCTTCGCTTACGCCAAACTCTTCTAATGTCGGGCGCGGGTTGATGTCGCGCGCTTTCAGATAGTCCAAAAAAGGCAGTGCTAGCGCCAGCCGGATGAAACCTTCCTGATGGGCTTGCGAAATGGTGGTATGCGGCATGGGCACCTCCTGGACTTAGAATAAACGGAATTTCTGTCGATTGTTGCCAGTTTTGTTTTCAAAACCATCTTTATTGAAGGAAAAGTGGCCACCGACACCTCAGTCGATCTGCTAGGCTCATCTGAAGTTTTTGACAGGGGAGGTCAATTTAATGCCCATTTCAATCAAAACGGCGGTGGTTGCTGCGAGCGTCGCGCTTGCCCCGCTCAGCATCGCGCAGGCGCAGGAAGATGCGCGGCAACAGGTTCTGTTCACCAATGTTCATGTCTTTGACGGTATCAACGAAGCGCGGATCGAAAATGCGAACGTTCTGGTTGAGGGCAACCTGATCAAAACAATCTCGACCGATGACATAAGCCCTGGCACTGCTACAGTGATCGACGGCGGAGGCCGGACGCTGACCCCCGGATTTATCGACAACCACGTCCATCTGATGTTGCCGGGTCCGACATTGCCATCGATGGAAGCGAATAGTACCTGGGAAGACCTCGCGATCGCGGGCGTCGCGTCTGCCGAGATGTATCTCATGCAGGGATTCACAACCGTTCGCGATGCGGGAGGCCAGAACGGCGGCTTGCAACGCGCTATCAATGCCGGAACGATTATCGGGCCACGCGTATACCCGTCCGGTGCTTTTCTCGGGACGAGAGGCGGACACGCGGATTTCGCGAATTACACCTCACCGGTAGGGGAGTCCTCCAATTTCAGCCGCTTGAACATGGCACAGGAAGTTGACAGCGTGGCGGATGTTCAAAAATTTGGGCGCAACAATTTCCGTATGGGGGCCAGCCAACTGAAGTTCATGCAGTCGGGAGGCGTAGTGTCGGCATTTGATCCGTGGCAACTGATTGCAGGTTCTCAGGCCGAGATCGAGGCGGCTGTGCAGGTTGCCAACGAATATGGCAGCTATGTGATGGCGCATTCGTACCGGAAAGAGGCGATCCTCAACGCCTTGAACGCTGGTGTCCGTTCGATTGAACACGGCTTCATGTTCGATTGCGAGATATCTGCTCTGATGGCGGAAAAGGACGCTTACATCACGACAAACCTGACTGCGTTCGATCCAAATCTTTTCGACATCCCTGCCATCAACGAGGTTCCTGCAAGCTTGCGTAAGGCTAAATCAGCCTCGGCAGCATTTGGTGACTACCTCGACAACATGCGAGAATGTCCGGCAAAGCGCGGCCATCACACGGACTGCGTAGGTACAGTTGCCGCCTGCAGTATTCAGATTGCCTACGAAAAACATCTCGCGAACGAGTTCTTCGGTGCCTACACCTCGCTGGTTGCGATGACGTCGGTTGGCGGAGAGATCGCTGCAATGACCGGGGATTTCATGAACCCCTATCCCGATGGCAAACTTGGCGTGATTGAAGAGGGCGCTTATGCCGATATCTTGTTGCTTGACGGAAACCCGCTGGAAGATTTCTCGGTCGTTGGCACAGGCGATCAATGGTTCGGTGCTGAGCCTCGGCCGGAAAGTCCAAAAAGCATTCGGATCATCATGAAAGACGGTGTAATTTACAAAAATACGCTGAACTGATGAACCGGAGGGGCGGTCTTTTACCTCGGCCGCCCTGATAAACACTACCCATCAAAAGCAATGAAGAGGGAAACATTTTGGGAAAGCGCTTGAGTATCCTGCGATCTATTGCGGCTGGCATAGTCATTTCGTTGCTTCCAATAAGCACCTTCGCTCAAGGGCTATCCGGTCCTTCCTCTACAATCGCTGATCTTGAGCCGGGCGACGGGTTGACGGACCCACAGTATCGCTCAGATTTCCCACGAAACATCGCACCGGCTTGGTTTGCTTGGAAGGAAGGGCTGTCTGAACGCGGTTTTCGATTCAACATCGATTATTTATCGCTAGGACAAAACTCGTCGTCAAACCTTGGTGTCGGAGATGCAGGTGGCGGCATTGCCCGGTTTTATGGCAATTGGCAGGCAACGGAACAAGGGTCGCTGACCTTCAAATTGGAACACCGCAACGCTTACGGTACAGTTGCCCCGCAGTTTTTAGGTCTGGATGGAGGCGCCATCTCGATAACCGGCACTGCGTTCAACGACAATGGCACCATGCTGACCAACTTATTCTGGACCCAGCGCAACACCAATGGAAACTGGACGTTGCAATTTGGGCAGATAGACGTCACGGACTTTTTGGACATCTACGGGCTGGTCAGCCCTTACACCGCGTTCCAAAACCTGGCGTTCAACACCAACCCGACGATCAATGCCCCTAACCCTGGTCTGGGCATTTCAGGCGGCCTGAAGTTGGGTGAAAACTTCTATGCCGTCGCCAGTCTTGCGGACGCAAATGCCGACCCGACATCGCCCGACTTCGACGTGTTTTCGCATGGTAATCTCTTCAAGAGTTTGGAAATCGGTTACACGAGCGGTTTTGACCGCATCTATTTCGATAACATTCACTTAACGCTTTGGCATGCGGATGCGGCTGATGATGGCAGCCGGGCCGAAGACTACGGTGCTTCATTTTCGGGTGCCTGGTTCCTCGACAATCAGTGGATGCCCTTTGTCAGGGCTGGGGTATCCAAAGGGACCGCAGCGCTTTACGAAAAATCAGTGTCCGCTGGGGTCGGATATTATGGGCGCAACACCGACCTTGCCGGGGTGGGCATCAACTGGGCCGAGGCAAATGGTGTTCCGGGTAGCCAGACAACACTTGAGGCTTTTTATCGTTTCTCGATCTCTCCTGGCCTTCAGATCACCCCGTCGCTTCAGTTCATCGACAATCCCCTACTGAACCCAGGACAGTCTAATATTTTCCTAGTTGGGCTTCGCGCTCGGGTTGTGTTTTGAGATTCAGATGGGCTGCCCTCTCTTCGCAAACACGAGATAACGACTTCTTCTTTGGGCCTAATTTTGTTCCATGGCAGCTGAGAAAAGAGCAGTCGTTGATGATCTCTTGAATATTGAAACCGCCTGTTGGCAGAGTGTGGTTTCGGCTACACAACGAATGTTCGTTCTCAACCCAATGCCTATATCTCGAATGGTCCATAGAAAGTCTGGCTCGGTCTTTGAGTGCTACCAATTTGCAAAGGTCGCTATCAGCGCATTGGCGGCCTTTGAGCGGTTCGGGTCGTCAAGATCGACCGCCCTAGTTCTTTTCTGAGCTTGATTTCAGTCCAAAGCGGATAACAGGCTTAGAGCTCATTACACGAGAAGTAGACATTCACTTTGCTAACGCTCGATGACGGGTGAGTGGGACAAATTGAGCAGTCGCTATACGTCAACCAACGTCAGCTAATTAGTACGCGAGAGCCTTCTCTCGCGGGTGAGCATCAGCATGGGGCAGGCGGTTTTTCATCGGCAAGGCAAGTAGATCGGCAACTTGCTCGCGTAGACGAGAGCTATTTGAACGCCTGCATAAAGAGTAGGTCTCTCTTTTGAGCACGCATGCTACCGCACATGCGGTAAATTCGAGGGACGAACTCTCTGTCTTCGAAAGAGACTGTTCGGTTCGTATTCGAACAATGAGAAATGCCATTCACCAATGTCAAACTTCGATATACAATGTTTCAAGTTTAGTGAAGTCGGGGGCAACCGAAAGCTGCCCCCGAGAACAGATAACCTTTACTGAGACATCCCGCCTTCGCTGGAAATCTGCTCCTGCACATGGGCCTCATTGGTTACTGCGCTCCCGCGAGGAGGGAACTCGGCAAACGTGGACAGGTGCTTTTGAACCAGTCGCGCCGCCGGCCCGAATGCCCACATTTTGTTACCCATCCAGCGCGTGTACATGCCAGATTCATCTGCCGCTTTCTCGTAGGGATCACGACGCAAGTTGAATAGCAATGGTGCATTCAACTCCTCTTTGGGTCCAGCCCACCCCTGAGTTTGAATCGTGAAATGAGCCTTCCAATCATTGTAACGCACAGCCTGTAGGTCAGGGCCTTCGTAATAAACGATCTCCTTGCGGTTGCTGCCGGTCTCGCCAGTCAAGAATGAGAGTTGGTTATAGCCATCAAGATGCACCTGATATCCCTCGTACCCCTCGAGAAGGGTTGCGGGCAGGTTATCCGGACCACCTGCGGCTGCAACAAGCGTAGGCATCCAGTCCAACCCATCAAAAATGCCATTGTTAACCTGTCCAGCAGGAACTTTCCCGGGCCAGCGAATGATGGCAGGGACGCGGAACCCCCCTTCCCAAGTCGTGCCTTTCTCTCCATGAAACGGCGTGGTGCCACCATCCGGCCACGTCATCGTTTCGGGGCCATTGTCCGAAGTGAAAACAACGATCGTGTTATCAGCCACCCCAAGCGTGTCGAGATGTGCAAGGACCTTGCCGACATTGTCGTCCAGCTCTTTCATCACTACGTCTTGCAAGCCGCGGCCATCGCCAAGAAGTGCTTCGTATTCGGGGCTAAGATGGGTCCAAACATGGGCTCGTGCAGGCGCCATCCAAACGAAGAACGGTGTCTCGCTGTCCACGGCACGGTCAATGAAATCAAGAGTGTGTGCCGTAACTTCATTGTCGAGCGTTTTCTGTCGCTCTGGCGGAGCGGGACCGTCGTCAACAATACGCTGTTTACCAACAAGACCCCATCGTGGATCGACTGTTTCGTCTACAGTCTCGGTCGCATAGGCATGAATGATGTTCCGGGGGCCGAATGTATCGTTGAATTCAGTATCTTTCGGCCAATCGGGATCAACCGTGTATTCCATGGCGTTCAAGTGATAGAGCCATCCCCAATATTCGTTGAACCCCTTCATCGTTGGCAAAAACTTATTCATGTCACCAAGGTGGTTCTTGCCAAATTGGCCGGTCGTGTAGCCCAGTGATTTAAGCATAACGGCCAATGTCGGGTCGTCAGCGCTCAACCCCTTGTCGGGATCACCCGGAAGCCCAACCGTGTGCATGCCTGTGCGCACAGGGTATTGCCCGGTGATGAAGGCGGACCGCCCAGCAGTGCAACTTGGCTGTGCATAATAATCCGTCAGCCGCATCCCGTCCGCAGCAAGTTGGTCTAGATTGGGTGTCTTGATGCTCTTTACGCCCTGATGATAGCTTCCAAGACTGGCCCAGCCGACATCATCAGCCATGATAACAAGTATGTTGGGCTGTTCGGTATCTGCCTGTACCAGGTTAGGCGCGGCACCGAACGCAATGGTGATCGCCAAGCCAGTTATTAGGCCCTTGTGTTTTTTGAGCATGAAAAGTCCTTAGGATATCGCAAGGCGGTGCGAAATGAATGTGTAAGAGCAAAAGGTAGCCGGGCCAGCTTTCAACTCGCAACATCAGTTGACCTCAATCGCACCTTCTGGAACTTACTATCCAAAACCTGGAACCAAGGCATGACAATGATTAACGAGAATGCGCTATCCGCCTTTCTATGCTTGGCCCGAACCGGGAGCTTTAAGGAGGCTGCTCGCGAAATCGGTGTCTCCAATGCGTCTTTGTCGCGATACATCGCGCAAGCAGAAGACGAAGTTGGGTTCACGTTGTTCAATCGAATGCGAAACAACAGCACCCTAACACGCGAAGGGCAGGAATTCCTGCCTTTGGCGCAGAGCCTTAGATCGGACTTGGAGAGCTACACGAGGCAGGTCGCCGACATGCGGAACGCCGGGCGTGGTGTATTGCGTATTGGATGTGGCCCTCTGACGAGCCGAACTTTGATCATGCCTGCCCTCCAGCAGGTGCGTAAGCAACTGCCTGACTTACGCTTCGAAGTTCTGGTGAGCGCCTATCGACGTCCCCTTGATCTCCTTCAAAGCGGACAGTTTGACATATTTGTCGGTGATCTTACCTACACACCGGCGGCCGAAAATATCGAAATTGTAGTCATGGATAAGCAACCCGTCGTTTTCCTGGCCCATGCGTCGCATGAAATCCATACCAAAGGCCCACAATCCCTTGCAGATTTGTTCGAATATCCCTTTGCGTCACCACACCTTCACAAGCATTGGAAAGCTACTCTGATTAAGGCGTTAGGAGGGGACCAACATGCAGCAGAAAAGGTAAAAAAATTACCGCAAATTGAGTGCGATGATTACAGTTTTTTAACTGGGCTTCTTGCCGGGCCCGAGTTTATTGTTGGTGGCATGCGTGAGACATTTGCCGAGGTTCTTGCGACGAAGACGGTTCAGGAAATCGCAGTTAGCCCCTCTATTCAGTGGAACATTTGCGCGTCCCGCAAAGTGCAGGGCAATTCCAGGGCGCTCAAATTGTTCTGGTCTTCGTTGGTCAGGATGAACAGTGCAAACGAGTAACGCAAAAGTTTTTTGGTTAACCAACCAAGGCGGACAGCTCAGCATTGTGTAGAAAACGGACCTTGCAACGTCGTCCGAACGGCCAGTGACAGATATGTGGACACAGCCGCCCTTTGTTGAAGCGGCTATTGCTAACGCAGGAAAGGTTCGCACTTGCAGCGGCGAGTTCTCGGCGATGCGGCATATTTCCCAATTGCGGCCATTCACCGGTGTAAATTTCGGCCAAATCCAAACCGTCCTTTCGCCGCAGGCGGGATCGACCATCGAGGCGGGGACAACCCGGTCCTTTTTCAGGAGACCTTCAGTAGCCGCTTAGCCATCAGTTTCAGCCATTTTGGGTTGCCATCTTCCAGGCCGCCAGCAATTTCGGCAGCGCTTCGTTCCAGTCCAGCACCCCAACGGTTTCGGCCCAGGCCTGGTACTGGCGGATCAGGTCTTTCTCAAGGGCAGGGTTGCGGCCCGCAAGGTCGGATAATTCGGTGCGGTCGGTTTCGATGTCATAGAGTTCCCAAGAACAATCATGCAGTCGAACCAGCTTGAACTGGCCCAGCCGGATGGAGGCGTTGCCTTCGTGCTCCCAGAAAATCGGCTGCTCGCGCTGCCAGTTCTTGCCCTGAAAGAGGCCCAGCAGCGATTCCCCCTGCAACGGCTGGATTTCATGGCCGCCAACTTCGGTCTGATAGGCGCCGCCAGTGGCTTCCAGTATGGTCGGCAGGATGTCGACCACATGGCAGGCTACATGGGCCGTGCAGCGTGGATTGAGCCCCTCTGGCCAGTGAACAACGAGAGGGGTCGAGATGCCGCCCTCATGCACGTAATGCTTGTAGAGACGAAACGGCGCGTTAGAGACATTGGCCCAGGGCTTGTCATAGCTCTGGAAGGTCTGTGCATCTCCCGGACGCAGGCCGGCTACGTTGCCCATGGTGATCTGCTTTCCGTCGTGCGTTTTGTCCGGGTAGAATTTCGCCCAGCCATCCTCGGCCATGAATTCGGCGCAGCCGCCGTTGTCGGAGAGGAAAAGGATCAGCGTGTTGTCGAACTGCCCGAGCCGTTTCAGGGCCGCGACCAGTGTTCCGATGGACTGATCCATGCGGTCGACCATCGCAGCATAGGTAGCCATTTTGCTGGCCTCCCAGTCCTGGTTCTTTTCCTGCTCCCAGCGATGCACGGAACTGTCGCGCGGGGAGATATCCCAGCTGCGCTGGAACACATTGAGGTCGTTCATCGTTTCGTGGCGCGCGGTGCGGATATGATCCCAGCCTTTATTATAGACGCCGTCGTATTTTGCGATGTCCTCAGGATGGGCATGCAGCGGCCAGTGCGGCGCGGTATGAGCGAGGAAGAGGAAGAAGGGTTTCTCGTCCGACACCGCGCCTTCGATCATGCCGATGGCCTTTTCGGTGATGGCATCGGTGAAATAGAAATCATCCGGGACTGTTTCGACCCGGCTGTCGTCCTCCAGCATGTAATGCGGCGAGAAGAAGTGGGTGGCCCCGTCCATTATCCCGTAGAAGTGGTCGAAGCCGCGCTGGCGCGGGGTCGGATGCTCGACATCACCGATCCGCCAGTGGTCTACGCTGCGGGGGGCGAAGTCGCCCGCCACATGCCATTTGCCGGACATCAGGGTGGCATAGCCGCTGGCCCGTAGGTGCTCTGCTATGGTGGCGCTGTCGTTGCGCAGGAAGCCCTGATAGGCAGGCGTGCCAAGATTGGCGCCCATATGGCCGACACCGGCATTATGCGGATAAAGCCCGGTAAGGAGCGAGGCGCGCGTGGGGCAGCAGCGGGCGCAATTATACATCGCTGAAAGCATCACGCCGCCACGCGCGAGGGCGTCGATGTTGGGGGTCTGGATTTCCGACCCGGTGCAGCCGAGATCGGCAAATCCCATGTCGTCGGCGAGGATCAGAATAACATTGGGGCGGCTGGTTTCTACCTGAGGGTTGTTGGTAGTCATAATGGTGCTTTCACTAAGGGGCAGGCTGCGGGGGAGGGGGCGCAAGTGAGCCGCCCTCGACAGTGACGCGGTGCATCAGGCGCCGGAAGCCGTGATAGTCGTTGATCGCTTTGTGCCAGGTGGCGCGATTGTCCCACATGGTGATGTCACCGGCCCGCCAGCGTACCCGGCATTGAAACTCCGGCTGCTGGCAGTGAGCATAGAGCATGGCCAGAAGCGCCGAGGATTCTTCTGGGTTCAGCCCTTCAACGCGGGTAGTGAAGACCGGATTCACAAAAAGACCGCGCCGCCCGCTCAAGGGATGGGTGATGACAACCGGATGCCGGGCGTCCTGGGTCGCTGCCTCTGCATTGCTCAGACGACCGGATTTCGCCGCCTCGCTGTCCATCGCGGCAGTGCCGAACACATGGCGTGAGGAATGCACGGCTGTCAAATGGTCGAGAAAGTGGCGCATCGGCTTTGAGAGCGCCTCATAGGCGGTGCCCATGGAGACAAACAGCGTGTCGCCGCCATAGGGTGGCATCTCGATGGCATGCAAGATGGATCCGAGCGCCGGTTCCTGGTCATAGGAATGATCGGTATGCCATCCCTCACCAACGGCCTCCGTCTGGTCCTTCTCCTTTAGAACCATGGCGATTTCCGGGTGACCCTCGACCGGCTTGAAGAACCGGTTGACGTTCACCGGTCCAAAACAGCGGGCAAAGTCCAGGTGGTCCTGCGGCCCGGCGCTTTGCCCCCGAAGCACGATCACCGAGTACTTCGCAAAAGCGTCCTGAATGGCGCCGAAATCCTCACTGCGGCGGATATCCGCACCCAGAATTTCCGCTCCCAGTCCACCTGTCAGCGGCAAAATTTCCATATCAGTCTCCAATCTGTTCAGAAAGCAGCATAGGGCTTGTCATAAAGTAGAAAAAACTGATTTAATTTGGTAAAAAGATGGATACTCTCAATGGTTAGCTTCACCCTGCGCCAGCTCACCTACCTGTCTGAAACTGCGCGGCAGGGCGGTATTGCCCAAGCGGCGCGGCGGCTGAATATCTCCGCGGCAACCATCGCCTCGGCACTCGACAAGCTGGAAGCCGTCACCGGGCTGACTCTGTTCGATCGCTTTCCGGCACAGGGCATGCGGTTGACCCGCGCTGGCGAAGAATTCACGGCCCAAGCCAATGCGCTGCTGGCGCAGGCAGGAACATTGAACCAGCACGCCGCAGATCTAGCGTCAGGCCGCGCTGGCAGGCTCCACATCGGCACCCATCACGCACTGGCGCAGCGGATTGTTCTGCCTGCTGTGCTCGCCTTCCGCAAAAGCCATCCCGATGTCCGTATCGAGGTGAAGGAAGCGGACTACCCTGCATTGATTGACATGCTGGATGCTGGCGAGGTGGACGTTCTGGTGGTCTTTGACCAGGGGCTTGATCAAGGGCGGCATGAGGCTGAAGTTCTTTTGGAGCTGCGACCTTTGGTTCTGTTGTCAGCGTCAAACGCCCTGGCGGCGAAGAGACTGATTAGTCTGAGCGATCTCGGTGGATTGCCCTACATCGCTGTTTCACCCGCGGGCCCCGGCCCAAGCTACTTGCAACTGCTGCAGGCCGCGGGCGTTCACCCCGAAGTGCCGTTCCAGTCCCAATCGCGCGAGCTTGTGCAGGCTTACGTCGGCAAGGGGTTCGGTTTTACGCTTGCAGGCTTCCCGCCCATACAGGACCGTACGACTGAAGGCGACCTGATCGTTGCGCGACCGCTCGAGGAAAGCATTGGGCAATACAGGGTGGTGATTGCCCGCCCGCGCCAAGCAGTGCAGACAGCGTTGATTGATCGGTTTCTAGAGATCTGCAGGTCGCCGACCTCTATTTCCGACCTTACAGGTATCCAAAAATCTGCAAACCAGTGATGCTGCCGTTTTGTGTTTTCTGCAGCATTTGTCGCAATGGGCTCTTTCGGTGAATCCCCCGCTCAATGTCGGAAAGCCTGCTGTCAAACAACGAACGGTACTTGATAATTGTGATCATTCCGGAAAACCTTGCATTTGCAGATGTTTCGCCGAAAAGAGCGCCGATATGGCTAAAGACCGGTCTCAGAGCGCGCCAGCATCGTAGTTCGCTACGACACCGGAAGTCAGTGAAGAACCCAGAGCAGTCAGTGAATTTTCCGGAGCTGTTCCCAATTTCCTAACCCCACTGCCTTCGTACGTCAGCAGCCCGACGAACCGCGAGGACTGCTGTGGCATAATCTCCCAGTGAAATCCCTCTGAAAGCGAAGGCTGCCGGTGTTTCGGGTGAACGGCCAACGACTTTCCCTGAGACAAGTTCTGTTAAGTCGCCGGTTATCTGCTGGTATGGCAGCATCGGCTTGTCACTTTCAATCTCCTGTATTCGATCATCAACAACAACAGTTTTGAAAGCGGGCATGCTGTCTGGAAATCACGGGATGCAAGGCATCTGTAATCGCGGCGAAGGCAGTCGGTTTAAGCCATCGGGCATCTAAGAAGGGTCCAACCGAGTAATCCAACGTTATTGATGTCACGACCAGATCGGCATCGCAAAAAGCGTCCTTCGTATTAGCGGCTGTTTAAGCTACGAGACCCATATTGCGAGAATAACCAAAGAGCTTGTCGACATTCGCCTTGCCACGCCCGAACACGCGAATTCTTTTCAGGGGAAATAGCTCTGAAAATGCAACTGAATGGGAGTGGGCTTGCACGCCCGCGCCTACAAATGCAATCGTCTCGGCACCAGGGTCTGCAAGTCGACGCGCAGCCACCATTGATAACGCCGCTGTTTTGACAGCCGAAATCCAGTTCGCACCCAAGACCGCTCTGAGAAGCCCGGTTTGCCCGTCCATTACCATGATTGCGCCGGTAGTCGCAGGAGCCCCCTCGGCCGGATTGTTTGGACACACAGTAACCTGTTTGGTCACGATGAACCCATCATCTCCCACCGCCAAGGTAAACATTCCGTATCGGTCATCCCCAGGCAAGATGGCTGTCTTGAGAGAGGTATGAAACTTTCCGTCTGCTTTGGTTGTCAGGGCAGATACGATGGCCACGGCTACTTCGGGCGGCTGGATGCCTAAACCTTCCAAGTCCTCGTCTGTCGTGTCTAGGCGTCGCGCGACGAAAGTCGATCCGTCCGAGACTGGCCCTTGGTGCAGATCACGGTGAAAACGGCGAGGGAGCCCAAACTCCGGCAGCGGTGCGCCGCAGAGAATGTCCACATTGAGACACCCTTGAAATATTCTGCCACCCAACTTGACCCGATTTGGATGAAGGCCTATTTATTGTCGACGTCTGAGGCGACGCGCCTCACTCAATGGAGATTTTATGAAAGAGTCCTGGGCCTAACGCCCGTTCCTAGCGAAGCAAATTCAGGAACACCAACATTGATGGGCACACTCACGCGCGACGTTGAGTGTCCTGTTTGTGTACTTTCATAAATTCGAGACATCCCAATGAATATCTCAAAGCACGAACAGCGTGTTTTGCATGAACTCGCGCTCGGCGGGTTCATCCATCACGAACGTTTGGAAAGCGGTAAAATCCACACCATCACATGCTACACCCGCAACGGGCATGTGTTGGAAGACTGCACACTCAAAGTCTTTAAACGCCTTCTGAAACGGCGCTTCATTCAATCAAAGAGTGGCCGACCCTACCGGGCAACTGCGTCAGGGATCAAATCCGTGCGCGCGCAAATGAACCAAAGATAGGAAAACCCATGAAACAAACAGATATTGACGCCATTATGGAAGTTCATCGTTTGGCATTTGGCGAGGTTGAAGGCGCGGAAATCGCACAGCTCGCCAAAGGCTTCCTCGATCACCCGGATACGATCTCAATTAGCGCCGAACGCGCAGGGGAGGTTGCGGGCAACGTTATGTTTACACCCTTTATTTTCAAGGATCATCCTGCCACAAAATGCTACCTGCTCGCGCCTTGCGGCGTGTCACCGGAATATCAAGGCCGCGGTGTTGGTAAGGAGATTATGGAGACGAGCATACGCTACCTCAAGTCCATCGGAGCAGACGCTGTGTTTGTGTTGGGCGTGCCAACGTTCTACCCTCGGTACGGATTTGCCCAGACTGACAAGCAAACACCATACCCTGACTTGTTGACGGCGTCCGAAGCATGGATGGCACTGGAGTTGACTCCGGGGGCAACCAAGGGACTGAGTGGCCAAACGAAAGCGATTCCACCGTTCATGCAATCGCATTGGTGGGATACATCGGGGCGCGGATAACAGCACTTTGAAAACTGCCAGACATTTGACAGTGCTTGTTGAATGTCTGGTTCGTCCGCGACCTGTTGATTGCATGCTTAATCCTCGTCGCGCTGTACTCCAATGACCGGACTTCCTGCCGCCGTGCAGCGTCAAGACCCAAGCCGATGCGGCGATTTTTTGTGCTGCGAGCGCGCTCAGCGAGAAATCTCTATGGCGGTGCTGCCCTCCGCTGCTTGCCCAACGAATGTCTGCTTTGGGCTGCGAGCAGCCTTCGCGGCAGGACCCAACGAAGGTCGACTGAGCGGACACAGCCGCCAATAGCAAATGCGGAGGATGCCTTTGCGGAGAGCCGATTTCTACACTCAAATGCGAAGCTGCAGTTTTTACTGCATGGCTTATCTCGGCGGAGCGACCATTGAAAGGTCGTTGAAACGCCATTTTCTTACCTCCAGATTGTTGAGGTAGGCATTGAGAATCAAGGCGCTGAAAACGACCATTCGCGGAAATGTTCGCGTATCCGCAAACAATGCTTCGATACCCCCTCACAAAAAAAGGCCTTTCGGCAGCACCGTTGGCTTTGCCGGAATCAAAAACTTGATCCCTCCATTTTGGATTTGAATGTCCTCACTTATTATTCAATCACCAAGCTGCGCTATTAGCTCTCGGGCGTTTCTAACGTCAACCGAGTCGGCACCTTCCGAGAACCAGTCATAAATCGGGCGGATGGTCTCCAATGCTCGCTGGTTTTCTCCACGGTCCGCCCATAGTTGTCCTAGGGAATTAGCAGCGCGAAGCTCCCAATATTTGGCAGGCTGTCGCCGGGCGATTTCCATCGCCGTTTGAAAATGTGTCTCAGCCATGGCAGTATCAATGGGATCGATGTCCAGAAGAATCTGGCCGCGCAGCCGGTTCAGTTCGGACGCCCAGACATTTTCGCCGGTCCGTTTCACGGTTTCGAGGCCCTCATCGAGTGACGCGATTGCGGCGCTTTTGTCGCCCTTTCGACGATACTGTTGCGCCTGTAGGACCAGCCACCATGGTCGCGCAATCTCGGCACCCGCACCACGCCATCCGGCCATTCCCTTCGATGTCAACGCAATACCTTCTTCAATTTGACCCATCTCCGAAAGCGCCCAGCCTTTCATGATGTAAGCCTCGACCAGTCTGGCTGGAATACCAACCTCTTCACACACTTCGATGGTCTGTTCGGCGTAGTCCAGCGTTCTTGTAACGTCGCCAGCCATCGAATAAAGCAGGGACGCGTGCACCAATCCACTGGCAAGGCTAAGTGGATGGCCCAGATCCTTGGCGGTTTGATTGGCTTTCGCGTAGCGGCGGTCTGCGACGTCAGCATAGCCGAGCAACCAAGCGGCCCAAGAACCGAAGTCCGCGCACCAAAGCCCGGTGTCCTGACCATACAGCGCGACAAGTTCGCCGTGGTTTTCGACGTCGTAAGCGGTCCAGCTTGCGTCGGCAAAGTCGAGACTTTTCTGTGGCTGCCCCATGAACACGCAAGAGGTCGTCGCTGCGGCCAGTGCCGCGTTCATTTCGTGCGCGACGCCGGAGTTCTGCGCCAGTTGAAGCGATTCCGAATAGACGCCAGCGGCCCGGGTGTGATCAACTCGCATGAGATGATAAGCCCAAACGCCAAACATCGCCGGGCTGCGAAACGGTGTCCCACGAATTCGACGCGCGATCGACAGTGCGTTTTCGTAGTTCTCGCCCAACTCTGGCGCGCCGTACCCTCGGGCTGTGAACTGTGCGACACCCAAAGTTGCCCGTAACACCAGCTCTTGCTCGTCGCGGGCGCTATCCTGTGGCTGGGTCAGCAGGCATTCCAGACCGGTGTTAAGGTGGTTCAAAGCCTCTTCGTTTGCGAATTTACCAATCGCCACGCGCCCTGCAGCCAACCAGAAGGGTACGGCATTGGCCATTAAGCCGGCCTTGGTAAAGTGTTGCGCTGCAAGTTCAGGTTCAGTCTCCAGCAGAGCGGCAAAGTCTCTTTCCAGAACTTGGGCGATACTAGCGTGCAACTGTTGGCGACGGCTGTGAAGGATACTGCTGTATGCGGCGTCCTGCACAAGGGCGTGCTTGAACGTATATGTCGCCTCGGGCGGCGTTCCACGCGAGAATATCAACTCGCTGTCAACCAATTGAACCAGCGACTCACGCAACTCACTACTGCGCAACGGGGATACAGAGGCCAGCAAATCATAAGGAAACTCGCGTCCAATACACGCCCCGATCTGCGCCACTTCCTTCACCGGGCTCAACCGGTCGAGCCTTGCCATTAGAGAATCCTGCAAGGTCGACGGGATTGCCAAGGGTGGAAGGGGACCTTCCAAGACAAATGCATTCTCGGTCTCGGTCAGAAACCCGGCTTCCAGAATTGTCTTTGTCAGCTCTTCTACAAATAACGGGATTCCGTCCGTCTTGGTCAGAATTTGAGCGACAATTTCGTCCGGCAGCGATCGACCGCCGGTAACCTCGGTGATGATCGAAAGGCTGTCGCGCCTCCCAAGGCGGTTCAGGGTGAAGACAGTGACATTGCCATAGCTCAGCCATGGTGGCTGGAACTCGGGGCGGTAGGTGATCAGCAATAGGACCGGTACCCTTTCCGCCTTTTGAACCAGCGCGGTCAGCATTTCCAACGTTGTCGCGTCACACCAATGGGCGTCCTCGAAGCGAACAAGCGACGCGGAACGGTTGGACGTTGCCGCAAAGAAATCAACGATAGCAGCGATCGTCAGCGCCTTCTGCCTGAGAGGTTCCAGGCCCAGTGGCGGAAAGCGATCCAATGGCAAAGTCATCATCGCCGCCAGTAGTGGAAAGGCGCGTGCGTCGTCTCCAAGTACCCGGAGCAACAGTGCCTCCAGTTTATCTAATTTCTCTTCGGCATTGTCGTCGCGGTCGAACCCAGCCATTCTCTCGAAGCACCCGATCACGGGATAAAAAGGTGAACTGGAATAATAGGGCGAACACTGCAATGTCAGGGTTTCCGCACCCTGCTCGGCGAGTTGTTGCTGTAGACCAGCGCCAATCTGGCTTTTTCCGATACCCGGCTCGCCGGACAGTAAAAAGACCTGTCCCTCGCCGTCAACAGCACGGGTCCATCGATCCATCAGTAAAGAGATTTCGTTGTCGCGTCCGATCATGCGGTTCGTCGTTCCGATGCCTTCGAGCAAAGACCCTGTCCCCGCACTATGTTCGCCGAGCACCGCGTAAGCATCAACTGGGCCGGACATACCCTTCAGATCATGGCCCCCCATATGCGCGACATCGAGAGAATTGCTCAATAATCTTTGGGTAGCGCCCGAGACCACAACTTGACCCGGCTCGGCGATCCCTTGAAGGCGGGCTGCGAGGTTTGGCGTTTCGCCGACCACGGCCTCCTCTTGCGCGCCGCCTTCACCGACAAGGTCACCGACTACCACCAACCCGGTTGCGATGCCGATCCGAGCGACCAGAGGTTCACCATTTGGCGCTGTCATAGGCGCAAGAGCGTTTATCATCTCCAGTCCTGCACGTGCAGCGCGTTCGGCGTCGTCCTCATTGGCACGGGGCCAGCCGAAATAGCACAGCACACCGTCGCCCATGTATTTGGCAACATGACCACCGAACGTATTGGTGACGTCGGTGATTGCCTTTTGATAGAGTGTAATGGCATCACGTACGTCTTCTGGATCCAGACGGCTCGCAAGGTCGGTCGAGCCGACCAAGTCGGCGAACATAACGGTCAACTGACGCCGTTCCGCCGAGGAGGATTGGCTAGTCGGCTGGCTTTGTGCCGGGTCTGGTGCAACTGGCTCAGGTGTCTGGGCTTCCTGAGTCTGAACCGCTTCCGAAACCCTATCACCGGCGTTGCTAGGGTCAGCTCGATCCGCCGCCACAGCCCTAATTAGTCTCTTGCGATGGCCCATTGCGGCCATGCCAAGCTCCTTCAGATCGTCCTCCGACAACTCGGGCAGATCGGCAAGCTCGACATAGTTTTCCTCGAAAGCATCGACGTACTGGCCGAGGTTCTTGCCCTCAAGCCAAACTCTGATTTCGGTTGCCATATGCCCCCCAGCTGCGGAAAACCTCAGCCCGAATTGGTATCAAGGTGCGCAGTTCCGCCATCATCAGCACAGAAAATTCCCATTTCAGCAAGAAATTAGATTCAGAACCTAACGCATTGTATCGGTTTCCGAATCGTGGCTCGAAGCCGGATCCGCCGAAATAGAAAAAACTGTGATCTTATAAGGTGATGATTTCGCGAACCAATTTTTAATGGCTACTACGGGCTCACTGACGCCATTAGATCGTTTGCAGCATTCGTGGTTTTGACCTCTCATTGAACGGCCGCTTTCGCCAGATCGCCCCAGAGCCCGCGCATTTGCAGCGAAGGTCCGGTTCCCGCCCGAGATGCAGGGCGGCCATGTCTGCTTTGGGCCGGATCTAACCTTCAATGTCTTGGTGGCTGCCATCCTTCAAGGAGCGAAGACCCTATTAGACAGAGTTCACCCAATCACAGGGCAACCCAACGTCCGTTGTAACGCTGCGACTAGTCCGTCCACCGTTTCAGTCTTAACGAACAGACCGCCGGTTTCATCAGACAGGCATCGTGCGACAGTAGTAGAGTTCCGTGGATTCTGTTCGGGGTTGTTCCAGGCAAAAAAATCAACCTCAGCACGGAATCCTATTACGTGGACTGTCAGATCGCGAGCGGTCGACTGCAATGCTACCGCCATTTCGCAGGGTCGGCCACCACAAGTCTCGTTACCATCGGTGACAACCACCACGACGCCAGCTCTGTTTCGATAGTCCAATGTTTCCGCCGCCTGACGAACAGCGTCTGTCAAAGGAGTCAGGCCATCGGGTATAAGGGTGTCGACCGCTTCAATAACCGGCGCTGCAGCGTTGGCAATCGGGCCGAAACGTAAGTCTAGGTTTCTGCAAGCATCACCACTTCCTGGTCCATAGATCAGAAGCCCAACGCGGCGGTACTGCTCAATCCCGGGCATTGCATGTCGGATTGCCTGCCGTGCCTCGACAATGCGGGTGTTGGGGCCAGTCTCAAAGTTGATTTCGCCCATTGAAGTTGAACCATCGAAAACCAACATGGCGTCGACCGAGCAATCACTCAGCTGAGCCAACGACACGTTCATGCTGCATACAAGGACGGAGGCGGCGAGTAATCCGTTTTTGAAAATAGCTCTCATGGAAAAAGTCTGGCATCGACATCAAGGGTTGTCCAGATATGCGAGGTGATCTCCTACGTACACCTGCCGGAAAGTTCTTCTGACATCCACTTTTAGGAATGGCTTCAAACCAACTCCTGGGGGCTGAGCCGCTCTTAGTCATGTTTTGCCCAAAAGGTCGGCTCTGGGTCGTGCTCCGCCGGAGCGTCGCCTAACCTGGAATTGAGTTAAGCTCGTGTGACGACTGCGACGGAGTGCGGCGCAGGACCTTTTGGCACAGCTTTTTGCACCCTATTCCTTGGACCCTTTTGTCATTTCTTCCGTTTTGGAAAGAAACACTACGATATCTCGGGTATCTAGGTTTTTGCTGCCCGTTGCGGCGTGCTCAACTTTTCCCATATCAGGTAATTCATGAGCGATGCCCTTATGGCAACTGATGCAGGTTTTTTCGCCAGTAAACAGGAACCGCTGGTGCATATCGGCGGCACGGGTGCTTTGGCGAGTAATGTCCATCGACTCGGCTGAATGGCAGTTTCGGCATTCCAGTGAGTCATTGGCCTCGAGCCGTGCCCATTCATGCTGGGCCAGTTCCAGCCGCTTGGCTAGGAATTTCTCACGTGTATTGATCGTGCCGAAAATTTTCCCCCAAACTTCTTTAGAGGCCTGCATTTTTCGGGCAATTTTTGATGTCCAACCATGAGGTACATGGCAATCCGAACATATCGCCCGGACACCTGATCGGTTGGAATAATGGATGGTTACTTTCAGTTCTTCGTACACATTGGCGCGCATCTCGTGACAGCTGGTGCAAAACTTTTCGGTGTTGGTGACCTCCATCGCGGTGTTGAAACCACCCCAGAAGATCACCCCCATCAGGAAGCCGCCCATCGTTAGCACGCCGAGGCTGATAAAGGCGCTGGGTGTGGAAATTATGGTCCAGGTGGTTTTGAGCAGAGCTATTAAACGACCAAACATCAGTCTCCTCCGTCTTGGGGCTGACGAGCGATATCCAACACAGTGTCCACGTCAATAAATTGGTTGCCGACCAGCTCGCGCACTTGACCTTGCGTGACGTGGCACTGATTGCAAAAATAGCGCCGCGGCGTGATCGAGGTGAGAAACTGGTTTTCGCGGTTCATGAAATGGGTGATCGAAACCATTGGTGCCTGGCTCACTTCGGTCGCGGCGCGGCTGTGGCATTGCAGGCATTGGTTCACATGAACGTCGATCTGGTAGCCATCGATTTTATGCGGGATAAGTGGCGGTTGTTCAGGATAGTTCCGCGTTTGTCGCAAATCCGAATTATTGACCTTTGCTATTGCAGGTGGCGTTGCATTTTCATGCAACGGCGTACCTTGCCGGAAAGTCGCCACTTGTTCCTGAGCTACAACACCCGTGACCACTATGAGTGCAGGAAGCGAGAGAAAGAGAAATCTTTTCATGATCAAGCTCCTACCGGCTCTATCTTGACCGCGCACTTCTTGAAATCGGTCTGTTTAGAGAGTGGGTCAGTCGCGTCCAATGTGACCTTGTTGATCAACTGTCTGGCATCAAACCAAGGCACAAAAACCAATCCTTGCGGCGGTTTGTTGCGCCCTCGTGTTTCAATCCGAGACAGGATAAAGCCTCGTCGTGAACTGAGTTTGACTTCAGAGCCACGCCGCACTCCCAGCGCTGTGGCATCATCAGGATGCATATAGACCAAGGCATCAGGGATCGCTTTGTGAAGTTCAGGAACGCGCTGCGTCATTGACCCCGAATGCCAATGCTCCAACACACGGCCGGTGGACAGCCAGAAAGGGTATTCTTCGTCCGGCACCTCTGGTGGGGCCTCGTAAGGCAGCGCAAAAATCCGCGCCTTGCCGTCTTTATGGCCGTAAAATTCGAAATCTGCTCCGGCACTGACATAAGGGTCTGAGCCTTCCTTAAACCGCCACAGGGTCTCTTTGCCGTCGACAACAGGCCAACGAAGTCCGCGTTCTTCGTGATAACGGTCAAAGGGCGCAAGATCATGGCCATGGCCGCGACCAAATTCTGCATATTCTTCGAACAATCCCTTTTGCACATAAAATCCATAGGCCTCGGATTCGTGGTTCGCATAATCTTCAGCGGTTTGTTCCAACGGGAATGCATCCACCTTTCCGTTTTCAAACAGCACTTCGAACAGGGTTTTGCCCTTAAATTCAGGCGAACTGTCCAACAATTCAGAAGGCCAAACCTCATCCGTAGTGAACCGCTTGGAAAACTCCATCAGCTGCCAGAGGTCTGACTTAGACTCCCCCGGAGCGTTCACCAGTTGGTGCCAGAATTGGGTGCGGCGCTCAGCATTGCCATAGGCGCCTTCTTTCTCAACCCACATCGCGGCGGGCAGGATCAGATCGGCAGCTTCCGCCGTCACTGTCGGGTAGGCATCTGAGACCACAATAAAGTTTTCGGGATTTCGATACCCCGGCAACCCTTCCTCCATGATGTTGGGTGCGGCCTGCATGTTGTTGTTCACCTGAACCCAATAGCAATTGATCTTACCATCCTTGAGCTGGCGATTTTGCTCTACCGCATGGGCCCCAACCCAATCGGGCACCGTTCCCGGGGGCACTTTCCAGATCTCCTCAGCGTGGGCGCGGTGTTCGGGGTTGGTCACTACCAAATCCGCAGGCAGACGATGCGAGAATGTTCCCACTTCTCGGGCTGTTCCACAGGCCGAAGGTTGCCCCGTGAGCGAGAAAGGGGAATTGCCGGGTGTCGAAATTTTGCCCGTCAGCAGGTGGATATTGTATATCATATTGTTGACCCAGACACCGCGGGTGTGCTGGTTCACCCCCATTGTCCAAAGGGACATCACCTTCGTATCGGGATCTGCATAGAGCGCGGCAATTTTTTCCAGCGTGGCCGCCGGAACACCGGACATCTCTTCGGCTTTTTCCAGCGTATAAGGTGCAACAAATTCGGCGAAATCCTCGAATGTCATCGGCTCGGAGGCGCCAGAGTTCGGGTTGGCAGCCTCCATCTGCAGCGGATTTTCATCGCGCAGCCCATAGCCAATGTCAGTGGCACCCAGCCGGAAATTGACATGTTTGGCAATAAACTCTTTATTGACGGCGCCAGCCTGGATGATGTGATTGGCGATATAGTTCAGGATCACCATATCGGTCTGCGGCGTAAAGATCGCCGGGATATCGGCAAGATCAAAGCTGCGGTGTTTGAACGTGGACAGCACTGCGACCTGCACGTGGGGATGGCTGAACCGCCGGTCCGCGATCCGCGTCCACAGGATCGGGTGCATCTCGGCCATGTTCGAGCCCCACAAGACAAACGCATCTGCAGCCTCGAAATCATCGTAACAACCCATGGGTTCATCAATGCCAAAGGTGCGCATAAATCCAACGACTGCGCTGGCCATGCAGTGGCGTGCATTCGGGTCAATATTGTTCGACCTGAACCCCGCCTTCATCAGCTTAACCCCGGCATAGCCTTCAAAAACGGTCCACTGGCCCGATCCAAACATGCCGATGCCCTGCGGTCCTTTCTTGGCCAGCGTCTCTTTCCATTTCGCGGCCATCGTATCAAAGGCCTCGTCCCAGCTTACGGGTTCAAAGTTACCGTTCTTGTCGTAAACGCCATCGGTTTTGCGCATCAAAGGCTGGGTCAGTCGGTCGCTGCCATACATGATTTTCGATAGGAAGTAGCCTTTGACGCAATTGAGACCCCGGTTCACCTCAGCCTTTGCATCCCCGTGCGAGGCGACAACACGGCCTGCCTTGGTCGCGACCATGATTGAACAGCCCGTCCCGCAAAACCTGCAAGGCGCTTTGGACCACTTGAGTTCCGTCAGTGAAGCATCGGTGACAAGGTTTTGTGCAGCGACAGGAACTGGCAGCCCGGCGGCGGCGGCAGCAGCCGCAACGGCCTGTGCTTTGATAACGTCTCGTCTTGAAATCATTCCAATGATCCTTCCTAGCTAAGGCTGGGTGCGGACATCGAATAGTGCAGTCAGTGGGCAGCGGACTCGTGAAAGGTTTCGTGATAAACGAGCGCCGCACTCACTACGCCATCGATGAGGCTGAGAGTATTCATGTGGTCGACAATTTCTTTTTCGCACCCGGTTTCCAGAGTGACGATTATTTTCCCATTGGGATCAGTTAGGGCGACTGTTCCACCGGGAAGACTTTCAATCTGACGACAGACCGTCGCCAGTTTGTTTGGGTCCGCGCGTAAGAGAAGGCTAGAAATATGTGCCAGTTCAGACATGCGCGAGTGCCTTCTCTGGAACCAGGTCAATGGCTTTAGTTGGGCAAATTGACAGACAGGCACCGCAACCGGTGCATGACGTTGCATTTGCTTGAATGCTGCCCACGGGACCATGGCGAAAATTAAAGGTCAAAGCCCCTGTATCACAGGCATCAGTACAGCTTTGGCAGGCAACCCCAAGGTTCAAAAAGCATCCCTCGCCAATCAAAGCTACGTGTTGCCAAGGGGCGGCTTCGAGATCAAAAATATCCTCTTTGCAGACCTCTGCGCAAACACCGCAGAAACTGCACCCGCCTTCATTGAAGTCAACGAAGGGTGTATTCCCACGCCCCGTAACCAAAATTGCCTCGGGACAAGCGGAGATACAGTCTTTGCACCCCGTGCAATGTGATCTGATCGCCTGTTCGCTCGCATGCGGAGGACGGACATTTCCAACTTTCTGGATTTTGGCGTCTCTCAGCATGTTATTCCGGACCTCGTTCTAATGCACCGGAGGGCCATAAATCATCTGGGAAAACCAAACGATGAAGCCCCAACTTCCAACCAGAGCAACCGCCAAAATTGGAGCAAGGCATACAGCAAGGAAAAGGAACACGAGCCATTCGCGTTGCTTGCGCGTTTTGAGAGCAATGGTTGTATTTTCTGACAAGGCATCTCTCCCAATAAGATTACTTGAAAATACATGTTTGCCCATTTGGATTACATAAGCAACAAATAACTCAGAGACTGGTTTTGTAGAAGATGGAGGTATCTCGATGTTGTTGCTGGGGAAATACCTGTTTCCGGGCTAAGCTGAGAGTTGTCACTCTCCTGTTCAGTTGTTGCAGTTTTCTTCATTTGGGTGCCCGTCGTCAGGGTTTTTAGCACCAACTACAGCCTAACCTAAAGGAGCGTTTGGCTCACCTGATTGGTTTGCTTATGCCGGGTATTTGCAGTGATGCGAGCGCCGCGTTTAGGGGGGGCTTTCGTTTGATCCTTTCGCTTCGGTTCCATCAACCACCGAACCACTACGCCCAAAGCCTCTTAACAATCGAAAAGTCAGCAATTCATGTCCACTTTGGGCTGATAGTAGATCTTCAATATCTTGATGGCTGTCACCCGACCAAGAGAATCGCACTCTGACAGGCACGGAAGGCGGTGCTGCTCAGTTGGTGACCTTTGCAAAGTCAAACGAAAGGCCCATAGGAGATTTTCGTACGGTTCACCGACGCCACAGCAGTTTCACAAAGCCTGCCCTTCGCCGCAGTGTAGAACCGCGAATGCGGCGTATTCAAAGATTGCAAATAGAACTGCCATCCAACTGTTAACCAGTGTGGGCTAGAGGCAGCGCTTAGCGTGCTTTATGCCTTTCGGCACAAATCCTCCAAAGCAACCTATCTGTCCCTGCGCTACCCAAATAACTGTGAGCGGCCCAGAAATCGCATCACTTCTGAAACTTTAGGGGACTAACCAGTTGCCATTATTGTCGACGGTATGAGCTGAAAGCGATTTTTCCGAACCTTTCTAAGGCCTCAAACTTTCCCAATATGCACCACACTCAGAATTTGTCGTTCACCAGTCTTGGCAGCAGGCGTTAGCGGGCCATACAGTTCACTTTATTGCGTTAACTGGGCGTCTGCCCACCGTTTCTTGCAAACCGATTGGATACAAGCATGGCCCAAGCATTTGTTGCGAACAGGACCACCCCGGTTTTAAACCTGATCCTAATTTGGGTTTTATGCGGTATGGTCTGGGCTATTTCGCAGAGTGCGCACGCTGAAGAGGTCAACCAAGAGCAGCAGGTCAACGTCTATGGACAGATAAATCGTGCCATGTTGCTCTTTGATGATGGTGCAGAACGCGACGTGTATCCATTTGTCGATAATTCAAAATCGGTCTCTCGACTTGGCATGACGTACGACGCTCCTTTGCGCAACGGTTGGCAATTCCAGGCCCGCGGAGAGGTTGGGCTGGTTTGGGGCGAAACCAACGCGATTAATCAAGTGGATGGTTTTTCGGGAAGCTTCGGCAATGCTTCGGAACCCCTACGGAAGTTGGAGGTTTCGTTCTCTCATCCCGAGCGTGGGGTTTTCTTTTTGGGCCAAGGCGCCATGGCCAGCGATGGCGTGACCGGTCAGGATTTGTCGTTGACGAATGTTGTCGCAGGTGCAGCGGTCAAGGATGTTGCTGGCGGGTTCCATTTCCGTCGGACGGACGGCACGCTCACGAATTTCAGTATCCTGAACCGTTTTCGTACCTTTGGGAGCAGCCGCAGGCTGCGGGTGCGATATGACAGCCCGATCAGGAACAACTTGTCGTTTTCCATCGCCGCAGGTCGTGAGGTCCTAGATGACAGAGATGGCCGTTACTATGCAGATGCAGCTGTTCGTTATGACGGTCAGCAAGGTGACTGGCGCTATCGCGGAGCTGCAGCTATTCGCTGGGCAGGGGGCTATGACAATACGCAATTTCGACAAAAACAGCTAAGTTTTATTGCATCCGGTTCAATTCTGCACAAACCATCTCGGTACAACCTGACACTGGCGTATGGGACCGAACAAAACGCGGGCTATTATGCTTATACAAAATTCGGTCGCCGGTGGTACAAATTCCTGCCCTATGGTTGGACAGCAGTGTCTTTGGACTACTATTACTACGAAGACCCTAGACATAACAATCAGATTGGGAATTCCATCGGTCTAGCAGCGGTCCAGCAATTCAAAAAAAAGAAATTCGAAATCTATGCAACCATCCGAAACTACGATTATGATGATGATACCGCGGACTATCTTGACAGCTATGCAGTCATGACGGGGATTCGTTGGCGATTTTAACGACGTCATTTGTTAGCTTTACACCCAAATGCCGCGTGGAATACTGGCGGGGTGAAAGGGGGGGAATTGAGACTAATAGGAATTGCGGTCCTAACTTTGATCCTGTTTGCCTTTGTCGCCATTGCCGTCAATCGTAGCGAAGATCTGTTTGAGATAGGCGGGCTTAAGGACATCCGCGAAGGGCGGAAGGTTTATCAACTGGAAACAGGCGAGGCCCGACTGCCGAAAAAAGTCGCGGGCACGGCTGGGTTTGTGGATCTAGAGTTACTGCAATCCGACGAATGGACCGCTCTCGCAGGGTTTTCAGGGCATCGTCGGTTCACTTTGCCGCTCCCCCGCGAGACCGCCTTTTCAGCTGCAGTACTGGAAATCTTTGCCAATACTGAGCTGGAGATTGAAACGGCCGGGCGCCTGCAATTTGAGGTCAACGGACGACGTCGGGGCGAAATCGTTCTGGACCCGGGCAAGACCAGCATGCGCATCAGAATTCCGCTCGACTCGCTTGATTTGGCACGGCAGTTGGTTGACGTGAACATCAAAGTTGATGGTGAAAACCCCAAAGCCGAGTGCGCAGACGGTTGGACGGGCGGAGTTGTTGTTACGATTGAACCTGAAACCCATGTTAGAGTTGCGCTGGACGAGCCGATCTCTTCAAGGGGGGACGCGCTGATAGTCTCCGGCTTTCCGGTACGTATTGTCTGGCCTTCAGAGACAACTGAACCCAGTACAACAACCAATCCGGAGATTTCGTGGAAATGGCAGCCTTTTCTGGCCAAGGCAAGCTTTGTCGATAAGGCCACAGCACGTGAGAAGGACGTCGAAGTCCCTATCGGAGACTTGGTTGAGCTGCACAAGCGAGTGGTTCAGCAGGAAATCACTCGGCGCGAGCTTGAAGGGGAAAACAACCTGAATTGGCCACTGCCCATCGTTGGGCAGGACGGTGGGGCCGCCAGCCGCGAGTTCCGCAATCGAACAAGTTGGGTGCATCGATACTCGCCCACCTCGCTGCCGGATTTGCAGTTACCCGATACATTGGACCTGCAGATGGAGATGATCTCGACGGATACTTCGGCATCGTGGTTGCTGATCGTTCTCTTGAATGGAGATATCGTCTATTCACAGACTTTGCCGACCACCCAAACCACATTCGAACACAGCATCGCTTTGCCGCAGAACATTCAATCCATCGACAACGAACTTCGGATCAGTCTGATCAGCGACGAGGAAAAAAACGGCAGATGTGTACAAGGTCGCCCTGCAGCCGCCAAGATCAAAGCGGGCACCCAGCTTGATCGCCGAGGATCAAACACGGATGAACTCTATGCTGGTGTTCTAGATGCCATGACGCCAGAGATTTCTTTGTCGATCCAAAAGCCCATGACAGCGCATGACCTGAACTTTGGGTTTCTCGCATTGTCCACTATCTTTCTGCACAATACCTTTGATTACCGCGAGGGCGGGCTGGACAATCTGGATCGCACGCGACCGAGTGTGTCCATAGTTGCGATTGAAAACCTGACTTCCGCATTGGAGCAGGCTGCTGGCATAGCTGATCCGTTTTGGGTGGCCTATTCAACTCTAACTGCGGACCCAAACCCCGTGACCTTTGCCTTTGTCGGTGACGATCCGAACTTGATGGCTGCGATTGACCTGCATCGCCCTCAAAGCGCGTTGATTGTCGTTCCCGCGACGCAAGAGCAATAAAGCGATGTCTGCGCCCGATCAGCCAAACTCGAACTCAAGTGGACGTTCTCAAAACGAGTTTGTGTCGATTGACTCAGCACCTGTGGGGTTCTCGACCAACGTGCCGATGTGGCGCGCGCCGGTTTTGTTGGTTCTGTTTGTCTTGGTCTCGTTTACGGGTCTTTATGCTCTGGAACATGTGGCGTGGTTTCAAAGTATCTTTCAGGGTGGGGACCTAGTTACGGCGCCTATTGCGGGCGGCCACTCGATGCCTCTGCGCCTTTTTGTTCTGTCTTACATGATTGCCTTTGGCCTGATGTCCAACGGTCCGCTGCTTTGGCGGCTGGGTTTTACTGCGGATTTGACTATTACTTTTCTGGCATTTTGCGCGCTGATTGACGTAACGGCCTTATTGTTCGATTTGATTTTAGGGGTGTCGATACATCTGTACGTGATCGAGATCCTGTCAGGGTTCCTGGGGTATGCGATCTATTCGTTCAAACTGTTGGAACGTGGCAACATGCCGTCACGGATCAAGATTGAGCGCGGCACAACTCGCAATAAACGCATGATGTTCCGTCTGGTTTTGGTTCTTCTGGTCGCAGCCGTTTTGACCATCACCGCCGACAACACCCTACCCAATACAATCACAGCGGCTCGCAAATATGCCTTGTTGGGTGGAATTGGCCCCGGCGTGTTCCTGTTCCTGCCGTTGGTTTTCCTGCTGCTATACGTGCTGGCGCGCATCGACACCTCGCGCGTGGACAAGACCCCCTTTACCCCCGCGTTGACGATCATCATTCCAGCCCATAATGAAGAATACATCATCTCCCATACGATTGCTGCGATCGACATTGCGGCAACCGAATATGGTGGCCCCGTGTCCATTCTGGTAATGGATAATAATTCTTCCGATCGTACTAGCGAAGTGGCAACTGAGGCGCTGAACGCGTGCCAATCCGCTTTGGGCCGCGTGATTCTGGAACGCACGCCCGGCAAAGCCCATGCATTGAATGCGGCATTGCAGGCAACCCAGACCGAGTATGTGATCCGCATCGACGCCGATACCCAGATCGATCAGAATGCACTGGTTTTTGCTATGCTCAGGATGCGGAACCCGGATGTGGGCGTGGTAGGCGGGTTGCCCGTGCCCCCGGGTGGTGGCCCTTTTGATCGGCCCCGCCTACTGGAACTGTTGGTTAAACACGGGTTTTATTCTGTGGGGTTAAGCGCGGTGAACTCTGTCGTGGGTGTGCCGGGGATGTTTGCGGCTTACCGAGCCGAGCTGCCGCGCAAGTTGGGTGGCTTTGTTCAAGGCATGAATGGCGAAGACACCGATATGTCCTTGCGGATCGGAGAATTGGGATATCAGCTGATCGTCGATCCTAGGATCCAATTCAAGAGCGAAGTACCCGCGTCATACAAGCATATGCGCGAGCAGCGCCTGCGGTGGTTCCGAAGCGTTTTCCATGTCTCGGCTCGATGTCGCGACCTGATCTACTCGGGTCGTATGAGCGTTCGCGGTAAAGTGCTGTTGCCCTTTATGTTGTTGAATTCGGCCATGAGAGCGATGATGGTCCCGATGATCCTGTTTGGCATTCTGATTGGCGTTGGCCCCGGAGCAGAGGCGCGCGCCATCCCGTGGCAGGCGATCCTAGCTGTTGCCATCGGCGCGCCCGCCCTAATGTCAATCCTATGCGCGCTGCTAAACCGGTCGCTAAAGGGCCTGCTCTACGTCCCGGAATACCTTTTGTTTCGTCTGCTGCGCGCCTATTTCACGTTGGAAAGCAATCTGACGATTACGGTCAAAGACCATGGTCAACATATGTACTCAAAGGGCGCGTTGGTCCGCCCAGAAGGCAAAACCATCCGCGAGGCTTAGGGTTCCGGCTCGTTCCACAGCGAAACGCAGGGGATTTTGGACTGATCGCAACGGTCCGCATATTTCTCGGCGATCTCATGTGCTTCTTCTAAAATCGCATCGGCAAGATAGGTGGGCTTGAGCCCTAGGTTCAAAAGGCGGTCATTGGCAACGTACAACTCATTTTCGTCAGCCTCGTTACGTGGGTTGTCAATGAATGAAACCTCGGCTCCGGTCTTATCGGAAACAAGTTGCGCCAGGTCGCGAACACGGTGAGTTTCAGTCATCTGATTCAGGATATTGACCCGTTCGCCTTTCTTGGGCGGGTTGATGAGGGCCAGTTCGATGCACTTTACGGTGTCGCGGATGTGGATGAAGGCGCGGGTCTGCCCGCCCGTTCCGTGCACGGACAACGGGTAGTTGACGGCAGCTTGCATCAGGAATCTATTCAAGACGGTGCCATAATCGCCGTCATAGTCGAACCGATTGATCAGCCTTTCGTCCATCTTAGTTTCAGGCGTCTGAGTGCCCCATACGATGCCTTGATGCAGGTCCGTCACCCGCACTCCATCATTCTTGTTGTAGAAAAAGAAAAACAGCTGATCCTGAGTTTTCGTCATGTGATAGATCGACCCCGGATTTGCCGGATAAAGGATCTCGGCATCGATTTCTTTTCCATCGTCAGTGTCCAAGTGGACTTTCAAATAGCCTTCGGGGATTTTCATCCCGGCCGTGCCGTATCCGTAAACACCCATGGTTCCCAAGTGCACCAGATGACAGTCCACGCCGCTTTCGACGATAGCCGCCAGAATATCGTTGGTGGCATTCAGGTTGTTATTGACCGTATAGCGTTTGTGATAAGAAGACTTCATCGAATAGGGCGCAGCACGTTGCTCGGCAAAATGCACGATTGCGTCTGGTTTTTCTGTCTCCAACAGAAGAAGTAAGCGGTGGTAGTGCTGTCCGACAGTAAATACTTCATGGGCTATTTTATTGCCCGTTAGCTCTTCCCATGTCGCCAATCGCTCCCCCAAGGGTCTGATTGGCGTCAATGACTCAACTTCCAATTCAATGTCGATTTTTCGCCGAGACAGGTTGTCCACAATAATGACTTCGTGACCTTTGTTGGACAAATGTAACGCTGTGGGCCAGCCGCAAAACCCATCGCCCCCCAGAACTAGAATTTTCATCGATTGGATCCAAATCTATTTTTGTTGGTATTTGATTGAGTAAGCCTAGGATTATGTTTAAGCCTGTCAAGTTTTAGAAAGTTTTGCAGCTGATCCGGAGCGCTCCAAAAACCAATTTTCAATTGTATTCGTCGAGAAGCATAAGGTTTGCTTCGAAAGTCGCGGGGAATTGCAAATCCAAACGTCGTACAAAAGTGGCGCACCGTTTGTGATAATTCCGTCAAACGCCGACCTTCAAAAAAGATGAAGTGCTTTGCAAAGTCAGTTTTTTGCCTAGAGCTGACATCAGTGCTGTTAGCAGCGCCCGCGAGTGGTTATGCCAGCCTTCAATGACCGTTTTCACCAATTTGGAAATAGAAGAAAGCAGAAGCATCAAGCAGCCGCTCTCTACTCTAACTTGCTTGCACACAATGCCAGCTTTGGGTCGGCTGCTGTAACCCTCGGTAGCGTTGGTCAGGTCCAGTTGGATAATTGTGGCGCTGCACCGCCAAAAGGCAGCTTCGAACCCATACTGCAATACTCTAAAAGGTGACGGAGCGGGAGAGGCGTGCGCAAACCGGACTTAGATATTGGTGGGCTTTGGCCGCGGTGCGTACAGGAGAACTAGTTTCTGGGCTATTGGGGGTTCACTCCTTCGTATAAGGAGGAAATGGCTGCATCAAGAGCCATGTGCCATTCAGCTCTGTTCATTTCCGCAATCAAGTCCTGCCTCACCGCAAGGCTTGGGATAATTACGTCGGTCTGAACATTCTTAAGCTTCTCAAGGGCCCTGACGAGCATGTCCCTGTCAACCTCCGTGGCTTGTCATGAATAGAGCCTTCCACGCGCCATGTTCGGGGTAGAGTGTGTCACCAACAAACAGGTACGTTCGACCATGAGGCGAGGCATATCGGTAGCAGATGTTGTCGTCTGTATGACCCGGGGTGTAAATCGCTGTCACCCTTGCATCGCGTAAAAGCTCTCCTTCTGTTTCAATGGTTCGATCCAACGACAGGTCATTGGGAAAGTACTTTTGCATTTCCCGATGTCCGACAAGATCCGCGGCAAGGGCGGTTTTGGCATAAGCAAGCCCTTTGCTGATCTCGTGATTGTGGCTCAAATGCAGGTGATCCACCTGACCTAACGCCCGAATTGCAGTGCGGCTTTCTGGGTATACTGCAACATAGATCAGGTCACGCCCTGCTCTGTTCTCAAGGACATAGGCGTGGCTGATGAGCGTCCCAAATCGCAATTCGACTGGGGTTTTCTAAAGGCCAGGAAATAGTTGTTTCATCAGTATGATCCTACTTCTGAAGTGTTGAGCTGGGGAGGTGCACCCTCACTCCTCATGAAGCTCAAGTTTCAGTCTTTGACGACATAGATGCGATCAGGTTTTGCGCTGTCCGTTCTTCAGCGTCAAAGCTTTCCACCGCAAATGTAAAGTTGGGCGGGATCACGTCGGTACGGAGGTGCTTGATGGCTTGGTACTCGTCCGAATTCCAGAATCCCTGCGACACTTCCATTGAAGGAATCTTGGGCAGAGTGAAACGGGCATCATCCTTCCACTCACCCCCAAAGTGATCCAGAAATTGCGCCGTTTCTCCCGCAACGATGAGCTCTCCACCCCATTTTCCATCAAAGGGTGTGTCGCTTCCCCATAGGGGGCGAGCGTCCTATGGCCGTTTAGCATGAATGAACTGGCAACCAGATAGGCCGGTTTCTGTTTCGAAATCTCTCGACCCCGTATTTCTCATTGATTCTGGCTTCCTGTTGCCTTGGTTCTTCCTCAACTTAAATTCAAGTCAATGGGGGAACGGAAGAAGTGAATGAGACATAGAGGCGGTCTAACTGTTGGCGAAATAGCTGAACGTCGTGGCATTGCCGTGGCGGCGGAGCAATTATTCAGACGCAAAGGATTTATCTCCTCAGCGTGCAACGAAGCATACCACCGATGCTATTCGCCAACGGTCTTGCGCAAATTCAGGTAGCTCAGCCTGTTGGAGCCCATGGAGAGAAATCGCAGATGCCATGAACTTCTTGCCCCCGGAAACAAAAGTCGCCGTAAAGCGTGGGAAACACTTTCCATTCGTTGTACCGATGAGTTGGACGACCGCATGGCGCGTCTGTAATGTCTTTGGGATCGATTGGTGGGCCGCTTCGGATGTGGTTGCCAGTCAATGAATACATGCAAATTGGGCGACCCAAGCGTCGTGATCGGCAAAAACTGACCTGGGCCGAGATACTTGGAAGAGGAAGCGGCCAACGAAACAGTGGTAAAGAGCGTTTAGCCGTCGTTGGTTCCAGCGAAGCAAACGCCCGTTCTTTTACCGGCGATTTAAACGGGTCGACGCAACACCTTAATCTTTTTGGGTAGATGGAGTGTAAGTCATGGCCTATCCCTCTTCCTCTTATGAGAACAATAGGACCTCTCTTAGGGGGTAAGCTGAATATTGGAGCAATAGGAGCCATTTGTTGAAATCCTAATCCGCTATGCAGGCGCTGGGGCATAAACTTGGGCATTCTGACTCACTCAGAACCCGCCACTCGGTTTTACTGTCATGTTAGGAAGTACTGGCTGGGGTGGTAGGATTCGAACCTACGATCTTCAGTACCAAAAACTGTTGCCTTACCACTTGGCCACACCCCATCAGTGAAGCGGTGTCTACTTGGAGTGCGGGGGGGGATCAAGGGCTCTTTTTCAAAAAAATCACCCTTTGAGCCATTTTTTTTCATTTTGCTCTAAAACACTGATTTCGTGACGTAATGTCCGCTCCTTTGCATGAGTTGGGAGCCATGGGCTTCAGAAGCATAGGCCGTGGCGTTTCTCGGGGCTGACATCCGGATGCTAATGAGAACTATGGGATTTGTTGCGTGTTCAAAGACTTGCCTGTGCCGTTACGTTCCTGCTGGGCGATTGGGTTTCACCCGTTAGGCTGACCTCACCCGAGGGAGGAGAATCGAACATGAAGGCACTGAGAACACCACCAGAGCGTTTTGATGAGTTGGTGGATTACCCATTCGCTCCCAACTATCTGGAAGTGGACGATACCGAAGGCGGTGCGTTGCGGGTCCACTACCTGGACGAAGGACCGCCTGATGCTGCGCCGGTTTTGGTGATGCATGGAGAGCCGAGCTGGTCCTATCTGTATCGTCATATGATCCCTCGGTTTACGGCAGCAGGCCATCGGGTGATCGCGCCGGATCTTATTGGATTTGGCAAATCAGACAAGCCGACCGAGCGTGAAGATTACACCTATGAGCGCCACGTTGCGTGGATGGGGTCGGTATTGCGACAATTGGATCTGCGCAATATCACTTTGGTTTGTCAGGACTGGGGTGGCTTGATCGGGCTGCGGCTTTGGGCTGAGATGCCTGATCGGTTTGCCCGCATTGTGATTGCCAATACGGCCCTTCCGACCGGAGATCACCCGATGAGCGAAGCTTTTCGCGCTTGGCGGGCCTTTAGTCAGGATGTTCCCGTGTTCCCTGCTGGCAAAATCGTGTACGGCGGCACCGTCAATAAATTGACCGAAGCAGAGATCGCCGCGTACGACGCACCGTACCCGGATGAGGATTATAAAGCTGGTGCGCGCCAATTTCCCACGCTTGTACCGGATACGCCGGATGCGCCATCGACAACTGAAAACCGGGCGGCTTGGGAGGTTCTGAAAACCTTGGATACACCAGTCCTGACTGTATTTGGCGCCGAAGATAAGGTAATGGCGGGGGTCGAGAAAGTTTTCCAAAAACTGTGCCCGGGTGCCGCAGGGCAGGCACACGTCGTTTTGCCTAATGCCGGACATTTCTTGCAAGAGGATGTTGGTGATGCACTGGCAGATCGAACAAATGCGTTCATCGCAGCCACGTCGTAATTGTGCAGTGGTCAGAGCTGACGGGGCTTAGTCCCGCAGCTCTTTTGGGGCGACCCCCCAGAGGTCAGTTTTCGGTGCCCACCCTCGGTAGCCGCCAGCGGAAATCCGGCACCAATCCTGAACGCAACTGCCCAGACGCGCGACGACACCCAATTCAAAGTGCGCGGAAATCGTGGATTGCGGATCAGCACTAGAATAGATGGGCATCATGTCTTTTTCGACCAGGACAGTGCGCACGCCAGACAACAGAGCATAATGCACCCAGCCGCCAGCGCCGTCGCGATCCTGAACCTTGCGCCAATGGCCGTGTTCAGCCGTGACCTGAAGCGGCATATCGCGGCGCTTGAAAACCCAATCGATCCGATGGGTCAGCGATGGCCCTCGGCGCACGTTGCCTTCGGTCGCTTTCATCGAAACATAACGGGGCAGGGGGAGGTTCGTAACTGGCCCCCGTTCGTCTTCGGCCAATACTGGGGTGGAAAAGGATGTGGCTACAAAAGCCGCTATTGCGACCAATCGCTGGCCGTTTACCAAAATGGAATACGTCACTGCCTGCCCGCCTGAATGCCTGCGTGTAAGGTTCTTGAAAAAGGCTGCTAAATTTGCGCGAGGGGTTCTTGTGCCCGGCCTGTTCATGGGTCACGATGACACGACGCGCACCAAATTGCAAAGCAGTGGGAGGCCTCAAGTGCCAAGAGAACGTCTGAGTGTTGTTGTTACGCGACGGTTGCCAGAAGCGGTCGAAACCCGGTTAAGCGAACTGTTTGATGTCACACTGCGCGATGATGACACGCCGATGTCGCGCAGTGAGTTGGTTGAGGCGCTGCAAACCGCTGATGTGCTGGTGCCAACCGTGACGGATGAGATTGACGCGCGCGTGCTGGGGCAGGCCGGACCGCAATTGCGGCTGATCGCAAGCTATGGTGCGGGGGTTGATCACATCGATGTGCAAACCGCCCGTCAACGTGGGGTCCTTGTATCAAACACGCCCGGTGTGTTGACCGACGATACCGCTGATATGGCTATGGGGCTGATTCTGGCCGTTACCCGTCGTATTCCCGAAGGTTTGGCGCTCATGCAAAAGGGCGAGTGGGAAGGCTGGGCTCCAACCGCGCTGTTGGGCGGTCGTGTGAGCGGGCGTCGGCTTGGTATTCTGGGCATGGGGCGTATTGGGCAGGCCGTTGCCCGCCGTGCTGCGGCTTTTGGGATGCAAATTCATTATCACAATCGCAAACGCCTGCGCCCCGAGGTGGAGCGGGATTTAGAGGCAACGTATTGGGAAAGCCTCGACCAGATGGTGGCGCGAATGGATGTGGTGTCCATCAATTGCCCCTCTACACCAAGCACATTTCATCTGATGAATGCGCGGCGGCTTAAGCTGATGAAACCCTCAGCGGTGATTGTGAACACCTCGCGCGGTGAAGTGATTGATGAAAACGCGCTGACTCGTATGATCCGTGCCGGTGATATCGCGGGGGCGGGTCTGGATGTATATGAGCATGGCACGCAGGTGAATCCGCGCTTGCGAGAGCTGCCAAACGTTGTGTTGTTGCCGCACATGGGGTCGGCGACGCTTGAAGGCCGGATTGAGATGGGCGAAAAAGTCATCATCAACATCAAGACCTACGAAGATGGACACAGGCCACCGGATCAGGTCGTACCAGCGATGCTGTGACCTAAACGACCAGAGATTATTGAGCGGGGACAGGGAACTGTCCCCGTTTTCCGTATAGGCAGGGCCACTGGTTGCAATCCTTATCTCGGAAAGAGTTGCAGAGCGGACGAATCCAACTACGATCAGTAGGTATTCGGGATATGAGCCCCAGCGCTGATCCTGCGCAGTACCCCAAACATATTTCAGGAGAGTGATAACATGAAACGCATTTGGCAGTTCGGGATTTTGGCCTCAGCTTTTGTGGTGGGCGCACCCTTGGTGGCGCAACAAACTGCCGACAGTGTCGCCCCTGAGTCCGCGACCGAGGGCTCTGTTCAGGCCGTGTCATCCGTGATTGCAGATGCCTATGCTGCGCGCGAGGCGGGGCAACCGGTGGTGTCTGATAACTGGATGGTTGCGGCTGCGAACCCATTGGCAGTTCAGGCCGGAGCGGATGTTTTGCGGGTGGGCGGCAGCGCGGCCGATGCGATGGTGGCGGTGCAGGTTGTGTTGGGTCTGGTCGAACCGCAATCTTCGGGTTTAGGTGGGGGCGCATTCCTAGTTTGGTATGATGCGGCGTCGAAAAAAATGACCACGCTGGATGGTCGGGAAACAGCACCCTTGGACGCAACTCCGACTCTGTTTCAGGATTCAGAGGGTCAGCCGCTTAAGTTTTTTGATGCGGTGGTCGGCGGGCGGTCTGTGGGTACACCGGGCACCCCGGCTTTGCTGGCCCAAGCACATCGCCGCTGGGGACGTGCGCCGTGGCCTTCGTTGTTTACGGCCGGAACGCAACTTGCCGAAGAGGGGTTCACAGTCTCGCCGCGGTTGGCGGGTTTGGTTGAACGGGACGCAGACCGTCTGAACCGGTTCCCGGCCACGGCAGAGTATTTCTTGCCAAACGGGCAGGGTGTCCAAGCCGGTGATACCTTAAAGAACCCGGCCTATGGTCAAACGCTGCGCACCTTGGCCGAGCAGGGTGCAGATGGGTTTTATGCTGGCCCGATTGCCGCTGATATCGTGCGAACGGTTCAATCCGCGCCCGGTAATCCGGGAGTGTTGTCAGCAGTTGATATGTCGCTGTATCAGGTCAAAGAACGGGATGCTGTCTGTGTTACATACCGGGCGCATGATGTGTGTGGCATGGGCCCACCATCATCTGGCGCCTTGACCGTTGGGCAGATCCTCGGCTTGCTGGAACCTTATGACCTTGCCGCGCTGGGTGCAGAAAACCCGGAAAGCTGGCGTTTGATAGGGGATGCTTCGCGGCTGGCTTTCGCTGACCGGGGTCGGTTCATGGCCGATAGTGACTATGTGCCAATGCCCACCAAAGGGTTGGTTGATCCCGCATATCTGACAACGCGTTCCAAATTGTTGGCGGGTGATGATGCATTGCCCGAAGTCGCACCGGGCAACCCAACCTTTGATCATGCCTCCAACTGGGCCGATGACGAAGCGATCGAGCTGCCGTCGACCTCCCACATTTCGATTGTCGATGCCTATGGCAACGTTTTGTCGATGACGACGACCATCGAAAATGCCTTTGGTTCCCGGTTGATGACGAATGGGTTTCTGCTCAACAATGAGCTGACGGATTTCTCGTTCCGCAGTCACAGGGACGGCGTACCAATTGCCAACCGGCTTGAACCGGGTAAACGCCCGCGCTCGTCCATGGCGCCCACTATTGTGATGCAAGACGGCGCGCCTGTTCTTGCGATTGGGTCCCCCGGAGGTAGTCGTATCATTGGGTATGTCGCAACCGCCATTATCGGCTGGGCCGATTGGGGGCTAAATGTGCAAGAGGCTCTGTCGATGCCGCATCTGGTGAACCGCTTTGGGACCTATGATCTAGAGGACGGCACTACAGCCAGCGCACAGGCCGATGCGCTCAGCGCCATGGGGTTCGAGGTCAAGATTCGCGGCCTGAATTCCGGCCTGCACGCGATTGAGATCGGAGAGACCCTCAAAGGTGGGGCAGATCCGCGTCGCGAAGGAATCGCGCTGGGCGAGTGATGGAACTACGGGGTTGTGGGTATTGATTGCCCACAATCGAACCCGCTAAGTTAACATGACAATCAAAGTGCTCCGGCACTACGGTCTCAGGAGACATCTTATGGTTCAAGCCACCGCATTGCCGCGCAACGAGGTCGGTATCGAAACAGTCCTCGGAATCCTCAAACAACGTTTTGGGGACCGGTTGCAAACCGGGCAGTCAATTCGCGAACAACATGGGCATACGACCACCTGGATCGTGAACCAATCCCCGGATGCGGTGGTGTTTCCGGAATCCACCGCTGAGGTGTCTGAAATCGTCAAAGCCTGCGCCGCGCATAAGGTCCCCGTTATCCCCTTTGGCACCGGCACCTCGCTTGAAGGGCATGTGAACGCACCAGCAGGTGGGATATCTGTCGATCTCTCGCAGATGAACCAGATTTTGACCGTCAATTCCGAGGACCTGGATTGTGTAATCCAACCGGGGGTGACGCGCGAACAGCTGAACACGCACTTGCGCGATCAGGGGCTGTTTTTTCCCATAGACCCGGGGGCCAATGCCTCGCTTGGGGGGATGGCGTCGACCCGTGCGTCGGGCACCAATGCAGTCCGGTATGGCACGATGAAAGACAATGTTCTGGCGCTTGAGGTGGTGATGCCGGATGGCGAAGTGATCCGCACAGCCCAACGTGCCAAAAAGTCGTCGGCCGGGTATGACTTGACCCGTCTAATGATCGGATCCGAGGGCACACTGGGCCTGATTACCGAAGTTACCTTGAAATTACAGGGCATCCCTGAAGCGATTAGCTCAGCGCGCTGTTCCTTCCCGACGGTTGATGCGGCGTGCCGTGCGGTGATGATGACGATCCAATTTGGTATTCCCGTTGCCCGGATTGAAATGCTGGATGTGCAATCGGTTCAGGCCGCGAACGCCTATTCCAAACTGTCGTTGCCAGAGACGCCGCTGTTGTTGTTGGAGTTTCATGGCTCAGAGGCAGGCGTCGTGGAGCAGGCCGAAACCTTTGGTTCCATCGCCGAAGACTTTGGCGGTGTCGATTTTGAGGCCACGACCTCGACCGAGGAACGCAACAAGCTTTGGCAGGCGCGCCACGATATGTACTGGGCTTCGCTGCAATTACGCCCCGGTGCCAGCGGTATTTCCACGGATGTTTGCGTACCCATTTCCCGCTTGGCGGAATGTGTGACGGCTGCACAAGACAAGGTTGCCGAATTGGGTCTGATGGGGCCAACCGTAGGGCACGTGGGCGATGGTAATTTCCACACTTTGTTGCTGATTGATATGGAAAACCAAGACGAAAAGGCAAAGGCGGATGAATTTGTCGGCTGGCTGAACGATATGGCGATATCGATGGACGGCACGTGCACCGGTGAACATGGCATCGGGCAGGGGAAACGCCCCTACCTGATCAAAGAACTTGGCGCGGCAACCACCTATATGAAAGCGATCAAAGCGGCGCTGGATCCGGACAATATCATGAACCCGGGCAAGATCCTGTAACAGAGGGCCCGGGTTGGGCGCAGAAGGCCCGTAACAATGAGGTGCAAAAGGGAAAGGTGAAGGTGCAAATCAACTTCACCTTTTTCGACGCGAAAGAATCCGACCTCTGTCCGCTTTAGAAGCGCGCGCAGGTCGGTTTTGCCCCTTTTTGCGTCGGCTGGACTTGGCCCGGGCGTACCGGGTTGGGCATAAACCCGTGTAAATAGACTCAATCCGGAGAGCGGGCACATGAAAACCCAAGTCAAAGCACTGGTTGTCGGCGGTGGCGCCGTTGGAACCTCGATTGCCTACCATCTGGCCAAAGCAGGCTGGGATGACGTTATGCTGCTCGAACGTGACGAGCTGACATCGGGCTCCACATGGCACGCGGCTGGCTTGCTGCCATTGTTCAACATGTCCTATGCGACAACCCACATCCACAAATACTCGGTCGATTTCTACAAGCAATTGGAAGAAGAAACTGGTTTGAACGCGGGTTTTGCCGTCGTAGGCAACCTGCGTATGGCACAAACACAAGAGCGTATGGATGAATATATGCTCTATTCTTCGATCGCAGAAACCTGCGATGTGCCTTACGAATGGCTGACTCCTGACCAGATCAAAGAGCGCTGGCCGTTGATCCGCACCGATGACCTGAAAGGTGCGATCTATCACACCGAGGACGGCTATATTAACCCGGCCGACGTCACCATGGCGATGGCCAAAGGTGCCCGTCAGCGTGGTGTCGACATCGTGCGCAAGATGCAGGCAGATGCTTTCCACTGGACCGGTACCCATTGGGAAGTCACATGCACCAAAATGGTGGAAAAGGGCGGTAACCTTGTTCCGTCCGACGAACAGGTTGTGATCACCGCCGAGCATGTTGTGACCGCATCGGGCAATCACGCACAGCGCACTGCCAAGATGTTGGGCATCAAAATGCCTGCGATTCCGGTGGAACATACCTTCATCGTCATGGATCAAGATCCCGAGCTGGTCAAATGGCGCGAGGCAGGTAACCCTGAGCACCCCGTTGTGCGTGACGCCGACAATGAATCCTATGCCCGCGAAGAAAGGGGTGGTTGGATTCTTGGTATCTATGAAAAAGATGCGCCTGCGCGGTTTGAACATGGTGTGCCAGACAGCTTCCGCGCTGATCTGTTCCCGCTGGATCTGGACCGGATCGCTGATCAGTACATGGCGATGACCGAACGTGTGCCCTCCTGCGCCGAGTCGGGCCTCAAGGACGATTTCAACGGCCCGATCTGTTACACACCGGATGGCAACCCACTGGTTGGCCCCGCACCGGGTTTGCGCAACATGTGGCTTGCGGAAGGGTTCTCGTTCGGGATCACCGCGGCAGGTGGTACAGGCTATTACCTCGCTCAGATGATGGTCGATGGTGAAGCTGAGATCGACATGGCCTCCCTTGACCCCAAGCGGTATTCCTCCAACTGGATGACCACCGAGTTTGCGGCGCGCAAGAACGAAGAGTGCTATGAGCACGTCTATATCTTGCACCACCCAGACGAAGAACGTCCCGCAGCACGCCCATTGCGGACTGCACCTGCATTCGACCGTCAGAAAGCCTGTGGCGCACAGTTTGGCTGGGTCAACGGTTGGGAACGCCCCAACTATTATGGCCCACTGGATGCACCTGAAAACTTTGACCATGACGCGCGCTCGTTTCGTCGTGGTGGCTGGTGGCAACACGCCGTCGACGAAGCTAAAGCGATCCGCGAAGGTGTGGGCCTGATCGATGCAACCGCGTTCACCAAGCATGTTGTCAAAGGCCCCGGTGCCACACAGTTCCTCGACTGGTTCACCTGTAACAAATTGCCCAAGGTTGGCCGGATCAACCTTACTTACGCCCTGACCTCGGCAGGCACCACACGCACAGAATACACCATCGTGCGCAACGGCGAAAACAACTACTACCTCGTCTCTGCTGGTGCCTGGACCGAATATGACGCCGACTTCCTGCGCAAAGCCGCCGAAGATAAAATGGAAGAATTCGGTTACATTGAGATTCAGGATGTCACCACGCAGTGGGGCGTGTTCGCCATCGCAGGCCCCAAAGCCCGCGATGTGTTGAAAGAGGTAATTGTTGATGCAGACCCGGAAACTGCGCTGACCAACAAGAACTTCCCATGGCTTTCAGCCAAGCAGATCGAGCTGGGCATGTGCCCTGTGAATGCGATCCGTGTGGCATATACCGGAGAATTGGGCTGGGAATTGCACCACCCGATGGAAATGCAGAATTACCTTTTCGATCTGCTCGAAAAAGCGGGTGAAAAGCACGGTATGAAACTGGTGGGTGCACGGGCGCAGAACTGGCTCCGTCAGGAGAAATCCTATCGCGCCTTTGGTAACGAACTGGGGCGCGACGCGACCCCGGCCGAAGCCGATTTGCCGCGCTTTATTGACCTCAGCAAAGAGTTCAACGGCAAGGATGCCATGGTTGAAACCGGTGTGCGGTTCAAATGCGTCACCTTGCTGATCGACGGACCCGCAGACGCCGACCCATGGGGCCGCGAGGCGCTTTATGCCGAGGACGGCACCCGCGTGGGCCGTCTGACGTCGGGCGGCTATTCGGTTGCGTTCGAAAAGAGCATCGGCATGGGCTACGTTCCGCCCGCGCTGGCGGTTCCCGGCACCAAACTCAAGGTGCGGATGCAGGATGAGTTGTGGGATGCGGAAATCACCGTCGACAGCCCCTACGATCCTAAGAACGAAACCATCCGTATGAACGGGTAACTTTCATATTCGCGAAACAAAAAAAGGCGGCCCACTGGGTCGCCGTTTTTATTTGAGCATGGTAGCCGGGCCAGATCAGCGCACGAGTTTTATTTTGCAGAGAATTCGTCAAAACATTCCAACGCTTTGGCGGCATACATCATCGAAGGTCCACCGCCCATCTGGATGCTCATGGCAAGCACATCAGACAGCTCTTCGCGGGTGGCATTAGCTTTTACCAAAGCTTCGACATGCAAGGAAATGCAGGGTTCGCACCGCGATGCGATGGAAATACCCAGAGCCACAAACTCCTTGGTTTTGAAGTCGAGCGTGCCGCCTTCTTTGACCGTTTTACCAAGCGCGCCAAAGGCACGGGCGGTTTCGGGAATTGCGCTGTTAAGATTCCGCAACCCCGAACGGGTTTGTGAGATTTTTTCGTTCCAAGACATCTGGGCGCCCTTATGTTGATACATCTTAATTTCCTGATGTATTCAACCTTTGCCCAAGTGTGACATTGATCTTGATCAGATGGATGGCTTTTCTGCCACCAAAGCCAAATTGTTGGCGGGCATTTCGATGACCTCGGCCATGTCCAATCCCGCGCCCTGCAGCACATCCATTACGTCGAAATCGTCCTTGTATCCGATCTCGGGGTCCTGTTCGACCAACGATGCGTGAAAGGCCTTGTCGCCGTCACTGATCAGCTCGCCACTCCTTAGGAACGGTCCATACAGCACCACACGGCCACCGGGGTTCAAAGCGGGGGCAATTTGCGAAATCAGGCGTTCCGTTTCCGGCGTACTGATCAGGTGCAATAGGTTGACCAGAACGATCAGATCTTGCCCCCCATGTTGTGCACCCCAATCCGGTGTTGTGGCATCAAGCGCCATCGCCGGGGCGACATTGTCGACCCCTGCAGCATAGGCATCAATGCTGGCACGCCTAACCGCGTCTATTTCACTGGGTTGCCATTGGAACCTCGGCAGTTGAGCGGCAAAGGCAACGATGTGCTGTCCGGTGCCGCTTGCCAATTCCAGCGCGCGTGCTCCTGACGGAGCCACTTGATCCAGCAAGGCGCATAAGGCCTGTACATTTCTGCTTGCGGCGGGCGCGACGAGCTTTGCCCCCTCGGCTGGGGTGGCAATGCTGGCGGTTTTCGGGGGAACTCTGCTAGACATCAGCGCAACCGATCCGGGCGCAACGCGGACACAGCTTCGGCCTCCAGCTCTGGCTGCGTCCCAGAAACCAGATCTGCTATCAATTGAGACGCTGCAGGGGCGGTCAAAAACCCATAACCACCTTGGGCGGCACACCAAATGAACGAAGGCGTGTCCGGGTCCGGTCCCAAGACCAATGTTCGATCCGGGGCAAAGCTGCGCAAGCCGGCCCAGTTGCTTTCGACACGTGTCACGGGTTCGGTGACCCAGTGTTCATAGCGCGCCAACCCTTCGGCAAGTACCATGTCATCTGTATAGGCATCGTGGGGATCCACGGGGTCTTCTTCCGCAGGAGAGACGAGCAAACTGCCTGCATCGGGCTTAGCGTACCACGTTTCCCCAACCCCCATCAGCATTGGCCAAGTTCGGACATCCAACCCACCGGGAGCGGGAATGCGGACCATAGATCGGCGACAGGGGGTCAATCCGATGGGATCAATTCCGGCCATAGTCGCGACCACATCTGCCCACGCACCTGCAGCGTTGACCACATTGCGTGCTTCAAAGGTTTCTTTCGCAGTAACACGCCAGATTTGGTCGTGCTGGATCTCTGTAACCTGTTGTTTGGTCAGAACCTGCCCCCCGTTTGCCCGGATCACCTTGGCAAAATCCTGCATCATGCGATCCGTGTCGATATCCAACGCGTTTTCGTGATAGGCCGCATAGGTCACGACATCGGGGTTTAGAACCGGGAAATGTTCCATCGCGGCCTCAACCGAGATCGCCGACATTCCTAATTCAATCGCATCCGCCTCGAAGCCCGGTTTTTCATCGGCACCTGCGATCAGCATCAGGCCCCGCGGTGTAAGGTAGCCACCGTTGGCGCTGACGAAGTAATCCGCACTTGCCCGGCTCAACGCGACTGTAGGACCAGAGCCATAATTGGCCTCGAAAAGGGCGGCTGAGCGTCCTGAGGAGTGATAACCAAGCGCGTCTTCGCCTTCCAATACGGTGACGATTCCCATGGTGGACAGACGCGCACCCGCGCTCAGGCCGGCGATGCCCCCACCTATTACGAGAAAATCAATCATAGCTGTTCCTCTATACGGTCCGTTGCCGGGGCAGGGGTCGGGCTGAGCGCAGACATCCGGTTATACAGTTCGCCGGGCATGTCAAAGTTCAATGCTGCCAACGATGGGACCAGTTGTTCAGCTGTGCGGGCTGAAATGATCGGCATCGGGGAATACGGGCTAGCAGCGACCCATGCAACAGCCAGGGTTGCCGCAGGAACACCCACTTCGTCGGCAAGCTGGCTGAGTGCGCGCGCTGTTTCTGGCATCCAGTCCAAGCCATACCGCGCCGCATAGCGGTGATCTTCGCTGAGCCGTCCCGTCCCGCCTTGCGCATATTTTCCGGTCAGCATTCCGCCACCAAGCGGGGAGTAAGGGGCCACAGCAATCCCTTGATCGGCGCACATGGGCAGGATCTCAACCTCGGCCTGACGTTTGATCAGGTTGTACATGGGCTGCAGAATGTCGATTGTCAGATCGAACTGCGCGGCAACGGAAACGGCTTTCATTACCTGCCACGCAGCGGCATTGGAAAGACCGATATACCGGATCTGTCCGGCTTGTTTCATCTCAGCCAAACACCCAAGGCTTTCGTGCAGATCAACGTCGGGATCAAAACGATGCAAATACAGGATGTCGATCATATCCTGCCCAAGCCGCTGCCGAGAAACGTCAAACTGCGCGCGGAGGTTTTGCGCACCAGCACCGCCGCTATAGCCAACCTTGGATGCGACCAAAATTGCCTCTCGTTCAGACCGGATCATGTCCCCAAGCAGCGTCTCAGATGCGCCATCGGTATAGACATGGGCCGTGTCGAAATGTGTCACGCCCGCAACCCTACAGGCATCGAACATGGCCCGGGATTGAGTGACGTCTGCCTTGCCACCAAATTGCATGGCGCCAAAGGCAAAGGTGCTGGCGGGGGTGCCATCAAGGCTGATCAGGGTCTGTGTCATCCCCAGACAATTACACGGAGATTGCCCATCTGAAAGCCCCCAAAAATCCCTTTTTTCAACATCTTGCACCGCAGCCCTCAATAAGGACATACTAGGCGCAAATTTCATTCACCGTCATAAGGAGCTTACCTTGGACAACCCCGCATTACATCCGATGGCCACAGGGCATATCCCAGATTACGTGGTCGCCGCTGATGGCAGCGACTACCTGTTTACATTCATGGTATTTTTTACTCTTGGTCTGATCCTGTTGCTTGGCATCGGATATTTCACACTGCATTCAATTCCTGAAAAAATGGCCCACGCCTCCAACCATTCTCAGTTTCAGATTGTGGGCATTCTGGCCCTGCTGGCGCTGTTTACGCACAACAATGTATTTTGGGTGATAGCGATCGTGATTGCAGGGTTCCGTTTCCCTGATTACCTGACACCAATGGAATCTATTGCGCAATCCTTGTCGCGCTTGCCCGGTTTAAAGAGCCTTGAACCCAATCTCGAAGGGGCAACTCCCTCCGAACCCGAACCCGAACCCACGGTCGTGCCAACTCCAGAAAAGGAGGGCTAAGCTGTGCTTGAGACACTAATTTGTGCGCTGTTTACGATCCTGCCCGATTATCTGTTCCGCCGGTACGTGCAAGGCAAACGCATCGGACATGAGCTGACCTTGTTTTCCATGTGGTATGAACTGCGGTATGGTCTGACGAGCTGTGCGATCGCTGCGATTTCGGTGATCACGGTTCTGTTTTATTTCCACCCTGCGACAAGCACGGTTTCGTCGTACTATCGGACGTTGACGATCCTGCCACAATTTGGTGGGCGTGTGTCCGAGATCTTTGTTGAGAACAACCAAAAGATCAAAGCAGGCGATAAAATATTCCGTCTGGACGCCGTATCACAACAAGCAACTGTACAAGCCGCCAAAGCAGCAATTACCGAGGTCGACGCCTCGGTCAAAGTTGCGCAAACTGATTTGGCTGCGGCCAGGGCAGGGATCGTTCAGGCCAATGCTGCTCTTACCCAATCGAACGAAGATTTGGCGCGCAACCAAACTTTGTTGGCGCGTGGTTCAAGTGCTGTCAAATTGACCGAAATTGAGCGCCTGCAAAACCTTGTGCATGAGCGCGAAGCATTGGTCGAAGCCGCCGAAGCCCAATTTGCGTCCGTCAATGAACGGATTGATGTGGTGATCCCGGCACAACGCGACAGCGCCGAGGCTCAGTTGGCACAGGCACAGGCCGAGTTGGACAAAACACTGATCGTGGCAGGTGTTGACGGGACCATCGAACAGCTCAGCCTGCAAGTGGGCGATTATGTTAGCCCGGTCTTGCGTCCCGCGGGCATTCTCGTGCCTGACAGCATAGGTCACAAACGGTTCCAAGCAGGGTTTAATCAGATGGGCGCTCAGGTCATAAAACCCGGAATGGTGGCAGAAATCGGATGTATGACACAGCCCTTTACCGTTTATCCAATGGTAGTTGTGGCTGTCCAGGATGTGATTGCATCAGGGCAACTGCGGCCTTCGGATAGGATCTTCGACCCTCAGTTTAATCAAGTCCCCGGAAGCATCGTCGTGATGATGGAGGCGCTTTATGCTGATCAGGCTCCGGATCTGCCACCGGGTAGCAACTGCTTGGCCAATGTCTACACCAACAACCACGACCAGCTTGAACATGATAAGGATCTGTCGACTGGCAAGCGCATCTTCTTACATGTGGTTGATACCATCGGCGTTGTTCACGCGGCGGGGTTGCGTCTGCGGATGATCTTGATGCCTGTTCAGACATTGGTGTTCTCTGGCGGGCACTGATCCAAGGTTGTTTCAAAGCGAAGGCCCGCCGGATCTGGCGGGCCTTTGTTGTTTCAACCTTTATCAACATCGGGGCGCTCAACAAAAAAGGCCCCGCATCGCTGCGAGGCCTTCGTTCTCTTTCTGAGCGATCCGTTTACTGCGGGATGTCGCCTTCGATGCCTTCAACATAGAAGTTCATACCAGCCAGTGTTCCGTCATCTGCAGTTTCACCGTCACCCAACCAAGCGCTGCCGTCCTGCTTGGTGATGGGGCCTGTGAAGGCATGATAGCTGCCATCGGCCAGTGCGGCTTTCAACGCCAGTGCTTCTTCTTTGACGTCGGCAGGAACCGCGTCCGAGATTTCACCGATGCCAACCATGCCGGCACCAATACCGTCCCATGTGCTGGTCGAGGTCCAGCTGCCGTCCATGACCGCAGCAGTCCGCGCGATGTAGTAAGGCGCCCAGTCATCAATGATCGAGCTGACGCGTGGCATGGGGCCATACTCGCTCATGTCAGAGGCCTGACCAAAGGTAATCACGTTGCCTGCAGCCTGTGCCGCGGCCTGTGGGGCGGTTGAATCGGTGTGCTGCAGGATCACGTCTGCGCCCTGTTCAATCAGAACCTTGGCTGCATCGGCTTCTTTCGCAGGGTCAAACCATGTGAAGGCCCAGATGATTTTGAACTGAACGTCGGGGTTAACCTTCTTGGCGTGGATGTAGGCCGAGTTGATGCCACGCACAACTTCGGGGATCGGGAACGAGCCGATGTAACCCACGATGTTGGACTTGGTCATGCGACCCGCGATGGTGCCCTGAACGGCGCGACCCTCATAAAAACGTGCGGAATAAACCGACACGTTGTCCGCCTGCTTGTAGCCGGTCGCGTGTTCGAATTTCACATTGGGGAATTTCTTGGCGACGTTGATGGTCGGATCCATGTAGCCAAACGAGGTGGTGAAAATCAGATCCGCACCGTCCAGCGCCATCTGAGTCATCACGCGCTCGGAATCGGGGCCCTCGGCCACGTTTTCAACAAACACGGTTTCGACTTTATCGCCGAATTCCTTTTCTACAGCCAAACGGCCTTTGTTGTGCTCATAGGTCCAGCCGCCGTCGCCGACGGGGCCAACATAGACAAAGCCCACTTTGGTTTTGTCTTCGGCAACTGCCGCAGTTGCAAGGCCAAGGCCCAGTGCAGCTGTCGCAAGAAGTGAAGTTAATTTCATTAGGTTACTCCCCAGGTTGGTTTCGTATGCCCCCCTTGAACGGGGGGCTTGGTTTAAAGTGCTACCCTTAGTGGGTGGCGTGGAAAATTCGGCCCAGTGACGCAGGCGCGCGGCTTTTGTCTGCCGAAAGGATCACCAACACAAGGATCGTGATCAGATAAGGCGACATTGCCAGATACTCGACCGGAATGGCAACGCCTGCGGCCTGCAGATTAAGCTGCACAACTGTAACACCGCCGAAAAGATAGGCACCCAGCAAAGCGCGCCATGGTTTCCAACTGGCAAACACCACCAGTGCCAGTGCGATCCAGCCAACCCCGGCGGTCATGCCCTCGGTCCATTGAGGCACGCGGATCAAGCTGATGTAAGCCCCGCCCAAACCGGCACAAGCGCCCCCAAACATGATGGCCATGATGCGGATGCGCACGACTTTGTATCCCAGTGCGTGCGCGGCGTCGTGGTTTTCACCCACGGCCCGCAAAACCAGTCCCATGCGAGTGTATTTCAACATTGCCCACACGGCGGCGGTCAGTGCGATGCCGAGGTACAACACCGGATCATGTCCAAATAGGATTGGTCCAATAACCGGCAGATCGGTCAAGATGGGAATATTCAGCTTGTCCATTTGTGGCGGTTTGACCCCCACATACCCCTGACCCATCAGCGAACTGAACCCAAGCCCGAACAACGTCAACGCCAGACCAGAGGCCACCTGATTGGCCAGCGCCACTTGCGTGAGCAGCACAAACAACAACGACAGAACTGCTCCGCCAATGGCTGCGGCGAGAAAGCCCAGCCAAGGCGATCCGGTTTCGACAGAAATCGCGAAACCGCTGATCGCGCCAACGATCATCATGCCCTCGACACCAAGGTTCAGAACACCGGCTTTTTCCACCACCAATTCACCAATGGCCGCCAGCAGGATCGGAGTAGCTGCCACCATAAGCGAGGCGATCAGCAAAACGGGGTTAATTGCAGACAGGTCCATTATGCGACCTCCTTCCGGGCCGCACGGATGCGGTAGTTGGTCAACAGATCAAGCGCGAGCAGGAAGAACAACAACATCCCCTGAAATACCTGAATGGCCGAGGCTGGAAGCCCCAGTTTGGACTGTGCGATATCGCCGCCAATATAGGTCAACGCCATCACGCCCCCGGCCAGCAAAATCCCCACTGGATGCAGTCGCCCCAAAAAGGCAACGATGATCGCGGTAAAGCCATAGCCGACATTGAAATCAATGGTGATCTGACCCGCTGGTCCAGCAACCTCGAACAAACCGGCCAACCCGGCCAACATGCCCGACGTACCCAGACAGAACAGGATCAGGCGTGACGGGTGTACCCCGGCAAACTTAGCCGCGCGCGGGGCCTCGCCAGTCAGGCGGATGTGAAAGCCCAACATGTGACGGTTCAGCAAAACATAGGCAAAGATCACCGCGATCAACGCCGCGACAACGCCCCAGTGCATCCCTGTTCCGGCGAACAGTTCGGCATTATGCGCGCTGTCATAGGATTGCAGGTTGCGCGAGCCGGGAAACCCATATCCTTGGGGGTTCTTCAACAATCCCAACGACATGGACGCCAGTAATTGCTCGGCCACATAGACCAGCATGAGCGAAACCAAAATCTCGTTGGTGCCGAATTTTACCTTCAGCAGGGCCGGGATCATCGCCCAGAACCACCCGCCCAAGGCCCCGCCCATGATCATCAGAGGAAAGATGTACCACGCTTCCAGCGGGTAGAACGCAAGGCCCACACCCGCGCCGACAGTGGCACCCATGATGTACTGACCCTCGGCCCCGATGTTCCAGATCCCGGCTTTGAATCCCAGCGACAGTCCGATCGCGATCAACACCAAAGGCGCGCCTTTGATCAGCAATTGGGGCCGGTAATATGAGGCGTGCTCGCCAAACAACGGTTCCCAGAAAATGGTTTGAATGGCTTCAATAGGGTTTTTACCGAGGGCTGCGAACAACACCCCGCCGAAAACCATGGTTGCCAGGACCGCAACGGCGGGCGTTGCCATCGACCATGCTTGTGACGGCTGTGGCCGTTTCTCCAGAACGATCATGCGCTGGCTCTCCCGCTTGCGTGTTCTTCTTTGTGTGATGTCGGAGGGGCGGCCTTAAACATGTGCCACCTCCATTCCGTGTGCGCCGCCCATCATCAGACCGATCTCTTCGACCGTCAGACCGGTGGTTTCGCGGGGCGCGCTCAGGCGGCCTTCGTTCAAGGCGGCGAAGCTGTCGGAAATCTCCATCAACTCATCCAGATCCTGACTGATGCAGACAATCGCGGCACCTTTGGCCGCCAGATCCAAAATCGCTTGTCGGATGGACGCTGCCGCAGCCGCATCGACACCCCATGTGGGTTGGTTCACTACCAACACATCCGGGTCCTGCAATACCTCGCGACCAATCACGAACTTTTGCAGGTTCCCTCCCGAAAGCGACCGCGCCGCATTGTCCGGCCCCGGCGTGCGCACATCAAAGGCTTCGATGATCCGCTCAGCAAAACTCTGCGTCAGACCCCACTTGAGGAATCCGTTGCTTTCCAACCCTTCACGCACCGATCCGGTGAGCAGCGCGTTTTCCGTCAGGCTCATATCCGGGGCAGCCGCATGGCCCAGACGTTCTTCTGGCGCGGTTAACAGCCCCATCTTGCGCCGTGCGGTTGGCCCCATCCGCCCAACAGGTTGCCCGTCCTTCTTAACCGCATCGGCTGCGGTTAGGATTTCACCCGACAGCACGCCCAACAACTCATCCTGACCATTTCCCGCGACGCCACCAACACCCAGCACCTCGCCCTTGCGGACCACCAGATGCAGGTTTTTCAACGCGGTGCCAAATTCTGACGGGGACGGCACCGACAGGCCTGAAATATCCAACGCCACTTCGCCAAATTCGCGCCCTGACCGTTCCGGTGTCTGCAACGTTGATCCAACCATCAATTCGGCCATCTCTCGCGCGGACGTCTCAGCCGGGGTGCATTCCCCCACATTTTCGCCCAACCGCAGAATGGTCGCATGGTCACACAGGGTCCGAATTTCCTCGAGCTTATGCGAAATATACAGGATCGAGGTCCCCTCGGACCGCAACTTTTGCAACGTTTCAAACAAGATCTCGACCTCTTGCGGGGTCAGAACCGATGTGGGCTCATCCATGATCAACAGTTTGGGATCTTGCAACAGACAGCGAATGATCTCGACCCGCTGGCGTTCCCCTGCAGACAGATCTCCAACCGTACGAAACGGATCCAGTGGCAGGCCGTAATTCTCTGACACTTCGCGAATGCGCGCGGCCAGATCATTCATCGCAGGTGGGTTCTCCATGCCCAAGGCGATGTTCTCGGCCACATTCAGTGCATCAAACAGGGAAAAGTGTTGAAACACCATGGCGATCCCGTCTGCGCGTGCCGCACGTGGTTCCGCCGGTGCAAAGGGTTGGCCGCGCAGCAGCATGGTGCCGCTGTCGGGCTTGACCAACCCATAAATCATTTTGACCAGCGTGGATTTGCCCGCGCCGTTTTCCCCCAGCAAGGCATGCACTTCGCCTTCGCCGATATCGAACGACACGTTGTTGTTAGCGATCACTCCGGGATAGGCTTTGGTCAGCCCTTGCAGGCTCAAAAGAGGGGCTGTCACGCGCTCATATCCTTCTGTCGTGTCTCGTGTTGCGCAGGCTGTAGCAATTCGGCTGCAACGCCTACGGCGATCATCTGCGGGTGTTTACCCAGATCAGGACGACCAATTGGGCAGGTAATGCGGCTGATCAACGCCGGGCTATGCCCCAACGCTGCCAAGCGCGACCGGAATCGCGCCCACTTGGTAGCTGAGCCAATCAATCCCGCAAAGGCGAAACTGTGCGAAAGCAATCGGTTGCACAGTTCTAAATCCAAAGTGTGTGAGTAAGTCAGCACTAGATGCTCGGCCTCGGGGAGGGCATGGCGCACCAATTTCGCCGGTTTGGCGGCTGGCAAAACGGTGACACCGGCAGGCACATCCGCCGGAAACCGCTCTGCGCCGGTATCAACCCAGGTGATCGCCAAATCGGGTAGGGGGGCCAGAACATCGACCATCGCCCGACCCACATGACCCGCACCCCAGATCCAGATTTGTCGCGCCGGGCGATGAACTGGCTCGATCATCCACCCATCAATCAACTGAGGTTCGGGTAAAACACCCTGTCCGCGCGCCTTCGCCAACAGGCGTGTCACCAAAATCGGCTGTACGGCCTCCGCAACAGGCCGCGCGATGATCTCTTGATCCAGTTCGGCAATCGCGGCCGCATCGTAAACTTCGCTCAGCAGCGAAACGGCGCCTCCACAGCATTGGCCCAGATCAGGACCCAACGCGTGGTGGCTCAAAATCCGTGCTGCGTCTTGGCGTCGTGCGCTGTCTGCCGCCTGAAACTCTAACGTGCCACCACCAATGGTGCCGGATTGCCCATCCTTCCAGACCAACATCGCGGCCCCCACTTCACGCGGGGAGGACCCGCGCAAACTGGCAATCACCACACGCGTCACACGCCCATGGGTTTTGACAGCCTCCCTCAAGACCTCCAGATCAAATCCCACTGTCACCTCCTGCGTGCACGCGACGGACACCGCGCCAAACTTCTTCGGCGGTCGCTGGCGCGTTGAGCGCCGGATAGGCATCGCCACAGGCCCCAACCGCGTTGTTGAGCGCAAGATAGGCCGAAATCCCTAACATAAAGGGTGGTTCGCCAACGGCTTTAGAACGATAAATCGTCTCTTCCCGATTGGACCCAGCCCAAAGCGCGACGTTGAACACATCCGGGCGGTCTGAACAGGCCGGGATTTTGTAGGTCGATGGCGCATGGGTGCGCAGCCGTCCTTTGTCGTCCCAAACCAACTCTTCTGTCGTCAGCCAGCCCGCGCCTTGCACATAGCCGCCTTCGACCTGCCCCACATCCAACGCCGGGTTCAAAGATTCCCCAGCATCATGCAGGATATCCGCCCGCAAAATCCGGTTTTCCCCGGTCAACGTGTCGATCGCTACTTCAGTGATCGACGCGCCATAGGCAAAATAGAAAAAAGGTCGTCCTTGGCCCTTGATCCGGTCCCATTCGATTTTGGGCGTTTTATAGAAGCCGGTCGCCGACAGGCTGACCCGCCCCTGATAAACCAGTGCCGCCGCCTCGGCGAAAGTATAGCGCGCCTCGCCGACCTCAACATGCCCATCTCCAAACCGGACCGAGGTAACATCTGCCTGATGCCGCTCAGCCAAAAACGCGGCCATCCGGTCGCGAATGGTGTCACAGGCGGCTTTGACCGCCATCCCGTTCAGATCCGACCCGGAAGAAGCCGCAGTCGCCGACGTATTAGGCACCTTGGCCGTATCCGTCGCGGTGATCTTGATCGCGTCCAAACCAATGCCGAACCGCGACGCTGCAACCTGCGCGACCTTCTGGAACAAGCCCTGGCCCATCTCGGTACCACCGTGGTTCAGGTGAACCGAGCCATCCTGATACACATGCACCAACGCCCCCGCCTGATTAAGGTGAGTCAGCGTAAAGGAAATCCCGAATTTGACTGGCGCAAAGGCGATGCCCTTTTTGATCACTGCATTTTCGGCATTCCAGACATCAATCGCCGCCTTGCGCGCTGCATAGTCTGATGTTTCCATCAGCGATTTGGTCATCCCGTGCAGCTCAAAATCCTCGACCTGCATGCCATAGGGTGTAGTGTTATCAACCCCTTCAGCCATGTCTTCTGGTGCGGCGTAATAATTGCGCATCCGCACCTCGACAGGGTCCAGCCCCAGATCATGTGCGATGTGATCCAACACGCGCTCAACACCGATCATCCCCTGCGGGCCACCAAAACCACGATAGGCAGTGGCACTTTGAGTGTTGGTCTTTAACCGATGACTTTCGATCCGGCAGTTAGGCAACAAATAGGCATTGTCCGAATGCAGCATGGCGCGATCCGCAACCGGCAGTGACAAATCCTGCGCCCAACCACAGCGGGTATGATGCAGAAACGAAACGCCCTGAATGCGGCCCGTATCATCAAATCCAACACGATAGCCGATCCGAAATTCGTGCCGCTTGCCGGTCACGACCATATCGTCATCCCGATCATAGCGCATTTTACACGCCCGCCCGGTCAGCCGTGCGGCCACGGCGCAAGACACGGCCAAGGCGTTGCCCTGACTTTCCTTGCCGCCAAAGCCACCGCCCATACGTCGGGTTTCAACCCGGACCGCGTGCATCGGCATGCCAATCGCTTCGGCCACTTTGTGCTGAATCTCGGTGGGGTGCTGAGTGGATGAATGCACCAGCATATCGCCACCCTCGTTCGGCAGCGCCATAGCGGCCTGACCTTCGAGATAGAAATGCTCCTGACCGCCGATCTCAAATAGGCCCTCAATCAGACGCGGGGCTGCTGCAATGGCGGCCTCGGCATCGCCCTTTTCATAGATGCGTGGGCCGTCTTCGAACCGACTGTCCACCGCCAGCGCCTCGTCCATGCTCAGGATCGGTGTCTGTTCGTCATATGTAACTTTGCCCAATGTCGCGCCTTTGCGCGCGATCAGATGGCTTCTTGCCACCACCAGAAATACTGGCTGCCCCACATAGTGAACTGTGCCGTCCGCCAACAGCGGCTCATCGTGGATCGAAGGCGAGACGTCATTGGTAAACGGCAGATCCTCAGCCGTTAGCACCGCGATCACACCGGGCAGGGTCCGCACTGCCTCCAGATCCATTGCCGTGATGTTGCCCTTGGCAATCGGGCTCAACCCAAAAGCCAAATGCAGCGTATCGCGCGGAGTGGGGATGTCATCCACATAGCGCGCCGTTCCGGTGACATGCAGGCGGGCGGCATCATGGGGGAGGGGTTTCGAAACACTCATGCCGACACCTCCAACACATTGACCGCTTGGCCCTGGTTTTCGGCAAAGTACCGCGCCAACATCGCGGCCGCACTATCCAGTCGATACGCGGCCGAGGCGCGCATATCGTCCATCGGGGCGTAATCCTTTGCAAACTCGGCCTGTGCCGCGCTCACCGTCTCAGCTGCCCAGGGGAGACCGACCAAAGCCGCCTCAACCGCTGTTGCCCGTTTAGGCGTCCCGGCCATGCCACCAAATGCAATCCGCGCAGCCGAAACAACACCCTCGTCGACCGTGATATTGAAACACCCACACACGGCGGAAATATCTTGATCAAACCGTTTGCTCAGCTTGTAACACTTCAGCCTATCGTCCTGACGCGGGAAACTCACCGCCTCGACAAACTCACCGGGTAGGCGATCCTGTATGCCGTAATCAACAAAGTAGTCTTCTAACGCGACATCGCGCCGGGCATCGCCCTGACGCAAATGCAACGTCGCCTCCAATGCGATCAATGCGGGCGGGTTGTCTCCGATGGGTGACCCATTGGCGATATTGCCCCCAACTGTCGCCGCACCACGCACTTGCACCGATGCATAACGACGGATCATTTCCCCATAAGAGGGATGCAGCGGATCAATCGCCGCACCCATGGCGTTCATGTCCACCATTGCGCCCAACCGCACCGTATCCTCGGTGATGTGGATCTGTTTCAGATCCTCGCACCCGCCCAGAAAGATGACTTGCCTTAAATCACGCAACTGTTTGGTGACCCACAACCCCACATCCGTCGCCCCCGCAACCAACGTGGCATCAGGATGTTCGGCATAAAGCGTCGCCAATTCATCCGCAGATGTGGGTAAAAACGCATTGTCTCGGGCCGGAGCCGCCTCCGGCATCCGAAAGGCACGATCCGTGCTCACCCACTGAGGCACGGGCGCCCCTTCGGTGGCCTCGGCCGCACGAATGATCGGCGCGTATCCGGTACACCGGCACAGGTTTCCTGCCAGCTGCGTATCATGATCCGTCGCGCCATTGGCATGCGCCGTTACCATCGACATCACAAAACCGGGCGTGCAGAACCCACATTGTGACCCGTGATGCGTGACCATCGCATCTTGGACCGGATGCAAAGCCCCATCCACCTCAGCAACACCTTCGACGGTGCGCACAGCTTTGCCGTGTAACTGCGGCAGAAACAGGATGCAGGCGTTCAACGCTTTGGCACCGGACGGGTCCGACACCATGACGGTACAGGCACCACAATCGCCTTCGTTGCACCCTTCCTTGGTTCCGGTCAAAAGCTGCTCTTCGCGCAACCAATCCAGCAGCGTCGCGGTGGGGGAAACCCCTGCCAGCTCTACAGTCTCTCCGTTCAGAAGAAACGTGATATTCATAAATGAAACCCGTCGCGTTACCCGTTGTGCCCTTGGATGCCCTCCTTCGATGCGACGTAGAAAGAGTGGCGGGCAAGTGTGCTGAGACTTAGGTTAGAAAGGCCCTAGGGGCTCTGGCAAGAAAAACTCTTTCTGCACTGCAGTATTTTCAGTTTTGGTGCACCATTGTGCACAGTAATTGTTCAAAAGAGATGCTTGTATTCAACAACTTGCACTTGGGTCTCAAAATAACCCTTAGAAACACCTTTCGGATTTTCAAGAAAGTGTCGTGCGATTATCAGATGCGCGATGGCAATCGAGGAATCGACATTTGCCCGTTGAGAACCGACAAAAGCGAGGCAGATTTTTTAGCTTGCAGCGATCATTCGCCTTTCAGCGACGCTTGTCTCTTTCCGCTTCTGTCGTGCTGGGATAGCTTACACAAATGAGCAGCACGCCCCGATTCATACATCTCCGCCTTCACACTGAATATTCCCTTCTCGAGGGAGCAATCAGGCTGAAAAAGCTACCGGCACTGTGCGAAAAGATGGGCATGCCTGCGGTTGCTGTGACGGACACCAACAATATGTTCGCCGCGCTCGAATTTTCCGTCGGGGCCAGTGATGCGGGTGTTCAGCCGATTGTTGGTTGTCAGGTAGACCTAACTTACAACAAGGCACAGCCGGGCGAAAAACCGAAAGAGCCAGCCCCCCTGGTGCTGCTCGCACAAAGCGAACTGGGGTATGAAAACCTGATGAAGCTGAACTCTTGTCTGTATGTGGACAAGGGGGGGCAACTGCCACAAGTGACGCTGGATGAACTTGATGCGCTGTCCGCGGGTCTGATTTGTCTTTCGGGTGGCCCGAATGGGCCGATTGGAATGCTGTTGCAAGCAGGCCAACGCCCTGCTGCCGAGGCGATGGTGGATCGGCTTGCCTCTATTTTCCCCGACCGGCTCTATATCGAGCTTCAGCGCCATCCGGGCGAGGGGGGCCAACCCGAGGCGGAACGCCTGACCGAGCGGGGCCATATCGAAATGGCCTATGCAAAAAACCTGCCCTTGGTTGCGACCAATGATGTCTATTTCCCCACTTCGGACATGTACGAAGCGCATGATGCGCTGATATGTATTTCCGAAGGCGCCTATGTGGATCAGCAAGAGGGCCGCCGCCGCCTGACAGCTCAACATTACCTGAAGACGCCGCAAGAGATGGCGACCCTGTTTGCGGATTTGCCCGAAGCGATCGAAAACACGGTCGAGATCGCGCAGCGTTGCGCCTTCATGACCTACCGCCGGGATCCGATCCTGCCAAAGTTTGCCGATGACGAAGTCGCGGAACTGCGCCGTCAGGCCAACGAGGGTTTGCAGCGCCGTCTGGCCGTGATTCCACATGCTGTGTCCGTTGAAGCGTACCAAGACCGGCTCGATTTCGAGCTTGATATCATCGAAGGCATGGGGTTCCCCGGCTATTTCCTGATCGTTGCGGACTTTATTCAATGGGGCAAGGATCAGGGCATTCCCGTCGGACCGGGCCGGGGCTCTGGCGCGGGATCACTTGTAGCCTATGCGCTGACCGTGACCGACCTTGATCCTTTGCGCTATTCCTTGCTGTTCGAACGCTTCTTGAACCCTGAACGGGTTTCAATGCCTGACTTCGACATCGACTTTTGCATGGACCGCCGCGAAGAGGTGATCCGCTACGTGCAAGAGAAATACGGCCGCGACAAGGTGGGGCAGATCATCACCTTTGGTGCGCTCCTGTCCAAAGCGGCCGTGCGTGATATCGGGCGTGTTCTGCAAATGCCATATGGCCAAGTGGACCGCCTGTCCAAGATGATCCCGGTCGAAGGCGTCAAACCGGTTTCGATCGAAAAAGCGCTGCAAGACGAACCGCGCCTGCGCGAAGAAGCCAAGAACGAAGAGGTCGTTGACCGCCTGTTGACCTATGGCCAGCAGGTCGAAGGGTTACTGCGGAACGCCTCAACCCACGCGGCGGGTGTTGTGATTGGGGACCGCCCCTTGGATCACCTTGTGCCGCTCTATCAGGATCCACGATCCGATATGCCCGCAACCCAGTTCAACATGAAATGGGTGGAACAGGCCGGGCTGGTCAAATTCGACTTTCTGGGCCTCAAAACCCTGACCGTGATTCAAAACGCTGTTGATCTGATTCGCCAATCCGGGCGCGATCTGCATGTGGCTGCAGACGGGACCGAGCTTTATGAGCCACCCGAAGGCGCCATAAACGAAATCAACGCCATCCCCTTGGATGACGAAGCCACCTATAATCTCTATTCCGCCGCTAAAACCGTCGCCGTGTTTCAGGTGGAATCGTCGGGCATGATGGATGCGCTCAAGCGCATGAAACCGACCTGTATCGAAGACATCGTGGCCCTTGTGGCGCTGTACCGCCCCGGCCCGATGGAGAACATTCCGACCTATTGTGAGGTCAAGAACGGCCTTAAGGAAATCGAATCCGTTCACCCGCTGATTGACCACATCCTTGAGGAAACCCAAGGCATCATCGTTTATCAGGAACAGGTGATGCAGATTGCGCAGGTCATGGCGGGCTATTCGTTGGGCGGCGCTGATTTGTTGCGTCGTGCGATGGGTAAAAAGATCAAAGAGGCGATGGACGCCGAACGCCCCAAATTCGAAAAAGGGGCCGCTGAAAACGGCGTTCCGGCAAAAAAAGCCTCTGAGGTTTTCGACCTTCTGGAAAAATTCGCCAACTACGGCTTCAACAAATCCCACGCGGCTGCCTATGCGGTGGTCAGCTATCAAACCGGTTGGCTCAAGGCCAATCACCCGGTTGAATTCATGGCCGGCGTGATGAATTGCGATATCCATCTAACGGATAAATTGGCAGTTTATTTTCAAGAGGTGAAAAAGGGCCTTGGGTTGCCGTATATTCCACCCTGCGTGAACCGATCTCTCGCGACCTTTAATGTCGTGAAGGGCGAATTGGTCTATGCGCTGGGCGCTCTTAAGAACGTCGGTGTCGAGGCGATGAACCTCATTGTTTCGGGTCGGGCTGAAACACCGTTTGCAACGCTCTATGATGTGGCACGCCGGGTCGAGTTGAAACGGGTCGGGAAACGTCCGCTCGAAATGCTGGCCCGTGCCGGTGCCTTTGATCAACTCGATGGCAACCGCCGCCGTGTGTTCGAAAGCCTTGATGCGCTGGTGAATTACTCCGCTGCGATCTTTGAACAAAAGAACTCCAATCAGGTGTCGCTGTTTGGCGAGGCAGGCGATGACCTGCCCGAACCCCGCATGTCGCAATCCCCCGATTGGCTGCCAGCTGAACGCCTGAGTGAAGAATTCAAGGCCATCGGGTTTTACCTGTCCGGTCACCCCTTGGACGACTACATGCCCTCGCTGAAACGCAAGGATGTTCTGACCTTGGACGAGGTGCTCGCCAAAGCCGAGCGTGGTCCGATGTTGGCCAAAATGGCCGGTGTTGTCGCCGGACGACAAGAGCGCAAATCCGCGCGCGGCAATCGTTTTGCGTTTGCGCAACTCAGCGACCCCACCGGGGCCTATGAAATCACCCTGTTCTCGGACACGTTGGAGAAATGCCGCGAATTTCTTGAAACCGGTGCCCATGTTGTGATCACGGCCGAGGCGACAATGGAAAGCGATCAGCTCAAGCTGCTCGGCCGCTCCGTTGGCCCCATTGATGCGGCCATTGCGCAGGCGGGCGGATCCAGTGGTCTCAAGGTGTATCTCGAAGTTCCCGAAACAGTACCCACTGTCGCCTCGGTTCTGGAAAATGCGATGCAAACCACCAAAGGCGGCAACAAAGGCCCGATTACGGTGTGCCTGTTGGCTGCGGGTCTCCCGGGTGAGGTCGAAATGGATCTGGGGCAGGATTTCCCAATCAGCCCTCAGATTAAAAGTGCCATCAAATCGCTAGACGGGGTGATGACAGTCGAAGAACTGTAAGTCAGGGAAATGTCACAACAGCTGTATCTGGCTCCCATGCCGGATACTTCGTCATGATCGCTTTAAACCGGTCTGATACCAGAAACAATTCCAACCAGCGCTGCAAATCGGGCCAGGGCTGCGCGTCAAACCAGGTTTTGTCGATAAAGGCGAACTGGCGCACAAACGGCAGGATCGCATAATCTGCCAATGTGGGGCGATCAAAAATCCAATCCCCGATTTGTGCATCCAGGCCTTTTAAAAACGCCGCCGCCGCCGCGCGATGCGTGTCGGCGTCCTGATCGGGGTAGCGCGTCGCGTATTTGGTACGATCCAGCGCATGCTTGAACGGCCCATCCGCACGCTCAATCCACGCCCATCCGGCGTCTGGCATGTCGCACCAGCCTTCAGGGTCTTGTTGCCCCAGCGCCCAGACCATCACATCCAGACTTTCGTCAATCACAACACCCCCCACCTTCAGGCAGGGCACCGTTCCACTGGGCGAAGTCTCAAGAAACGCCGCTGGCTTGTCGCGCAAAACAATCTCGCGCAGCGCAACCTCAATCCCGCTGGACGCCAAGGCCAATCGCGCCCGCATCGCATAGGGACACCGCCGAAAGGAATAGAGGATGGGCGTCATACCGCTGCTACCTCAGTAATGCGGCGGGCGTTCGTTGCCAAACACCGCGCCACCACCGCCATCCTGTTCGCGATGGGCTTCACGTTCCATCAACATCTGCACCCGCCGCGTCAGAACGGCAAGCTCACGCTCCTGACGCGCCATGACGGCACTCATCTCGTCCACTGTCTTGGTCAAGTGGGCGATCTGTTCCTCGAGATGTTGCATGACGGGCTCCTTAGGCTTTGGCCCTGTCATACAGGCGCAACGTCACACTTGCCAGCCCTTGGCCTGTGCTTCGAAGCTGTGTGGAAAGGGAGAGAGCCATGACCATCATCATCGACAAATCGGACGGCATCACAACCCTTACGATCAACCGCCCGAGCGCGCGCAATGCCGTTGATCCCGCCACTGCGCGCCTGCTCTTTGATGCCTTTCTGGATTTTGAGGCGGACGAAACGCAAAGAGTGGCCGTATTGACAGGGGCGGGTGGTTATTTTTGCGCCGGATTTGATTTGAAAACAGCCGGGTCAGGCGCGGCCAGTGACTGGATGGCCGCGCTCGCGATTCCTCAGGATTGGACCGACCCGATGGCCCAACCGATTCCCGGCCCAATGGGCCCATCGCGCCTGATGCTGTCCAAACCCGTGATTGCCGCCATCGAAGGACCCGCAGTGGCCGGCGGAATGGAGCTTGCAGCGTGGTGCGACATGCGCGTGATGGCCGAAGGCGCTGTCACCGGCGTGTTCTGTCGGCGCTGGGGGGTGCCCTTGATTGATGGCGGCACGATCCGGTTGCCGCGCATTCTGGGGCAGGGGCGCGCCAGCGACCTGATCCTGACCGGGCGCTCTGTTGATCCATCCGAGGCGTTGGCGATGGGATTTGCCAATCGCACTTGCCCAAAGGGGCAGGCGTTGTCCGTTGCGCGTGATCTTGCCGCCGAATTGATCCGCTTTCCACAGGCTTGCATGCTTGCAGATCACCTGTCGTCCCGATTGGCTCTGGCAGATCTTGCCGCGGCATTGCGGCGCGAATGGGCGTCGATGGCGACCTTTGCGGCCGAAGGGCAGGCAGGTGCAGCGCGTTTTGCAGCAGGCAAAGGCCGCTCAGGCGATTTCGAAAGCATCTGATCACTGCCTGTCCTGTGGGCATCGGTGAAATTTTTCCAACGTTTACTTGCGCGAAACCGCGCGGCAGGAGTGCAGTGACTTGCCCCGCAGCGGGGCATGGGCTAGACCCCGCCCCGACAGTAAAGCCCCCTGAGGATGCTCCCATGGCAAAGACCAAGAAACAGCCCCGCCCCAAGGCCGCCGCGCCAAAAGGGTTCCGCGACTATTTCGGTTCCGAGGTCACGCAGCGCACCGAGATGCTGCAGCAAATCGCCGGGGTCTACCATCGATACGGATTTGATGCGCTTGAAAGCAGTGCCGTTGAAACGGTCGAAGCCTTGGGTAAATTCTTGCCCGACGTGGATCGCCCCAATGAGGGTGTGTTCGCATGGCAGGAATTCGACGAAAAAGACAACGGCGATTGGATGGCGCTGCGCTATGACCTGACTGCGCCTTTGGCCCGCGTCTATGCGCAACACCGCAATGATCTGCCGACACCGTATCGCCGCTACGCGATGGGGCCGGTCTGGCGCAATGAAAAGCCGGGTCCGGGACGCTATCGCCAGTTCTATCAGTGCGACGCGGATACCGTCGGCACTGCGTCGATGGCCGCAGACGCTGAAATCTGCGCCATGCTCAGCGATACGCTGGAAACCGTCGGAATTCCGCGCGGCGACTATCTGGTGCGCGTCAACAACCGCAAAGTCATGAATGGCGTACTCGAAGTTATGGGCCTTGGCGATGACCAAGCCGCCCGCAACAACGTTCTGCGCACCATCGACAAGTTCGACAAAGTCGGTGAATCCGGCGTGCGCGAACTGCTGACCAAAGGACGACTGGACGCCTCTGGTGCCTATATCGATGGTGTGGGGCTCAGCGAAGATCAGGCCGAGCCTGTGATTGCTTTCCTCACCTCCAAAGCCGCAGATGCAGCCGGAACGCTGGCCAATCTGCGCGCGGCTGTCGGCGCGTCCAAAGCGGGCGCTGATGGCATCAACGAGCTGGAACAGATTGGTGAGTTGCTTGCCGCTGGCGGCTATGGCGCGGATCGCATCGAAATCGACCCTTCGGTCGTGCGCGGTCTCGGTTATTATACCGGCCCGGTTTACGAGGCTGAACTGACCTTTGAAATCTTCGACGAAAAGGGACGCAAACGCCAGTTCGGCTCGGTCGCAGGGGGCGGACGCTATGACGATCTGGTGAAACGCTTCACCGGTCAGGAAGTTCCTGCAACCGGCGTATCCATCGGCGTGGACCGCCTGTTGGCCGCCCTGCGCGAAAAGGGCCGTATCCAAGCCGTGGAAACCGGACCTGTCGTGGTCACCGTGATGGATCGCGCCCGCATGGCCGATTATCAGGCCATGGTGGCAGAGCTGCGCAACGCAGGCATCCGGGCCGAGGTTTACCTAGGCAATCCCAAGAATTTCGGCAACCAGCTGAAATACGCGGACAAACGCAATTCGCCCATCGCAGTGATCGAAGGCGGCGACGAAAAGGCCAATGGGGTGATCCAGATCAAGGATCTGATCCTAGGCGCTAAAATCGCCGAAAGCGCCACGCTTGAGGAATGGAAAGAACGGCCCAGCCAGTTCGAAGTGCCCCGCGATCAACTGGTCGCCAAGGTGCGCGAAATCTTCGCCACGCAGGACACACAGGACTGACCCATGCCAAATCGTTCTCAAATTCAGGCCCGCGCTGCGATGATGCGCGTGCGGTTCGAGGCAGCCGGGGCTCACGTCGTTGATCCCCCTCTGTTGCAACCCGCTGGCACCTTGCTGGACTTGTACGGCGAAGACATCCGTGCGCGTGCTTATGTAACCACCGACGCGCTGCGCGGTGAGCAGATGATGCGCCCCGACTTCACCGTGCCCGTGGTGCAGATGCACATGCGCGACGGGGCTGAACCCGCGCGCTATACCTATTCCGGCGAAGTGTTCCGTCGTCAGGAACTCGACCCGGATCGGGCCAATGAATACGTGCAGGTCGGATACGAAGTATTCGATCGCGTCGATCCCGCCGCGGCCGATGCCGAGGTCTTCTCACTCTTTGCTTTGCAGGTCAGGGGCTTATCCCTGCGTGCTGCCACGGGGGACATCGGTATTCTGATTGCCGCCGTTCAGGGTCTAAAAACCACGGATCGACGCAAGGCCGCGCTGATGCGCCATTTGTGGAAACCCCGTCGGTTCCGCGCCCTGCTGGACCGGTTTGCCGGGCGCACCGCTGAACCGGCCAGCCGTCTGGCGCTGCTTGCAAATGCCGACCCGATGGGCTTTGACGCCCCGGTCATAGGCAAACGCAGCGCCGCCGAAATCTCTGCCCGGATCGAAGCGCTGCGCGCCGATGCCGAGGTGGGACCGATTTCAGACAGTGAAATGGCAGGGCTCGACAGTCTGCTTGCCGTGCGTGAAACCATGCCCTTTGCGTTGGAACAGCTGCGCGATATCGCGGTGGATCTCCCACAGATTTCGCCAGCTCTGAACCGGCTCGAAGCGCGTATCGCTGCCCTCGCGGCGCGGGGCGTAGATGTAGAACGCCTTGATTTTGAGGCCTCTTATGGCCGCACCTCTATGGAATACTACGACGGCTTCGTGTTTGGCTTTTATGCGGAGCGCCGTCCTGATCTGCCTCCTATTGCCACCGGTGGTCGCTATGATGCGCTGACCCGAAAATTGGGCAATGGTGCCGAAATCCCTGCCGTCGGTGGCGTGCTGCGCCCCGATTTGATGCTCGAAATCGAAGAGGGTACCGCATGAGCCTGAAGCTGGGTGTGCCCTCCAAAGGGCGTCTGATGGAAAAAACCTTCTCTTGGTTCGAAAAGCGCGGCGTCACCCTGACACGCACCGGATCTGATCGGGAATATTCCGGCAAAGTCGAAGGCATCGATGATGTGTCTCTGGTGTTACTCTCCGCTGGTGAAATCCCGCGAGAACTGGCCGCAGGCCGGATTCATATGGGGGTCACGGGAACGGATCTGGTGCACGAAAAGCTGCCGCGTTGGGAACAGCAACTCGAAGAAATCGCGCAGCTGGGTTTTGGTCAGGCAGATCTGATCATCGCGGTTCCGGCCTGTTGGGTTGATGTTGAAACACTGGATGATTTGGATGCCGCCGCCGCCGCCTTTCGGGACGCGCACGGCCACCGGATGCGCTTTGCCACCAAATACCATCGTTTGGTTCGCGAATTTCTGACTGAAAGCGGAGTTGCTGATTTCGCGCTGGTCGATAGCCAGGGCGCCACCGAAGGCACCGTTAAGAATGAAACCGCCGAAGGCATCGCCGATATCACATCTACGGGGGAAACCCTGCGGGCCAACCACCTTAAAATCCTGTCAGATGGGTTGATCCTGCGGTCGCAGGCAACACTCTGGCGCAGCCGCGTGGCCAACTATTCACCTGCGGAAAAGGCAACTCTCAACGCCCTGATCGAGAAGTTCGACAGCGCAAGATAAAGCACAAATGGGGTGAATGGACACCGTTCACCTCATGCCTATGTGCTTGACACATCCAACTCACCTACTGGATCTGAGGTGCGCAGGTTAGGTTTTGTCGCGCGCCGCTTTTTCTTCTTTGGTAAGCTTGTTGTTCCAAACATTCTTACTCAACCCCAATTCGGGTTTAGGCGGCTTGGTCTTGCCCACGCTGACTTTCCCGCCTTTGTTCAGGAATTCCTGAATGAGGGCGTCGTCCGTGGTTTCTTTGGGAACATGTTTCATTTGGTCAATCCTGTTTTGATGAATGCGCACCTGTCACGCGTCTCGCAGGTCTAGGGAAACCTTAGAGAACAATTTGGTAAGCTCAACCCAGAACGACGGTTGCGGCTCTCTGGGCATGCATTCTTTACGAATTGTTAAGGACAGCAGCGTTCGCTCTGTTTTTTAGGGCGTTAACCGGCGATTCGCGGATCTGACGGATTTTTGTTTCGCAGGTGTTGCGCTAAAGCACCCCAATTTCAGCCAGCGCCCGGTTTAGATCATCTGGAATAATGTCGTCCTGCTCGCGTCCTTTGGGCAGATCCGGTGGTGCGTCCTCAGACTTAAGGTACCGCCAGCCTTGAAACGGGCGCTTTAACGCTGATTGGGTGCGGTGCAATTCCGGGTCCAGAACAATGGCACAACGTCGGATCCCATCACTGCCAAAAACCTCATCCATTCGCAAGATTTTCTGGCGGCACTGGATCACACCCTTGATCACCCAATAGATTGATCCGCCACTCAGAATTTCCGCCTCACGCTTGGGCCACATGCGGGTGACATGACGCGGCAACCCGTCTTTGGTCTGGGCCACTTTGGTGCGGTGCCAGTCCTCTAGCGATTCAACACTTTCCGTTCCCACGGATAGCTTGATGAGGTTTACATACTTATCCACACATCATCCCCAGAGTCGTCCTCAGGCTTCAAAGCATATACGCTAACGCAGTTGTTGGGAATGACAAGGTCTTGTGGTATGTTGAGTTAAAATCGACATTCACCACTAATTGTAGTGTTGTGATTTGAGCGAAAATCATTGTAACTCAGCCACTCTAACACCACGAGGGATTCGATCTATGAGCCGTTTTGCTGCCCCCATCGCCGAGCAGATTTGGGACATGAAATACCGTTTCAAACAAGCCGACGGTTCGCCGATTGATGTCACTGTCGAAGACAGCTGGCGCCGGATCGCTCGCGATCTGGCCCGCGTCGAAAGTGACCCGGCCCATTGGGAAGAGCAGTTTTTTGGCGCCCTCGAAGATTTCAAATATTTGCCCGCGGGTCGTATCACCGCCGGGGCTGGGACTGCGCGTCAGGTGACCCTGTTTAACTGCTTTGTCATGGGGACCGTCCCTGACAGTATGGGCGGCATTTTCGACATGCTAAAAGAGGCGGCGCTGACCATGCAGCAGGGTGGCGGGATCGGGTATGATTTCTCGACCATCCGCCCGCGTGGTGCGGACGTGCAGGGGGTTGCTGCTGACGCCTCTGGCCCGTTGTCCTTTATGGATGTTTGGGACGCCATGTGCCGCACAATCATGTCCGCCGGTTCGCGCCGGGGTGCGATGATGGCGACCATGCGCTGCGACCACCCTGATGTGCACGACTTCATCACAGCTAAATCAGATTCCGCCCGCTTACGCATGTTCAACATGTCCGTGTTGATCACCGATGATTTCATGGATGCCGTAAAAGCCGATGGATCGTGGGAACTAGTGTTTGACGGCAAAGTGTATCACACGGTCCAAGCGGTGGATCTGTGGAACAAAATCATGCAGGCAACCTATGATTATGCCGAACCCGGCGTGATCTTTATTGATCGTATCAACAAGGCCAACAACCTCAGCTATGTTGAAACCATCGCTGCCACCAACCCATGTGGGGAACAGCCCTTGCCGCCTTATGGCGCATGTCTGTTGGGCTCGATCAACATGGCGCGTCTTGTGTCCAACCCGTTCGAAGCGGACGCAGCCTTGAACCAAGAGGCCATGCAAGAGCTTGTAGCGACTGCCGTGCGCATGATGGACAATGTGGTTGATGCCTCCAAATTCCCTTTGCCTGAACAGGCTGCCGAAGCCCAAGCGAAACGCCGCATCGGCTTGGGTGTTACGGGGCTTGCCGATGCGCTCTTGATGTTGGGCCTGCGCTATGGGTCTGACGAGGCGGCGCGTCAAACCGAAGATTGGTTGCACGCGATCGCCCGCGCCGCTTATCTGGCGTCGGTGGATTTGGCTAAGGAAAAAGGGGCGTTCCCCTTGTTTGACGCCGAAAAATACCTCGCCAGCGGCACCATGCAGGCGATGGACGAAGATGTACGCGACGCGATCCGGGAACATGGTATCCGAAACGCGCTGCTGACCTCTATTGCACCCACAGGCACCATCTCGCTGTATGCGGGCAACGTCAGTTCGGGCATCGAGCCTGTGTTTGCTTACGCGTACACGCGCAAAGTATTACAAAAAGATGGCTCGCGCACTGAAGAAGAAGTTGTTGATTACGCTGTGCAAATGTGGCGCGATAAATTTGGCGACAAAGAGCTGCCAGATTACTTTGTAAATGCGCAAACCTTAGCCCCTGCGGCGCATGTCAAAATGCAGGCCGCAGCACAGAAATGGATCGACAGTTCGATTTCGAAAACGATTAACTGTCCTGAAGACATCTCGTTCGATGAGTTCAAAGACGTCTACATGCAGGCATGGGATCAAGGCTGTAAAGGTTGCACCACCTATCGCCCCAACGATGTGACGGGATCTGTTCTGACTGTGTCGGAAAGCTCGGAAAAAGCACCGGGTGAAAGCTCAGATGCGCCGCACGAAGTAGATGGTGGCGAAGTGATCTATATGTCGGAACCACTGGACCGCCCTCAGACGCTAGAGGGCAATACTTACAAGCTGAAATGGCCCGATAGTGAGCACGCGATTTACCTGACTATCAACGACATCATTATTGGTGGCCGCCGACGTCCATTCGAGGTGTTCATTAATTCTAAAAACATGGAGCACTACGCTTGGACCCTGGCATTAACGCGGATGATTTCTGCGGTGTTCCGCCGGGGCGGGGATGTGTCCTTTGTCGTTGAAGAGCTGAAAGCGGTGTTTGATCCACGCGGTGGGGCATGGGTGCAGGGAAAATATATCCCGTCCATTCTGGCCGCGATTGGCGGCGTGATCGAAACACATCTGGTAGCGATCGGGTTCCTCGAAGGAGAGGGGTTGGGGCTTAAGTCCGACCCACAAGCGCAAGTCGTCAACACGGACACCAACCGCGGTAAAGCCTGCCCAAGTTGCGGTCAGTTCGACCTGCGAATGGTCGAAGGGTGCATGACTTGCGGAAGCTGCGGTCACTCCAAGTGCGGATAAGGTGAAAGGTTGAGCCTGTTGTTTCTGTTTCAGTGGGCATAAAGAACCCATATGGGCGATTTCGTCGCCCATATGCCAAGTGATTGTCGCCCATGTTCGCGTAACCTATTGAAACAAATCACTATAGTTGAGGCCCAAAATCTGGTGCTATCGACGATAGCGTGCGGCCGCCGGTTTGCTGGCGGCTATGGGCGCTACGGTTATCGTCGGATCGCCGCTTTGCTGAGAAATGCAGGCTGGAAAGTGAACGATAAACGTGTCGAACGTCTGTGGCGACGCGAGGGGGTCAAGGTTCCGATGAGACAGCCAAAGAAAGGGCGGCTCTGGTTAAGTGACGGTTCTTGCGTTCAACTACGGCCAAAGTATCGCAACCATGTCTGGAGTTATGACTTCGTTCATCACCGAACCGATGATGGGAAAGCGTTCCGGACATTGAACATCCTGGATGCACACAGCAGGGAATGCTTAGCGATCCGAGTGCAGAGAAAGCTGGACTCGACCGAGGTCATCGATGCGTTGACGGACCTGTTCATCATTCGCGGGGTTCCGGCCTGCATCAGGTCAGACAACGGCCCAGAGTTCATAGCTCAGGCCGTTCGGGACTGGATAGGAGTAGTCGGAGCAAAGACAGCTTACATCGAACCGGGGTTACCTTGGGAAAATGGAAACTGTGAAAGCTTCAATGCCAGATATCGCGACGAATTGCTCAATGGCGAAGTTTTCTACAGCTTGCGGGAAGCACAAATCCTGATCGAACAATGGAGGAAACATTATAACACAAAACGACCACATAGTGCCTTGGACTACCGTCCACCGGCCCCGGAAACCATCATCCCAATGGAACCCAAGCCAATCATGCATTAACATTCAAACTGGACCACTTAGGTGCGGCTGATCTCTAGAGCGTGCCAATGACGGTTTGTTTCCTTATAGTGATGTCACATATCCCTACAAAGCGAGCCATTGCCATTCTCATGTCAGGCGATGGTATCCTTGCAGAACGAATACCAAGCAGCACTGGTAGCGAGACCGGACGCAAAAAAGCATAGAAAAGAGGGCATCAATGGCGACAAAGGCCGAACTGGAAGCAGAACTTCTCGACCTCAGGAGGCAAATGGCGGATCGCCCTTCGCAACAGCTAGAAGCGCTCGAGGAAGACCACACCGAAGGGGCTTCAGACACAAGTTCATCAGAAGCCACCAACGACCGAGTCGATTGGGACAAAGAAGTTTCTGATATCATGGCTGATTTAGAAGACCTGCCACATAAACAACCCTTGCTCTTCGCGCTTGGGGCCTTCGCTGTCGGCTATTTAGTTGGCCGTTCGAGATAGGGAATAATCATGAACCGCATTTCAAGAAACCTCTCAATCGTACTTCGTGCAGAACGCTTGATCGCTCAACGGCACCTTGCTGTTCTTCGTCGTCAAACCGGGTTGATGGCGGCTGCCGGAATTGCAGCCGGTGTCGGCCTGATTATGCTCAATGTCTCGGCGTATCTCGCCTTGTCAGATACCCTATCACAACCAATGGCGGCTTTGATTGTGGCTCTTGTCAATATGGCGCTTGCGATCTTGTTGTTCTCTTTGGCGAACAAATCAAATGTTGAACAAGAAACCGCACCTGTCACAGAAGTACGCGACATGGCTCTTGAGGACATCGAAGCTGAACTACGTGCAGCGGCCGGAGAAGCCAAGGCAACAGCAGACGCAGTCAAGAAAATGGTAAGTGATCCGTTTGGTGCCATTGCTCCTGGAGTTGCGGGAACTGTCGCAAAAGCCGTGATCAAAAATCTCAAAAGCTGACTGTTAAATCAAATTTCAATCTCTGGCGTGTTATCGGCCACGTTCAGCGTCTGTGTGGGATAGGCGAGTACTGAACCGCAAGTGCTCGCCAGTTTCATGATTTTCAGTGTAAGGCGCTCATTCACCAACAGATAATCGGCGTAGTCCGGATTGTTGGTCCACGCATAGAACATCACCAAAACTGCACTGTCCGATAGCCCTTCGACATGTACATATTGCGGTGCGCCTTCTGACACGTCGAAGTCACCGCTTTCTTTCAAGTGCTTTCTTAGGTTGTCGCAAAACTCTGAAACTTGGGCTTCGCTTGTCGAAAGCACCAATGGAATACTCAGCTTGACCCTGCGATTGCGGCGCTGTGAATAGTTTAGGACCACAGCATTTGCGAGCTCTGAATTGGGAATATAGCGTGGAATTTGGTCAAAACCTCGAAGCAATGTCGACCTCAGATCAATCTGCTCAACAGTGCCTACAAAAACCCCCTCAATCTGAACCACATCCCCAACCGAAAAGCGTCTTTCGCTGATGTTGTTCATACCGGCAACAAGATTCCGGATAAGATCTTGCGTGGCAATCGCCACTCCTGCACCCAAAACACCAACGCCAGTTAAGGCTGAAGCAATATCGACTTCCCAAACGGTCAGCAGAGCCGTGATCCCAAACAAAACGACGCCAAAACGGGCCACTCGTTCCATCCAGCCGCTTTCCATTTTCAGATCCAAACGGCTATCGCCACTTAGAAGAGATACAAAGGGGCCACACAAATTATACCAGCTTGAAAACACAGCTAAGACTGCAACGGACGTCAAAAGGCGGCGTACAAAACCATCCGCAAATTCAGGAAGGTGCAAAACGTCTAAGGCGAAGAAAATTGACAACGTAACGATCAGGACAGACGTGGGTACAGTCAGTGCGGCTTTGGTTTCATCCGACAGACCCACCGAAAGGCGGCACATGAGATTGTCTAAGGCCACAATAGCGATTTTTGCTATTGGCTTTCGTGCCCAAATCACAATCGCAATAAGAATGATGGTAACAGCAACGCCCGTTTGATCCGTGGATGAAAGCCAAGTTTGAAATCTAGAAACAAGGTCAGAAACTGCATCTTTAATGGACATAAGGGGCCACCGTTCCAAATTTTGGGACCTGTTGATTTCAGGCGGGCTGGGTCAAGATAAGGGGTACTCTATCATGTTCCAAATTTGTCCGCTATCTTTCTGAAATTCAAAACTAATATTTCAACCTTTACCTCATTGGCTGCACATTTTCATCGCAATATTTCCCAACCATCTATCCCCGTATCCCCATCTCATTTCTTGGAATTTCATTGCTCCCTTGCGTATTCGGCGGCCACAGGTTTGAATAATACGGTGAGAGCACCCAAGGTTCCTCACACCCCCTGAAGAGATATATCAAATATGTTCGCGTCAATCACCATAGCAGCCTTAGTCGTTCTCGAAATTATTGCTTTTTGGTTTGCTTGGCGTGCAGTGTCGTCATCGAGAACGTCTCAAGGCGCTGTCGGTTGGGTGGTGTTCCTAATCACCGCCCCCTATCTCGGGGTTCCACTGTACCTTTTTCTAGGGCACCACAAATTCAAAGATTATCTAGTTGCGCGTCGCGACAGCGAGGAAATCATCGAAGGCGTACAAAACTACAAACTTGCCAACGCACCTGTTTCGGTGCCAGATTTCCCCGTAAAGCCCTTTGAGGCAATTTCAGAACTTCCGGCTGTTCGCGGAAACGATATGCGGATTCTGATCGATGGTGCACAAACGTTTGAAGCTATCTTCACGGCTCTGGACGCCGCGACTGATTATATTTTGCTACAATTTTACATCATCCATGATGACGAGATTGGGCGCGAACTAAAGGCGCATCTGATCGCTGCGGCAAACCGCGGTGTCACAGTAAGAGTGATGTTTGATGCAGTTGGCTGCATCGGTTTGCCCAATACCTATCACGACGACCTGCGTGCTTCGGGCGTTTTGGCCATTGATCCAAGAGACACACGGGGCCCAAAAAACCGGTTCCAAGTCAACTTTCGAAACCACCGAAAAACTGTTGTTATCGATGGCACCGTTGCTTTCACTGGTGGGCTGAATGTTGGCGACGAGTACATGGGTAAAAGCAAAAAGTTCGGAGCTTGGAGAGACACGCACGTTAAGCTAAGGGGCCCGATTGTTTCTCAGTTACAACTTATTTTTGCGGAAGATTGGCACTGGGCCACGGGTGAGTTGATGGTTGACCCTCTGAACTGGGAGGTCCCTCACGAGGGAGAGGACATGACCGGTATGATTGTCCCGACCGGACCAGGTGATGAAATGGAAACCGGCGCTCTGTTCTTCTTCTCTGCGATCAGTGCGGCTAAAGAAAGAGTTTGGATCGCCTCGCCCTATTTTGTACCTGACACAGATGTTTTGACCGCCCTGAAACATGCGGCGCTCAGAGGCGTTGATGTTCGTATTTTGGTTCCCGAAGTTATAGATCACAAAATACCTTGGCTCGCGGCTTTTGCCTATTTCGACGAAATTCGACAAGCTGGCGTTGAGGTCTGGCGCTACACCGAGGGCTTCATGCATCAAAAAGTGGTTCTCGTGGATGAGAGTTTAGCGGCTATTGGCACCACAAATATGGACAACCGCTCTTTCCGTCTGAACTTTGAGGCAATGGCAGTGATGTTTGATTCCAAAGCCGCAAAGCAAACTGCCGCCTTTTTGGAGAAGGATTTCGAGAGGGCGTTCAAGCTGGACAAAAACCTTTCAGAGCAGCCTAAACACATCCGAATAGGTGCGCCGGTTGCTCGGTTGTTCTCTCCTGTATTGTGAAATCAGCCTGCCTGCTAGAACATTGAACTTGTGTTTGTAAATATTTGAAGGGCTTTCGTTCTAAGTGTTGTCTAGGCCTAGTTCTCGTCTCAATGCCTCAACTTCAATTTCCAAATCAGCCTTCGACGCAGTATATTTTAATCCCTTCGCACGGGCAGTTTTTTCGCTGAGGCTTTGCGGTTCACCGGGGGAAACCTCTTTAGCAACATGTGAAGAAGCCGAGACATCATCGGCGCTCTCAGCGGGCTGTCTCAACGAACTAGGTATTTCTTTCCAGATTGTAACAAACACACCAGCGATGACCGGGCCGAAAACCAAACCTGATGCCCCAAATACAGCCAGCCCGCCCAAAGTGCTGACGAAGATCATCAGATCTGACATCTGGGCATCCCGTCCCACAAGCGACGGCCGTAAGACATTGTCGATAGTGCCAACGACCAACCCGGCCCAAAGTGCCAACCCAATTGCGGCTGGAATCTCACCTTGCAAAGCGAGATATGCAGCGCCCCCAAAAACCACGACTGTGGCACCGAGACCTGGAATAGCTGCTGCAATCGCCATCACAACGGCCCAAAAGGCAGGGCCTTCGATCCCTGCCATCCAAAACCCGAAACCTCCGAGAGCACCTTGTATCACACCGATCAACAAGGTTCCCTTTATCGTTGCTCTGCTGACTGACACAATTCTGTCGTGTACTTTGTTCTGAAGCCCAACACTCAGCCCTGAGTTCTCCAAAATTGGACGGAAAGCGGAGTCCTTGAGGGGTAAGAAAAAGAACAACGCATACAAGAAGGTGAAGAGGCTCAGGAAAAACTTCGCAGTGCCGTTGGTTAAGTGAGACAACTCAGAGGTTAGGAACGCGGCAGCCGAACCCAACAATTCTTCCGCTTTTTGAAAAATTTGGGGACCAGCGTGAGCTAATTCTTGCGCAAATGGCACCCAGCTTGGGAACTCAAAAGTCCCTCCCTTCAAGGCGACAACATCTTCAGATAAAGCTGCTATGACATGATCTGCATCAACCACCAACCCGGATGCCTGATCCGCCGCAAGATAACCGACGCCAATCAGTGGACCTACGACGAGCAGTATTCCAACGAGCACGGTAATGGTACTCGCCAAGCCTTCCCGCTCACCGGTTCGGCGGAGCACGCTCTTGTAAAACGGTTGAACAAGCGCAGAAACAATTGCGGCTAAGGCCAGTGCACCTAGAAAAGGGCGAATGAGTTCTAAAAAGACAATGCTGATCACGAGTGTCAAAGCTAAGAGCGAGGCCAATGCAATTATTTGCCGCGGAACGACCAAAACGGGTTCCTTAACTTCGGTTGCGGGGGCGTTTGCATCAACTGCCATTCGTCTTGGCCCTTTGCATTGTGAATCCATTTGAATTTGGAGAGCGGCAACTACCAATCGGTAGTGCTCAACTGCAATGATAGCACTTCCCAGCGGCGAATAGGGCATGTCTATCAACAATTTCAATGAATCGCACTGGTGAAAAAGGGGTGGTTCATGCATCGAACCACCCTCTACCAACTAAAGTATCTTCGTTGAGCAGCCTATACTAAAGCCATCCTTTAGGGAGGTCTGAAAGCCTTTCAACCATCAAGCCGGAGCCGGATTTCCCTGAACGTCTCCTTACCTGACGGCTTTGTTCGCATTGTCATATGCAGCCTTCATCTTAAGCCCCAGTTCACGGGCAGCTTCACCAACCTCGTCCGCAGTTTGATCAAACTGGGATTTTGAAAGGAATTTGTCCCATTCAGATACAAGAGAATCCCATTCTTCTTCGGCGTCCATCGACCCAAGGTGTAACTGGAGTTTGATTTCATCTCGTTTTTGTTGAAGTTCAGCCATCATGCTCTTCAAATCAGCCATTTCTTTTCCTTTCTCTACGGTATGACTACCGCAACACAATTTGAGGGATAGTCTGCGTCACCCATTTTCGAGAAACATCGATTGGGTTTCTTCAGCGCGTTTGCGAATTTTGACTTAGGTTAACGCTTCTTTTGCCAAAGCAATTGATGCATCTAGCTTGGATTTACGTTCTTTGTAGTCCGATTGAATTTCAGCTTTACGCCTTTCAAACTTTTGACGGGTGCTTTCGTTGGCCGCCGAGATTTGCTCGTCAATCGCCAGCAGTCTCGCTTCCGTTTGGCTGTCTAGTTCATCCATCCGACGTGAAATGTTTTCCTTGGCTTCGGCGACCTTAGCCTTTGCCTCATCAATCTTGTCATGAATTACCTGTTTGGTTTCTTCGCTCGATTGCCTCCACTCATCCTTGAGTTCTACGATCTCGCGGTCCAGCTCTGTCATGTCAGCAGCGTATTGATCATCGATTGCATCGGTGCGGGCTTTGCGGAACACCACCCCACCAGCCTCGCCCATTTTAACATCAAGAGGCGATGTCCACACTTCGTCAACCGACGCGACCAAGCAAGACTTACCCGGAAGAAGTTCAACGCTGACCTCATCAAGCATCGCGGAGTCAATTCCTGCGACCCAAAGGTCCCGGTAAACGCCAAACAGACCGCCAGTCATCGATCCAACGGCCATTCCCGAGGCAGCAGCTGTCGCAGCGGCAGCAGAACCGGCAAGTGCAGCGCCGGATGCAACGGCCAGCGGGCCGGCCAAAACGCCTACCATGCCACCAAGTACTAAACCCAGGGCTGTGCCTAGCGGCCCTTCGTCTTCGAGCTTCTTAACCTCAACTTTCCCATCGAGATCTTTTCCGATAACGGCAGCCGCATACACGGCAAGCTCTCCATCGGAATGTAGCCCCCGCAAGGTTGTTTCACCCATGAAAGCAGTGTCATCATTTTCAAAAACGACAGCGATAAATTTTTCCATATTTTGGTTCCTGACTATTGTTTTGGATTGCCAAGTGTTCAAGTGATCATTGGAACTGCATGTTGAGGGCCATGTAGATTTGCCACTTAGGCTGGCCGGCGCCTTTGCTGAAAACCGAGTACTGCGGCTCAACGAAAAAATTGTAGACAGTGTTGCCGCGCTTGGTGACTTTCCCAAGTCGAATGCCAAGCGGCACCGAATAGCTGTCATTGGCAAAATTGTAGGTCCAGATCGGAGCACCGCCTGTGTAGTAGCCATTGCCTAGTTGGTAGAACACAAAGGGCTGAAAAGCGCCAAGGTTGGCTCGGGTTCGGCCGTTCGTATCTCCGACGCCACCACGCCAAGTCAGAAGGTAGCCGTACTGAAACACAGGTGATGTCGCGTTAAAGTAAACATTCGCGATGCCAAGCTGCCATTGATCGGCTCCCAATCGGTCGTCCGTCGCTGTAGGGGCGACCACTTGGGGGCCAAACGCAAAGCTAACTCCGGGGTTGCCTGTATCAATCTGGTACGCAGCGAATATGTCGAAGTCCCCGATGCCGCTCACTGTCTGTCCACCTGCACCTACGGGGAGCGAATTGTACGGCAACGACGCCCGGATCAGCCAGTTTGTGTCCCCGATTGAAACCGGTTTTGCGTAACGCAAGACAAACTGATTACCCGTGGAGTCACCGGGGCCGGTAAATTCTCCGAAATAGTAATTTTGGATATTGAACGCGGTGATATCCGCGAGCGGGTTGTTGGCTTGTGCCGCATCTGACTGAGCGAACGCCGACGAACCGGTTACGCACAAAACGGCTATTTGAGCTAAGCGCTTGAGTGAAGGTTTCATGGCGCTTCCTTTGTCATTGGCATTGCTTCAGGCAGGGGCGCGCCCACTGCTCCAGAAGGTGGCTTTGTGCCCAAAATAGCCGCTATCGTGGGTGCGACATCTACGGTCTCGACCCGTCGTGCGACCGTCTTCGGAGCTATGTCTGATCCGGAAATGATTAGGGGGACATGGGTATCATACGTCCAAGGAGAGCCATGTGCAGACGCAACGTGCAACCCGTCAAAATCAGCCACAAACCAATGCGGTTCAAACACCACATAGATGTCTCCGGAACGATCTGGATTGAAGTTTGACAAGACGGCATCGCTAATTTTGGTTCTGGCAAATGATCCATTTCGCAAATCTGAGCTACCAATGGCATAAGCAATGCCTGGTAGCTTTTGAAGTTCCTCAGCGACCGCTCGTTCAACGACCACAGGATCCAATCCGCGTTCGGAAATAAGGTCTTGGTTCAAATAAAGGTAAGGGTTGGAAAAGTTCTGAACCAGATCGTTTGATTCATCAAAATCCATTTGCAGGCGGACAAACCCCGGTTCCTTATCGACACGATTAAAATCGAACAAACCAGCTTCAATCCCCAAGGTGGCTAGATACCCTGGGTGTTCGGGTGCGCCGTGATCTGCCGATAGAACGATCAATGTATTTTCCAGACCAACAACCCTGTCAACATGTTTCAAAAGGTCAGCAATTTGTCTGTCGAGATGTGCAAAATTGTCTTCTGCTTCCAGGCTCGAAGGCCCGAAAATATGTCCCACATAGTCGGTGGATGACAAGCTGACGGACAGGTAATCCGTCACATCATCTTTGCCCAGCTGCTCGGCGTCCAACAGGGTTTTCGCAAAATCGACTGTGATTTCATCCCCTGCCGGGCTGAGGGTAAGCAACGTGGTAAAGTACTTCCCATCACTTGCCCCCCAGTTATGTGGGAAAACCCGTCCAAACCCTGGCAAATCGGTTTCCCATCGCTGATCATCGCGGTCGCCAAAGGCATAGTCCTCGATGTTTCCCAAAAGGGACCACGCACGGTTGGCATAAGATGCAACCATGCCCTTATCCTCCCAACCCTCAATCCAGCGTGGGTAGGCATCGCGATAAAACGTGCTTGTGACAAACCGGCCTTCTGACTTTGAGAACCAGTATGCGTCACCAGCGTGACCGGCCATTGCAATCGCCCCGCGATCCTTGACCGACACACCAAACACTTTGGAAGCCGGACCAAAATGCAAAGCAATTTCATCTGAGATTGTTGAACTGATGATATTGCGTGGTGACCGCCCGTCAGTTGTGGCCGCCCGTTGGGTTGGATCAATCTCATTTTCGGCATCAATCCCAGCAGCCCCAATCAGGGGATAGTCTGGATCTTGCACGTTATAGAACGGCATACCCGTTTTGCGATCAAACCAAAGATTTGCAACCATTCCATGGATTGCAGGATCCGTGCCAGTCGCGAGCGTTGTGTGACCCACGATTGTTTCAGTGTTGGCATGGCGGTGATGGGCGCTGACAAAATTGACGCCATTTTCCAACAAATAGCGAAATCCGCCTTCGCCAATGTGAACTCCGTATCTCTCAATCAGATCCCCACGCAACTGATCAACAGTGATTTGAAGTACGAGCTTAGGCTTTTCTTGCGCATTTGATAAAGTTGGAGCCACTAGGCACAAACTGGCAACAGCACCACTGCTCAGAAAGGATAAAACTCTGGGTTTTTTCATCTACATCTTCCTTATGGCAGCCGCTGAGTTGGAGTTAGGTCAATATTGACCACAGCTACCTGCCGTTATTTCAGACAGCGACTGACACATTGTTTTTCAATCCGTAGGCAAACCTGATGTAGCCAGCGCCCTCCGCAATCAACGATGCTCCAGCAATAACCCCCAACAAGATCACACTTACTTTGGGGTACATCGCCATCAGATAGACTGATGCCAGCACGGAAATACAGCCAACAAATATGACCCATCCAGCCCCTTGATCTGGTTGCGCCATCACTCCCACTGCGATTCGGATCAAGCCGTTCACAAAAATTGCGACAATCATAACCAGAGTAAGCGCCACGAGCCCTTCAAGCGGACGAAACATCAACATCAGCCCCGCAAACAGATTGAAGGCCCCTAGAATCGAATAGATGAGCCTTGCATTCCAGCCGTCTTTGGTCGTGAAAACGTGCACAAGCATCACAGCACCACCGACTGCAAAAACCAGACCCACAATAAACTCGATGGCAAGAGATACCAGAAACGGAGCAAAAATGGCGGACACGCCCCCGATGATCAACAATATCCCGAGTCCAAAAAACCATCCCCAGTTTTTTTGAATTTTGCTCGTAGTATTTCCCATTTACTATCCTCTCTTTTGGAAATTTGGTTTGTTGTTCGTCAAGAAACTTCGCTCGCCAAACTCGACCCGGATCAGCAAATACCTTCGCCGGGTCGATTTTCGTTCAGTTCCGTGCGTAGTGGAATCGAGGCAAGCTTTTCAGATTATCCTTAGTCGCATTGGGCAAAACCAAGTCGCCATCAGCGTTGATCTCAAAAGCGCCAGCTGGCAAAGCAATCAATTTTTCACCGATGTTGAGAAAACCGGCGACATTGACGATCACAAAGGTCGTATCACCATCTGGCAATACGAGCGCATCATGAACATAGCCCACAAAATCACCGCCCGCATTGTACACATCACCGCGCAGAAGCTTGACGACACTCCATCCGGAAGCGACCAAAGCAATATCCAAGTTGTTGTACTCTACCACTACTCCACCGGCCACGTGAGGTGCGGACTCTGCGGATGCGGGCATTACAGTTCCGAATGCAGATGCACACAAAATAGCTGCGGTTGTCCGGATTTTTCTCATGTAACCTATTCCGTTTTCGATATTAGGAATACTCCTTTTCCGGCGAGCAATCGTTCTGTTCACCGGAAAAGAAATCAACTCAAATTAGCTTGCGGATAGGGCTGCACGAAGCTCTTTTTCATCGCCGACAGACAAAGACGTCTCGATGACTTCGCCTTTCATGCCTTCCAATTCACTCAACAACTTTGTGGGGCGATTAGACCATCCAATCACAGCCAATGCGGAAGAGTCAGGTCCCATTTTTGAACCAACACGGGCAGCCAATGCATCTTCTTCGTCTGCCTGATCCAGCATACCAGCCAACGTCCCGGAACTGGCACCAACCGCCGATCCAGCGACGAAACCGGCGGCGGGGTTACCAGCCATAGCACCGATCAGCGTTCCCGTCAGCGCTCCAAGGGAAGTACCTCCAAGGAAACCCGCCGCGGTAAGAGTATCGGAGTTGCGAGTCCGCACCACACCATTTTTGTCACGGGTCATGATCGCGACCTCGTCGAGATCAACTTCCCAATCCATGCTCATTTTCTGCAAGCGAAGAAGCGCTTCGTCTGCCGTATGACGGCCTTCAAAAACAATTACTACCAAGTCGGTCATTGTCTATCTCCCTGTCTGCAACTCGCATGATGGCATCACAGCGGCACACGATAATGCCCGATGCTAACGATTGTTGCTGTTTTGGCTTGAGGCCATGTGCGGCATCATCCCGACACCGCACATGTATTCTGTTCTACAAACTTGGGATCACTTGCTCCCGTTGTTTGCCTCCATCAATTCCATAACTTGATCGATAGAGAAACTGGCCGGTTTCTGACGTGGTGGAAATTCTTGGAAAGTCGCCAAGAACTGACCCACATATTTCTGCGCCGGCACCAGGAAATAAATCCGGTCAATCATCCAGTCGTAGTAGGTATTGGATGTCAGATGTGCTTGCTCATATGGATCCCGTCGCAGGTTGGTGATCAAAGGAACCCGAAGTGGTGTCCAAGGCTCGATCCATGCCCGCAACGTCGAGACCGCTTTTTGCTCGAGGAAAATCAGCTTCCAGTCGTCATAGCGCAGAGCTGTCAGCTCTCCGGTATCCGCAAAATAGAATATCTCGTGACGTGGCCCTTCTTTTGTTTCGCCTGTCAGAATGGGCAGGAAGTTGTAACCATCCAAGTGAACCTTGTACTCACGACCTAGAGCTTGAACCCCGCCCGCTTTCAGATCTTCCTTGATGGTATCATTGCCCGCAGCTGCCAAGAATGTTGGCAACCAATCCATGTGGTGCATGATTTCGTTTGAAACCGAGTCAGGTTCGATTTTACCAGGCCAGCGCACGAGCGACGGCACACGCCATCCACCTTCCCAATTGGTATTCTTTTCACTGTAGAACGGGTTGGAACCGGCATCGGGCCAGGTATTCTTGTGGGGCCCATTATCAGTTGAGTAGTGCACGATAGTGTTGTCAGCGATACCCAGTTCATCAAGCAAATCCAAGAGTTGGCCGACATGCATGTCGTGTTCGACCATGCCATCGCCATACTCGTCTTGACCTGAAATTCCGGTAAGAGAGTCTTTTATGTGAGTGCGAAAGTGCATCCGCGTGCCATTCCACCAAACGTAAAAAGGTTTGCCTTGTTCATTGGCGCGCTTGATAAAGTCGATAGCGGCCGCAACGGTTTCATCGTCGACAGTCTCCATCCGTTTTTTCGTAAGCGGGCCAGTGTCTTCAATTGCTCCGTCGGCTGATGATTTGATGACACCACGCGGGCCAAAGGCTTCGCGGAAGGTTTGTCCGTCCGCCAGAACAGCATCGCCAGGATAGTCGCGGTTTTCTGGTTCTTCTTCGGCATTCAGATGATAAAGGTTGCCAAAGAACTCATCAAAACCATGGTTCGTAGGCAGCATCCGGTCCTGATCGCCCAAGTGGTTCTTACCGAATTGACCGGTCATATACCCCATAGGCTTCAGAAGGCCCGCAATCGTCGGATCTTCTTCTTGCATGCCAAGATCCGCCCCAGGAAGGCCAACCTTGGACAAGCCTGTTCGATAGACAGATTGGCCCATAATATAGGACGAGCGACCTGCGGTACAGGACTGCTCACCATAGTAGTCAGTGAACATCATGCCTTCGTCAGCCACTCGGTCAATGTTGGGCGTTTCATAGCCCATCAGACCACGTGTGTAGGCAGAGATATTCGATTGGCCGATATCGTCCCCCCAAATCACAAGGATGTTTGGTTTGTCTTGCGCCGAAACTGGCGCGCCAACCAAGAGGGCGGCGGCGGATATGGCACCCAACACCGCCGTCTTTGTTATGCCAAATTTGTGTTTCATGTTGTCTCCCGCAATTCTCAAAATCACCACATCGATCCCTCGGCTGGCGGCAACGCGGTCAGAAACAACTCGCCGCGGCGCGTTGCGAGATTACTGGGAATTTCAGAAGCCTTGTCGGCAAACACGAATCAAAGGAACATTTCTGTTGTGTCTTTCCCCAAGAAAATGTGTGCTAGACGTGTGAACGCTGAAAATTCTTCGAAGAGGCCGCCCATGACACGGACAAGCGACCACATTGGCGCACATCAGATTCCGCAGAGTGATTGCGACGCATGAGTGTTTCGGTTGAAGAGTTTACGATCCGAGCGGGCGCATTCCACGGGCCCGCTCTTTTGCTTTCCAGTGGCTCTCGACAATTTCAAACAACGATTCAAGATCTCGGTCTTCCAGCGGATCCCGAAGAGATTGTCGATGTTTCGGCCTACTTAAAGGGTATGACAAGTTTGACACGACTTGCGGACAATAGTGATTTCTTTGTCTGGGCTGGGTATTCTCAAAAGGTAGAAGACTTGGGCTTTTTCGGCCGTGCCATCATTTCTGCTGAAACTTTGTGGGATGCTTTGCAAATCGCACGGTCTGCGCTGTTGTACTATCAAAGCGACTCAGAATTGGTGATAAGAGTTTACAACGGGCGTTGCCACATTTGGTACTTCAATCCTTTTAACGCCAGACAAGCTGTTCATGATGTTCAGTACACGATGAGTTTGTTAGCCAATGTGATCTGTCTTTCTAGATTTCAGAGCGATCCTGACATCCTGATAGCTTACCCAAATGGATCGCCGTCTCATTTTCCATACACTGCGCCTATAAGTCAGGTTCGAAACTCCGCACAGGGCTATATTTCTTTCGACGATAGATTGCTTCAATCGCGGATGTCCGGAACAGATAGGTTACAAGTTGAAGTCTTGTCGCGCTATTTGGCTGACAAATCTCTAATGGTTGAGAAAAAACCAAATTTGAAGGAACTCGTCGGCGGGCTCGTTCGTGCTTCTTTCGGGGTTGCACCGTGGAGTTTGGTAAACACGTCTCAAGCGTTGGACATACACGAGAGGACGCTTCAACTTCGCCTGAAATCTGAAGGGACTTCTTTTCGAGAAATCGTCAGGGTCGAACGGCACCGCACGTCCAAGCGCCTTCTAATCGCTGGAAAAAGCATCGATGAAACCGCTGAAATACTTGGTTTTGATCATCGGCAGAGCTTTTCAGAGGCATTTTCAAATTGGGAGGGTATTTCCCCATCAGCTTTCACAAGAGAGCATCTGCCAACTTGAAGTGCTTCGTTGATCCCGTTCATAATTCTATAGCTTTCCCATAGTTTTACTCTTCCATTTTATCTGCATCACCGATTGCTATGAGACGTCCATTAAGCTCGGCCCCGATTACAAAAATTGTGGCCATTAAATACATGAAGACAAGTGCCGCCATTACCCCGGATAATCCGGCATATGTAATGCTGTAGGAAGAAAAGCTTGTAACATAGAGAGCAAATATTTTCCCTGCGACAATCCAAAGAACCACTGTGAGGAGCACACCCGGAAACACCTGTTTTATTGTGTGATGCGTGCCTGGCAACCAAAGGTGGCAGGCAACTACAGAAAAGATAAGCAACACAAAAGAGATCCCAAGGCGCAGGGTTTCGTAACCGCGCCATGTTGCATCTTGGGTTTCCCCATTTGCTTCCACAAAGTCAAAAAACAATGGAACGGCAAAGGTCAGAAGAGCAGCAACCGTCAAAATTGCAGAGCCGCAAAGGACGAAGACAACACAAAGTGCACGTGATTTCCAAAGGGGTCGTGGATCGTTTTCACGATAGGCGTCCGTCAGTGCCTGACGGATAGCGTCCACACCGTTTGAGGCAAAGAAGACGGCCAGAAGGCCACCAACGGTCATGGCTTTGACACCGCTGTCCCGCAAAACTGCCTGCACTTCTCGTACGATTGGTTCTGCAATGCTATCTGGCCATGTTCCATAGATGAACTCGACAATGTCCAAGCTTGAAAACTCGGCCGAAACAGCTTGGGTCAAAGACAATGCAAAGACCGTAAATGGAAACAAGGCCAACATCATGGACATGGCAATATGGCTACTTTTACTCCACCCATATTTCCCGTCGTATCGTACCAGTGCAGCCCAGAAGGCTCGTAGAATTAGCCCTACATTCATCTGCTTTCATTTTGTTCAGGTGTGACAAACATTAGACGCCTAGGCAAAACCTCTATTTCGAATTTCGTATCAATCATCGGCTCGCCGTCGAGATTAAGATGGAACGGTTCCTTTGTTTCCAGAACAACTGATTTCACTTGCGACCTGTTCACGATTGCCGATGCGGGATCTTTGCTGTCCAACAACGCTGCCAAACCTGAAGAAACGGCTTGCAAGCTTTCTGTAGAAAGCACACCGAGGTCCAACAACCCGTCTGAAACAGACGCGTCGGGGGCCACATCAAATCCGCCTCCGGCATAACGACTATTTGCAATCACCAACGCAGTGACAGACGCCGAAACGGGTGGCTCTCCATCAATGCTGATCGACGCCTGTGCCGGCTGCATTTCGGAGATTCGTGCCAAGCCTGCGAGAGTGTATGCCAAGCCCCCCAACCTACGTTTAACGTCTTGCGGAGTTGTGGCCGTTATCATGGCACCGAATCCACCGCTGGCGACATTTACAAAATACGTGCCATTGATCCTTCCCACATCGACGGGGCTGGCTCCTCCTGTGACTGCTCGTCGGATGGATTGCTCTAATTCGTTCCCTAAATCCCCATAGCCTCGTGCAAAGTCATTGGCCGTTCCGAGCGGCACCAGTCCCAACGAGACTTCGACGTCAGATGTGCAATTAAGCAAAGCATTTGCCACTTTGTTAAGAGTTCCATCTCCACCTGCGGCGATGACGCGCTTTGTCCCGTTCTTAAGAGAGCGACGCAAAATTTTGCTGAGTTGCTTGCGCGACCATGGCACCCAAACTTCGAGATCCAAGTCCTTTTGAATCGCCTTCAGTATTTCACGTACTTCCGGGCGGACGGCGGATTTTCCATTCAGTAGAAGTAGCGTTTTTTTGCTCATCGATAACCCGCAGTTTTCTTATTTTGAAAAGTCGCCAAGGTTCACTCGTTGTGGTCAGAGTGTCAAATGGAAACTGGGTAGGTGAAAACACCAAAGTCATCACCAACAAAAAACTATGGCTTAGATTTAGGCCTCATAAAGTAGAATGTGTCTGACGTCAGCGCTTGTGGGTCTAAATAGCGTTATCTGATAAGAGAATGTTCTTGGCTCATCGTAACCACTGAGGAGTGGAAGATGAGACAGACAAATTTAACGCGCAAAAGCCCTGCCGAGAAGATCGTCTGGGTGATGCTAACGACAGCATATTTGATAACGGTTCGAATTGGTTGGATGAATTCGAGCTCAAGCAAAATCTATTTTGTCAGAGGCTTGATCTCGCGGCAAATGGCAATCGGCCAGAAGGGGTTCGCCGACGAGTTCTTAGCGAAATCAAAACAGGTTTGGTTTCTTTACGTATCTATACAAATTCGAAAATCGACGTAGAGATTGAAACGTTATCTTCGTCGAATTGATCGATTGGCAAGCAAATGTTCACGACTTGATCTCATCTCTCCATGAGCGTGGATGGCCCGCTGAGGCGACTTTTAGGTAGGCATAGGGTTCGACGTTGTTGGGCTCGCATATTTATATCTGCGAGGTGAGACGTCGCGTTCAAGCACTTCCTTGAGCTCGCGGCGTACCTGCGCCAAACAATAGGCTAAACCTTTATGGCAAGGTCCGGGCCGAGGCGGGCGGCTGTCTCGATGCGGTACTAGGTGTAATCACCGCCGAAGGGCCTGACGCCAGCAATCACATCCGCCTTGACGCGAATTTCTGGTCGTTGGGCCCGTTGTGGATCTCTGTCAGCCAACGTTACGCCTTATCGGTTTCGGGCTGCCTGACGCTGGGCCGATCCATGACTCTATCGAGTCGAGACCAATCGATGGTTCGCATCAACTCTTGCAGGGCCTCTGGGTCCACTATCCTGTCTTGCCCGCTATTTTTTACAACATGGCGTATCAGCCAAAGGCTAGGCAGGTGAGAACAAACGATACGGTTATGCTGATTAGGGTTTCAGTGCTCACAGCTTACAATACCACATAGTTTCTTTGTCGTCTGATCAGATGATCGATAACACGGTCTATCTTGATCTAGTGAGAATTGAAGCGATCATCGACCGACCTCAATCGGAACTGTTAGCCGTAATCGACGTCGTATCTCCGTGCATTTTGCTTGCCTCTCGGCCCTCGCCAAGCGCATCTCTGCAATCTTGCGGACCAGATGCCAGACACTCTGTAGGTGCGCGCATAACGTTGCACATCCATCATTGAATCTAAAGGAAAAAAACCACGATTCTCGCCCATAATCTTGCGCGGCGATTGCGCATAAGTTTGCACGATTTGCCCATCAGTTTGCATTACCTCCTGAATTCGTCTCCTTATAGGGGGAGAGGCGTCGGAGAGATCAACCTTCAGGTATCGGTTCTCTAGCATTAAGTGCATCTGCTGTCGAAAGATGCAAGAATGAGTCGCGGCGGGTTTTTTGGTCGTCGCTCATGCCTTGTGTGCCCTCCATTGCGATGAGTAGATGCCATTGGGCCTATAGACCTGAAGATTGGATCGTCTCTTGCAGTCCTATGTGTTCGGCCCTGATCTGTTGTCTCGGTTCCAGGCCAACCTTGGAAGCTTTAAGGCCTTGACCGTAGAACAACCTGGATTGCGAGATGCCGCTGTTGCAATCGTAGTAACCGAGCACAAGGAAACGGGCGAGGCCTGCGTGTTGATGACACTGAGACCTCCGAAACTTAACCGCCACGGCGGCCAGTACGCTTTGCCGGGCGGTCGCCTGGACGAGGGTGAGCTCGAAGTCAATGCCGCCCTCAGAGAACTGCACGAAGAACTGGGCCTCGATTTGGGTGCAGATGACGTCCTTGGTCAGCTTGACCAGTTTCCGACCAGATCCGGGTTTCGGGTTTCGCCGATTGTGGTGTGGGCCCCTGGAGAGGTGCAGCTTTGCCCTGACCCTTCAGAGGTTGCGCAGGTGTTCCACTTGCCTTTGCGCGAGCTGGACAGCCCTGACATTCCCAGACTTGAGGACAGCGACAACAGCGATCATCCGATTTTGTCTGGCTTCTTCCCGACTTTGGGGCACTACATGTATGCGCCCACGGCTGCCATTCTCTATCAGTTTCGCGAGATCGTGCTGCGAGGCAAGACAACCCGGGTCTCGCATTATGATCAACCCACCTTTGCCTGGAAGTAGCCACGCAGCGAATGGACTTCTGACTTTCTGACCGAAGAAGGTGGTGGATTACCCGTTTATACACCCGCTGGTTTGAAAGACCTTTTTGAAGGCTGGAACATTGTGGATTTCATGATGGTCGAGGTAGCCATTCGTCAAGCGAGTAATCCAGCAGAATGGCAAAAGTCATAGGATGCAGATTTGGGAAAACGCATCCTTGAGGCCTGGGAATACTCAGGGTTTTCGGGCCTGAGAAGGGCCGCCACTGTGCTGCGTCGATTGCTTCTCATTACAGAACAGTCGGAATTCAAGCTGAGTAGGGAAGCGCTTCAGCTGCCCTTGGAGCTGCCTGAAGGAAGAGGATCGCCGAGTACCTGATTGGCTTGGATGACAAGCCATTGGTCGCTGCTGAGGAGGTCAAATCTTGCTTTCCGGACGCAAGTCAGGTGATCGATGGGCTTTTGGCTGAGATGCGCCGAGGTTTATACAGAAGATGGGTGTCAAGCTTGGTCTAGCCCAGCTCATATTCAGGACTTGTAGCAAAGCGTTGATACAGTTGTGCTTGGGATTGCTGCCAGACGCAATTGTATCGCAGTGGCCGTTGGCGTCATGTGGCGGGGAAAGCAACTCTGGACCTTTCCCAAGCTAGTTTTCCTTGTTTGGGCCGTATCAGGCATACCTTCCGGTGTTTGTTGGCTGCTGGGCTTCAAGTGATTGTATTTGAATCGAAAACAGACTGAACAAAATCGGGGGGCGAGTAAATTCCGCCTTTTCGTTGGTTCGGGGAACTGTCGACATGAGACGAAGTGAGGCGTTAAGAACACGGCCTAAAAGCTTGGAAACAATTGGCTTCCTTTCAGCAAACTGTTTTGTTAACTTGGCGGTAATAAAAAATAAAGATGGCAGGCATACGGGCAGATGAAGACGGGCTTTCGTGGCACGTTCGTCATTTCCTGGGCGCAAACAGATCTAGATGGCCTTGAGGCCGCCCCTTTGGAGTCACTCACTGCGGGGGCAGTATGGTCATGGCACGGGGAACCCGTGTGTGTAGAGGGCCCGGCAGGGCTGTTGCGTTTGGATCAGGCGGACGGTGAAGATACGTTACGGAAAAAGGCGGCGCGCAAAGTGCGCCGGCTGGTTGGTGCGGCAGTTCAAAATCGGACAGATGTGGATGCGATTGAGGTCGATGATCCCCTGATGGACCAGAGTTTTGTCGTAACCAATGGGGCGCAAAGCTATACAGTGACAGTGATAGAGGTGGCTAACGGCGGCACGCGCTTGCTAATGTTCCTCGATCATATGCCACCTCGGGATACGGATCTCTGGGTGGTTCATCACTCATTGACAGGTGCGGATCGTGGGCATGATGCCCTTGGTGAAGGTGGAGTGATCTGCTTTACGCCGGGAACGCGCATATCCACACCGACGGGACCGCGATTGGTCGAGGACTTGCGCGAAGGCGATAAGGTACAGACGCGGGATAGCGGCCCTCAGCAAATACAATGGATTGGGAATCGCCGAATGACGGGCGCACGCTTGTTTGTCATGCCCAAGTTGCGACCGATCCGTATTCGGGCGGGGGCGCTTGGCATTGACCGCCCTGATGCTGAGCTGTTGGTTTCTCCGGCGCATAGAATGCTGTTGCGTGGGGCTGCCGCGCAGGCCCTTTTCAATACGCCCGAAGTTTTGGTGGCGGCTCGTGACCTGATCAATGGCACAACGGTTGGGGTGGATCTGTCTGTTCGTCAGGTTACCTACATTCACCTGCTTTTGCCCAGTCATCAGATTCTATGGGCAAATGGTGTTGAGACCGAAAGCTATCATCCCGCGAATGCCTCTATGGATGCTTTGACGGATGCGGACCGTACCCGGCTTTTGGCGCATCTGCCGGGCTTGGATCGCGACCCACATGGGTACGGTGGATTTGCGCGTCGGAACCTTTCTCATACCGAAGCAGCGTTGCTGCGACATGAGGCGGCTTAGGACTTTGAGAATTCGGTCAATCCCGTGTTGACTCTGAGGGCCGCGCAGATATAAGCGCGGCTCTATTGGTGTTGGTGGCCCTCGCAAGGGGATTCCTGTCAAGTCTGAACAGACTAGAGGACAACGCCCTTCATAGTAGCCCATACCGGTTTCGGGGTGGGCTTCGTTTTTAGAAGGAGAACAGCCGTGACTAAACGTACGTCTGCCAAGCATAAAATTGACCGCCGCATGGGCGAAAACATCTGGGGCCGCGCAAAATCCCCAGTTAACCGTCGTGAATATGGCCCCGGCCAGCATGGTCAGCGCCGCAAGGGCAAACTGTCCGACTTTGGTATTCAGCTGCGCGCCAAGCAGAAGCTGAAGGGTTACTACGGCGATCTGACCGAAAAGCAGTTCCGTCGCATCTACGCCGAAGCCGAGCGTGTTGGTGGCGACACTGGTGAAAACTTGATCGGTCTGCTGGAGCGCCGCCTGGACGCAGTTGTGTACCGTGCCAAGTTCGTTGCAACCGTTTTTGCCGCACGTCAGTTCGTAAACCACGGCCACGTGAAAGTGAACGGCAAGCGCGTCAACATTCCTTCTTACCGTGTAAAAGAAGGTGACGTTATCGAGGTTCGCGACAAATCCAAGCAAATGGTTGCTCTGCTCGAAGCCGTTCAGCTGGCTGAGCGTGACGTGCCTGACTACATCGACGCAGATCACTCCAAAATGACCGCGACATTCGTGCGCGCGCCGGGTCTGGGCGATGTTCCTTACCCAGTCGTCATGGAGCCAAACCTGGTCGTGGAATTCTACGCGAAGAACTAATCTTCGCCATTCATCAAAGATTTCAAAAGGTCGTGCGTTTTGCGCGGCCTTTTTTTGTTGTGAACGAGACGCGTAGGCTTTCTTGCCTTGTTGAGACCACATTGTTACTCTGACCTTGAACTTCTTTTCCTGGGGGGAATGGAAGGGCTGAAGAATGGGCTATAATATTGGTGAGGTGACCGGGTACGGCGGCGGACCGTCTGACTGGTCTTTAACAGTGGATCTGACGGATCCGTCAGCGACAACCGTATCGGGCGATTTTGACGTTGTCAGCTTGTTGACCGGGGGAAGCACCGGCGAAGCCGATGATTATTCCATAATAGGCACAAGCGCGAACTTTGACAGTTACACAGACAACTTCGTACTGAATGCTGACGGCACTTTTTCTTTTGACATCGATCGCTCAGCAGTTTTTGCAAGCGACGCTAATCAGACGGTCTCGTTCACTATCCTGGGGACGTCAGGTGGGCAATCTGATGATGATCAAGTCTCGGTCACATTGCTGATTTGTGTCGCTCGGGGAACGGCAATTAGAACCGCAAACGGGAGACGGCCGGTCGAAACGCTCCAGCCCGGCGATTGGATTCCGACGCTTGACAATGGATCGCAGCCAATCCGCTGGATTGGGTCACGGTTGCTAGAGGCAGAGGAATTGCGCAGAAACCCTCAATGGCACCCGATCCGTATCAAGGCAGGGGCATTGGGAAGAGGGCGCCCGCGACGGGATTTACGTGTGTCGCCACAGCATCGTGTTCTGTTGTCGGATTGGCGCGCTCAGCTGTTCTTTGGAGAGGACGAGATCCTAGTCCCAGCAAAGGGGTTGGTCGATGGGCAAAAGATCCGATGGGAGCAAGAGGACAGTGAAATCGAGTATTTCCACATTCTGTTTGATACGCATCAGGTGATCTTTACAGAAGGAAGCTTGACCGAGAGTTTCCATCCTACTGGTTTCAGTTTGCGGGGCGTTGCTCCAGATGCCCGGGCAGAGTTGCTGGCGTTGTTCCCTGAATTGGACGAGGATGACGGAACATATGGACCGGCAGCGAAATATGTCGCCAAGGTGCAAGAAGGAATGTTCATGACGCAGACTGCGGCGGTATGAGCCAAACAGCGTCGCCCAAAGGCACAGGGCCAGAGTTCCCATCACAGGAAAAACTGCGCGTATATGGCGACGTGATGTTTCTGGCGCTGCGCAGCGCCCATCATGCAGCGATGAATATAGCGAACCTGCGCGCGGCGATTGAGCCTGCGATTGAATTGGGGCAGTTTCGCATTTTCCGCTTTGATGACGTGCCCCGTGGAATGTTCACTTGGGCGTATTTGGGGCCAGAGGCAGAGGCTCGGCTCGTTGCTGGGAAAACCCTGAGTTACGAAGATTGGACATCAGGTGACAGGTTGTGGATCATTGATCTGATCGCCCCGTACAAAGGGATGGCCGCCGGGATGACGCGTTGGGTCATGGTGCCGGGAAATTTTGCCGACAGAGAGTTCTGGTTTCGAAGGGTCGAAGGCGGCAATAAGACACGCCGCATTTTGCACATCGATTTTGAGCGTCCAGATGGTAAGGCGCGGTTTTTGAAACCAGAAGACTTTGAGCCCGGCCCTGATTTATAAGGGGAGCGGACGATTTTCCGCAATAGCTTCCATTGCAAAATAGGATGTGACGCTGTCCAACTCGACCTTGTCGATCAGTCGCTGATAGACCTGATCATAGCTGGTCATATCTTGCGTCACGACTTTGAGTTGGTAGTCATAATCGCCGCCTATTCTGTGAAAATCCACCACCTCGGGGATGGTTAAGACGTGCCTGCGAAAGGCTTGCAACCACTCCGCCGAATGATGGCGGGTCCGTAGCATCACAAAAACAACCAGATTAAGGCCAAGCCGTTCGCGGGCAATGCGGGCGCTTGAACCTTGAAGGATGTCTGCCTCAGAAAGGGCTTTCAATCGTCGCCAGCAGGCGTTTTGGGACAGGCCGACACGATCAGCGAGTTCTCTTTGGGACAATGTGGCGTTCTTTTGCAGTTCACGCAGCAACAGGATGTCAATTTGATCTATCTTATGGGTCATATCCAATCATCTGACACAAAAAGTTGGGAAAATATACAAAAATCGGGTAAGTTTTTTGCCCTGTTTGGGGTCATCTTTGTTGGGTAACAGGAGCTTGAACATGACCCTTACCCATTTTCGCGAAGGCTTATCAGCCACCACTCAATCTAAGTCCTTGCGGGATGGAATGATTGGAGAGGGAATCAGCATTCCCGGATTGTTTGGGGACGTTCCGCTTGTCTACGCGGACTACGTTGCTTCGGGGCGCGCAATGACACAGGTAGAAACCTTTGTCGCGACCCACGTGTTGCCATTCTATGCCAATAGCCACACAGAAGCCTCCTTTTGCGGCTCATACATGACTCGGTTACGGCGTGAGGCGCGAGCCGAGATAGCCCGGCTTATCGGTGCCACTGAAGACGATGCGGTGATCTTCACCGGCTCGGGTGCCACGGCTGGGCTCAATCGGTTGGTTAGTTTGTTGGGGGTGGAACAAGCTGACCGACCGGTTGTAATCATTGGTCCGTACGAACATCATTCCAACATTCTGCCTTGGCGTGAAAGCAAAGCCGAAGTTATCGAGATTCCAGAAGCGCCAGAAGGCGGTCCGGATCTGTTCGCGCTGAAAGCGGCATTGGTGACCCATAAAGATGCTGATTTGATAATCGGCAGTTTTTCTGCCGCTTCAAATGTCACGGGCATCATTACTGACCCTGATCCGGTAACCCGAATTCTCAAGGCGCATGGGGCACTTGCCGTTTGGGATTACGCAGGGGGTGGTCCGTATCTGCAGATGGATATGGGCGCGGGCTCAGACGTACGCAAAGATGCAATTGTTGTGTCGCCACATAAATTCCCTGGGGGGCCGGGCGCCTCTGGCGTATTGGTTGTGAACAGAACGGCAGTTCATCAGACCTGCCCCAGTTGGCCAGGTGGAGGCACCGTGTCCTTTGTTTCACCGTGGGGCCACGACTATTCCGAGGATCTGGCGACACGCGAAGAAGCCGGGACGCCGAATGTCATCGGAGACATTCGCGCCGCATTGGCCTTTATCGTCAAAGATGTGGTCGGGGTTGAGGAAATCACCCGCCGCGAAGCTGAGTTCAATCAGATGGCCCAAGAAGGGTGGGGCAACAATCCGCATCTGACACTGCTTGGAACGGAGAACCCCCATCGGCTGCCGATCTTTTCCTTCTTGGTAAAAGACAAGGCCGGGAACCCCGTTCATCAGCAGCTATTTACACGGATGCTGAGCGATATCTATGGAATCCAAGCCCGTGGTGGTTGTGCCTGTGCCGGGCCTTATGCGCATCGTTTGCTGGGGATTGATGAAGAGGCGTCACTGGCCCTGCATGCGGATCTTGCTGCGGGCAAAGAGCTTTTGAAGCCCGGTTGGGTGCGACTGAACTTTAGCTACATGATGGATCCGGCGTCGGCGCAGTTCATCATCGACAGTGTGAACGAGCTGAGTCAGCGGACCGAGGAATTCGCGCAATATTACGATGCGGACCCTGCAACCGCACGGTTTCGTGGGCAATCTGTAGCGGCGTGACGCCATTGCCGCTTTTCTCGGAGAAAGCAGAGCGTTATTAGGGTTCCATCAAGGAGCCCTAATATGACGAAAATCACCCCTCAGCCCGGCATTATGGACATCGCACTGTATCAGAGCGGCACGGCGCATGTAGAGGGCGTGAGCAATGTCATCAAGCTTAGCTCAAATGAAAACCCCTATGGACCAAGTCCAAAGGCCATCGCGGCCGTCCAAGACAGTGCGGCGATGTTGCATCGCTATCCATCCAGCGATCATGCCGGTTTGCGGACAGCGATTGGGGAACAACACGGCTTGAACCCCGAGCAGGTGATTTGCGGGGCAGGGAGCGATGAAATCATTGCTTTTCTGTGTCAGGCTTACGCTGGTCCGGGGGATGAAGTTCTCTATACCGAGCACGGGTTTTCGATGTATCGCATTAGCGCCTTGGCCGCTGGTGCAACTCCGGTCGAGGTGCACGAACGTGAGCGAGTCACAGATGTGGACGCTTTGTTGGCCGGATGTACGGATCGAACCAAATTGGTATTCATTGCCAATCCAAACAACCCAACAGGCACCATGATCGGAGCCGCCGAAGTTGCCCGTCTTGCGGATGGGTTGCCGCCGCACGCTATTCTTGTTCTCGATGGGGCCTATGCCGAATATGTCAGTGGATTCGACGCAGGTGTCGAGATCATCAATGCGCGCAGCAATGTGGTGATGACCCGCACGTTTTCCAAGCTTTATGGCCTGGGGGGTATTCGCGTGGGGTGGGGGTATGGACCACAGGATATCATCGACGTTCTCAATCGTTTGCGCGGCCCATTCAATGTTTCAGCGTCCGCTTTGGTCGCAGCCGAGGCGGCAATCCGGGATACCGCCTATGTTGAATTCTGTCTGGAAGAGAACACAAAGTGGCGCGGTTGGTTAGCCGAGGCACTTGCTGCGTTGGGCGTGCCATCAGATACCTCGTGTGCGAACTTTATCCTGGCCCGTTTCTCTGACCAGGCCGAGGCCGAAGGCTGCGACGCCTATTTGCAATCTCAGGGGCTGATCGTGCGTAAGGTGGCTGGGTATAACTTGCCAAACGCACTTCGTATAACTGTTGGTGACGAAAATGCCTGTCGGCGCATCGTGGACGCTGTTGCTGCATTCAAAGGGGGCGCTAAATGAGCCAACCGATTTATGACCGTGTCGCCCTGATTGGTTTGGGACTTATTGCTTCTTCGATGTTCTGGGCGATCAAACGCTCTGGTCTGGCCAAAGAAGTGACCGGCTACGCCCGCTCACAAGCGACCCGTGATACGGCTCGTCAGATCGGGTTGTGTGATCGTATTTGCGACAGCGCCGCCGAAGCTGCAGAAGGCGCAGACCTCGTCGTCTTGTGTGTCCCTGTCGGTGTAATGGGCGCAGTGGCCCAAGAAATTGCCCCGGTGCTAAAGCCGGGCGCAACGATCAGCGACGTTGGGTCGGTCAAACGGCATGTCATTGATGCTGTTACACCTTTTGTTCCTGAAGGTGTGCATTTCATTCCGGCGCACCCGCTGGCTGGTACCGAACATTCAGGACCAGAATCCGGTTTTGCCGAACTGTACGACAACCGCTGGTGCCTACTGGTGCCTGTCGAAGGTTCTGATCGCGCTGCGGTAGAAAAATTGCGCGCCCTTTGGGAAGGCATCGGCGCGAATGTTGAAGAAATGGATGCAGATCACCATGATTTGGTTTTGGCGGTCACATCCCACGCGCCGCACCTGATCGCCTATACAATGGTGGGCGTCGCGGATGATCTGCGTCGTGTCACGGATAGCGAAGTGATCAAATACTCGGCTGCTGGCTTCCGGGATTTCACTCGGATCGCTGCCTCTGACCCGACCATGTGGCGGGATGTGTTCTTGAGCAACAAGGATGCAACGCTGGAAATTCTTGGGCGGTTCACGGAAGAACTGTTTGCGTTGCAACGGGCCATTCGAACTGGGGACGGAGATCATCTTTTCGACTACTTCACGCGCACCCGTGCCATTCGCCGTGGTATTATCGAAGCGGGTCAAGATACGGACGCGCCAGATTTTGGGCGTGGAAAGGCCAAATCGTGATCCGGTGGGGCCTCGTTTGCACTGTGTTGTTGTTAACAACAACGCTGGTCGCGTCAGCGAGTGCCCCTGAACGATCGTTGCGCCCGGTTGGGCGTGCATTCGTGCCACCGATACCTTTGGCAGAGGCACAGGAAGAGCCTCAATCCCCCGCATTGCAAGAGGCTGCTGTATTGGTGGCTGTTTCAGAAGTGGCGACAAGGGTTCAAGGTGTAAGGTTGAGACCGACGCCCCGCCCCACGAAGGCTGCAGAGCCGGGGGAGGCCGAGATAACGGTCGTGGCCCAAGCGGCCGCGGTGCAGACATTTGGCCCGACAAGCTCTTTGCGCCCTATCGTGCGCCCGAAAGCCGTTGAACAGCAGGTTTTCTTTGGCAAAAAGCGTAAAAGCCGTAAGGGGTCGGTCTGTGGAAATGCGGATATCAAGGGCGAGAAAGTCGGACGGGTTCCCGGAAAACTGAACGGCTGTGGTGTCAAGGATGCGGTTCGTGTGACGTCCATCTCAGGCGTGCGGCTAAGTCGAGGTGCGGTGATGACTTGTGATACAGCACAAGCATTAAACCAATGGGTTGAACGCGGGGTAAAGCCAACATTTCGGAACCGTGGCCCGGTCGTTGAGATGCGTGTCGCGGCGCACTACTCTTGCCGGACGCGAAACAACCGAAGGGGCGCCAAAATTTCCGAACATGGCAAGGGTAAGGCCATCGACATTTCGTCATTCACTATGAAAGACGGAGAGGAGATTACTGTTCTCCAAGGATGGAAACGGGGCAGCTCCCGCCGTCTTTTGCAAAGAACGTGGAAAGCAGCCTGCGGCCCGTTTGGGACGGTGCTTGGACCCAAGGCGGACCGCTATCATCAGGATCATTTCCATCTGGATACAGCGCGCCACCGGGGCGGGCCGTATTGTCGCTAGCGCAAAATCATGCGTGGAGCTGGCCCAAGAGGGATCGGCCCCAGAGCCACATAGCCATCTCTGAAGTTCAACTGAACATCCAATGCCTGTGGATTGCCGCCCAGGCCTGCCAGCATGGACAAGACCCGTTCTGCAGGGTTCACGGCCTGTGTCGGGATCGCGCCAGCATTATGGGCCATTGTCAGCATTTCCCGCCAGTTCTCGGCTTTGAGGGCAATTTCGCCCGTGGGAACACCCAGCTCGTCAACCAATAGCTGACCTGTGGCGAACAGACGCAAAGCCCCCCAATGCATTTCGGCAAGAGCAAGGTCGATCTTTGTGGGCTGCGGGCGCCGCTCTTCTAGGGCTGATCGATTCCATGGCTTGTCAAACTGAATCGTCGTGTCCAGTTTGAGTGTCTCAAAGCTGTGGGGCAGGGCGGTTGAGGACCCAAGCAGTCGCCGCAGATCGTCCCCCAATGTGAAATGCCCGGCTTCGATGTCGTAGGTATATGTATCTGGTCGATCGGTCTGCACCATCGCAAGGGTCAGGTCTTCGGCTCCCAGCATAGGTCCCGTCCCATCCGATATGGTCCAGCGGTTCGCAGTCACAGACATTTGGTTCAGTGTCAAAGCAACACCGGGTTGAAGGTGCAGCAGCGCTTCCATCTTTTGAGCCTGGAGGATCAGGTGGCGATCCAGATAGGACAATCGCTGCGGTGTCTCTGAAAAGCGAACAGTTTGCCGACCGGGCCAGATCGCTGGACTATCCAATTCCAACCAGTCGGCCTGCCAAGCTGTGCCATTGCTCGGATCTGCCAAGGCAGGATTGGTAAGTAGGGTTTTGTGGCTAAGGGGAAAGCCAGAGGTTGATATCGTGGCATAATCGGCTTGCCACCCTCGCAACCGTTGGCTCTCAAACCAGCCAATCACACCTGAACGCAAGCCATATCCCGCCGCGTACCAATAGGCACACCAGACCAAGCTCAAGACAATCACAACACGGATCAAGCGCAACATTGGCCAAAGCCCCTTTTTCCTGCTCTGATTTTGATGTTTATAGGGCGAAACAAGCAAGGACCATAGTGATGACAATGTGGGTATTTGGATATGGGTCGTTATTGTGGAACCCGGGCTTTCCGGTTGCACGCAGCGAACTGGCGACACTGAAAGGGTACGCACGGTCTTTTTGCATGAGCTCTATCCACCATCGCGGTACCGAAGAGAACCCCGGACTGGTGTTGGCGCTGGACGCGATTGAGGCTTCGTTTTGCAAAGGCGTTGCCTTTGCGGTTGAAGCGGGACACGAAGAACGTACGCTTGCAGAGCTACGAGAGCGTGAATTGGTGTCGTCAGCCTACTTAGAAAAGATGCTGGATGTGCATTTCGATACGGGTGAGGTTGTGAATGCCGTGACCTATGTGATCGATGCGGATCATGTGCAGTATTGTGGTGGAATGCCCTTGGAAGAACAGGCGCAGATTATTGCACATGCTGTCGGGGGGCGCGGACCAAATACTGAATACCTCTACAACACGGCTGAGCATCTGGCTGATATCGGCTTGCACGATCAGGATCTGAACTGGCTTTCTGATCGTGTGCGGGCTTTGGTTGCATAAAGCCTTGGCGTTATGCGCAATTTGCCGGTAAGTTTGTAGCTGAGCAGACAAACGTGCCAGGAAACAAGCGCATGGCGCAACAAGACAGTGAAGTGAGACCTCAGTTCTCGCAACCCATCCGTCAGATCACGATGATGCTGATGGTAATTGCCTTATCCGGCTTTGGAATATTCGTCGCGCTGCCGCGCGTTTTGCCGGTGTTCCAGGCCAACCCTTACCTAAACGGCTTTATTCTGCTGGTTTTTGTGATCGGTGTGTTCGCTTGTTTTTGGCAAGTGATTCAGCTGATCGGGTCCGTGCGCTGGATCGAAGAATTTGCAAGTGGGAACGAGCGTGAGGGCATAGCACCGCCACAGCTATTGACCCCGTTGGCGTCGCTGTTGCGGAGCCGCGCGGCTCGGATGCATATCAGCTCAACATCAACCCGCTCAATCTTGGACTCGGTGGCTGAACGGATCGAAGAAGAACGTGAGATAACCCGTTATATCACCAACGTTCTGATATATTTGGGCCTTTTGGGCACATTTTTTGGCCTGGCCACTACGATTCCTGCTGTTGTCGACACCATCCGCAGCCTCGCTCCGCAAGAAGGCGAAGAGGGGCTGGCTGTTTTTGGCCGTCTCATGACAGGGCTTGAAGCGCAGCTGGGCGGGATGGGGGTCGCCTTTGGGTCCTCGCTGCTCGGCTTGGCCGGATCTCTGATTGTTGGGTTGCTAGAACTGTTTGCAGGACATGGGCAAAACCGGTTCTACCGCGAATTGGAAGAATGGCTGTCCACGATCACACGGCTTGGCTTTGCCTCGGGTGAAGACAGTAGCGGATCAGACAATGCGATGCTCACACATGTGATGGATCGAATGGGGGAGCAGATGGAGTCCTTGCAGGGGATGTTCGCTGCCTCTAGCGAAGAAAACACGGCGGTTAATGCTAAGCTTTCACAGTTGGTCGAGTCCATTTCGGACATGAACCACCGTGCTGCCGAAAGTCAGGACACTGCCATCGCCCTGGACCGCGTGGCCGCGGTGCAAGAGACATTGGTCGATGTGATCCGGGCCCAAGGTGAGAACGAAGGCATAGATGCTGAAAGCCGGATGCGGTTACGCTCGATTGATGTGCAAATGTTACGCATCTTGGAAGAGATGTCCGCCGGGCGTCAGGAAACCATGGTTGAATTGCGCAAAGACATTGACCTTTTGGCCAATGCATTGTCGCAGCCGCGGGGGCAAACACGCGTCCGGGGCACGGACGGGGAGTAAGCGATGGCCCTGTCCCGCCGTACTGGTCAACGATTCCAGGGCTCTGTTTGGCCCGGTTTTGTGGATGCGATGACAGGGCTGTTGATGGTCCTGACATTTGTTTTGACCATTTTTATGGTGGTGCAGTTCGTTCTTCGCGAAACAATCTCTGGACAAGAGGTCGAGCTGGATGTTTTGGCGAGCGAAGTTGAAGCGTTGGCGATTGCGCTAGGGCTAGAAGAGCGAGAAGCCAATCAGTTGCAGGCGCGCTTGGGGGCCTTGAATTCGACCCTCAATCAGGCGCAGGGCGATTTGGACCAAGCCCGATCCATCATTTCGGATTTAACGGCTGAACGTGATGCGCAACGCAATGAAATCCAAGCGGCCAACACCCGGATCACAGCGTTCGAAGCACAGGTCGCGACCTTGCTTGCAGATCAGGAGCGCGCACTTGGAGATATTACAGCGCTGGAGCAAGAGCGGGCTGATCTGCGCGCAAAAACAGACAGCCTGTTATCCGAGCAAGAGGCCCTGAATCTTGCGTTGGCCCAATCCCGATCAGAGGTAGATGCACAGGTCGAGGCTGCCCGACTGGCAGCTGCCCGTCGTGAAGCGCTCGAATCGATGGTGGCGGACCTTGAACAAAAGCGCAAAGAGCAGTCTGAGCTGACGCAGTCGCTGCAAAATGAACTGAATGAAGAAGAGGCCGCCCGTCTGGTCGAGGCGGCGGCGGCACAGGCTCTGCGTGACAAATTGGCGGACGCAGATGCTGAATTGACTGCGATGACCTTGTCTTTGGAAGCGCAGCGCAAGGACGCAGAAGAGACATTAATCCTGCTGGCTGCAGCAGATCAGGCGAAGGCAGCCCTTGATCAGGCATTGGCCCAAGCCTTGGACCAGATCGAAGCGGCCAAAGCACAAGCGCGCGATCGGGATGAGTTGGCCGAGCGTTTGACACGGGTTCTTGCGCAGATGGAGGTTACGCAAACTGACGGTGTAAATCGTGTAACCGCATTAGAGGCGGAATTGGATCGGCTGAGAACGGACAGCGCAACGACGCAAGCGGACTTGATAGACCAGTTGACCAAAACGCGCGCGCAAGCGGCGCAGGCCCGGGCTGAGTTTGAAGCCGAAATTGCTGCGTTGCAGTCGTCCAGCGTTCAAACCGAATCCCAATATCAAGAACGATTGGCCCAGCTACAAAGTGATCAGGCCGCAGCCAGACGTGCGCTGGAGGCGCAGATTGCCGAGGGTGAAACACGTGCAATCGAGGCGCGGCAAGGTTGGCAAGATCAACTGGCACAAGCCCAGTCCGAAACGGATCAGTTGCGTGCAGAATTGGGGCGGGCCACACGCGATTTGGAAAGTCTGCGGTCTACCATCGAAACATCATCGCAGGATCAAGCGTCGATAGAAGCGCAACTACTTGCTGCCCTTCAATCGCTGGAGCAAGCGCAGGCCGCGTCCTCGGACCGGGATGTGTTGCAACGTCGGCTGTTGGCGGCAATCGCTGGTCAAGAAGAAGCAGGCGTATCAGCCGAAGCGCAACGATCTCTGGCCGAAGAGAGGGCTGCCTTGCTGGCTCAGGCGCGTGCCGAATTGGCCGATGAAAAAGCAATTTCGACCGAGGCGCAAAAACAAAGAGCCTTGTTGAACCAGCAGGTAGCAGCCTTGCGGACGCAATTGGGTGGATTGCAAGCCCTGTTGGATGATTTCAAAGCACGCGATACAGCCGCACAGGTTCAACTGCAGAACCTTGGTCAAAACCTGAACGCAGCCCTTGCACGCGCCGCGTCAGAAGAGCGTAGGCGGCGGTTGCTGGAAGAAGCTGAGCGCAAACGGCTGGAAGCTGAGGCCCTTGCCCTCGAGGAAGAGGCCAAAGCCTTGGCCGCACAAACAAAAGATCTGCAACGCTATCGGTCGGAATTTTTCGGACGTTTGCGGGATGTTTTGGGGACGCAAGAAGGGGTCCGCATCGAGGGGGATCGTTTTGTGTTTTCCTCCGAGGTTCTCTTTCCACCGGGCGGTGCCGAACTGTCTGCCCTTGGCGAAATCGAGATGGGGAAGATTGCGCTTATTCTGCGCACGATTGCACGGGACATTCCCCCAGAAATCAATTGGGTGATCCGGGTTGATGGGCATACTGATAATGTGCCGCTGTCCGGCACGGGGCAATTTGCAGACAATTGGGAACTGAGCCAAGCGCGAGCGCTCTCTGTGGTGCGCTATATGGTGTCTGATTTGGGAATTTCACCCAGCCGGTTGTCCGCAAATGGCTTTGGTGAGTTTCAGCCGATCAATACGGCAGATACGGCCCAGGCCCGCGCCCAGAACCGCCGGATTGAGTTGAAACTGACCGAGAAATAGGCCTCGTTATTCGATGATCATGTTGATGGATTGCTCGCTGAGCGTCGCACCGTCTCGGATCATTTTGACGGTCCCACGATAGGTTCCTTGGGGCCATGCGGCTTGTTTCAAGCGTTTGCCATAGGCCCTAAAGAACCGAGCGCGGTTCTTTTCTAATTCTGCATCATGAGACAGTGAAAACCCATTTGGGCCAGAGATTGAGAGACGCATAATGTCCCCCTTTAGCCCGCCATATGCAAAACCAAATAACACAAGCGCCTCAGATTCTGCCGGAAGGGAATTCATTTTGGCAGACCCAGCGTGAATGTCTTCGTATTTGGGGAGATTGGGACTGAACCCAATGTCAATCAGCGCGCCAGGCACGTACGGCAGCTCCGAGTGCCATAGGCTGTTCCCTGCTTGGCCGCACAGTGAAGTGTCGCTGGTGTCAAAAGGGTCAACCACTTGACCATTCTGACGCACGGATAAATGTAAGTGAGGAAACTGGGTTTTACCACTTAACCCAACTTCGCCCAAGATAGTGCCCTGTTTGACGCGGTTCCCTTTCTGGACACGGATCGAGCCCAGTTTCATGTGGCAATACTGCGTTTCCCATCCATCCGCATGACGCACGACAACGCCGTTGCCACATTCGCGCCCGCTGACGTCCTCGGCATGTTCTTTTGTGAAATATTTGTCGGGCATGCTATCGCGAGAACCACGCACAACTCCGGGTGCGGCAGCAAGGACATTTACGCCCTCTTGCATCGCTTTTAGCGTGGGGAGGGAGAAATCTGTTCCCTTGTGCCCGTCATAGGCCAATTGGCCACATCGAAAGTCTCGAAATTCGGGACCGGGGTCTCTGTCCGGGTATTGTTGGATATGGCAATTCACACCAAGTTCGCAGTCAATCGGGAGGCTCAAAACAGGCGCACTCGCCGCAGATCCTGCGACGAGTGCAAAGAGAGCCGTTAAGGCCGCTCGCATTATTCAGCTGTGAGCAGGGGCGGCTTGTCGCCCGAGATGCGCTGCTGATCTGGACCGTCGATTTTTAGATCCAATTTTCCATCTTTGAGGCTGACTTTGACAACACCACCTTTGGCCAGTTTGCCGAACAGGAGTTCTTCAGCGAGTGGCTTTTTGATGTATTCCTGAATGACACGTCCCAAAGGACGGGCCCCCATCCGATCATCATACCCTTTGTCAGCAAGCCACTCGGCGGCCGGACGCGTCAGTTCGATTGAAACGTGACGATCCATCAGCTGCGCTTCGAGTTGAAGAACAAACTTTTCAACAACTTGCAGGATGACTTCTTTGGGCAGAGGTGCGAACGAAATCACGGCATCCAGACGGTTGCGGAATTCTGGTGAGAATGTGCGCTCAATCGCAGCGGTATCTTCACCTTCGCGCCTATCCCGACCAAACCCAATCGCAGATTTTGCCTGCTCTGAGGCACCTGCGTTTGACGTCATGATCAACACAACATTGCGGAAGTTCACGGTTCTGCCATTGTGATCTGTCAGCTGGCCGTTATCCATCACCTGCAACAAGATGTTATATACATCGGGGTGGGCTTTTTCCATCTCATCCAGCAGCAAGACGCAGTGTGGATGCTGATCAACACCGTCAGTCAACAGACCGCCCTGATCAAATCCGACATAACCCGGAGGGGCGCCAATCAAACGGCTGACGGCGTGTTTTTCCATGTACTCAGACATATCAAACCGCAGCAATTCAACGCCCAGCGTATCCGCAAGTTGCTTGGCAACCTCGGTTTTACCGACGCCGGTTGGGCCCGCGAACAGATAGTTCCCGATGGGCTTTTCTGGTTCGCGCAGTCCGGCACGCGCCAGTTTGATAGCGCTCGACAAAGCGTCGATTGCATCATCTTGCCCAAATACGACGCGTTTCAGCGAGTTTTCGAGATCTTTCAGAACTTCGGCATCATCTTTGGTGACATTCTTCGGCGGAATGCGCGCGATTTTGGCCACGACGGCTTCGATCTCTTTCACCCCAATGGTCTTGCGGCGTTTGCTTTCGGCAACCAGATGTTGGGCTGCGCCTGCTTCGTCGATGACGTCAATCGCCTTGTCCGGCAATTTCCGGTCATTGATATAACGCGCCGCCAATTCTACCGCCGATTTGATCGCATCGGCTGTATACTTGATATCGTGGTGCTCTTCAAAATAGGGCTTCAGACCACGCAAAATCTTGATGCTGTCTTCGACCGTTGGTTCACTGACGTCGATTTTCTGGAAACGACGGCTCAGCGCTCGGTCTTTTTCAAAGTGCTGGCGGAACTCTTTGTAGGTTGTCGATCCCATAGTACGCAACTTGCCGCCCTGCAGCGCAGGTTTCAGCAGGTTAGAAGCATCCATTGCGCCACCAGAGGTAGCACCAGCGCCGATGACCGTGTGGATTTCGTCAATGAACAGAACTGCATCTGGATGATCTTCAAGCTCTGTCACAACGGCTTTAAGCCGCTCTTCGAAATCACCACGATAACGGGTGCCAGCCAACAATGCGCCCATATCGAGCGAATAGATAGTTGCGTTGGCTAAGATTTCGGGGGTCTTGCCATTGACGATCTTGCGGGCCAGACCTTCGGCGATTGCTGTTTTGCCAACACCGGGGTCACCAACCAGCAAGGGGTTGTTTTTGCGACGGCGGCACAAAACCTGAATGCAGCGCTCGACTTCTTGATCACGCCCGATCAGAGGGTCGATATCGCCTTCGCGGGATTTGGCGTTCAAATCGACGCAATATTTGGCAAGCGCGCTCTCATTTTTGTCGGGCTCAACAGTCGGCTGTGGTTCTTCTTCGCTTTCAGTCGCTCCGGTTACAGGGCGGTTTTCCCCAAAGGCGGGATCTTTGGCGACGCCATGCGCAATGAAATTCACCGCGTCATACCGTGTCATTTCCTGTTCTTGCAGGAAATAGGCAGCGTTGCTTTCGCGTTCCGCAAAGATCGCGACTAAAACGTTGGCGCCGGTGACTTCTGTGCGGCCCGAACTTTGGACGTGGATTGCAGCGCGCTGGATCACACGTTGGAACGCAGCAGTTGGAACCGCTTCGGACCCATCGATATCAGTGACCAGATTAGACAGGTCTTCGTCGATGAATTCGACCAAAGTGCTGCGAAGATCTGTCAGATCCACACTACAAGCTTTCATGACGCGCACCGCATCGGGCTCGTCAAGCAGCGCCAGCAAAAGGTGCTCCAGCGTTGCAAATTCGTGGTGCCGTTCGTTGGCAGCAGCCAGGGCTGCGTGAATGGCGTGTTCAAGTGTGCTCGAGAATGAAGGCACGCGGGTGCTCCTCTGTCTTGGGTCGGGAAGGGGATGATTTGCGATCATTCCCCCGTACCAACCATGTCCTCATAGTATTAGAGTTTGGTTGATAGAGCCGCAGCTTCAAGGGTTTTCTTTCATTTTTGGGTCACATTTCCTGTGAGTGCGGCTGTGAAGTCCTGTCTATAGGGGATTAGAAGCGATCTTTGCGTGCACGAATTTCGGTAAAAACCGCAGCTGCATCGGCCTCTTCCATGCCCAGGTGCGTCTTAATAGCGGGGTCTTGGGCCCGCAAAAAGGGGTTGGTTGCCAATTCCAGTGACAAAGTGGATGGAACGGTGGCTTTGCCTGCAGCGCGTGCTGAGGCGATATCTGCAATGCGTGTTTTCAGGTCAGGGTTGTGCGGATCAACGGTTTCAGCAAAGCGCCCGTTCGATTGAGTGTACTCGTGCCCCGAATATACGACGGTTTCGCGGGGCAGAGCAGCCAACTTGCTCAGCGACTCCCACATCTGCTCTGGGGTGCCCTCGAACAGACGGCCACATCCCAAAGCCATCAGGCTATCAGCGGTAAACACGGCCGCACTATTTGGTATGTGAAATGCGATATGGCCGATAGTGTGCCCAGACACATCCAGAACCTGTATTGGCTCCCCACCAAATGTCAGCTCATCTCCTTCACGGACTTCTATGTCCAAAGGGGGTAGGCGATAGGCGTCATCGGCTGCACCGATCACCTTGGCTGGATGCGCTTTCAGGATATCAGCCAGACCTTCGACATGATCCCAATGGTGGTGCGTCAGCAGGATGTGGCTCAAGCGCCAATTGCGTTCTGCAAGAGCCGATAAAATAGGGGCAGCTTCGGGGGCATCAATCAGGGCTGTTTCCCCGCTTGCCGCATCATGGGCAATAAAGGCATAGTTGTCGCTGAGACATGGAATAGTTAGGATCTCGAGAGGCATGGTCTTTTGCTCCTTCATTGCTAGAGTGACCTTTAAACTGGCCGATCACACAGGCACCTGCAATGCACCTTGATGTACAAGATCTGAGGAATTTCTATTATCGCAGCACGCTGGGTCGTGCCGCGCAAAGATCAATCCGGGATCGGGTGCTGGATATTTGGCCCGAAGCCAGTGGCCAAACCGTTGCAGGCTTTGGCTTTGCTGTGCCTTTGTTGCGCCCGTATCTCTCTGACGCTCGGCGCGTGATCGGCCTGATGCCGGGGCCTCAAGGGGTGATGGCCTGGCCTGCTGGCATGGCGAACGTTTCGGTCCTGACCGAAGAAACCAAATGGCCAATTGATACCGGCCATGTTGATAAACTGATCGTCATGCATGGGCTGGAAACGTCCGAGCGTCCCTCGCAACTGCTAGAGGAATGTTGGCGTGTTCTAGGGCCGGGTGGAAAAGCCCTGTTCATTGTGCCGAACCGGGCCGGGCTTTGGTCTCGATCGGACAAGACACCGTTTGGCTTTGGACGGCCGTATTCTTTGGGGCAATTGGAGACACAACTGCGCATCCATGAATTCTTGCCAGAATTCCACTGTTCCGCTTTGTATCAGCCCCCCTCTTCAAAGCGGTTCTGGCTCAAATCAGGTGCCTTGATGGAGCGCACAGGCACGCGTGTTCCGACGGTTATGGCGGGCGGGGTCTTTATCGTTGAGGTGAGTAAGCGATTGCATCCGCCCAGTGGGGCCAAGATCCGTGACAAAGCTCCATCCCGCATTCGCATTCTCGAAGGGCTGTCTAACCCGCGTCCCAAGCCGGCCTAAGTCATTGTTCAATCCGATCTCGGCATCCGGTTGTCTCATTTAGTTCAGATCCGGGGGTTGCACTTCAATGGATCTCATTTTTTAACTATCAGCTTCAGCAGGTGGGTAAACTGGACTTATCGAAGATGCCAGTTGGAGGTGTGACGCTAGGGAATCCGTCACAAGAATCGAAAAAACCTGAGTTTTAGTAACATTTTTCACGTCCAAAGCCGGTGCAAAGGGTCGCAGTTTTGCTAACTCCTTGAAAACACTTGTTTTGTGGATAAACCTGTTACCGCTATACTATGTTGCTTGGTTGAGTGGGCTCTGTTACATCCACGCTGATTTTGATGCCCTGCCGTTTTGGCGGGGCTTCTTCACGCCCCCGGGCTGCGTATGTGGTGTGCGAAACCGGGGCCAATTGTCGGAAGGGTGGACGTGTCCGAACCAGCTTCGATTTCCGTAGGCATCGCTGCGCGCTATGCCACCGCGATCTTTGAGATCGCGAAAGAGAACAATAACCTCGATGGTCTTGAAACCGGCGTCAAAGATTTGGCTGCCGCGTTGAGCGATAGTGCAGAGTTGCGTCAGTTGGTGAATTCACCGCTGGTGTCACGCGCTGAGCAAGAAGCCGCGATTTCGGCTGTAGCCGGAAAAATGGGTTTGGATCCTGTGCTGAGCAATGCACTGGCTCTGATGGCGCAAAAGCGTCGCCTGTTTGTGGTTCCTCAGCTGCTGAACGCTCTGCGTGATCAGTTGGCAGAGGCACGCGGTGAAGTCACCGCTGATGTCGCATCAGCCAAAGCGTTGACCAAGGCTCAGACCGAAAAACTGTCAAAGACGCTGTCCGAGCGTGTTGGCAAAACCGTTACAATCAATGCGACCGTCGACGAAAGCCTCGTTGGCGGTCTTGTCGTTAAAGTGGGCTCGAAGATGATCGACACGTCGATCCGCTCCAAGCTCAACTCCCTCCAGAATGCAATGAAAGAGGTCGGATAAATGGGTATCCAAGCTGCAGAAATTTCTGCAATCCTGAAGGACCAGATCAAGAACTTTGGTCAGGACGCAGAAGTGGCCGAAATCGGTCGCGTGCTGAGCGTTGGCGATGGTATCGCCCGCGTTTACGGTCTCGACAACGTTCAGGCCGGTGAAATGGTCGAATTTCCAGGTGGCATTATGGGCATGGCCCTGAACCTGGAAACAGACAACGTTGGTGTGGTTATCTTTGGTTCCGACCGGGACATTAAAGAAGGCGACACTGTTAAGCGGACCAACTCGATCGTGGACGTGCCAATCGGCAACGGTCTTCTGGGTCGTGTTGTTGACGGCTTGGGCAACCCCCTGGACGGCAAAGGCCCCATCGAATCTTCCGCGCGCGGTGTTGCAGACGTTAAAGCGCCGGGCATCATCCCACGTAAATCGGTTCACGAGCCGATGGCGACTGGCCTCAAGTCGGTTGACGCGATGATCCCAATCGGTCGTGGCCAGCGTGAGCTGATCATTGGTGACCGTCAGACCGGTAAAACTGCCGTTGCTCTGGACGCGATCCTGAACCAGAAATCGGTTAACGAAGCTGCTGGCGACGACGAGAGCAAGAAGCTCTACTGCGTTTACGTTGCGATCGGTCAGAAACGTTCGACCGTTGCTCAGCTGGTTAAAAAGCTCGAAGAGTCCGGTGCGATTGAATATTCGATCGTTGTTGCTGCGACCGCTTCTGATCCAGCACCTATGCAGTTCCTGGCACCTTACGCCGCGACCGCGATGGCGGAATTCTTCCGCGACAACGGCCGTCACGCTCTGATCATCTATGATGACTTGTCCAAGCAGGCCGTGTCCTATCGCCAGATGTCCTTGCTGCTGCGTCGTCCGCCCGGACGTGAAGCTTACCCTGGTGACGTTTTCTATCTCCACTCCCGCTTGCTGGAGCGTTCGGCCAAGCTGAACGAAGATAACGGTTCCGGTTCGCTGACCGCGTTGCCTGTTATTGAAACCCAAGGTGGTGACGTTTCCGCGTTTATTCCAACCAACGTGATTTCGATCACCGACGGTCAGATCTTCTTGGAAACCGAACTGTTCTACCAAGGTATCCGTCCTGCTGTGAACACCGGTCTGTCGGTTTCTCGTGTGGGTTCGTCGGCTCAAACCAACTCGATGAAGTCGGTTGCGGGTCCGGTGAAACTGGAACTGGCTCAGTATCGTGAAATGGCTGCCTTTGCGCAGTTTGGTTCGGACCTCGACGCCGCCACTCAGCAGTTGCTGAACCGTGGTGCCCGTCTGACCGAGCTGATGAAACAGCCACAGTACGCACCGCTGACAAACGCCGAAATCGTTTGCGTCATCTTTGCTGGTACCAACGCTTACCTCGACAAAATCGATGTAACCGATGTGACCCGTTATGAGGCTGGCCTGCTGGCGCACCTGCGTGGCAAGCACCAGGATCTGCTGGACTGGATCACCAACGAAGATCCCAAGATCAAGGGTGACGCTGCGGACAAGATCAAGGCTGCTCTGGACGAATTCGCCGCAACCTTCGCTTAAGGAGACGCGGCAATGCCAAGTCTAAAGGACCTTAAAAACAGGATCGAGTCGGTCAAATCGACCCGCAAGATCACCAAAGCCATGCAGATGGTCGCGGCCGCAAAATTGCGCCGCGCCCAAGAGGCTGCCGAGGCATCACGCCCCTATACCGCGCGTTTCAACGCGGTCATGGCGGGTTTGGCTGCGTCGGTTGGGGGCAGCGATAGCGCCCCCAAATTGCTCCGGGGAACCGGTAGTGATCAGGTTCATCTGTTGGTTGTCATGACTGCTGAACGCGGCCTTTGTGGCGGCTTCAACGGCAACATCTCCAAACTGGCCCGTGCCAAAGCAGCTGAGCTGCAGGCGCAAGGCAAAACCGTCAAGATCCTCACCGTGGGCAAAAAAGGCCGCGATGCGATCAAACGGGATCTTGGGGAATACTTTGTGGGTCACGTTGACCTGAGCGAAGTCAAGCGTTTGGGCTATTCCAATGCGCAAGACATCGCAAAGGACATCCTGGCGCGCTTTGATGCCGAAGAGTTTGATGTTGCGACGATCTTCTACGCGAAGTTCGTGAATGTTGTGACACAAATCCCAACCGCACAGCAGATCATTCCAGCTTCGTTCGACGAAGTTGAGGGTGATGGAGATACGGCGCTTTACGACTACGAGCCCAGCGAAGAGGCCATCTTGGCCGATCTGCTGCCCCGTGGAGTTGCGACCCAAATCTTCTCTGCTCTGCTGGAGAATGGCGCATCTGAACAGGGTGCCCGGATGAGCGCGATGGATAACGCGACCCGTAACGCAGGCGAAATGATCGACAAATTGACGATCCAGTACAACCGCTCGCGTCAGGCCGTAATCACCAACGAGCTGATTGAAATTATTTCGGGCGCTGAAGCGCTTTAAGAAACCGGAGACGAAACATGGCGAATGCAAAAGGCAAAGTCACGCAGATCATCGGGGCCGTCGTCGACGTCCAGTTCGATGACGCACTGCCTGAAATTCTGAACGCGCTGGAAACCACCAACAACGGCAAAAAGCTGGTGTTGGAAGTTGCTCAGCACCTTGGTGAAAACACAGTCCGTACCATTGCGATGGACGCGTCCGAAGGCCTCGTTCGCGGCGCCGAAGTGACCGACCTTGGTCAACCGATCATGGTTCCAGTTGGCACCGCGACGCTCGGCCGGATCCTGAACGTTGTGGGCGAGCCCATCGACGAAAAAGGTCCTGTTGAAACAACCGAAACCCGTGCCATCCACCAGGATGCGCCAGCATTTGCGGATCAGGCAACTGAATCCGAAGTTCTGGTTACAGGCATTAAGGTTGTTGACCTGTTGGCGCCTTACGCCAAGGGTGGTAAAATTGGTCTGTTCGGTGGTGCCGGTGTTGGCAAAACCGTTCTGATCATGGAACTGATCAACAACATCGCCAAAGTGCACTCGGGCGTGTCCGTGTTCGCGGGTGTTGGTGAGCGTACGCGTGAAGGCAATGACCTTTACCACGAGATGATCGAATCCGGTGTTATCGTTCCTGAGAAACTGGAAGACTCGAAAATTGCTCTGGTTTACGGCCAGATGAACGAGCCTCCCGGGGCACGTATGCGTATTGCTCTGTCGGGTCTGACCCTGGCGGAACAGTTCCGTGATGCGACCGGTACCGACGTTCTGTTCTTTGTGGATAACATCTTCCGCTTTACACAGGCTGGTTCCGAGGTTTCGGCTCTGCTGGGTCGTATTCCTTCGGCGGTTGGCTATCAGCCCACACTGGCGACCGACATGGGCGCGATGCAGGAACGGATTACATCGACCAAAGCCGGTTCGATTACATCGGTTCAGGCCGTATACGTTCCCGCGGATGACTTGACCGACCCTGCGCCGGCCACATCGTTTGCGCACTTGGACGCGACAACCGTTCTTAACCGTGCGATCTCGGAAAAGGGTATCTACCCTGCTGTTGACCCGCTCGACTCGACTTCGCGTCTGCTTGACCCAGCCATCGTTGGCGAAGAGCACTATGCGGTTGCGACCGAAGTTCAGCAGATCCTTCAGCGTTACAAATCGCTTCAGGATATCATCGCGATCCTCGGCATGGACGAACTGTCAGAAGAAGACAAACTGACCGTGACACGTGCGCGTAAGATCGAACGTTTCATGTCGCAGCCGTTTGACGTTGCTCAGGTCTTTACCGGTTCGCCCGGTGTTCAGGTTCCTCTGGACGTGACCATTGCATCGTTCAAGGCTGTTGTGGCTGGCGAATACGATCACCTTCCCGAAGCGGCCTTCCTGATGGTTGGTGGCATTGACGAAGTGATCGCTAAAGCCGAAAAAATGGCTGCTGAAGCCGCCTAAGGAGTATACCTGATGGCCGATACCATGCAATTTGACCTTGTCTCACCAGAGCGGAGCCTTGCTTCGCTTCAGGTGAGCGCGGTGCAGATCCCTGGCGCAGATGGCGACATGACAGCAATGCCTGATCATGCTCCGACCATCACCACATTGCGTCCAGGCATCCTGCGGATCGAAGGCCCCGAAGGTTCCAGTGAATACCTGGTAACCGGCGGTTTCGCTGAGATTGGCGCAGGCTCCCTGTCCGTGCTGGCTGAAAAAGCAACGCCGGTATCCGAAGTGACACGCGCACATATCGACGAGTTGATCGCCGAAGCGCGCGCATCGCATGAGGCTGCCCAGGCGCACCCAAGCATCGTAGATGAGGCCGCCAAGTTGTTGGCTGATATGGAAGCCCTCGGCACCCATATGAGCCTGTGACAGGCGTCTTAGCGAACGAATAGAAAGTCGGCCCTTGACGGGGCCGGCTTTTTTTGTGTTTTTTGGCCTGCCGTAGATAGTGCTGCATGGCCATGCTTGAAGATTAGAATGACGAGATGAAGTTTTTCAAAACCCACCCGATTGCCATTGCTCAGGGCGATGAGCAGCTGTTTTCTGATTTCGAAAATGGTGGTGAGATGTGGACCGGATCCGGGACACGCGAACGACGCCTGGCAGTCACCTTTCAAGAACCATTTCGATCAACTCCTGCTGTGCAGGCTCACATATCTTTGTGGGACGTTGATACGACCTTTGCTGTACGGGCCGAGGTCACAGCGGAGCAGATATCAACCACTGGCTTTGATATTGTGTTCCATACTTGGGCTGACACGCGTGTCGCGCGGGTGCGGGTGGCTTGGATGGCGATCGGGGATGTCTCAGATGATGATGATTGGGACATTTCGTAGAACCCCCAGATTGTCATTCCTCAGGTCAGGGGATCGTCCCCTTTGAGTGACGTCTTGCTCTTGAACATTCCCACGCGCATCATGCAGATTAGCCGACTGGGAGGTTCCATGACCTACAAACTTGAATTCGTCACTGCCTTACCTGACCCGCCGGCTTTCCAAGCTTTGATGGTGGAATACTATCAGATCATGATCGACAAGTTGGTGGGGGCAGGCGGCCCCACTCTCTCTGCTGTTGATTTGGCGTCTGATACTATGGATCATTTGGATGAATTAACCCCACCCGAGGGGCGAATACTGTTGGCAACACAGTCAGATGGAGCGCTGGTTGGATGCGGTGTTCTTCGAAAAATTCGAGCAGATGCTGCTGAATTGAAACGAATGTATGTACGCCCCAGCGCGCAAGGCAGCGGGTTAGGGCGGCAGCTGTTTGAGACTAGGATAGCTGAGGCACGAAAGATGGGTTGCACGGCTCTGTACGCGGACACAATCACTGGCAATGCGGCGATGTTGTCGATGTATGAAAGATTTGGGTTTCGCTACATTGCTCGATACCCTGAAAATGCAAACGCCCCGGAACTGGATCCATATCTTGTCTATCTCGAGCTAAAGCTTGCCTAGGCTTTTGGGCAAAGGTGAATTGCGACAAAGATCTTGGATCTACAAATGCAAAAGGCGGCCATTGGCCGCCTTTGATTTTACTGAATGCCCTGACTGATCAGTCCATATGGTACAGCGACTCGTAGATCGGTGTCAGTGTCTTGTCCTCGAACAAGGATGAGACAGACGTCCCGTTCCAGATGTTCAAGATTGCTTGGGTAAAGATCGGGGCCGTTGGGACGATCCGGATGTTTGGTGCATCCAGTATTGCCTGAGTGGGCTGGATCGAATCTGTGATGACCAGTGACTTCATAACCGAATTGGTTACACGCTCGACCGCTGGGCCGCTCATGACGCCGTGCGAGATGTAGGAGTGTACCTCTTTGGCGCCATTGTCCAACAACACCTGAGCCGCCTTGCACAGCGTGCCAGCGGTGTCGCACATGTCATCCACGATCAGACAGGTTTTACCGGAAACGTCCCCGATAACGGTCATCTCGGCAACTTCACCCGGCTTTTCGCGACGTTTATCAACGATCGAAAGCGGTGCGTTGATGCGTTTGGCGAGTTCACGTGCACGGGCCACGCCACCAACGTCTGGCGAAACCACCATCAACTCATCCATGCGGTCCTTGAACTGGTGCTTAACGTCCAGCGCAAAAATGGGTGACGCATAAAGGTTGTCCACCGGAATATCGAAAAAGCCCTGAATCTGAGCAGCGTGCAGGTCGAGTGTCAGAACCCGTTCAATGCCTGCTTCAACCATCATGTTGGCAACCAGCTTCGCCGTGATAGGCGTGCGGGCTTTGGTGCGGCGATCCTGGCGGGCATAGCCGAAGTATGGGATCACGGCGGTAATCCGCTGGGCCGAAGAGCGACGCAGCGCATCACAGATGATCAGCAGTTCCATCAGGTTATCATTGGCCGGGTTCGACGTCGGCTGGATGACGAACATGTCCTCACCGCGCACGTTTTCGAAAACTTCGACAAAGATTTCACCGTCGTTGAAACGCTCTACACGCGCATCGACCAGTCCTTGGTCGACACCTCGGTACAGGCTCATGCGGCGTGCAATGGATTCGGCCAAAGGAAGGTTGGCGTTCCCAGAGATGAGTTTGGGTTCGTTAAGTGTCGGCATGAGCTGAATATCCCCAGGCAGCAAAGGCTATGTGACAGATTCGTGATGTTGACACCGCTTAGCATGGGCTTAGCTTCGCGCATAGGTAACGCTACGGAGAAAGTGAATATGGCCCAAATTGACTACTATTTTGCGACACTGTCGCCCTATGCCTATCTGGCTGGGGACGGTTTGGAAGAAATTGCTGCCAAACATGGTGCAACGATCAACTATAAACCGATGGACATCCTTTCTTTGTTTGGTCGAACCGGAGGGATTTCCCCCAAAGACCGGCATCCGTCGCGGATTGAATATCGCGCCCAGGATTTGATGCGACGCTCGGCAAATCTGGAAATGGACTTCAATCTGAAACCAGCACATTGGCCAACCAATGCGGCACCGTCGTCATATGCGATCATTGCGGCCTCCAAAGCCGGGGGCGGGGATGTCGGCAAATTGTGCCGCTTGATCTTGCGCGCCTGCTGGGCTGAAGAAAAAGACATCGCCGAGGATGACGTCGTGCGCGCATGTCTACAGGGCGCTGGTTTTGATCCTGCCTTGGCCGACAGTGGTCTGCTTGTTGGGGCTGATACCTACGCTGCCAATCTCGAAGCGGCCGTTGAAAACGGTGTCTTTGGTGCACCGTTTTATGTCACCGAAGATGGGCAACGGTTCTGGGGGCAAGACAGGTTGGCTGACTTGGACAAGCATCTGGAGACGCTGAAAGCATGAAGGATCTGGCCTCTTTGCCGCAACCGGTTCACGTTCGCCAATTGGGAAGTGGACCGCGTCAAGTTCTGGCCATCCACTGTACCATCGCCCATTCTGGCGCGTGGAAGGGGGTGGCGGGGCGCTTGGACAAAGAGGCCACCTTTACCGCCTTTGATATGCTGTCTCATGGGCAAAGCCCGGATTGGGACGGGCAGGGGGGCTATCAAGACAGAAACGTTGAAGCGGCGGCTATGCTGCTTCAACAACCTATGGACCTGATTGGGCACTCCTTTGGGGCAACAGTGGCCCTGCGGCTGGCTGTTGAATACCCGGAACTGGTTCGAAGCCTTACTCTGATCGAGCCGGTTTTCTTTGCAGTTGCTGATCAGGAGGCACCTGACCTGGTGTCTCAATTGCGCAAAGATGCAAAGCCATTTGCGGATGCAATCGCTGCGGGTGACCATGCGCTGGGGGCGCGCCTTTTCAACCGCATGTGGAGCTCATCGGGAAGTCCGCGGTGGCCAGATATGCCAGAGGCCACGCGTGCCGCGATGACACGCAGCATCCATGTGGTCCCGGCCTGTGACGCGAGCCTTTATGACGATCAGGCAGGGTTACTGAGCCCTGGTATTTTGGAGCGCGCGACAATGCCCTGTTTGTTGCTACGTGGGACGGAAACACAACCCGTTATACATATGATCAACGAAGGGCTGGCACAGCGCTTACCCAATGCGCAGTCACAGCCGGTTTCCGGTGCTGGGCATATGCTCCCGATCTCGCATCCGGGAACAACGGCGTCTCTGCTGCGGGATTTTTGGTCAAGATCTTAACTTGGGCAGTGTCCGGAACAGCCATGCTGTAGCAGGACACCATTGGCCAACAAAGTTAGCTAAGCAATGACAGGAACTGGCCAATTTGCGCGTTTGTGATCGACCAGTCGCAAACCAGACGGCACGCCAACATTTCTTCAGGGTCGTCGCCCTCTAGCTCTGCACCCCACAGATGGTACACCGCCCCAGCAGCATGCAGGTCTTTGTGCTGGGCGCGCGGAAAACTGGCAAAGATCATGTTGGCCTGTGGATCATGCAGGAACGATGCACCTGCCGCGCGCAACCCCTCTGCCAGCCGAGCACAGTTGGCGTTGGCTTGACGCGCACTGGTCAGCCACAGATCATCGCGCAGATACGCATCCATTTGCGCAGACAAGTACCGGTGTTTTGAAAACAAATGCGCGCCGCGCTTGCGCCGCAGCTCAAATTCCCAAGCTCGCGTTTCATCAAAGAAGATGACCGCTTCGACACCCATCAACCCGTTCTTTGTGCCGCCAAAACTGACCGTATCTACCCCGGCTTTCCACGTCATTTCTGCGGGCGTGCATCCCAAAGCGACCATAGCATTGGTAAACCGGGCACCATCCAGATGGACGGGAAGGTCGAACTCCTTGGCGACCTTGCACAGAGCCTGTAGCTCATCCAGAGAATAAACTGTGCCACGTTCAGTGACCTGTGTGACCGAAACTGGCCCGCGTTGTGGGCCATGTACGCCACGGGTTTCTTCGCCTGCGATTGACTGGCGCAGCGCAGCTGGCGTCATCTTGTCACCACCGGGAACCAACGTCAGCTTGGCCCCGCTATAGAATTCGGGAGCGTTGCATTCGTCTTCGTGGATATGGGCGACAGGCGAGCAAAAGATGGTCTGCCAAGGTTCTGACAAAGTGGCGAGTGCCAGCGAATTTGCGGCGGTGCCCGTTGCAACCAGATAAACCGCCGCTCCGGGGGCTTCGAACAGGGCGCGGATCTTGTCGCGCACATCATTCATCAGAGCATCAGCGCCATAGGCCATCTGGTAGCCTTGGTTTGCCTCTGCCAATGCCTCCAGTACCTGTGGGTGGACGGGTCCTGAATTGTCAGAGGCAAAATACATCAGATTGGTTCCTCGATTATGTGGTCTTCCCACTCTTCCTCGGGCGTTTCAAATTCCGATACAGTCCACCCTTGGACTGAAATTCCGGCCTTGTGCACGCTATCAGGGTCACCTGATATCAACGGATGCCAATCGTAAAGGGGTTTTCCTTTCCAAAGCAGCCGATAGGCACAGGTTTGCGGCATCCAATACGCATGGGTATCCAGATTATCGGGCTTGAGCACGATGCATTCAGGTACAAACTGATGTCGGATCGGGTATTGCGCGCAATGACAGCTGGAATCATCCAGCAGACGGCAGGCAACGCGTGTCAATGCGACCTCGCCTGTCTCCTCATCTTCCAATTTGTTCAGGCAACATTTACCGCAGCCATCACAGAGGGCTTCCCATTCCTTTTGGGACAGGTCCTTGAGGGGCTTCTTTTCCCAGAAACGTTTTTTAAGACCATCGCGGTCGATTGGATCGGTCATAACGCGCCTAGAATCTCACGGGCACGGGCGCAATCGTTATCCATCTGAGCAATAAGTGCCTCAAGCCCGTCGAACTTTTGTTCAGGGCGTAGATAGTCCACGAGGCCAATAGACAAGGTCGCCCCATAGAGGTCGCCAGAAAAGTCGAACAAGAAAGTTTCTAGATTGGGACGGTTTTCGCCAAACATTGGACGCACACCCATCGAAGCCGCGCCGTGATAGCTGCCCTGATGGGGGCCATCAAGAACATCAACCAAAACAGCATAAACGCCAAACGCGGGCTGGTGCAGGCCGTCGATGGACATGTTTGCGGTGGGGAATCCCAATTCACGACCACGTTGCTCGCCACCAATTACTTCGCTTTCGATGCGATGCCAGTGGCCCAACATGCGCGCGGCATCCCGTGGGCGTCCTTCGGCCAGGGCCTTACGAATGGCTGTGGATGACACGATATCCTCCGATTGCTCCAAAAGCGGGGCGATGGTGACACCAAACCCCATTTCCTGACCAAAATTTGCCAGATCAGTGGCGTTCCCTGTACGTCCCTGGCCAAAACAGAAATCCGCACCAACGATAACGTGCGTCAGCCCCAATCCGTCAGCAACGACGTTCTGAGCAAATTCGCGCGGGCTGAGGTTGGCCAGAGTTGCGTTGAAATTCAGCTCGTACAGCTTTTCGATTCCCAGTTTCTCAAGCCGGTGCGCGCGGGCAGAGCCCCGCATCAAACGAAAAGATGGGGCGGCTGGAGCAAAGAATTCACGCGGATGGGGCTCAAAAGTCAGAACACCCAAAGGCGCGTCTGGGGCGGCTTGCCGGGCGAGTTCAATCACCGATTGATGACCCAGATGGACGCCGTCAAAATTGCCAATCGCGGCGCAAGCACCGCGATCTTGAGGTTCAACAAACTGATAGTCCCGGATGATGCGCATAGGCGTTGCCTAGCGTTCTCAGGCGGGACGTGCAAGCACTGCGTTGGGTCAGTCGAACTTACGCGAGGGGGCAAGAACCATCGCTTCGCCAATCAGGACCTTTTTCCCATCAACAGAGCAGTGGCAATCCAGTTTCACACGGCGTTTGCCGACTTCGATGTCAACGACTTTGACCTCGGCATACACCATGTCGCCCGGGCGAACCGGTGCTAGGAACTTCAGCGACTGGCCCATGTATACGGTGCCATGGCCCGGTAGTTGTTCCCCAATCACGGCCGAGATCAGCCCCGCAGTCAGCATCCCGTGGGCAATACGGCCCTGAAAGATGGTGTCGCGTGCATATTCATCGTCCAGATGCACCGGATTGCGGTCCGTGGACACCTGAGCAAACATCTCGATGTCTTCATCGGTCACCACTTTGCGCAGGTACCGGGTCATGCCCATTTCGATGTCTTCAATGCAGATCGTTCCGCGGGGCAGATTGTCCAACATAGTGTCCTCTTTTCTGTCTGGCTGGGTAATTATCAGTCACACCCTGCCGGTATGAGGCAACTTTATTACTTTGCAGGTGCAGAAAATCAAGCACTTTTTTCTTACCGCAACAGGCCAATCGAATAGGTGGGGTTCGATTTTTCCTTTGTCAGGTAGTCAGTTAACGCTTCTGGGTCAGGTTGATGGCCAGTTTTTGTTTCTGATGCAGCCAGCCCCCCTGTGATGAAAAGGGAATCGATTCCTTCGCCCATGGCCCCCGCAATGTCCGTAATCACGCCATCTCCGATCGCAAGAATCTCGGAATCGGGGATATCCTTGCCCAAGGATGCAAGCCTACGGCGGGCCAAATCATAGATCGGCGGATGGGGTTTCCCAAAATACAGGCTCTCTCCGCCCATCTCTGTATAAAGACCTGCCAAGGCACCTGCGCACCATTCCCGCACCTCGCCACGGTCCACAACAATGTCAGGGTTCGCGCAGAGCAATTTCATGCCCTTGGTTTTGGCGTACAGGAAATCTGCCCGGTTCACGTCTGGATCAGCCATCGGGTCGTTGGGACCGCAGCAAACGATGCCCTCAGCGTCCTGCAAGGCGACACGTTCGATTTCGACTGGGTTCTCCAGCAGGCTGAGAGGTTCAAAGAACCCAGCATCGCGCTGCCATTCCCCCATGAAATAGACTTTGTTTCCAACTGCACCCCGAAACATTGCCGAGCGCGCAGAATCGCCTGAGGTGGCGATGATGTCATAGGCGTCATCCGGCACATTGAATTGGCTCAGTTGCGTGGCAACACCTGCGCGTGGTTTGGGGGAGTTGGTCACCAACACCACCGTGCCGCCCTTGGCGCGATACTCTTGCAAGGCAGCAACCGCTGACGGATACGCTGTGACCCCATTGTGGACACAGCCCCAAAGATCAACAAACAAGGCCTGATAGCGGTCAGAGATCTCGGAGAGGGCAGTAACGATCTGGGTCATGGCGAACCTTGGGGCAAAAGGGTGATTGTTGCTCGCGTGTATGGCCTAAAATTGTAACAGTTACCATGCTTGGCAATGCTGCAAGCGCTCATAAGAAATTGTATTCCACAGCTTTCAGAAAAACAAAAAACCGCCCCGATCCAAGGACGGGGGCGGTGCTTAACTGTCTGGTGGGGTATCACGCGCGGCACCGTCGTTGTGTTTGCTCGATTGAGATCACAGTAAGATTTGGGCGCGTTCCCCTTTTGCCGAAAATCAGCTCGCCTTTTTCAGGGCTTTTTTGGCTTTCTTCAGCTTGCTCTGCTGGCGTTCTACTTTGCCTTCGCGCGATTTGACTTCTTTTTTAAGTTCTTTCAGCTTCTTGTCTTTGGCCATGATAGGTCCCCTTGTTCAATTCTTAAAACTACCACCTCAGCTTAAGATGCTCCCGAAAATCGGCAAACACCAATAGCTTGAGCCGATCTGGTTCACTAAAGTGTCAGATCAGAGTGTGTAGTGTTCAGCATCAGCTGAATGAGATTTTGTTACTACATTGTATTGCTGTTGTATATACATTTTTTCAAGATGTATCAGAAATAGAAAAACGCCAAGATCGCACGACCCCTGTTAAGCGCGCAGCGCGCAAAAAAGGGCACCTCATAAATGAGATGCCCTTGTTCAGTTAGAAATGGTGTTTTCTATCAGACTTTGAGATTCGGGATGATCTGCTTTTTGCGGCTCATGATGCCGGGCAGGACAACCGCGTCCCCGTCGACCGAGGCGCCAAAGCTTTTCTCAGCTACACCTTTAACCAGGTCGTTGGGCACCAGCAGGGTCGCTTCTTCGTTCAGGATGTCGACGACAAACAGCAACACCTGATCAACACCGTCTTCGGTCGCGACTGATGTCATGGTTTCCATCAGGGATGCTTTGCGATCCAGCACAACGCCCGGCGCTGTGGTTTCCAGAACGGACACACGAAACTTGGTGTCGTCGACTGCGTATTCCTTAGAATCCATCCGCAACAGTTCAGCGTCGCTAAACGAGGAGACGTCGGATTTCGCAGCGAACATGTCAGCCGCATAGGCCGCGATGTCGATTCCCAAGTCCGCGGCGAGTTTTTCGGCAACGGCGCGATCATGGTCAGTCGTGGTCGGCGAGCGGAATTCCAATGTGTCAGACAGGATGCAGGTCAGGGCAGCACCTTTGATCGCGTCAGGCATTTTGGCAGCATCTTCACCCATCAGGTCAATCATGATGGTGGCGGTGCAGGCCAATTGACGGATAGTGATGTGGATCGGGCCCTTGGTTTTCAGACCGCCCACCAGCGCATGGTGATCAATGATGGCCTGAATATCAGCGCCGTTGATGTTGTCGGGCAATTCAGCAGGGTTATTGGTGTCAACGATGATACAGGGCTGACCGTCGGCGATATCAGTAATGATGGTCGGTTTTTCCAAGTTCCAACGTTCCAGCATGAACGCGGCTTCGGTGTTAGGCTCGCCCAACAGAACGGGCGTTGCTGGAACACCTTTCACTTCGTTCAGATACCAGGCCCAGACGATAGGGGAGCCGGTGGAATCGGTGTCAGGGGATTTGTGGCCAAAAACTTGGGTGTTCATGTCAGCGTCCTGCGTTCATACAATTTTGCGCGCGTTATACGGGCGGGGGCATGGCTTGTCACGATGCGCGTTGGTGGCAAATAGACGCGAGGGCCCATAAGGTGAGCGGATGAATCGTGAGCAAGATCTTTATCCCCCGATCAAGGCGTACCTTGAAACGCAAGGCTATGTCGTCAAAGGCGAAGTTGGGGCGGCCGACGTCGTGGCGTGCCGGGACGCAGAGCCCCCGGTTATTGTTGAGTTGAAACTCCGCTTTTCTCTATCCCTGTATCATCAAGCCATCGAACGACTGAAGGTAACAGAGACCGTGTACATTGGCGTGCCCAAGCCCACAGGGCGGAGCGCGCGGCGCATGCTAAAAGAGAATTTGCTGATGTGTCGGCGTTTAGGGGTGGGGCTAATCACGGTCCGGCCAGATGAGGTTGTTGAAGTTCAGTGCGATCCTGGTCTTTATGCACCCCGTAGATCCAAACAGAAAACAAAGCGACTGCTGCGCGAATTTGAGCGTTTGCAAGGGGATCCGAACGCGGGCGGGGCGACCCGGCATGGGATCGTTACCGCCTATAGGCAAGATGCCCTTCGTTGCGCCGCCTATTTGGCTGAAAATGGCCCATCCAAAGGGGCGGAGGTCGCCAAAGCCGCTGGGGTTCCCAAGGCGACCGGACTTATGCGCATTAATCACTATGGTTGGTTTGAAAAGGTCGATACCGGTGTCTATATGCTCAGCAAAGCAGGCTCCGAAGGCTTGAAGCATTGGGCTTACAGCTGGGACCAAAAATAGGTTCATTTTTCTGATCCTACCTGTTGACTCGGTGAAAATCAGTGCCTAGCTATGCTTCCGTTAGCACTCAGGACAGTTGAGTGATAATGATCTCGCCAAGGGAGTGCGAGATGAGGAATAATAACCTTTGAGCCTTAAGGAGCTGCAAAGATGGCATTGAAACCGCTTCATGACCGCGTGCTGGTTCGTCGCACAGAAAGCGACGAGAAAACTGCTGGCGGATTGATTATCCCCGAAAGCGCAAAAGAAAAGCCAGCTGAAGGCGTTATCGTCGCTGCAGGCGCAGGTGCTCGTGACGACAAGGGTGGCCGTATCGCTCTGGACGTTGCCGAAGGCGACAAAGTGCTGTTCGGCAAATGGTCCGGCACCGAAGTTTCCGTCAACGGCGAAGAGCTGCTGATGATGAAAGAATCCGACATCATGGGGATCATCGAGTAAGCCATCCGGCTTCTCTGACCCTCTTTTAAGACTTCTCAAGGAGAAATAGAACATGGCTGCTAAGGACGTCAAATTCGACACCGATGCCCGCAATCGTATGCTGGCTGGCGTAAATATTCTGGCTGACGCTGTCAAAGTAACCCTGGGCCCCAAAGGCCGTAACGTGGTTCTGGACAAGTCGTTCGGCGCACCGCGCATCACCAAAGATGGTGTATCTGTTGCCAAAGAGATCGAACTGGAAGACAAGTTCGAAAACATGGGCGCACAGATGGTGAAAGAAGTTGCTTCGCGTACCAACGACGAAGCAGGCGACGGCACCACCACTGCAACCGTTCTGGCACAAGCGATTGTTCGCGAAGGTCTGAAGCAGGTTGCTGCTGGTCTGAACCCAATGGACCTGAAGCGCGGCATCGACCTGGCAACTGCCACTGTTGTTGCGAACATCAAAGACGCTGCACGCGAAGTCAAAGACTCTGCCGAAGTTGCTCAGGTTGGCACCATCTCCGCCAACGGCGAAGCAGCAATCGGTCAGCAGATCGCAGACGCGATGCAGAAAGTTGGTAACGAAGGCGTTATCACTGTCGAAGAGAACAAAGGCCTGGAAACAGAGACCGATGTTGTTGAAGGCATGCAGTTCGACCGCGGTTACCTGTCCCCTTACTTCGTAACCAACGCAGACAAAATGATCGCGGATCTGGACGACTGCATGATCTTGCTGCACGAGAAAAAACTCTCGTCGCTGCAGTCGATGGTTCCACTGCTCGAGCAGGTGATCCAGTCGCAGAAGCCTCTGCTGATCATTGCTGAAGATGTTGAAGGCGAAGCGCTGGCAACTCTGGTTGTGAACAAACTGCGCGGCGGCCTGAAAATCGCAGCTGTCAAAGCACCTGGTTTCGGCGATCGCCGCAAAGCCATGTTGCAGGACATCGCGATCCTGACCGGTGGTCAAGTGATCTCCGAAGATCTGGGCATGAAGCTCGAGTCCGTCACCATGGACATGCTGGGCACAGCCAAGAAAATCGAAATCACCAAAGACGAAACAACCATCGTTGACGGTGCTGGCGAAAAAGCCGAGATCGAAGCCCGTGTTGGCCAGATCCGCGCTCAGATCGAAGAAACTTCTTCCGACTACGACCGTGAAAAGCTGCAAGAGCGCGTTGCCAAATTGGCTGGCGGTGTTGCTGTTATCCGCGTTGGCGGCATGACCGAAGTAGAAGTTAAAGAGCGCAAAGACCGCGTTGACGATGCACTGAACGCGACCCGCGCTGCGGTTCAAGAAGGTGTTATCGTTGGTGGTGGTGTTGCTCTGGTTCAGGCCGGTAAAGCTCTGGAAACTCTGGAAGGTGCAAACTCTGACCAGAACGCTGGTATCGTCATCGTACGTAAAGCAATCGAAGCGCCTCTGCGTCAGATCGCTGAAAACGCTGGTGTTGACGGTGCGGTTGTTGCTGGCAAAGTTCGCGAAAGCAACGACGCGGCATTTGGCTTCAACGCACAGACCGAAGAATATGGCGACATGTTCTCCTTCGGTGTGATTGACCCGGCCAAAGTGGTTCGTACCGCTCTGGAAGACGCGGCATCGGTTGCTGGTCTGCTGATCACCACCGAAGCCATGGTTGCTGACAAGCCTGCCAAAGACGGCGCGGCTGCTGGCGGCATGCCCGACATGGGCGGCATGGGCGGCATGGGCGGCATGATGTAATCACAGGTCCTTTGGACTTGTGAGGCCCACAGGCAGTCTTCCTTTTGGAAGGCCTGCTAGGCGGGCCAAGCATCACCATCCAACCGGATGATTTTAGGGGCTGCCTTTTGGGCGGCCCCTTTTCTGTTGTCCCGATCTTGAAGACGCTCATATTGAAAAACAGAGTTGGGGGAGGGCAACATGGGTGTTGGACCAGACACAATGCGCGTCGTGACCGAAGATCAGTTTGATGAGGTGGGCGCATTATTGTGCGCAGCCTTCCCAACGGACTCCGAGGCACGTCTTGTGCGCAGGCTGCGCGCGGACGACGATATGCTTCATGAGTTTCAAACCCCATGGGCGGGAAAGATCGGTGGCTACTTTGCCCTTAGTCGGATGCAGGCGCCTTACGGTTGGGCGTGTTTGGCGCCAATGGCGGTAAGGCCCGAGTGGCAGGATGGCAAGCTTGCCGAGAACAACCCTAACATGACAGTTAGAGGGTCACAGGACGAAACCTACCGTAGGCCGTGGCGCATCGGAACAAGGATGCTGCAGCACCTGCAGGTTTTGTACGAAATCCCCTCTGAAATGTACAAAGCACGATTGCCAGAGACCGTGGTGGTTTTGGGAAACCCTGCATTCTACGGTCGATGGGGATTCGACAAGACCCGGGCGCAGCATTTAATCTCCCCCTATCCGTTGGAGCACACGCTCATCCTCCGACGCGGCGATGACATCCCCAGTGAAACGCTCATCTACCCAAAGGCGTTTTCAGATTAAGCTGACGTTGTTTTGAGTGTTCGTGCTGGCCGGAACAGGCTAAGGCAAATGAATGCGCTTGTTTCTTCTGACCGCCCTTACGATGTCAGCCTTTGCTGCGAATTCAATTTTGAACCGGCTTGCCGTCGGAGCCGGGTTTAGCGATCCGGGCAGTTTTGCTGTTATTCGGGTGCTATCCGGGGCTGTCACGCTGGCGGTTCTGGTGCTGATCCAGCGAAAGTCGCTCCCTCTTTTTGTGCCGCGCCGATGGATTGGGGCAGGGACGCTCAGCCTCTATATGGTTGGATTTTCAATGGCCTACCTGACCTTGGATGCGGGCTTGGGTGCCTTGATCTTGTTTGGCGTCGTGCAAATGACGATGTTTGGGGTGAGTGCGCTGTCAGCACTGCCGCCGGCACGCCAATGGCTTGGGGCTTTGGTTGCATTTGGTGGGCTGGCTGTCGTTTTGTGGCCGACAGGCACCGTGCAGGTCGATTTGACCGGGGCGCTCCTGATGGGACTCGCAGGGCTTGGATGGGGCTTTTACACGCTGGCCGGACGTTCTGAACCGGATGCGTTGGCGGGAACCGGGGCAAACTTTGTGCTCGCCCTGCCGATCACTGCCGGGGCCATCTGGATCATCGGTCCTGATTTCGTGACCACCCCAGAAGGGGTTGGTCTGGCGATCCTGTCGGGGGCAGTGACATCGGGAATGGGATATGCCCTTTGGTATCGGGTGGTGCCACAGTTGGCTTCGTCAGTCGCTGCGACGGTTCAATTGAGCGTACCGATAATTGCTTTGTTTGCAGGCGTTTTGATGCTTGGCGAAGCTGCAGGTACTCGCTTGCTTGTTGGGGCGATCCTGGTCGTTGGCGGAATTGCGCTGGCTGTTTTCAAACCACGCGCGATCTGAACCTTTTCTCGCGTCAGAATTCCAAGTATCTCGTGCCCCATGCGTTGTATTGCCTTTCTGTTGCTGCTTTTTCCTACCTCTGCGTTAGCGGATTGTGTGGTGTTGCTCCATGGATTGGCGCGCAGCGAGACCTCTTTTGCTGTCATGGAAGAATTGCTTGAGCTGCGGGACTATGATGTGGTTCGGCCGGGGTACCCATCGACGGATATGCCCATTCCCGAACTTGTGGCCCAGACTTTGCCTGCCGCTGTGCAAGCGTGCGGTGATCAGACGGTCCATTTCGTTGCCCATTCGATGGGAGGGATTTTGATCCGGTATTGGCTACGTGGTGGCGTACCGGATCAGGTGGGGCGTGTTGTGATGCTGGGACCGCCCAATCAGGGCAGCGAAATCGTAGACCGTTTTGGAGATCTCGAGGCCTTTGGTTTGCTGAATGGCCCGGCTGGATTGTCTCTTGGCACGGGACCCAACAGCCTGCCACGTCGATTGCCACCTGTAAATTTTGAACTGGGTGTGATTGCGGGGGATAACTCGCTAAATCCACTCTTTTCTACAATCCTTCCGGGACCGGATGACGGCAAAGTTTCGGTGCAATCGACCAAGGTTGAAGGCATGGCGGATCATATCGTTTTACCGGTGACGCATACCTTTATGATGAATAACCCGAGGGTGATCGCACAGGTCGTGCACTTCATCGAGTTCGGCCGTTTTAACGCTGACATTTCGTGGGTGGATTCTGTGCTGGGAACAATTGATGACATGTGCCTGGGGGAGGAATGCGATCAGGTGCACAAGGAGATCACAGAATGACGGCTTTGGATCTAACCTTGGTTGGGGCGCAGGTTCTGACTGAGACGGATGGCCTGCGGTCAACTGATCTTTCGATTGCGGGTGGATGCGTTGTTGACGCGCGGGCGGCGAAAGTTGTGGATCTAAGCGGTTTTATCGTTTTGCCCGGGATCGTGGATTTGCATGGCGATGGATTTGAGCGCCACCTTGCACCGCGTCGAGGTGCGATGAAGCAGATGAATGAGGGTGTTCTTGCAGCCGAAGCAGAGCTGGCAGCGAACGGTATCACAACAGCAGTTATGGCCCAATTCCATAGCTGGGAGGGCGGGCTGCGCGCGCCGGAGTATGCGGCACAAGTGTTCAAAGCCATTCAAACTGTGCAGGGTGATGTCGTTACAGATCTGATCCCGCAACTCCGGTTTGAGACGCATATGTTGGATGACTATGCCGGATTGGTCGAACGGATCAGGGATTGGGGTGTCCAGTACTTGGTTTTTAACGACCACTTGCCACACGCCAAACTGGCCGCAGGGAAAAAACCGCCCCGGCTGACCGGGCAAGCGCTAAAAGCGGGGCGTAACCCTGAGAAACATCTTGAGATGATGCAGGAGATGCACCGGCGCAGCCCTGAGGTTCCGCAGGCGTTGGATCAATTGTGTGCGGCTTTGGCTGAACAGGGCGTGCTGATGGGCAGCCACGATGACCAGAGCGCCGAAGGCCGCGCAATTTGGCGGGCGAGAGGTGTTTGGTTGTCAGAATTCCCTGAAACCATCGAAGCCGCCGAAGCCGCCCGATCCGGAGGCGACCCCATTGTGTTGGGGGCGCCGAATGTGGTGCGCGGGGGATCGCACAACGGCAATGTCAGCGCGGCAGAACTGATTGCGATGGGGCTGTGTGATGCTTTGGCCTCAGATTATCATTACCCGAGCCCGCGCAGGGCGGCGTTGATGTTGGCAAAAACTGGCGTTCTTGATTTTGCTGACGCTTGGGCATTGGTGTCGAGCGGCCCGGCGGCTGTGTTGGGATTAATGGATCGAGGGACACTTAAAGTTGGCGCACGTGCGGATTTGGTCGTGCTCGAACAAGGCACACACCGGGTTGCGGGTGCTTTTTCCGGTGGGCGCATCAGTTATCTAAATGGAGATTTGGCTGCGCGGCTGATTGGCTAGCGCAGAGAGGCACGAGCGGTGCTGCTCAAGCCCCAAGAGGGGCCATCGCAGCACCGCGCAAAGCCCCGGATGGGGCCTTGCTGCGCCTGTATCAGCTGGTGCGTTGTATGGTGTTGAAATGGCCCATTTTGCGACCGGGCTTGGTTTCCGCCTTGCCATACAGGTGGATCGCCGTATCGCTTTGTTTGATCAGATCATCCAGCCGATCCATGTCGTGACCGATCAGGTTTTCCATCACAATGTCGCTATGGCGCTGACCGTCACCCAGAGGCCAGCCAGCGATGGCGCGGATATGCTGTTCGAACTGATCGACGGCGCAGCCGTTTTGTGTCCAATGACCCGAATTGTGGACGCGCGGGGCGATTTCGTTAACGATCAACCCCTTTGGCGTCACAAACAACTCGACGCCCATTACCCCTACATAATCCAACGCATTGAGGATCTTACCCGCCAACAGGATGGCATCCATACGTTGGGACCCTGTCAATCGTGCGGGCAGGGTGGTGGTATGCAAAATGCCGTCACGGTGTATATTTTCACCCGGATCGTAGCATGAGACCTCACCCGTAATGCCACGCGCGGCAATGACGGATACCTCGTGAGAAAATTCGATGAACCCTTCGAGGATCGAAGGTGCACCGGCCATGTCGGCAAGGGCTGAACCTGCGTCTTCGGTCGATTTTAGGCGGGCCTGACCTTTGCCATCATAGCCAAACCGCCGGGTTTTCAGGATGGACGGAGCACCGATTGTTTCTAACGCGGCCTCGAGGTCGCTTTGGGTTACGATATCGGCATAGGGCGCAGTTTGAAGACCAAGGTCTTGTAGAAAGCCTTTTTCGGTCAGGCGATCCTGACTGACGCGCAAAGCCTCGCGGCCTGGGCGGATAGGGCAATGAGCCTCTATGACATCCAGTGCGGCAGTTGGGATATTTTCAAATTCATAGGTCACAACGTCGACGGATTGCGCAAACGTCTGAAGCGCAGCGGCATCATCATAGCTGGCCATCGTGACCTGATCTGCGACGTGCCCGGCTGGTGGGTTGGCGCCGGGCTCAAAGATATGTGTCACAAAGCCAAGCCGAGAGGCCGCAACAGACAACATCCGGCCAAGCTGACCACCGCCAAGAATGCCGATGGTGGCCCCGGGTTTTAAGACATCAGTCATCCTGAGGCTCCTCTGGGATTGATGCGGACAGGGCCTCGCGCCAATCATCAAGCCGCTGCGCCAAATCTGAATCTTGCAGAGCAAGGATGCCAGCCGCCATCAGGCCCGCATTTGCGGCGCCTGCCGCCCCGATGGCCATTGTTGCAACCGGAAAGCCCTTGGGCATCTGCACGATGGAGTAAAGGGAATCAACACCAGACAGTGCACGGGTCTGAACCGGCACACCAACAACGGGCACACGGGTTTTAGAGGCCATCATACCTGGCAAGTGGGCCGCGCCACCCGCACCGGCGATAATGACGTGCAAACCACGATCTGCGGCAGTTTTGCCGTACTCCCACAACCGATCGGGTGTCCGGTGGGCGGAAACGATGCGGGTTTCATATGCAATACCTAGTTCATCCAGAATTTCGGCAGCACCCTTCATGGTGGGCCAATCTGACTGGCTTCCCATGATAATTCCAACTCGTGTCTCGGCCATATTCAAGCGCCCTTTTGTCGAAAGAGCGCGCACTATAGCCAATTCATCCTGCGTGGCAATGAGCCGGGGCCAAATGCCTCAAGCTATGATGTCAGGGGTCAAGCGGTCTTCGATCCGAGTGATCAGATCTTTCAAGCGCAGTTTTTGCATCTTGAGACGCTTGAGGGTCAGTTGATCACTGGTCCCTCGTTCGGAAAGGGCTTGAATCGCCTCATCCAGATCGCGGTGCTGGCGGCGAAACACCTCTAGCTCGACCCGGAGAACGTCGTTGGTTTTCATCGAAAGATCAGTGGGGGCATTCATGGGGGCGACTCGAATTTTGTTGGTCTTGTTGAGCATAGGATACGCCTTCACCTTGTTTTCGCCTAGACCTTGTGAATTGTAGTTTTTCTTCCCATATTCAGAGATGTGCGATTGCCTCGTTAGGGATCGTGCGCCCCGTCGCTTTGACATAAAAGGACGATAGACGTGTCGAAACTCACTTTGGGTTCATACCCACATATGCTTGGATTTGAGCAACTGGAGCGCTTGTTGGAGCGGTCAGCGAAATCAGGCAACGAAGGGTATCCGCCCTATAACATCGAACAAACATCCGATTATTCGTACCGCATCACATTGGCAGTTGCAGGATTTGCTGAACAAGATCTGGCGATCACAGTCGAAGATCGCCAACTCGTGATACGGGGGCGTCAACGCGATGACAGCGAGGGGCGCGTGTTTTTGCACCGCGGCATTGCTGCCCGCCAATTCCAGCGCATGTTTGTTTTGGCTGATGGGGTCGAAGTGGGTGACGCGGTCATGGAAAATGGCCTGTTACACGTCGACCTGACGCAATCGCGTCCGGAAACTGTGGTGCAAACCATCAATATAAAGAAAGGGTAAATCGATGCAGACTCCTCAGAACTTTGATGAAGAAATCGGTCGGCTGGTCTATGTAAAGACCGTTGATGTTGCTGACCTGCCCGACCAAGTGCGCGAAGAAGCAGGCGAGTTGGAACAACTCTATGCCGTGCACGACGAAAAGGGTCAGCAATTGGCTCTGGTTGCGGATCGCAATATGGCGTTCGTACTTGCACGCGAACACGACTATTCGCCAGTCGCTGTGCACTGACCTCAGACTGACGGTTTTGGAAAATGGTATGTGGGCCTCGGTTGGAAAACCGGGGCTTTTTTGCTGGGGCGTGGGCTGGCTGTTTCTGGGTGATTATGGCAGTTTAACAGGTGGATAACATGCGCCACAAAGCTCTGCCAATTGCGGGAGAGGACCATGGAGGTAACAATGCACTGGTTTGATTTTGATTGGGTCGATGCTTTTACTGACCGCCCCTTTGGGGGGAACGGCTGTGCGGTGGTGCATGGGGGGGCACATCTGTCAGTCGCGACCTGCACGGCCTATGTGCGTGAAACCTCCTTGGTCGAGTGTACCTTTACCGGACCATCAGAGATCGCAGATATCAAAGTGCGCTACTTTCTGGCCAGCCGAGAGATCCCGTTTGCTGGGCATCCGACGATTGCCACTGTCGCCGCCATGCGGTCGCGCGGTTTGATTGAAGGTCAGTCGCTGACATTGGAAACAGGCGCAGGGCTGGTTCACATCCGGTTGGATGGCGACAATATTGAAATGACACAGATCGCCCCGGAATTTGGTGCTTTGGTGCCTGCTGATCTGGTGGCTGAGGTAATCAGCCTACCGAAAGACGCCATTATTTCCCCGCCTCAAGTTGTTTCTACAGGGCTGCCGTTCTGTATTACGGTCCTCAAGGATCAAGACGCACTTAAATCGGCGAAGCTGGATACCAACGCGCTGCGCATGATGTTGGCGGATCAGGGTTATGCTGGAACCGATATGATGGAACCTTTCTTAGTCACGCTGAGCGGATCGACAGAGCAAGGGGATACCTCGGCCAGATTGTTGTTGGCCCCACCCAGCCCGCCAGAAGACCCATTCACAGGATCAGCCACCGGCGCGATGGCAGCTTATCTGTGGCATTATGGGTTGATGGAGAAAGACAGTTTCATTGCCGAACAAGGGCACGGCATGGGGCGTCCCGGGCAAGCGCAAGTCACACGTGTCGGACCGTCAGAGGCAATGACAGGTATTCGTGTTGCGGGTCAGGGGTTTGTATTGATGCGTGGTCAGGTGGCTTTAGCAAACGAGAGTGCCGAATGAGCCAGAAACCCGCAATTGCCGTGCTGCCGTACGGGACCCATCTGGGGGCAAATTTGGCAGCGGTTTCCTTGGATGCGCTGACATGGCCTGAGGGGTGCCCCGAGCGATTGTTGGGCAAGACTGTGGCCGATTTCCTGCCAAGTGATCACCTGTTGGTCTTTCCAAAGACGGACGTGCATTTTCGCCTGAAATTCGGGACCCGTGCTCAAATTTCGCTGATTTTGGGTGAACCGTCTGAAATCAGTGTGAAACATCTCACCATGCTGCGCTTGACCCATCGACGGTTCTTCAAGGTTCTAACCTTTAATGAAACGTTGCTCTCTCGCATTCCAAACGGAGTTTTCTTTCCGTTCGGGTCAACCTGGGTTCCGGGGTGGCGAGAATTTCACTACACCAAAGATAAATCGTGCTCATTGATTGCTTCGGCTAAGCGGGACAGCACGGGGCATAAATTGCGTCATGCGGTTGTTGATTGGGTGCGTCAGGGGGCCCAAGATGTTGATGTCATGGGGCGGGGGTATTTGCCATTTGATCACAAGGCTGACGGTCTTGGTCCGTATCGGTACTCGGTAGTGATCGAGAACGTACAAGAGCCGAACTATTTCTCAGAAAAGTTGGTGGATACGATCTTGTGTTATACAGTTCCGATTTATTGGGGTTGCCCCAATTTGGACCGATTTTTCGATCCAGACGGGATTATTCAATGTCAGTCCGAAGCTGACATTCGCCAAGCGGTTCAGAATGCATCAGAGGTGGATTACAGCGCCCGGCTGCCCAAAATTCAAGCTTTGCAATCCCAAATGGCAGATTTCGGCGACATTGAAGGGCGTGCGGTAAAGGCTTTGCGCGCCTGCCTGAAAGAGTAAGGGGGGGCGGTGACCGTGCCGCGCTAATTTAGTGAGGGGTGCGGAACCACTGGCGCGATTCCAGATGCGTTACATCTTTGCTTTGTTGAGATCGTCAATCAGGCGCGTGCCGCTGGGGCAAGGCAGAGCAAAAATTGGCTCTGAGACACCTCTCAATGTGAATTCCTGCAACGGCAAGTCGTCATCAATGAGCTGCGCGGCCTCTAGCACCTGAGCTGAGACAAGCAGCTCAACCCCGAGACGCTTGGTTTCGCTTTCCAATCGGCTTGCGGCATTGACGGTATCCCCAATCAGGGTGCGCGGGGCGTTCCCTGCAGCGCCAATCTCTCCGAGTACGAGATTGCCCAAGTGGAGCCCCATGCCAATCTTCACGGGCTGGCTGCCTTCGCTTTCAAGTGTTTTATTGAACTGGACCAGAGCGTTGCTAATTGCTGCAGTGGCTTGCAGCCCGGCTTTGGCTGAACTCTCTGCGTCGCGGGTTTCAAACACCGCGAGCAGCCCGTCGCCCAAATATTTGTCAACTTCGCCACCGGCTTTGATGATTTGCGGGACGATCGCGTCGAAAAAGCGGTTCAGCAGGAATACCACGTCATAAGGCAGCTGGCCCGTTGTGCGCGCTGTGAAACCGCGCATGTCCAGAAACAAAATGGCCAGCTGACGTTCTTGCCCCTGGCTGGCATGGGCCCGGTGGCGCCCACCTTCGGGGCGAAAGACACGAAACACGGTTGCCGGGTGTGTTGGGCGGATCTGACAAGCCAGCCGGGTGTCCGGCCCGGCATTCACGGCACGCAAGCTGCGCAATTCCGCATCGGACGGGGGATGCAGCAAATCAATGCCATGCTCAACTTGAACGCGGCACGTTGTACATCGACCCCGCCCGCCGCAAAGGGCCGTGTGGGGAATGCCGTTGGCCTGCGAAATCTCCAGCAAAGTCATTCCCTTTTCAGAGGTAACCTCGGGGCCATCCACATATCGGATCCGGATTGATTTTCGACGACGCAGGAGTTTGCGAACCCCGTATGTGAAAAGGGTTAAGAACAACAATGCCCAGAACAGGCGCGTGGACTGGGTTGTGGTTTCAAAGAGCGCCTGAAACGTCTCTGAAGAGGGCCAGTTATACTGCTCCATCAGGGGCGCGCGTTGTTCGGGGTCAATAAAGATCGAGAACATGCGCCGCCCTTCGGTCAAAACGCCGGCAAGTCCAAAAGCAGGCACTAAAACTGCCAACCCGATGAGATAGGGAAAAGCGGTGCGCCACCACGTGGTCAAGCGGAGCCAGAAATGCAAACCGATGCAGCCATGCACCCAAACCACCAGCATGAGCAGGCTTTGTTTCCAGATTGAGTCATTGGGCCACATCAGAATGATAAGGTAGCTAAGCTCGTCATTGACGCCGAAAACTTCGTGGGCGTATCGGGTCTGAACCAAATGGGCGAGTAACTGAAGCGGGATGATCAGCCCTAATGTAACCTGCAGGATTTCGCTGAAGGGCATGCGAAGGTTGCGCCGGTTGGCGAGTTTTGCCAAGGCCAATCCGGCGTGCACACTCAGTGAGGCGTACAAGACCGTGCTCATGATCGGATTGCGAACAACGGCTGTCATCCCGTCCTGCATTTGGTCCATCAATGCGGGTGAAAGAAGCCCAAGCCCGATGTTGATGAAGTGGAAAAATGCATAGGTGAACAGGACCAACCCCGAGATGATCCTAGCACGGGTTTGCCAATTGCCTCGCCACAAAACGCTGCTCAACGGTTCCTCCGGTTGCGTGGGTTTCACGATGCAGCAAATGTGCGGGGTCGGGGGGAGGCGGTCAAGGCACAGTCTGTGTGCACCGGGTCACAAAGAGGGGTGCAACCGAAGAACCTTGGGCGCGGTTTCTCGCGGACAGGTACTACAGTTGGACTAAGCACTTACGCGCTTAGCCCTCTAAGCCCCATCCATCAGGGCGAAAGCCGTGTTCCAACGCGGCTCGCGTTGCGACCTCTTCGCTGATCCAGATGGCGGATGCAGATATGATTTGCTCAGATAGCGTGGCGACAAGATAAGGCGCGTCGCCTTTTTCCTGGGCCGTGACGTACTGACATTCATAGCCGTCATTGCTGAGGTGTTCAGCAAGGGGCCGCCAATCAGATGATTCAGAAACGGGAACGAAAAAGAAATCCACGTCCGCGATGTCGGGCAGGCCATGTTTGGCCTGCAGGTCTGAGTAAACAGACAAAGTTTCAGCGCGTTGCGCGGGGAAATCGTGCGACATGGCGCTTAGTCGTCCTGTTCTGCCAAAAAGCGTTCCGCGTCCAAGGCTGCCATACAGCCCATGCCAGCGCTCGTCACAGCCTGACGGTAGATGTGATCCGTCAGATCGCCAGCGGCAAACACGCCGGGAACAGATGTTTGCGTGGTGCCCGGCTTGGTCACAACGTAGCCGCCCATGTGGGTGTCCAGCGTGTCTTTGACCAACTCACTTGCGGGTGCATGTCCGATCGCAATAAACACACCTTTGCAAGGGATGTCGGTGATCTCGCCGGTTTTTACGTTTTTGACTTTGACACCTTCAACGCCCAATGGGGCATCGGTTCCGTACACTTCGTCCAGTTGGTTGAACCAAAGGGTTTCGATCTTTGGATTCTTTTCCAAGCGATTTTGGAGAATTTTTTCTGCACGCAGTTCATCGCGTCGGTGGATTAAGGTCACTTTTGAGGCAAAATTCGTCAAGAACAGCGCCTCTTCTACAGCGGTATTGCCACCGCCCACGACAACGATTTCCTGACTGCGGTAAAAGAACCCATCACAGGTCGCGCAGGCCGATACACCAAAGCCTTTGAACTTTTCTTCGCTCTCCATGCCTAACCACTTGGCGCGGGCTCCGGTTGCCAGGATAACGGCGTCGGCGGTGTATGTGTTGCCGCTGTCGCCTTTGGCGGTGAAGGGGCGCTTGGATAGATCCAGATCGGTAATGATGTCACCGATGATCTCACAACCCATCGCTTGTGCGTGTTCTTGCATTTTGATCATCAGATCGGGGCCCTGCACTTCGGTGAAGCCGGGATAGTTTTCAACTTCGGTTGTCGTGGTCAACTGGCCACCGGGTTCGATGCCCTGTACCAAAATGGGTTCCAGCATGGCGCGGCTTGCATAAACCCCTGCGGTGTATCCCGCAGGACCAGAGCCGATGATCAGAACCTTGGTGTGACGTGTCTCGGCCATTTGGGCCCCCATTTGCATTTGTTTCGCGGCCAGCCGCCTTCGGGCAATGGATATAGCGGTGCGGTCCTAGGTCTTAAACCCCACAATCGTGAAAGCCTGAAATCTGACCATCACAAGGTGGAAATACTAAACAAAGAAAATATGTGAAGGCGAAACAATATTGCGCGCGCTCAGGGCGCTGTTATAAGAAACGCCAATATGAGGGAGCCTGTCATGGTCGCTACACGTCTTGACCCGATTGACCGAAAAATCCTGGCCGAGCTACAGGCAGATGGCCGGATGACGAATGTGGAGTTGGCAAAGCGGGTCGGGATTTCGGCGCCGCCCTGTTTGCGACGAGTGCGCACGCTTGAAGATCTGGGTCTGATCAAGGGCTACCATGCGGATGTGAATGCGCGCGAACTTGGCTTTGAAGTTCAAGTATTTGCCATGGTTGGTCTCGACAGTCAGGCCGAGTCAGAGCTGAGCGCATTTGAGGAAAAGTGCCGCAATTGGCCTTTGGTCCGTGAATGCCACATGCTGAATGGTGAGGTGGACTTTATTCTGAAATGTGTCGCCCCAGACTTGAGCAGCTTTCAGACGTTTTTGACTGGCGATTTGCTGACCACGCCAAACGTGGCCAGTGTTAAGACATCTCTTGTTATTCGCGGTGCGAAGGATGAACCCGGTGTTCCCTTTGATATCCTCGAGGAACGGCTGAGCCGCTTAGCCTGACTGTCGAATCAATGCGCGGCGTGGTTGTTGGTGGAAGCAACATCAAAACGACGATGCTGATTCCCCAAAAGATCAACATTCCCATAAAAACCTCAGACTGCGATGGCGTCGATTTCACCGTCACCGATCCGCGGAAAGGCCTGCGGACCAAAGTCAGTTAGTCTGTCGATATGTGAGAACATATTGAGATACAGCGACCGCATTGCGTGGCTAATGACCCGCACGGCGTTAATCCCTGGATGGTAGGTCTCGAATTGTAAACCATCCACTTTGATAACAGCATGTTTTCTCAAGCAAATGTGGAACAGTTCGATCGGTGTTGGCGGAGACGTTTCAATAACGCCCATGCCGTCTACGAATTCAGATATTGGTGTCAAAACTGGTTGTGGTCCTGCAATGGCACGCAAGTGACTCGGTGTGGCCAGCAGACGGGCTGAAGACCCAACAACGACACCGGACAATGGGCGTTGCATCCCGAACGTGTCGGCCATGATGCGATTCAGGTGATGGGTGCGCCCCTTTTGGTCCGGACGACCGGGAACAATTGCTGTTGACCCCTTCCAGACAACCTCCTGAGCTGATCCATCATGGGTGATGACATAGTCGCCGGGCAGGAGATCTTCGATCGCCATTGGTCCGTGATCTGTTTCAATGACAGAGCCACGCGAAAAGGCACAAACGGCATCCTCAAACAGCGGCAACGCAGGGGCAATTTGGCGTGTCTGAACTACGTTTCCGTTCTCAAGCAGGGAACAGATTTCATAGCGTCGCAACTGTGGCCGGTTTGCGCCGCGCAGGGCAGCGGGATCTTGAAGGATAGAACGCGTCTCAACGGCATTGCGCGCTGCACGAGTCAGCGAGTGGGGGATCGTCATAACGATTTCGGCCCTTTCCATTCGGGTCGCATCTGCGTCGGCCCCCACCGACAACGTCAGATAGACTGGTTAATTGGTCATCATCTGAGTCGGTTAATCTTTTCCGGGAATTTTTGGACTTTGTCAAAACTTGCACCTCAAATGGTGCGCTCCGGGGGCTAATCTTGCGAACCTTTAAAAACTGTTTCCAAAAAGGCGTGTAATACACCTCAACTCATTACATTTGCCCCAACACCCGCCTCACCAATTTGGTGAGGCGGGCTCTTGTGCCCGGCCGGTCAGGGGCAGCAGTCCGGCAGCGGGTCCTTGGAGAAGCGTATTGGCAGCTAAGCTCCCCTTTGGTTTTCTTTGATCAGGCTGATTTTGCCTGTAGTTCTGTATCTGTGCCATTGCGACGGGCGATCATGGCGGCGCGGCGTGCGCCACGTGCCCATGGCATTTGGATCTCCTGCGCCTTTGAAGTGGCGATAACGGAGGCGATAAAGCGTGCCTTGGGTTTCATGTTGTTTCTCCTGCCTCGAGCGGCGCATTGGCCTTATTGGTTGATGACACCAACATGACGCTGCATTGGGGCAGGCATTTGTTCTATCCGGGGAAAATAAGAGACGGATTGGGCGCAAATGTGGCGGAAATAGGGGCCGAGCCCCACGTTTCAGAGCCGAATGGTTGAGATCAGCCGCCCGTAATCCGCTTCTTTTGCGTGTGTTGCGCGTCTGTAGGAAAAAAATCGATCTGGATCAGAATAGGTGCAATGGCGAATCCAACTTGCATCGCCAACCCCAGCGGAACGGAGCCGGTGGACCCCATAGGCTGGCAGGTCAAACAGCATTCGATCCCCCGTGCCATTGGCAAAGAAGCGGGTGTTGTCTTGTGATTCCGCCTTGAAGTAATCCAGAAACTCCGGCCCGACTTCATAGGCTCGTTGGGAAATCGTTGGGCCAACGGTTGCGATTATATCTGCGCGCTGGGCACCAAGGGCCTCCATCGCATCTATGGTGGCTTCTAACACCCCATCCAGGGCTCCGCGCCAACCTGCATGGGCGGCACCGATCACGCCCGCAACAGGATCGGAAAACAGAACGGGCTGACAATCTGCGGTAAGGATCGATAGTGCCAAGCCCGGAGTGGCAGTAACCAATGCGTCTGCTTTGGGCTTGTCTGTCAAAGGTTCTGTGACGGCGACGACGTCTGCTGAATGGATTTGGTGGACGCCAACCAGCGCGGCGGGCGGCACGTTCATAGCTTGGGCCACCCGATCGCGATTGATCGCAACGGCTTCGCTTTGGTCTGTTGATCCAGTGCCGCAATTCAGGCCAGAGAAGACGCCGGAAGAGGCGCCGCCGCGGCGAGTGAAAAAGCCGTGTTGGATCGGGGCGAGGCTGTCGGAGGTGAGAATTTCCAAGGTCATGATTCCAATCCCGGAGGCGGTGGCGTGTGTGTTGGGAAGAGGCCCAGAACTTTGAACAGGTTTCCCATTTCCTCAGGATGCGTCAAGCGCCGATGTGCGCTGATGTGCGAATCTAATCGCTTGCCTATCAACGCTTGTGCCAAAGCCTGCGCCCGCGTTGTGATGCCAAGACGTTCGAGAAACACCCCCTGTGGGGTGACGCGACTATGCACACACCCCGCTGCCTTGGCTGTGGCGGCAAGGACTTCAAAATCAACGTGGGCAGTGAGATCGGCCTGACCAGGTGCACCAAGTGGATCGGTCGGGGTATGGCCGCACAAGGCTTGCAACGTATCGCCGAGAGACCTCCAATCCCCATAGTCGATAATCAGGGCAGCCCCACCCGTTTCTGCGATCCGATGCGCAATATTGGACAGAATGGGTACGCCAGCGGCGCAAAGCTCTACGAGGTCATCCTGTTGGGTATCTTCTAAACGGTGCTGCAGGGTTGTGAGCTGAGTGCGTGGACCTAGCCCAAAGACAAGCGCGTCGTCTTGCAAGCCAATCTGGCGTTCCCGCCAGCCATCCTCATCACGTACAAATTGGGCAATAGGCAGGGCATCGAAAAATTCGTTGGCGATTAAGAACAGCGGGAGTTCGGGGAGGGTTTCAACCGTGTCGTGCCATTGCGGAGCAAAGGGGGCTAGTGCTTGGCGTTGGGCTTCTTTGAGGGGCGGAGAGGCTTCGATCAAATGAAGTTGAGCGGCCTGATGAAATCCGGGAACAGAGCGCGTCGCGCGCAGGGCATCTGCCATCAGAGTGCCACGCCCGGGACCAAGTTCGGCCAATGAAAACGAAGCAGGCGATCCTTGGTCTATCCATGCTTGCGCAAGGCATAGACCAATCAATTCCCCGAACATTTGGCTGATTTCCGGAGCGGTGGTGAAATCGCCGTCTGCGCCCAAAGGGTCACGGGTGGTGTAGTAGCCGTGTTCAGGGTGAAGCAGGCAGTCTGACATATAATCTGCCAAGCTTAGCGGGCCATTCTGAATGATCCTGTCCTTGATCAAATCGTGCAGGATCATGTCGCCGCCTTTTGAGAGCTGCGCCAGATAAACCAGAGCCCTAGTGTGATCATCGGCAGGGACAGGAGCTGTCCCATGGTGAGCCCATAGCCACCCATATGCCAGGCAAGTCCCAAGGGGTTTCCAACCGACACAAATTGCGCGTCGGGCTGACGAAAAAACTCTACGATGAAGCGCGCAAGGCCGTAACCGGTCAGAAATGTCCCAACGATCCGTCCCGGAGTTTTGAACGCACCGCGACGATAAGCGAGCCAGAGCAGCAATGCGCCAAGCAGGAGGCCCTCAAGAACAGCCTCATAAAGCTGAGACGGGTGCCTTGCGCAAATTCCCGCAATATCGGGGCAATCTTGCGCATAGGGACTGGGAAATGCGACGCCCCAAGGGGCTTCGGTTGGACGGCCCCAAAGTTCGGCATTGATGAAGTTCGCGAGACGCCCCAGCAGTAATCCCGGTGGCACCGCATGGGCGACTAAATCTGCAAGGCTAAGTTTTGGGATCGCATAGCGTACTGCAAATATCCAGCTAGCGATGACAACGCCCAACAGGCCTCCGTGGAAAGCCATGCCACCTTGCCACACCATCAGGATCTCTGCCGGGTTCTGCAGGTAATAAACGGGCTGGTAGAAAAGGATAAACCCAAGTCGACCACCCAGGATGACCCCCAAGATAATCCAGGTCAGCAAATCCTCGAGGTGCTGCTGAGACATCGGGGGCGTGTCATTGGCCCAGAGCTTGGTGTTGCGTAAAGCAATCACGCCAAGGCGCCAGGCAATCAAAATGCCAGCGATATAGGCGAGCGCATACCAGCGCAGGGCGAGGTCGAATCCGAACACTGAGATCGAAAACAGCTCGGGCGAAAAGTCGGGGAAAGGGATCATGGCCTGCATGTGCGTCTGAATGCCTTTGGAAAGGAGGGCAAGTCAACCTTGCCGCCGGGCGGGATGTTGCCCATATAGAAGGCAGCTTCGACACGGAGATGACAGATGCAGAGCCGCAACAAGATCTTGGACGATATTTCTCAGCTGATGACCAATGCCATGGGCGTAGCCCAAGGCGCAAAGGATGAGGCCGATACCGCGATGAAGTCGCTGATGGACCGCTGGCTGGCGGATCGCGATTTTGTGACACGCGAAGAGTTCGACGCCGTGCGCGCCATGGCGCAGAAGGCCCGCGAAGAGAATATGGCGCTTGCGGCGCGGCTGGACGCGCTGGAAGGCAAATCAAACAGCTGATTTGTCTGTTGTTAAATTGAGGCGCTGCCGCGCCGCTTTTATTCAGCACTTTGCTGATCTACCGCGTAAGTTTACCACTTGCGCGGTTTCGCGTCTTTAGGGACAGGGTGCAATGCGCGAGAATTGGCCAACATTTGGGGGTATGGCGAGGCTTGTCCACAACTTATTGCTGTTATCCCCAAAAATAGGGCTTGCCAGAATGGGCGCTACACAGCACCATATCTAGTATAGGCACGGGGGATCGCCCCGGTTTGTTGAGCAGGCATCTAGCGCTGGGGCGCTGCCAGCCCCGTTCCGCTAGAGATTAGTGAGGTGGTATCATGGCCCTTTCCGAGCAGTATCTGGAAGAAGACATTCACCCTATCGACATCGTTGAGAATTTGGCCGCCCATCATGAGTGGGATTTCGACCGTATTGGTGACGATCAAATCGCGATGGCCGTCGAAGGCCAATGGCGCACCTATTCTTTGACACTTGCGTGGTCAGGGTATGATGAAACCCTGCGTATGGTGTGCACCTTTGAGATGGACCCACCCGAAGAGAAACTTGGCAAGCTGTACGAGCTGATCAACGCTATGAATGATCAAAGCTGGGTCGGTGGGTTTACCTACTGGAAAGAACAAAAGCTGATGGTTTATCGCTATGGGTTGGTTCTGGCGGGCGGGCAGGTCGCGGGGCCAGAGCAAATTGATACGATGATCAACACGGCCGTTCTGAGTGCCGAGCGATACTATCCTGCGATTCAGCTGATGGTTTGGGGCAATCGCACCCCGAAAGACGCTTTGCAGGTCGCCATTGCAGAGGCCTACGGCCGCGCGTAAAGCTTAGCCCTGAACCTAAGTGAGGAGAGGGGTTTTCATGGAAATGTCAAAGGTCGCAGAGCAGGGTCTGGTGCTGCTGGGATGCGGTAAGATGGGTTCTGCTATGTTGGCGGGCTGGCTTGAGGGCGGGTTACCAGCCGAGTCAGTGTGGATCATTGATCCGTTTCCATCTGATTGGGTCAAATCGCAAGGCGTGCATTTAAACGAAGATTTACCGGCACAGCCCGCGATTGTTTTGATTGCTGTGAAACCTCAGATGATGGGTGAAGCCTTGCCTACACTGCAAGCGCTGGGCGGCGGAGGGACGCTGTTTGTGTCTGTCGCTGCGGGCACTTCGATCGCTACGTTTGAGGGTATTTTGGGCCAAGGTACTCCGATTGTTCGGGCGATGCCCAATACACCTGCGGCAGTAGGGCGTGGGATAACGGCTTTGATTGGGAATGCGCATACGTCCTCAGGCGACGTGGATCTGGCCGAAGGGTTGTTGTCCGCTGTTGGACAGACAGTACGATTGGACAGCGAGGCACAGATGGATGCCGTCACGGGTGTCAGCGGATCTGGTCCCGCTTATGTTTTTCATCTTATTGAGACACTTGCCGCTGCGGGTGAAGCACAGGGGTTGGCCCCTGAGTTGGCGATGCAGCTGGCCAAAGCGACCGTTGCAGGGGCCGGGGCCTTGGCCGAAGCGGCAGAGGACAGCCCGGGACAATTGCGGGTCAATGTGACGTCGCCCAATGGAACCACACAGGCCGCTTTAGAGGTGTTGATGAACGAAACCGATGGGTTTCCTGCGTTGCTGACTCGGGCAGTTGCCGCAGCAACCGAGCGATCCAAGGAGCTTTCGCGTGGCTGATATTTCTTTTGATGATTTCCTGAAAGTCGATATCCGGGTGGGGGAAGTTATCCGCGCCGAACCTTATCCAGAGGCACGCAAACCCGCGATCAAGATGTGGATCGATTTTGGCGGTGACATCGGAGAGCGTAAAACCTCGGCTCAGATTACGGCACATTATGATCCATCCACGCTTGTGGGTAAGCAAGTGATGGCGGTGGTGAATTTCCCTCCGCGCCAGATCGGAAAGTTCATGTCCGAGGTGCTGGTTCTGGGCTTGCCTGATGAGGCGGGGGAGATTGTCTTGATCGGGCCTGATGGCAAGGTGCCTGTTGGCGGGCGGATGCACTAATGAAAGTTCTGATTGCGCGTCCGATGACGGCTGAAATTGAAGTGCGCGCGCGTCGGGATTTCGACGTTGAAATCCGCGAGAGCAACACTCCTCTGACGGTTTCAGAGATGACGCATGCGTTGCAAACCTTTGATATCGTGGTGCCAACACTTGGGGACCGGTTCAACGCCGATGTTTTTGCGGCAGTCGCGGCGCCGCAGTGCAAGTTGCTGGCTAATTTTGGCGTCGGATACAATCATATCGACGTTTCAGCGGCACGCGATGCGGGAATTCAGGTGACGAACACGCCCGGCGCAGTGACGGATGCAACAGCAGATATCGCAATGACGCTCATCCTGATGAGCGCACGACGCGCCGGACAAGGCGAGCGATTGGTTCGCTCCGGGGAGTGGTCTGGCTGGCACCCAACACAGATGCTTGGGCAGCACGTGACCGGAAAATCTGTTGGAATTGTTGGCATGGGGCGCATTGGGCAGGCCATTGCCCGGCGGTGCCATTTCGGTTTTGGCATGGACGTTTGCTATGTCGCGCGGTCTGAAAAGGATCTGGATTTTGATGCGACCCGTGCCCCAGATCTGACAGCTATGGCTGGGATGGTCGATATTTTGGTGGTGGCGGTGCCGGGTGCCCCGGAAACCTATCATCTGATCAACGCTGATATCTTGCAGGTGATGAAGCCCAGTGCCCACCTTATAAATATCGCCCGCGGTGAGATTGTGGAGGAAACTGCCTTGGTACAGGCCCTGGAAACGGGTGGGATTGCTGGGGCTGGATTGGACGTTTACGAGTTCGAACCTGCAGTTCCCGAATCGCTGAGGTCACTGGATAATGTGACATTGCTTCCCCATCTGGGCACCGCGACGGCAGAAGTCCGGACAAATATGGGACACATGGCTTTGGATAATGTAAGCGCATTTTCCAAAGGCTTGGCTTTGCCCAATCCCGTTTGACGAGGCGGATCTGAAGGCGCGTGATCTCATCAAAGCGATTTGGATCAGGCGCTTTCCCTTATTTAGCAGTCTCTTGCGGCGTGTCGCCAACGGCTTCACGCCAATGCTTTCGGCATAACGAAACATAGGTTTCGTTGCCGCCGATCTGAACCTGTTTGCCCTGCGTGATCGGGTTTCCGCTGTCGTCTTGGCGGATCACCATGGTTGCTTTGCGGCCACATTTACAGATGGTACGCACTTCGCGCATTTCGTCAGCCAAGGCTAACAGGGTCGCGGACCCAGGGAAAAGATTGCCTTGGAAATCGACTCGTAAGCCATAGCACAACGCTGGAATCTTGAGATCATCCACAGCGCGGGCCAGTTGCCAAACCTGATCAGGCGTTAAGAACTGGGCTTCGTCGACGAAGACACAAGCGACCGAGCTTTGGCTCAGGCGGTTCTGGATCATGTCGAAAATATTGTCGTTTGCAGTAAATACATCTGCTTCGGCGCCGATACCGATGCGTGACGCGATCCGGCCTGTGCCTGCGCGCCCATCAAGAGCAGCTGTCAGCAGATAGGTGTCCATACCGCGTTCTTGGTAGTTGTGCGACGCCTGCAAAAGTACCGTGGATTTCCCGGCATTCATGGTCGAGTAATTGAAGTAAAGTTTAGCCATGCGCCCGGTTTAGTGGCAGCCGGGAAGAGGGGCAAGAGGTCGAAACCTTGCTAAGTGTGTCGCCTTTGATCTTGCTGTTATCCTTGGCCGAGGCCAATGGGGATGGATGGTTGCAAAGTCTCAAAGACGACACCAGGGAACCTATATTGGCCCATGATCTGCCAAACCAGTTTAACTGCTTGCCGGATCAACTCTTACGCAGCCCAGAATATGACTGCTCACTCACGAAAATCCCAAAAAACCTGAGGGATAGCCAATGTATCGCATTTCGATTAAGTGTCAGGAATGGGAAATTTTTTGGGCCTTTCCCCGCTTAGAGCGAATAGGGTCCTTGGTGCTGGAAAGGGTGATAATGGCCGACATTGGGGCATATTTAAAAAAACATACAGAAGCCCTGGTCAAAGATGTGGGAATCGAAGCCGCTTGTGAATTGACCAGCAAATCCAAAGCGACGTTGGGGCGTTACTATTCTGAGAACGCAGAACATGCGGACCGGTTTATGCCGGTGGATGCGGTTGCAAAGCTGGAACAGGCTTCAAGCTACCCACACGTGACATCGGCTTTGGCCGAATTAAAGAGCATCACACTGTCTTATGATGATCGTAAGCCAAATGAGCAACGCACAGGTGGTGTGAACGCCGATGTCATTGCCCTGAGCCAGCGATTTGCGATGTTGATGAGCGAATACCAGGCAGCGATCGAAGACGGGATCATCACTGTAAACGAAGCGAAACGTTTATTGCGTGAGACCGTTTTGTTGCAGCAGGTCCTGATTGATATGAAGCTTCACTTGGAAGAAGAAAGCGCCTGATTGGAAAACACCGGACTTTTCGTTTGGGTTTCGCTGGTATCTAATAGGCCCCCTGCGTAGATGCGCAGGGGGCCATTTCTTTTTAAGAACGGGCAATTTTGCAGAGTGAATTGTCTGCCCGATCAGGTCAGCTGTGACGCTGCACAATTACGGACCCGACTGAATACCCCGCTCCAAACGAACAGATCAGCCCAAGGTCGCCTTCGTGCAGGTCGTCCGAGTTTTGCGAAAAAGCAATAATGGATCCCGCAGAAGACGTGTTGGCGTAATCTTGCAAGATGTTTGGTTGTTCCCCATCGTCCGGAGTGCGCCCCAAAACCTTTTTCCCGATGAAATCATTCATTGTTTTGTTGGCTTGATGCAGCCAAAGACGTTTCAGATCGGTGTTGGCGACGCCGATGTCTGTCATATGCTCAGAGATGTGTTGGCTGACCATTGGCAGAACTTCTTTGAAAACTTTGCGCCCATTCTGCATGAACTGCATGTCGCGACGGTCCTCTACGCCATCGGGGCGAGAGCGGCGCAGGAATCCATTGTTATTGCGAATGTTGTTGGAAAAGTCGGTTGCACAACGTGTTGATAGGATCTCGAAGTGGGGGCCCGTGGCGTTTTCTTCTCGTTCTATCAACGTGGCGGTGGCAACGTCTCCGAAAATGAAATGGCAATCACGGTCTCGCCATTCCAGATGGCCGGAACAGATTTCTGGGTTCACCACGAGGGCAGAGCGGATCGATCCCGACCGAACCATGTCTGCAGCGGCTTGAATTCCGAAGGTCGCAGAAGAACAGGCAACATTCATGTCGAAGGCAAACCCTTGAATCCCAAGCGCCTTTTGAACTTCGATGGCGACCGCTGGATACGCGCGCTCCAGATTTGAGGCTGCACAAATCACTGCATCCACATCGGCCGCCGTCTTACCGGCTTGTGCCAAAGCTTTGTTTGCCGCGTCCACAGCCATTTCGGTCATGATGCCGGGTTCGTCATCGCTGCGTTGACGCAACTGCGGATGCATAACGTCCGGATCCAGAATACCTGATTTGTCCATTACAAAACGCTGTTCAATGCCTGACGCCTTGAAAATGAAATCCACCGATGAATGCTGCAGGGGCTCAACTTCGCCTGCGGTGATCGCCTCGGCGTTTTCAGTGTTGGTTTTATCTGCATAGGCGTTGAAGGCTTCGACGAGTTCGGCGTTGGTGATGACCTGACTAGGCGTGAACACCCCGGTTCCGGTGATGGCTGTTTTGTACATTGCGGGCTCCTCAAGGTTACCGGTTGGCATAAAATGCCGCTGTGTTGGTTCAGGATCAAGGGTGGGTGCCCTCAGGGAAGCCCGTGAGATTAAGAAAAAAACTGTTTTGCATCTTGAATGGTTCGGATTCCGAAGTATATCGCGCGCTACATTGCCTAGGAAACCTCCATGCCGAACGACGAAACCTTTGTGATGGAGGGACTCAGTCCTGAAATTCAAGCGATGATGGGCGTTCATGCGCTTTATTGGAAGCTGGAAGAAACCATCGATGATCTGGCCACTGATCCAGAGTTGTCGCGCAATGAACTGCATTTGATGGTAAAGTTGGACAGACCCAAACGCATGGGCGTGTTGGCACGGGATCTTTTGGCAGCTCCGTCAACCTTGACGGCGACGACCGATAACCTTGAGGCCAAAGGCTATTTGAAACGCCAGCGAGACCCAAGTGATCGCCGGGCTTGGTTGCTGGTTTTGACAACATTAGGCCAAGATATTCGACAAACGGTCGTGACCCGCGCGGGTGAGATGTTTCACCAAGCATCGGGATTGAACAGCGAAGAAACCGAAGAATTCGCGCGATTGGCGCGCAAAATCCGAAAAAACATCCTGAAAACAGGAATTCCTGAGGGACTGAAGAAATGAAACTAGTGTCTGTAGTCAGCGCAGCCTTGATCGCCCTTTCAGGGGGCGCATTGGCGCAAGATAAAGCTCCCAAACCCGTGAAACTGATCGAAGTTAGCGAAACAGCACCGGGTTTTTCGCGACAATTCTTTGGGCAGGTTGCAGCGCGCCAATCTGTTGATCTTGCATTTCAGGTCTCTGGACAGATTTTGGAACTGCCAGTGAACGAGGGTGTCGTCATACCGAAGGGGTCGCTGATCGCCCGATTGGATCAAGAACCGTTTGAGTTACAATTGAACCGGGCACGCCTTCAGAAAGAGCAAGCGGATCGCACGGTTGCGCGTTTGAACCGCCTCAAAGGAACTACCGTCAGCCAGGTATCGTTGGATGATTCAGAAACGGCTGCCGCGCTGAGTGCAATCGCACTGCGGGATGCTGAATACGCTCTGGAACATGCAACATTGACGGCCCCGTTTGATGCTTTGGTTGCACACCGAACCGTCGCGGCCTTTACGACTGTTTCGGCCGGAACACCCGTTGTGCGTATCCATGATATGTCAGAGCTGCGGATCGAAGTGGACGTTCCGGAAATCCTGTTTCAACGCGCTGGACAGCAGGATGACGTCGAAATCACCGCAAAGTTTCCAGCATCGGATGAACTCTTTCCCCTCCAAATTCGTGAGTTTGATGCCGAAACTTCAAGCGTTGGGCAAACATTCCGCATCAACTTTGGGTTCCCGAAACCCGATGATCTGCAGGTATTTCCGGGGTCTTCTGTAACGGTCAATGTTCAGGTGCAGGATGGGCGGACGGGGATTATCGTCCCGCCAACAGCCATTGTGACCCCCCCCTCGGGTGAGATTGGTGTCATGGTCTTTTCCCCAAAGGGCGAGAACGAAGGCACTGTGGCCTTTACCGTGGTTGAGATTGAACCCACTCAAGCAGGGGGTGTTCGGGTGACCTCTGGCCTGCAGGATGGTGATGAAATTGTTGTAACGGGTGGCAATGCGCTGGACGATGGTCAACCCGTTCGCCGCTTTGCCGGCTTTGCGAACTAAGGGGCGGGCGGATGAATATCGCACGCGCATCAATCGAAAAGCCGCTGTACACGTGGCTTATAATTCTGATTTCCCTGTTTGGGGGTATCTGGGGATTTACGTCACTGGGACGGCTCGAAGACCCCGCCTTTACCATTAAACAAGCTGTGATTGTGACCCAGTACCCCGGTGCGGATGCGGAACAGGTTGCTTTGGAAGTTTCGGAACCTTTGGAATCCGCGATCCAGAAAATGGGCGAGGTCGACAAGATTACGTCGATCAACCAACCGGGGCGGTCCATTATCGAGGTCGAGATCCAGTCGACCTATGACGGCACTGAACTCCCTGCCATTTGGACGGAATTGCGTGCAAAAGTGGGTGACGCAGCTCGTGGTTTACCGACGGGGGTAAGCCAGCCCTATGTGAACGACAGTTTTGGGGACGTGTTTGGCCTGTTCTATGCTGTCACTTCCGAGGGGTTTTCGGACGCGGAAAAACACGAACTGGCAACTTTTCTCAGGCGTGAATTGCTGACTGTGAATGGTGTTGCTGATGTTGATATCGCCGGGCTACCCGAAGAAGCGATTTTTGTAGAACCAGATCTTGCTTTGTCGGTGAACCAGAACGTCAGCATGCAAGCGATAGCAGAAGCAATTGCAACTGCGGATTCGGTAAAGGACTCTGGGCTCGTACGGGCGAATGATCGGGCGACAGCGATTTTGACTGCCGAAGGATCAGACAGCGTCTCTGAAATTGCTGGCTTGTCAGTTGGAACACAGGGACGTGTGATCAACCTGTCTGATATGGCGGGGGTGCATCGTGGCCGTGTTGTCGACCCGGAACTCATGGTGCGTTTCAATGGGGTTGAGGCGTTCACGCTTGGTGTTGCGGGTTTGGCGACTGAAAACATTGTTGAAGTCGGTAAGCGCGTTGATGCGAAGATGGCTGAGCTTGATCAAGACATCCCGTTTGGCGTCGAAATTCTGCCGATCTATCAACAGCATGTGGTGGTCGAAGAAGCCTCGAATGCGTTTCTCGTGAACCTTGCCATGTCCGTTGCCATTGTGGTTGCGGTTCTTGCGCTTTTCATGGGGTGGCGGGCTGCCGTTGTTGTGGGCTCAACCTTGCTGCTGACAGTGGTCGGCACGTTGCTATTCATGGCGATTTTTTCGATTGAGATGGAACGGATTTCACTCGGCGCGCTGATCATTGCGATGGGGATGCTGGTCGACAATGCCATTGTGGTGGCTGAGGGCATGCAGATCTCGATGCAGCGTGGGAAGACCTCGCACGATGCGGCGCAGGATGCGGCCAGCAAAACGCAGATCCCACTTTTGGGGGCGACGATTATCGGCATCATGGCCTTCGCGGGTATTGGGTTAAGCCCGGATGCGACAGGCGAATTCCTGTTCTCACTCTTTGCTGTTATCGGCATCTCGCTGTTGCTGAGCTGGATCTTGGCGCTGACCGTCACACCGTTGCTTGGGCATTATTTCTTTAAGCAAGGCAAAGAAGGTGACGGTGACGCCTATGGCGGGCTTATGTTCCGGGCCTATGGCGCGACACTGAGCGCGGCGCTCAAGCTGCGTTGGCTGGTTGTTGTGGGGCTGGTCGGGGTGACTGTTGTTTGTTTCGTGGGCTTTGCGTCGGTCAAACAACAGTTCTTTCCCAACTCGAACACGCCGCTGTTCTTTGTGCATTACAAGTTGCCGCAGGGGACGCCGATTAGTCTGACATCAGATCACCTGAAAACGGTTGAGGCGTGGCTGGCTGAACGAGATGATGTTGTGTCTGCGACCACGTTTGTCGGGCAGGGGGCAACCCGGTTCATGCTGACCTATTCGGCAGAAAAGGCGAACCCGTCTTATGGGCACATGATCATCCGCACGGCGTCGCTGGAGGATATCCCAGCGTTGCAGGCTGATCTTGAGGCGTTTGGGCAGGCCCGCTTTCCCGAAGGTGAGTTTCGGACCAAGCGGCTGGTCTTTGGTCCCGGTGGCGGTGACCCGATTCAGGCGCGTTTCTCGGGCAATGATCCTAAGGTGCTCAGAGAACTGGCAGCTGAGGCAAAACGACGGATGGAGGCCGCCTCGGACAATTTGATCGGGGTGCGCACGAATTGGCGGGAACAAGAATTGGCAGTCTTGCCAATCTATGCCACCAACCGGGCGCAAACTGCGGGCGTAACACGCGATGACATTGCGGATATGTTGCTGTTTTCCACCGATGGCCAGCGGGGGGGGGTCTTTCGTGAACGAGAACGGTTGATCCCGATCTATGTGCGGCGTCCCGCAGATGGGCCCTATAGCATTGTCGATCAGGTGGTTTTTTCGGCGCAGGCGCAAAAATTCATGCCTATAGAACAGATGGTCGATGGATTTGAGTACAGGGTTCAAAACACTTTGGTTCATCGGCGGGATCGGGTTCCGACAATCACTGTCGGCGCCGATATCCCACCGGATCTGACGGCGGCCCAAGTGCATGGCGAAATCCGTAGCGTGATCGAAGAGATGCCTTTGCCCCCCGGATACAGCATGGCGTGGGGAGGGGAGTTCGAAAGCTCCCGTGATGCTCAGGAAAGTCTGGGCAAGCAATTGCCGCTGAGCTTGCTGATCATGGTGTTGATTTCGGTTCTGCTGTTCAATGCGGTCCGTCAGCCTGTGATTATCTGGCTGTTGGTGCCGATGTCGGTGAATGGCGTTGTGATTGGGTTGCTGGGGACGGGACTGCCGTTCACCTTTACCGCGCTGCTTGGGTTGCTCAGCCTGTCGGGCATGTTGATCAAGAACGGGATCGTATTGGTCGAAGAGATCGATTTGGTGCGGGCCGAGGGGCTCCCGTTGCGGGAGGCGATTGTGCAAGCGTCAGTATCGCGTTTGCGCCCCGTTATGCTTGCGGCGGTCACAACCATTCTTGGCATGGCGCCACTGCTTTCGGATGCGTTCTTTGTCTCTATGGCGGTGACCATCATGGGTGGATTGGCGTTTGCGACGATTCTGACGTTGGTAGCCGCACCAGTGTTCTACCTGATCTTTTTTGGCCGCAGCGAACCACAAGCTGCTTAAAACCGGGCCGAAGCGTGCAAACATGCGCGCTTCGGCCAATTTTTGCCGGTCCTTGGCTTTGTCATGACCGTGTCACGTGGTTTGCAGACATTGGTCTCATAATCATTGGAATGGTGGGAACCATTGAGTTTTCTAGGCCTTTTGGGGAACTTTAAGCGCTCACTGAGCGTTCGAAGAGATCTGAATTGACAATTTGCCGCAATGCAGCATCTTGAGGAGCTCCGCCTCCGTACATAATTGATATCATGTTAGAATTCCTCGGTACGCCGCGTGTGAATAGGACATCCAAAATGACAGATTCCGTTTCTTCTAAATTGCCGCAAGGGCCAAATCGACGTCGGATGCATGACCCGGATAATGATCTGTCCGATATGGTCGATACATCCTATCGGGCAGGGCTAAGTGAACTGACCGGGGGGCTGTCCCCCAATGCCTTGGCTCAGCTGTATTTCAATTGGATGACGCACTTGTCGACGCTGCCCGGAAAGCGGTCGGAGCTGACGCAACATGCTGCGCACAATATGATCGATTTTGGTCAATATCTGGCCAGATGCGCCTTGGATGTCCCGGCCGAGGGCTGTGTCCATCCTGATGCGCGCGACCGCCGGTTTCGGTACGAAGGCTGGGAAAAATTCCCGTTCAACGTTTACAAGCAGGGGTTCCTGCTAACCCAGCAGTGGTGGGATGATGCGACCACAAATGTACGCGGTGTGACCAAGGCCAATGAACGAGCGATCAACTTTACTGCGCGCCAGTTTCTGGACGCGATGTCACCTGCAAACTTTCCTCTGACGAACCCCGAGGTTCTGGACAAAGTCCGAGAAACAAAGGGGCACAATTTCGCTGAAGGGGCCAAGAATTTCCAAGAAGACATTCGCCGCTATTTCTTTCATGAGAAACCGGCTGTTACCGAAGAATTTCGGGTCGGGCGCGAGTTGGCGGCAACACCGGGCAAGGTCGTGTTTCGCAACCACTTGATCGAACTTATCCAGTACGATGCGGTCACAGAAAAAGTGCATCCAGAACCGATCTTGATCACCCCGGCGTGGATCATGAAATACTACATTCTGGATCTCAGCCCCGAAAACTCGATGGTGAAGTACCTGACCGAACAGGGGTTCACAGTCTTCATGATCTCGTGGCGCAATCCCGGCGTAGAAGACGCCGATCTGGGGATGAATGATTACCGGGAACAGGGGCCGATGGCAGCGCTGGATCAAGTTTTGGAAATTACCAGCGCAGAAAAAGTGCATGGCGTTGGCTACTGTCTGGGGGGAACCTTGCTGTCTATTGCGGCGGCGGCCATGGCACGGGATGGCGATGATTGTTTGGCGTCGTTGACGTTGTTTGCGGCGCAATCTGATTTCACCGAAGCCGGGGAATTGATGCTGTTTATCTCCGAAGCCGAGGTCGCTTTTCTCGAAGATATGATGTGGAAAAATGGCTATCTTGATGCGGCGCAAATGGCCGGGGCCTTCCAACTGCTTCGGTCGAGCGATCTGATCTGGTCCCGGATGCAGCACGAATACCTGATGGGCGAGCGCCCTCATGGCAACGATCTAATGGCATGGAATGCAGATACGACGCGGATGCCTTACCGGATGCATTCTGAATACCTGCGGTATCTCTTTTTGAACAATGCCTTTGCAGCGGGCCATTTCGAAGTGGGGGGCAGATCTGTTACGCCCACTGATCTGCGGATTCCAATTTTTGCGGTCGGCACTGAGACAGACCATGTTGCGCCTTGGAAATCAGTGTTCAAGATCGACACCTTGTCCCGTTCTGAAGTGACATTTGTCCTGACCAATGGTGGGCACAACGCCGGTGTTATTTCTGAACCGGGGCATCCCCGCCGTCATTTCCGTGTTCACACCAACCCGGATAGCGCCCCGAATGTGGCGCCTGATGAATGGCTTGAGCTCGCTGAAATGAAGCAAGGCAGCTGGTGGCCAGAATGGAGCACTTGGCTCAGCGAACGCTCTGGGACGCAGTGTGCGCCTCCAAAATCAGGGAAATCAATTTGCGATGCACCTGGCACCTACGTGATGATGGAGTGAGCAATGCAGGGATTTTTGCAAGGTAAGAAAGGATTGATCGTTGGGGTTGCCAACGATCAGTCCATCGCGTCGGGCTGTGCAATGGTCGCCAAAGAGCAAGGTGCACGGTTGGCGTTGACCTATTTGTCGGACAAGGCCAAACCCCATGTGGACCCCGTGGCCGAGGCGTGTGAGGCCGAGTTGTTGATGCCGCTCGATGTAACGGACGATGCCCAAATGGATGCGGCGTTCGACCGGATCAAGGCAGAGTGGGGGGAATTGGATTTCCTGATCCACTCTATCGCGTTTTGCCCCAAGCAGGACCTGCATGGTCGCGTTACGGATTGTTCGCGTGATGGATTTACACAGGCCATGGATATCTCGGTTCATTCGTTCACACGCATGGCGCGGCGCGCGGAACCTTTGATGCGCAATGGCGGGTCGCTCCTGACGGTCAGCTATTATGGAGCCGAAAAGGTTGTTGATCACTATAACGTCATGGGCCCTGTTAAGGCCGCTCTGGAAAGCGTGAGCCGATATATGGCGGCTGAACTAGGTCCCAAAGGGATCCGGGTGAATGCAATTTCACCGGGGCCGTTGATGACCCGTGCAGCCAGCGGTATCGAAAAATTTGATGCGCTGGTAGACGAAGCCCAAACGCGTGCACCATTGCGCCGCCTTGTCACGATCCAAGAGGTCGGCCAGATGGCCGCCTGCCTGTTGTCACCACAAGGGTCTGCCATTACCGGCAACGTATCCTATGTGGATGGCGGCTATCACATCATGTCCTGAGGTCAGCGATGCAGTACATAGAAAACAAAACATTCGATGAAATCTCGGTCGGGGACCATGCGGAATTGACCCGCACACTTAGCGCCCAAGACATTGATTTGTTTGCAGCGATGTCCGGCGATGTGAACCCGGCGCATGTCGACCCAGATTATGCCAAAGATGATGTTTTCCACAAAGTCATCGCGCATGGCATGTGGGGCGGGGCGTTGATTTCAACCGTATTGGGGACGGAATTACCCGGACCGGGGACGATCTATCTCAATCAGTCCCTGAGTTTTCGAAAACCTGTTGGGGTAGGCGAGACCGTTACGGTTCGTGTCAGTGTGCGTGAACGCGACCCCGAAACAGCGCGTTTGATACTCGACTGCACATGCATCAACGGTGATGGTAAACCGGTGATCATAGGCGAGGCTGAAGTGATCGCCCCTCGAGAAAAGGTTCGACGTCCGCGAACACAATTGCCCGAGGTTCACTTGCATCATTCCGGGGCTGGCTATGCCGAGCTGTTGGCCATGACTGAAGCTCTGGATCCAATTCGTACGGCCGTGGTGCACCCGTGTGATGCCACCTCGCTTGAGGGTGCTGTGCAGGCCTATGCGCAGGGGCTGATTACACCCATCCTCATTGGCCCTCCCGCGCGGATAAATGCAGCTGCGGCCGAAGCAGGCTTGGATCTGACCGGGATCGAAATTGTTGCTGCTCCACACAGCCACGCAGCGGCAGACCGCGCGGTTGAGATGGTCCATCAAGGGCAAGCAGTGGCTTTGATGAAAGGCGCGTTGCACACAGATGAGGTGATGGGGGCAGTGGTTGATGCGGCGACAGGTCTGCGGACCGAACGTCGGATGAGCCACGTCTTTGCCCTGGATGTGCCGAGTTACCCCAAAACGCTGTTCATTACCGATGCGGCGATCAACATAGCGCCGGATTTAGAAATCAAGGCGGATATGATCCGGAATGCGGTTGATCTGTGCCATGCGCTTGGTGTTGAGCGACCCAAAGTTGCCATCCTCTCGGCGGTGGAAACGGTGATGCGCTCCATTCCTTCGACGGTCGAGGCGGCTGCGTTGTGCAAAATGGCGGATCGTGGACAGATCACCGGTGCTGATTTGGATGGGCCGTTGGCTTTTGACAACGCGATATCTGTGGCTGCGGCTAAGACCAAGGGGATCACGTCACCTGTGGCGGGGCAGGCGGATGTTCTGGTGGCACCGGATCTTGAGTCCGGCAACATGGTCGCCAAGCAGCTGATGTATTTGGCAGGCGCAGAATCCGCTGGGATCGTATTGGGCGCTCGGGTTCCCATCATGCTGACCAGCCGTGCAGATGGAATTATGTCGCGCGTGGCGTCTGCCGCTTTGGCGCAACTCTATGTACGTCATCGGGATGGCGCCGCGCCGGGCACGCTGGGCTTATAGGCCCTTAGGGCATACCCGCAGTTTGGAAAAGATAAGGGCCACCGCAGAAAATGCGGTGGCCCAAATTCTATTCAGTAAAGCGATATGATCAGCCTTGCAGGCTTTTCACTTCTACATCGCCCTCTGCCTGTGCTTTGATCGCCAATGCGGCGGCATGGGCACCGGCTGCTGTGGTGAAGTACGGGATCTTGTCGTAGAGCGCGACAGACCGGATTCCTTTGGAATCTTCTACCGCTTGCGCGCCCTCAGTGGTGTTCATCAGCAGTTGCACCTGACCATCTTTCAGCAGATCGACCACGTCAGGGCGACCCTCGTAGACTTTGTTCACCAATTCGCAAGGCACACCGTGGCCGTCCAGCCAGCTTTGCGTGCCGCGGGTTGCGATCAGGGTAAAGCCTTGTGCGACCAAAACCTGTGCCGCTTCGATCATCAGGGCAGTCTTGTCTGCATCCTTGATCGAAATGAAGGCCCGGCCTGATGATGGCAGAACCATCCCTGCACCCATTTGGGCCTTGAGGAAGGCACGTGGGAAATCACGATCCCAGCCCATGACTTCGCCGGTTGAGCGCATTTCTGGGCCCAAAATCGTGTCAACGCCGGGGAAACGTGCAAAGGGCAACACCGCCTCTTTGACCGAGAACCAAGGCATGTTCGGATCCGCCAACGTCATTGGGTCGGCCATCTTGAAATCATCGCCGTCTTTGTAAGGCGCCCGCATCGGGAAGTTTGACAGCGGTTCGCCCGCCATAACCCGGGCCGCGATCGAAGCGATGGCACTGTCGGTGGATTTTGCAACAAAGGGAACAGTCCGCGAGGCGCGGGGGTTCACTTCGATCAGGAAAATCTCACCGTCTTTGATTGCGAACTGAATATTCATCAATCCGACAACGTTCAGCCCTTTGGCCAGAGCAAAGGTTTGCTCTTTGATCTGCTCCAGAACCTCGTCGGATAAAGAGTAGGGCGGTAGGGAGCACGCGCTGTCACCTGAGTGTACGCCGGCCTCTTCGATGTGCTGCATGATGCCAGCAACATGCACGTCTTTGCCGTCACAGATGGCATCGACGTCCAATTCGACCGCACCTGCTAGATAGCTATCGAGCAAGACGGGGCTGTCACCCGACACGACAACCGCCTCAGCGATGTAACGTTCTAGCTGCGCCATGTCGCGGACGATTTCCATTGCCCGACCACCCAGAACATACGACGGACGGATCACTAGTGGAAAGCCGATTTCGCCAGCGATTTCAAGTGCCTGCGCATCTGTTGAAGCGATGCCGTTGTGCGGTTGTTTGAGGCCTAGGTCGTTGACCAATGCCTGGAACCGCTCGCGGTCTTCGGCCAGGTCAATCGCGTCGGGTGTCGTGCCGAGGATCGGAATGCCTTCAGCTTCCAGCGCGTTCGCCAGTTTCAGTGGGGTCTGGCCACCGAACTGAACGATCACACCATGAAGTGTGCCGTTTTCCTGTTCGGTCGACAGGATTTCCATCACGTGTTCAAACGTCAGCGGCTCAAAATACAACCGGTCCGAAGTGTCATAATCAGTCGACACGGTCTCGGGGTTGCAGTTGATCATGATGGTTTCATAACCCGCATCAGTCAGCGCAAAACAGGCATGACAGCAGCAATAATCAAACTCGATCCCTTGGCCGATCCGGTTTGGACCGCCACCCAAAATAACAACCTTCTTGCGATCACTTGGGCGGGCTTCGCATTCCACTTCGCCCATCATTGGGGCCTCGTAGGTGGAATACATGTAAGGCGTTTGCGCCTCGAACTCGGCAGCGCAGGTGTCGATGCGTTTGAAAACTGCTGTTACGCCCAGATCCCGCCGCGCTTTGCGCACGGCAGTCTCTTTGCCATCAATCAGGTTGGCGAGGCGTGCGTCGGTAAAGCCCAGCATTTTGAGGGCGCGTACGCCGTATTCGGTTTCAGGCAGGCCATTTTCGCGCACATCGCGTTCGGCCTCGATGATTTCACGGATACGGGCCAAAAACCATGGATCAAACATGGTTACACCGTGGATTTCATCGTCAGACAAACCATGCCGCATGGCTTGGGCAATTGTCCGCATCCGATCAGGAGTTTGCTTGCTGATGGCTTTGATCACCGCAGCTTTGTCATCGGTGACGTCCCAGACACCGACTGACACGCCGGGAATTTCGATCTCGTCAAAGCCGGTCAGGCCGGATTCCATCGACGCCAATGCTTTTTGCAGCGATTCGTGGATGGTGCGACCGATCGACATTGCCTCGCCCACAGATTTCATCGCTGTGGTCAGATAAGGTTCGGAACCCGGAAACTTTTCAAAGGCAAATTTCGGAATTTTTGTGACGACATAGTCAATGGTCGGCTCAAAGCTGGCTGGTGTCACCTTAGTGATGTCGTTGTCCAACTCGTCCAGCGTATAGCCTACGGCCAGTTTCGCAGCCACTTTGGCGATCGGGAAACCGGTCGCTTTGGAGGCCAGAGCCGAAGAGCGCGACACGCGCGGGTTCATCTCGATCACAACCATACGACCGTCGGCTGGGTTCACCGCCCATTGAACGTTGGACCCGCCAGTTTCAACGCCAATCTCCCGCAGAACATTGATCGAATGCGTCCGCATGATCTGGAATTCTTTGTCGGTCAACGTCAGGGCCGGGGCCACGGTGATCGAATCGCCCGTGTGCACGCCCATTGGGTCGATGTTTTCAATGGAACAGACGATGATCGCGTTGTCAGCGGTGTCGCGCACCACTTCCATTTCGAACTCTTTCCAACCCAGCAGCGATTCATCAACAAGGATTTGATTGACGGGTGACGCATCCATACCCGTGCGGCAGAAGTGCATGTAATCATCGCGGTTATACGCAACACCACCGCCGGTCCCACCCATGGTAAAGGCAGGGCGGATGATTGCGGGTAGGCCGATTTCTTCGAGCGATTCCAGCGCGATACGCACGCCTTCGTTCAGGTCAGCTTTGCCGTCGGGCAATTTGGGGGCGGTAACAATGGTGGCTTTGGGGTTTTCAATGCCCAGCCGGTCCATCGCTTCGCGGAACAGTTTGCGGTCTTCGGCCATTTCGATGGCGTCCCGCTTTGCACCGATCATTTCGACGCCGAATTTGTCGAGTACACCCATCTCTTCGAGCGCGAGCGAGGTGTTCAGGCCGGTCTGTCCGCCCATGGTCGGCAGCAATGCGTCGGGGCGTTCTTTTTCGATGATCTTGGCGACGACTTCGGGCGTGATCGGCTCGATGTAAGTTGCGTCTGCAAGACCGGGGTCCGTCATGATCGTGGCGGGGTTCGAGTTTACCAGAATGACCCGGTATCCTTCTTCGCGCAGCGCCTTGCAGGCCTGTGCGCCAGAGTAGTCAAACTCACACGCTTGCCCAATAACGATCGGGCCCGCCCCGATAATCATAATCGACTGAATGTCGGTTCTTTTGGGCATGGCCATATTCCTTTGATGTGCGAGTCGTCGAGCGCCCCCATGCGCCCAAATTGTCGTGCGTTATAGGCACCGCGCGAAAAGGTGCAAGGGGGATCGGAAACAGACTGCAATCTGCCGCTTTCCCTCTTTCGGTTTACGCAAGGTGGACTATATGCCAATGCCTGACGAAATGGGGTGAAAATTGCAGATAGATTTTGATCAAGGACCGGCAGGGCCAGGAACGTCGTTTTCGGCGCCCATTCGGGTGATCCGCGCCGATGAACCGTCACAGGTGCCTGAGGCATTGAGAGAAATTGATGCGGCCCGTGCAGACGGGGCATGGCTGGCTGGGTATGCCAGTTACGAGCTGGGCTATGCGTTAGAGCCGAGGCTTGCAAAACGACTGCCTTTGGATCGGCGATTACCACTGATCCATTTTGGGGTTTTTGATGCGCCGACCCAGCGACCTTTGGCCGCTGCACGCGGCGGAGTCACCCGATTTGCGCCGCGTTGGCTCGAGGGGCGTTACTCTGCGGCGTTCAAGCTCGTGAAAGAGGCAATCGGGGCGGGGGACATCTATCAGGCCAACCTGACCTTTCCCATCGACCTTGATGTCGAAGGAACCAGTGAAGAGCTGTATGCCGCACTTTGCAAGGCGCAGCCCGTACACCACGGGGCGTTGATCCAACAGGAGGGATTGCCTGATGTGGTGTCCCGGTCGCCAGAATTGTTTTTTCGAACCGATGCAAACGGAGTAATTGAAACGCGCCCCATGAAAGGGACGCAGCCGCGCAGCTCGGACCCGGTCGAAGATGTGCGTCGCAAAACGTTCTTGTCTACTGACGAGAAGAACCGGGCTGAAAACCTGATGATTGTGGATCTTTTGCGGAATGACATCAGCCGTGTGGCCGAACCGGGATCCGTTAAAGTGCCGGAACTGTTTCAGGTCGAAACCTATGCAACGGTGCACCAGATGGTGTCGTTAGTGCGGGCTCAGCTGCGTCCTCAGATTGGTTTAGGGGATATTTTGCGTGCGCTCTTTCCCTGTGGCTCAATTACTGGGGCGCCAAAGATACGCGCGATGGAAATCCTTGCTGATCTGGAACCGTGGGCACGCGATATCTACTGTGGGACAATCGGATGGGCTGCGCCGGATGGACGCTCAGAATTCAATGTTGCGATCCGGACTTTGACGGTCGACCAAGGCCAAGCCACCCTGAATGTGGGCGGCGGTGTGATCTGGGACAGCACCGCACCATCGGAATATGAGGAAGCCCTATGGAAAGCGCGCTTTGCACGCCAACTGAGCCTGAATTTCGCCTGATCGAAACCTTTGGCTTTCATCCCGGACACGGGGCGGTTGCTCTTGGTCGCCACCTTGATCGGATGCAACGTTCGGCTGCGGCATTGGCTGTCAGCTTTGATCGCGAACAGGCAACCGCTTTGGTGGCGGAACTTGCGATGAACACGCCAACACGCTGTCGTTTGACATTGGAACGAGGCGGGGAATTTGCATTGACGACGGCACCATTGGACGCAAACCCGCCATTTTGGCGTGTTGCGGTTTCGCCGATCGCTTTGAAGTCCGCAGATCCGTGGTTGCGGCACAAAACAACACGGCGCGCGTTCTACGATCAGGCGCGCGCGACTTTGCCAGGTGCCATTGATGAATGGATCTTTCTGAATGAACGCGGCGAAGTCTGCGAAGGTACGATTACCAATATCTTTGTTGAGACTTCTAAAAGTTGGATGACCCCACCCGTAGAGTCGGGTCTGTTGCCGGGTATCCTACGACAGACGCTGTTAGAGGGGCGAGACTTGCAAGAACATGTGCTGACAAGAACGGACCTAGAGAGCGCTTCAGTGGTCCATATGGGGAATTCGCTTCGTGGTCTCATCCCTGTAAGAGTGATTGCACTCTGAGCCGGCACAGCGGTGAATTTAGGGCTCAGGAGACGATTCCGTACCTAATTCCGCCCAAGAGGTGCTGAACCTTGGGTTTGGTATGTGACTTCCCTTGACTTCTGCGCCTAGGCGCGGTGTATCGGCGCGACGATTTTCCGCCCTTGAGGGACTTATCCTATGCATGCCTTTCGCTCGCAGACTTGCGCTGAACTAAACAAATCCCATGTGGGCCAGAATGTCCGCTTGTCGGGCTGGGTGCATCGCGTCCGCGATCACGGTGGGCTGTTGTTCATCGACCTGCGTGACCATTATGGCATGACACAGGTTATGGCCGATCCGGACAGCCCCGTCTTTGCAGAGATTGAAAAAGTCCGCAGCGAATGGTGCATTCGGATCGACGGTGAGGTCAAAGCTCGCGATGAGAGCTTGATCAACTCCAAGATTCCAACCGGTGAGATCGAAGTCTTTATTCGTGACATCGAAGTGCTGGGCGCCGCCAAAGAACTGCCGTTGATGGTGTTCGGCGAACAAGAATACCCCGAAGAAACGCGCCTGCGTTACCGGTACCTTGACCTGCGTCGTGAAGCGATGCAGCGCAATATGACCCTGCGGTCCGACGTGGTTGCGTCGATGCGCCGTCGTATGTGGGACAAACAGTTCCGCGAATACCAAACCCCGATCATTACCGCTTCTAGCCCCGAAGGCGCGCGCGACTTCTTGGTCCCATCGCGTCAGCACCCGGGCAAGTTTTATGCGCTGCCGCAGGCCCCACAGCAGTTCAAACAGCTGATCATGGTGTCTGGGTTCGACAAATACTTCCAGATCGCGCCGTGTTTCCGCGACGAAGACCCACGTGCAGACCGGTCACCAACCGACTTCTATCAGCTCGACCTCGAAATGTCGTTTGTCGAGCAGCAGGACATCTTTGACACTATTCAGCCTGTTCTGACCGGAGTGTTTGAAGAGTTCGGCGGTGGTCGCAAAGTGGATCAGGAGTGGCCGCAGATTTCGTATCGCGATGCCGCCCTTTGGTACGGCTCGGACAAGCCCGACCTACGTAATCCGATCAAGATGCAGGTCGTGTCCGAGCATTTTGCCGGATCCGGATTTGCGATTTTTGCCAAACTGCTTGAGCAGGAAGGCACCGAAGTTCGCGCCATCCCAGCCCCTAAAGGCGGTTCGCGTAAGTTCTGCGACCGGATGAACGTGTTTGCGCAAAAAGAAGGTCTGCCCGGCATGGGCTATATCTTCTGGCGTGAAAAAACGGCGGATGCGGTGGCGCAAGAGCTGGGTATTTCAGTGAAAGAAGCGCAGGCCAAACTGAAATCTGGCGAGGTCAAAGGTGGAATGGAAGCGGCAGGACCGTTGGCCAAGAACATTGGCCCTGAACGGACCGAAGCCATTCGCCAGCAGCTGGGCCTGAACGTGGGCGATGCGGCCTTCTTCTTGGGCGGCAAGCCCAAAGCCTTTGAAACCGTTGCGGGCAAGGCCCGGAATGTGATTGGCGAAGAGCTGGGCCTGACAGACAAAACCCGCTTTGCCTTTGCTTGGATCGTGGATTTCCCGATCTATGAGCAGGACGAAGAGACCGGTAAGATCGACTTTGAACATAACCCCTTCTCAATGCCGCAGGGTGGCATGGAGGCGTTGCTGGGCAACCCGCTCGACGTTCTTGGCTATCAGTATGACCTCGCGTGTAACGGGTTTGAGCTGGTTTCCGGTGCAATTCGGAACCATCGTCCCGAAATCATGTTCAAAGCCTTTGAAATTGCTGGCTACGGCAAAGAAGAAGTCGAAAAACGCTTTGGCGGGATGGTCAACGCGTTCCAGTACGGTGCCCCTCCACACGGTGGTTGTGCGGCTGGTATCGACCGGATCGTTATGTTGTTGGCGGACGAGGCGAACATTCGCGAAGTCATCATGTTCCCGATGAACCAGCGTGCCGAGGATCTTATGATGGATGCACCGTCTGATCCCACATCGGACCAGTTGATGGATCTGGGGCTCCGTGTGATCCCGCAAGAGCAGTAAAAGCCCGCTCTAGAAAACGAAAAGGCGATGCAATGGAAAGTGCGTCGCCTTTTTTGTTGTCAATTTTGCAGTGTGCCCGGCCTAAGCTTGGGGTGCTGGGACACGTCTGTCCCCGATTATTGCTACCCCAAGGAACGGGCCGTCACGGAATTATCTCTTGTATCTTTCGCCCGGTTGCGGCGGATTTCGCGGGCGGCGAGTCTGGCTTGAATATACAACACAATGCCAAGCGAGCTCAGGGCGACCAGAAAAACCTCTGCCATCTCAGATTGCCAACCGCCGTTCCAGTCGCTCTTGAACAAGACCAGCCAAGCGGGCAGCATCGTTGGTTACTGGCGCCCCACTGGCGCGCGCGCGCGCTAACCCTTCGGCTGCTGAGGCAAGAACGTGATCTTTGGCACTGCGGGCGACGCCGCCTAGAAATTGCGCTGCGTAGTCGAGACCGCGCGTGTCATTCAGGTCGCATAATACGTCCGCCGCATGTGCCATATCATCCTGATAGGCAATCGGGTCTGGGTGCACGTGCTCATCGGTTAGCAGCCGCGGCCCCAGTGGCTGTCTATCACCAGGCAGCAGAGAGAGGATAGCGCGTTGGAAGGCGCCCAGCGAGCTGACGGGCTTTGCCAAAAAGCCATCCGCGCCTGCGGAAAGTGCGGTCTCCTCAGCAAAGTCATCTCCTGATGTGCCAAGAATGACCCCGATTCGCGGGCTGGTGTGGGCAAGCTCTTCGATAAGGTCTGCGCCGGATCCGTCGGGTAACCCCATGTCCACGATAATGGCAGACGGGCGATAGATCTGAAGGTGGCGACGCGCAGAAGTAAGACAATCGGCGCGCCGAATTCGAGCGCCGCTGCGCAAACAGAGCAAGCGCATTGCTTCGCACGCAAACCGGCTGTCTTCGACAGCTAGGATTGTTAAGCCCAACAAAGGGCGGGTGGAACTGGGAATGCGGTGTGGTGCGGCAAACGGGTCCGAATCGTCCATGCTATTGCTCCTCTGACTAACTCCTGAACAGGCTAGGCAGTGCTGGCTAACAAGGGGTTAATGGCATCGGGCGGATTGGCGCACTTGCCCTTTGGCAGGGGAGTCCGCATAACGCCGCGAACCCAATTTCGCGAGGAGACCCGCCATGATCGGTCGTTTGAACCATGTAGCCATCGCTGTGCCTGATCTTGAGGCCGCATCTGACCAATACCGCAATGCGCTGGGGGCCAAAGTTGGCGCTCCTCAGGATGAGCCAGATCACGGTGTAACTGTCGTATTTATTGAACTGCCGAACACAAAGATCGAACTGCTCTATCCGTTGGGGGATAACAGCCCGATCACGAGCTTTTTGGAAAAGAACCCCTCGGGCGGTATGCACCATGTATGTTACGAGGTTGATGATATCATCGCGGCGCGGGATCATCTGAAAGAGACAGGCGCGCGGGTACTCGGATCCGGGGAGCCGAAAATAGGCGCACACGGGAAGCCTGTTTTGTTCCTGCACCCCAAAGATTTCAATGGTTGCTTGGTCGAACTCGAGCAGGTCTAAATCTAACGGTAGCCCTTGATTGAACTGTCAGGGGCAACAGGAGCATCCCATGTCCATCACTTCGGCCCTTGTTCTGTTTGCGGTTATTTGGTTTCTGACGTTTCTGATTGCCCTGCCTATTCGCGTGAAAACGCAGGGTGACCTAGGTAAAATCGAGCCCGGAACCCACGCAGGCGCGCCTCAAGAACATCACCTCAAGAAAAAGGCATGGATCACGACGGGTGTGGCTCTGGTTCTTACAGTCGCGATATCCGGGATTATTCTATCAGGTAAGTTTCCGATTTCGGAACTTGACCTGCTGCCGGTTATCGCGCCTTTAGAATAACGCCGACCGCTTAGCGGCGGTCGGTCAACCCATGGTAAATGTGGGTGAATGTAGCAGCGCCTAGGATGGGGATCAGCAAGTTAACCAAGGGCACTGACAAGGGGATCGCCATCAAAACACCGGCCATCCAAATGGTCCAGATATGTTTTGAGCGCAGTTCGCGGGCGCGTTCGCGTCCGACACGGCGCATGGCTGCAAGAGTGAAGTATTCTCGCCCCAGCAGAAATCCGTTCATGCCCCAGAAAATGAACAACGCCAGCGGTGCCAAGAAAACATAAAGCACTATGGCAATAATATTGGCCGCGATCAGCAGTCCCAGAAAATTCACCGTATCGCGCAGGGTATCCGCAAAAGGAACTTTGGGAACCGCTGGCAAGTGCGGGTAATGCTTGTCTTCGACGGCTTGAGCGACCTCGTCCAGAAACATTGATGTGATTGCCGAGGCAACCGGAACCATCAGAAATACTGACAAAACCATCATGAAGATAAACGACGAAACGCTCAGCAAGTCGTTCAGCCATGTCACCTGACCCAAGACCGGCAGGGTCGCTTCGGGACCAACAAAGATTTCTATCACCCACAGGAACGCCGCGTAGGCGGCAATCAGCAGCGCAAAGGTCAAACCGATGCCCATGAATAGCACTTTGCGAAAGCGTGGGTCAGGGATTTGCCCAAGCGCCTTGAGAAACGAAGAGATAATAATCATTCAGAAATCCACTCGGTCATAGTGCTCAGATCGGGGCGTGGGCGCTCAGGCGGGGTCGCACCTTGGGTGGCGATATGAATGAGGCCAGCGACCTTTTCATTTGGGGCAAGGCCCAGCCCTTCTTCGCAAAATGAGCGATCGTGTGAAATCCAGCCTGACAGCCAATTCGCCCCCCATCCAGCAGCAAGAGCCGCGTTAAGAAGGGAAAGGCACACAGCACCAGCAGAATAGGTTTGTTCAATGGCGGGGACTTTTGCGGATGGTTTTTGGACTTCGATCACAACAACCGCAAGGTGCCCAAGATCAAATTGGCTCTGGCCTTTGGTAATCTCTTCTGGTGATTTTCCCAAAGCAAGGCCACGGGTTTTTGTAAGCTGAGACAAACGCGCCATGGCACCTTTCTCAAGCACAATAAAACGCCAAGGCTCCAATTTTCCATGATCGGGGCATCGGGCCGCAGCAGTAAGCAGCGGGGCGAGTTCATCTCGGGTCGGGGCAGGGGCAACCAGGGTCTTTGCAGGACGAGAGCGACGGGAGAGTAGAAATTCCAAAGCAGCGGGGCTGTGAAGGGACATATGTGAAGCCTATTTACATTTAGTTTCTATTATCTCGGATGGCTGCGTACAGTTTTCAAGAGGAAACATATAATGTTCATTGGGGTTGTGCGTTGCTGAATTCGGTTTAACTGCATAAGCAACAGGATCAAACAGTAAGAATGTATCATGCTCAAAATCTTCCCGCTTGTTGCCTGCGCCGCACTGGTATTGACGGCCTGCCAGCCGAGTGTGTCAGGTAACGCCTCCTTCGGAATCTCGACATCTGCGGGCAGCCTGCCACCGCCGCCGGGCCGAACCGCTGCAGAACGGCGGGCGAGCAAGGATTATTACCGTGGGCCGCGCGGGGATGAGTTCTGATTATTCTGATGCAAGGGTGGCGGGGACAATTCAGTTGCAATGTCAGTGACCAGTTCTTTTAGGAAAGCATCGAATTTGAACGAAGGTTGAAGGGCCTGCAAAACCTCTACCGGCGGGTCATCTGCTTTACTCAATCCAGTTGAAAGCGCCGCAATATCAGAAAACACCTGCCCCAAATGGAGCGCCTTTGGGCGCTTCCCCACACTCCGCATCTGACAGACGTTTGAAGCCATCAAGGTCGTGTGCCAGCCGCGCGCAGCAGATCATCACGCGTTGCTGGCATTGCCTCTTGTATGTCCAGATCGGTGGACAACCCCGTCACATCCATGAGTTTATTCTAACGGCGCTTGGTCTCAGGGCCCTCTGACCCTCCCCGTGTCACCAAAGGTAGTGCCAGCCCATTGACCGGCAGCGTAAAGGCGTAATTCCCGCCTAAGTACCAGAAATGCCGCTCGTCCCAAAAGAACCCTGTGGATGTGATTGTGCACTGCCTCATTCGTTCACATTGTACGTTCCGCAGTAGAGAGCGAAGGGAATGAGCAAAGTTCAATCAGAGTTTCTGGCGCTTCCCTTGCTTCACGCAATTCCGGCACATTTCCCGTTTTGCAGGGGGCTGCAGACTTGGGCTGTTCCTGCCATAACAGGCCATGGCCAAACCAAAACTTAAGAACCTGCCTGACCTCAGCCATCTTGCCGTTCCCGGACAAGAGATCAGCTTGCGCGTCACACCCAAAGCGGCGCGGACTAGTCTGATCGCGACGGCTGAGGGGTTGCGCATGACGGTGACCACCGTACCCGAAAACGGTAAAGCAAATGCGGCTGTTCGTCATGTTCTGGCAGCAGCGATGGGGGTGGCACAAACGCGCCTTAATCTGATCCGAGGGCAAACCGCGCGGTAAAAAACGTTTGTTTACGAAGAAGGCTGATCGTCTGTCTGGGTCAAACGCAGTTGATATACCCCCTCGGGCAGATCAAGTGCGGCCGCAAGGTCGCGCAATTGTTCCGGCGACAGGGTAATGGTCTGGATCTGATCGGTACGAGGGTTCACTTGTTCAATAGTGATGCATTCTGCAAACGAGTTTATCGTCACATCCTCTTGCAGAGGGACTTCGCCTTCGTCCACCAAGGTGATCACAGTGGCGTCAAATTCATGCTCGATTGTAAACATAAGCTCAGAGTGCCGACGCGTCGCATTCTTTGCAACCCCAATATGAAACAGACAAGGGTAGAAGCCCCGGAAAGAGCGGGGTAATCTATCGTCAATTGCTCTTGCTGAAAGGTCATCTCATGCGCCGCCTGATCTTGCTTATTGCGGGGCTCGTTTCGGCATGTGCTCCTGTTCCCCTGACCAGACAGCCGTCTGACATCGTGCCCGGATCACGCGTCGATGTCGCGATCCGCAGCTTTACCGAGGTTAGCCAGACGATTGGCCCGCGCGCTGTTCAGGCATGCCGTGCCCGAGCAAAAAAGGTGAACTGCGACTTTCGCATTGGGGTTGATCCAGATCCTCGGGCGCAGGCCAATGCCTATCAAAGCGTGGATGATCAAGGGCGGCCTGTGATTACGTTTACCGCTGCGATGATCCTAGAGGCCGGGAACAAAGACGAACTGGCCTTTGTCATGAGCCATGAGGCTGCGCATCATATTTTGGGACATCTGGATCGGCAGGCTGAAAATGCAGCTCGAGGGGCGGATGAGTTTGTAAAACTGGCCCGACGTACTGGAAACACCAGTAAACGCGAGCTTGAATACGCAAAGAAGCTGGGCGCAGCGGTCGGGGCGGTTGAATACTCAAAGGAATTCGAACTTGAGGCGGACGAACTGGGCACAGTTATCGCTTATGGCGCTGGATATGATCCTTTGGCGGGTGCAAATTTCTTTGCGAGATTGCCTGACCCCGGTGATAAATTCTTTGGCTCACATCCGCCGAACCAGGAGCGTATCGCATTGGTTCAGGCAACTGTGACCAAGCTTACGAGGGCGCAATGACAAACTTGATTAGTTTGGGCGTCATTTTGACTGACCGAGGGTCAAAATACGCGGTGACAGGGGCTCGCGTCCAATCTCGGGCAGACGTTGACGCGGTTCTGGCTGAGCTGAAGAGAGACAAAGCCTATGCCAAAGCGACCCATAACACTTGGGCAGCTGTGCTGCCGCAAGGCGCGCTCAAGGCTGATGATGGTGAGTCCGGTGCAGGTATCGTGATCCTCAGAATGATGGAACGAGCAGAACTGAAGGACCACGTGATCATCGTAACACGATGGTACGGTGGGAAAAAGTTGGGCGGTGATCGATTTCGACGGGTGCAGGATGCGGTGCGGGCCTATTTCGAAGATCAAGGGATTGCGGCCTCTTGATCTGAGTCATGGGCCGCTCAAAGACGTGGGACTAAGGTTCGGGCAGAAGCAGAGGATACGCAGATGTCTGACCGAGCCCAACTCAAACGCCATGCCATTCTTGTGGATCGCATGGCTTCGACCCGCGGGATTGATTTGCAAGACAAAGCCTTGGCCGGAGAGGTGTCTATTGATGATATCTCGGAGGCGGTGCTGAATTGCACCCAGTGTTCAAACCCAGCCAATTGCAGCCGCTGGTTAGATCAGCGCAGCCTCTCTGCAATCAGCCCGGAATATTGTCAGAACAGCAGGCTGTTTGACACACTTGCCGCAAAGGACCGTTGAACATCATGACACGCGCAACTCTTGGTCCGATCAATCGCCACTTTTGGCTGACCCGCTCTGTCGCACGGTGTATGGGGGTCTCCCTGTCTCAAGCCATGGCTGAGGGGCAGCTGAGCGAAGCCGACTATGCAACGCTCGTCACGCGCTGCCGCAGTGCTGAGTGTGCGGACACCTGCCAGTTGTGGCTTGCCAGTCAAACGACCAAAGCCGAAGAGGCCCCGATGCATTGTGTAAACGCAGAGGTTTTGAACGGACTGCGGTGTTAGATAACTAACTTGGCCGCCTCCTAGAGTTTGGAATGGCTGCCGTCGCAAAGCGGGGATTTAGCGCTCGCTTTGCAACCGCAAAAGAACACTTTCTTATCCGCCGGGGCGGTGAATTTTACCGGTGCAAAGTCGGAGCCCTTATGTGATCCATCACAAAAAGGTTGCTTGCTGGACTTACCGCAGGAACACCAGAAATAGGTTTTGCCTTCGGTCACTTCGACCGGAAATGGCGATTTTTGTGCGACGACGGGGGTATCTGACATCTGGCTCTCCTCTTGGGATGGCTAACATTCCGGGAAAGATAGCGTAACGTTTCAAAAAGCATAGGGCTGGATGGTCTTCTAACTGTCATTCCGTGTGTTCGTTGCCTATAGAACGCCGAGAAAGCTCATTCAGACGATCGGAATCCTACATGTCTTGCGCTCTTTGCTCCGCTGATGCCCCTGTTGCAGTCTTTGCCGTGACTGGTGGCCCAAACGATGCAGATGCTGAGATTTGTTCACTCTGCACCGATCAGATCAATGGTGAGTTGGACCCCACCCACTGGCGCTGTCTTTCCGCTTCTATGTGGTCAGACCAGCCTGCAGTTCAGGTGCTGTCGGCGCGTTTGTTGGCCCGCTTGTCGGACCAGGATTGGGCACGTGATTTGTCTGAACAGCTTTGGTTGGATGATGAAATGCAGGTCTGGGTCGATGCGGGTATCGTCGCCGATACCGGACACCGGGACAGCAACGGCAGCGTGCTGGTGCAGGGCGATACTGTTGTGTTGATCAAGGATCTGCCTGTCAAAGGCGCAGGGTTCACAGCCAAGCGGGGCACGGCGGTGCGCTCAATCTCGTTGGTTCTGGATAATCCGGAACATATCGAAGGGCGTGTGGACGGGCAGCGCATTGTGATCCTGACCAAGTTTGTCAAAAAGCGCTGACCATCGCGAAGCTGCACGCATTTCAGTCTGCGCCCGCGGTCTAGATCGGATTACTCGGCAACCCGGAACCCTTCGATAAGTTGGCGCAGCCCAAATGCGGCGCCTGCGAAGATAGCCAGAACCGTTACCGGTGCGCTGATCGCCAGCAAACTAAAGGCGGTCATGCCTTGTCCAACTGTACAGCCCATGGCGATCACGGCACCGGACCCCATGATGGCGGCCCCAACAATTTGTCGGCGCAACTCGCGCGGGTCGTCACAGGCCTCCCAACGGAAATGCCCGCGTATCATCGAACCTATGAACGCACCAAACCAGACGCCAGCAACCGACCCAACCGCAAAGGAGATGGGACGCAAGCTCCCGGTCATGGCAAACAGGATGGTTTCCCCTACGGGAGCTGAAAAACTATGCGAGACAACGGGCAAAGCCTCAAAGCCGGCCTCCGAAACCCATTGTGTGCCCGCCCAACCAGAGGTGATGGCAATCCCCACCATAACAGACCAGAAAATCGCTTTGGGTTCTTGGCGCAGCGATTTGGACATAAGGGCGGTGGCGCAAATGGCTAAACCAACACTAATGCCAATCGGAGCCAAGGCAAACCCGCTCCAACCTGCAATATAGTGAGCAAGCCCCGGCGGTGTGTCATTGGTCAGTTCATGTTGGAAAAACAGGGCGTTGCGAATGGGGGCGAGGGGACCGTACAGCGTCACATAGGTCGAAATTCCCATCACCAGAACGATGACAAAAGATCTGAGATCCCCACCGCCAAGACGCGCAATCGCCCCATATCCACAATTTCCGGACAGGGCCATGCCATAGCCAAACATCAATCCACCTACGATGGACGCCAGAGGCATCCACCGGATCGACAGATAATAGCTTTCTTCAGCATGCAACAGATCCGAACCGATGAGGGCGAAGCTGCCGATGACGGCAGTGCCAACCGCCAACCCCCACATACGCAACCGTGTGTCAGAGCCGCCGTACAAAAGGTCCTCAATGGCACCCAGCGTGCAAAACCGGCCCAAGCGCGCGGCCAGACCCAGCAGAATGCCACCGAACATACCAATCAGGGCAACAAGCTGACTGTCTGTCATCCAAGCGAACATGGTTTCCAATCTCCCATGTGTGGCTGCGTCTTTGACGTCCGACTTTCAAATGCGGCGCGGATCAGGCTTTTTCGCAGAATAGTTCATATACAACTTCTAGAATCCGTCGCGGCCGTTCGTCCGCCAAACGGTAATAGATTGCTTTGCCTTCGCGCCTCGGGATGACCAGACCTTCAAGACGCAGGCGAGACAATTGCTGGGACACGGCAGCTTGACGCGCTGCAAGCAGCTCTTCCAACTCGGTGACCGATTTTTCGCCAGAGACCAGATGACACAGGATCATCAACCGCCCCTCGTGGCTGATCGCTTTGAGGAAGTTGGATGCAGTGGTCGCATTGTCGACCATTTGATCGAGTTCTTCTTCTGCCATGTCGGCATTAAACTGAGGCAGGGCCATTTTGTTTTCCTCTCTCCACGGTTGGTGGAGGTTCTCCCGTGTCATCGTCTGTTTCAAACGTCGTGATAGCTACACTATGTATTGGGTCTTTTCCATGTGTGCGTACACGTTCGCGTTATCTTGGGTCGCAGCGTCATCCGTTGATCTTCGGGGGGGCGATATAGTCTGTGTGTTTTATCAGCAGTTGTTCAAGCACAGGCCAAAAGAAATCTTCACCGGGGTACCCTTCGAGCCGTCCGATTTCCTGTCCGTCTTCGACCAACAAGAACGTCGGTGTAAACGTAACGCGTCGTGCAACCTTCAGGGCTGAGGGCATATTGCGCAAATCAACCCGGCTGAGCGGGGCAAACTTGCCTTCGCTGGTTTTGGGATAGATCGGACCGATTTCGTTGTTCCATTTCTCGCACCAGCTGCACCCTGTCTGCTCAACCATGACAAGGTCAGCAGCCGTGACGGGCAGCGCCAAGCAGATTGACAGCGCCGACGCAAAAAGATTGTTGAGTTTGAACATAGGGAACCCGTTGACCTGAATTTGTCACACAACGTAATCTGAATGTGTGAATGATTCAAGTTGCGCCCCTGTGCATCAGGGTAAAGAGGTCGTGATATGCTCGAAGTTTCCATCTATGGCGCAGCGTTTGCAGGGCTTCTTAGCTTTTTTACGCCTTGTATCCTGCCAATGGTGCCATTTTATCTGTCGTATATGGGCGGCCTCAGCATGTCTGAATTGCGTGGGGATGGTGAAATTGCGCCGGGTGCGCAGCGTCGACTGTTGATTTCGGCCGTGATGTTTGCCGCCGGGGTGACCACGATTTTCATGTTGCTTGGCATGGGGGCAACCGCATTAGGGCAGGTGTTGGGTCAGTATTTAGACACCTTGTCATATGTGGCGGCGGTCATCCTGTTGGTTTTTGGTCTGCACTTTCTGGGCGTCATCAAAGTGCCCTTGCTGTACCGTGAGGCCCGAATGGAAAGCAGCGCCGAAGCCACTACCGTGCTGGGTGCATATCTGATGGGGCTGGCATTTGGGTTTGGGTGGACCCCATGCGTCGGACCCGCGCTTGCGTCGATCTTGATGATCGCCAGCGGCATGGGTGACATTTGGCGCGGGGCGGTTTTGTTGTTCTTTTACGGGGCAGGGATGACGGCCCCTTTTATCGTGGCGGCTTTGTTCGCCAAACCGTTTCTGGCTTGGGTTCAAAGACATCGCGCGGCCTTTGCCTGGGTTGAAAAGGGCATGGGTGTCATGTTGATCGTATTTGCTATTCTGATCGCCACCGGAGGTGTTAGTCTGATTGCGGATGCGATGATCCGATGGGTGCCGGGCTTTGTGAATGTTGGTTAAAACAGGAGACTAAGTGATGAATCGACTATTTGCGGGTGTGATTGCTCTGTGTCTTGCGGCGCCTTTGGCTGCGTCCGAAATTGGCGATGATGGTTTGCACAAAGCAGACTGGATGCGCGATACCTTTAAGGATCTGCAAGAAGATTTCGAGGAAGCAAATTCAGAAGGCAAGCGCCTGCTCTTGATCGTCGAACAACGTGGATGCCTGTACTGTCAGGATATGCACGAAAACACGTTTTCGGATCCGCGCGTGAAATCCATGTTGGAAGATGCGTATTTCCCTGTGCAAATCAATTTGCATGGCGACACCGAAGTAATTGATGCGGATGGGGAAAGCCTGACGGAAAAGCAGGCAACACGCCGTTGGGGGGTACTTTTCACGCCGACTATGGTGTTTTTACCGACCGAGTTGGACCCGTCCCTGCCCGTGTCCCAGCAGGCCGTCGCCATGATGCCGGGTGCTTTTTCAGCGGGAACGACATTTGATCTGTTGAATTGGGTGGCAGAAGAACGTTACCTAGATCAATCTGAAGAAGATTTTCAACGCTATCACGCACGTATGATTCGAGAGCGTGACGACGGCGACACCCGGTAACTCTGGGAAAGATGCCCCTAGGGCACCTGAAAACATTCGGAAATATTTTCGATCTGCGACAAAAGATTATAACAATTCATATTCGTGAATTTGTTGTTGCGTTCTGACCGCCCGGTAGCCTACGGTATGCAAAGCTAAGTTAGCCGCGCAACGCGTGGCAGCCAATGGGAGGAAACATGAAGCTTACATCTCTGACACTGGCCGCTGCGCTGTTCGGTGGCGCCGCACTCGCAGGCGAAGTTGGACCTAAAGAGGTCGCATTCACCGAAGATGGCGCAATCGAAGCCTCGCTCACCGGCACTGCCGGAGACGCAGCCAACGGCGCGATCATTATGGGTACCAAATCCAAAGGCAACTGTGTTGCTTGCCATGAAATCACTGCGCTGGCTGATGTGCCATTCCACGGTGAAGTTGGCCCGCTGATGGATGGAGCTGGTGATCGCTGGACCGAAGCAGAGCTGCGCGGTTTGGTTGCAAATGCCAAAATGACCTTTGAGGGCACAATGATGCCTGCGTTCTACAAAATGGATGGCTTCATCCGTCCCGGTGATGCCTATACCGGCAAAGCCCCGACCGAGGCACTGACCCCGATCCTGACAGCTCAGGAAATCGAAGATGTGGTCGCCTTCCTCGTGACACTGAAAGACGAATAAGTCGCGTCTCTGCCGCGAGCTTATGATTTGTAAAGGAGTAGAGAATATGGATTTCTCACGTCGTGACACCTTGGGCCTGGCCCTGGGCGCAGCGGCTCTGACAGTGCTGCCCTTTCGGGTGTCGGCTTCGTCAGACGCTGCTATCGAAGAATTCACCGGCGGTGCCGCTGTGGACGAGGGTGGTATCACCCTGACCGCGCCGGAAATCGCTGAAAACGGCAACACTGTTCCGATCGAAGTATCGGCCCCCGGTGCTGTGTCGATCATGGTTCTGGCTGCAGGGAACCCGACACCGGGTGTTGCGACCTTTAACTTTGGTCCTCTGGCCGCGTCTCAGGCTGCCGCAACCCGGATTCGTCTGGCGGGCACGCAGGACGTTATCGCGCTCGCCAAGATGGCTGACGGTTCATTCGTCAAAGCCAGCTCGACTGTGAAAGTGACCATCGGCGGGTGTGGCGGCTAAACGCTGCCCCTGTTGATATTTAGGAGAATTTAAAATGGCATCTGGTGTAAAACCCCGCGTCAAGGTCCCGAAAAAAGCCGCTGCTGGCGAGGCGATCACGATCAAGACCCTGATCAGCCACAAAATGGAAAGCGGCCAGCGCAAGGACAAAGAGGGTAACCTCATCCCGCGCTCGATCATCAATCGCTTTACCTGTGAGTTCAACGGCCAGTCGGTTGTCGACGTCAAAATGGAATCGGCGATTTCGACCAACCCTTACTTCCAGTTCGAGGCCACCGTGCCCGAAGCCGGTGACTTTGTGTTCACTTGGTATGACGATGACGGTTCGGTCTACGACACCAAGAAATCAGTCGCAATCGGCTGAATCGTACATACAGGGAGGACACGCATAATGACAAAGCCAATGGGGACCAAAACCCTCACAGCCATCGCCGTGGCAGCCTGCGCGTTTGCAGCGCCTGCTATGGCCGACGAAAGCGCAAGCCTGGTGGTGAACGGGGAGATCGACATGGTCACCCGGACCGCAGCTCCGGCGCATATTTCCGATGTTATGGACGAGATCAATTCGGGTTGGCTGTATCGCTCTGACGAAACTCAGGCGTTGCAGACAGACGATTTCGACAATCCGGGCATGATCTTTGTCGATCAGGCATTGGAAACGTGGGACCAGGTTGACGGATCCGAAGGCAAGTCATGCGCGTCCTGCCATGACGATGTCGAGGGAAGCATGGCCGGCGTTCGCGCCGTCTATCCCAAATGGAACGAGACAGCCGGCGAAGTGCGCACCCTCGCGCATCAGATCAACGACTGTCGTGAAAACCAGATGGGTGCCGAAAAGTGGAAATACACGGGTGGCAAAATGACCGCGATGGAGGCTCTGATCTCTGTTCAGTCGCGCGGCATGCCCGTCAATGTTGCCATTGATGGTCCGGCCCAGGCGGCTTGGGAAAAAGGCAAGGAAATGTATTACACGCGTACTGGTCAGCTCGAACTGTCGTGCGCGAACTGCCATGAAGACAATTATGGCAACATGATCCGTGCTGACCACCTGAGCCAAGGCCAGATCAACGGCTTTCCGGTGTATCGCTTGAAAAACACCAAGCTCAACAATGCGCATGCCCGTTTCAAAGGCTGTGTACGTGACACCCGCGCCGAGACTTACAAGCCCGGCGGTTCGGATTTTGTCGCACTTGAGCTTTATGTAGCATCACGTGGCAACGGCCTGTCGGTCGAAGCCCCTTCGGTGCGCAACTAATATCCCCTTGCCCCGCGCCGGCTTTCCGGTGCGGGGTCATTTTTATTCAAATGAATTCACAAATGTGAATGCGTGAAGTATGGAAAGCAGCTCCTCATGATCTCTCGTCGTGATTTTCTTCAGGTCTCTATGGCGGCATCTGCCATGGTTGGGGCCTCTGGTTTCGGCAATTGGGCCCGTCTGGCGGCGCAGCAGTCGCTGACGCAGGACCAGCTGCTAGAGTTTGATACCTTTGGTAATATCTCTCTGATCCATATCACCGACATTCACGCGCAGCTGAAACCGATCTTTTTCCGTGAACCCGAGGTGAATTTGGGCATTGGTGCCGCAAATGGCCAGATGCCACACGTGACCGGCGCGGATTTCCGCAAGGCCTATGGTATCGCAGACGGATCGCCGTCTGCCTATGCTCTGACATACAATGATTTCGCATCGCTTGCCAAAACCTATGGCCGCGTTGGTGGTCTGGATCGCGTATCCACTGTGATCAACGCCATTCGCGCGGATCGCCCTGATGCTTTGTTACTGGATGGCGGCGATACATGGCACGGGTCTTACACCTGTCACCACACCGAAGGGCAGGACATGGTCAACGTGATGAACGCGTTGAAACCGGATGCAATGACATTCCATTGGGAATTCACCTTGGGCTCAGACCGGGTGAATGAGATCGTAGAGGGGTTGCCGTTTGCCGCCCTTGGCCAGAACATTTTTGATTCCGAATGGGATGAACCAGCTGAGCTGTTTAAACCCTACAAATTCTTTGATCGGGGCGGTTCCAAAGTCGCTGTGATCGGCCAAGCGTTCCCTTACATGCCCATCGCCAACCCGCGCTGGATGTTCCCAGAATACTCGTTTGGTATTCGGGATGAGAACATGCAGGATATGGTGAATGAGGTCCGCGAGGCCGGGGCCGATGTGGTTGTCGTTTTGTCTCACAACGGCTTTGATGTAGACAAGAAAATGGCGGGTCGAGTTCAGGGCATCGACGTGATCTTGTCGGGCCATACCCATGATGCGCTGCCCGAGCCGGTTCTGGTAGAAAAAACCCACATCATCGCCTCTGGTTCCAACGGCAAGTTCGTTAGCCGGGTTGATCTGGACGTGCGGGATGGTCAGTTGATGGGCCTCAAGCACAAGCTGATCCCGATTTTCTCAGACGTGATTGCGCCTGACGCGACGATCACCAAGCTGATCGACGAACAGCGCGCGCCTTATGCGGATCAACTGAGCGAAGTGATTGGCCGTACCGATGATGCATCGACGCTCTATCGTCGGGGCAACTTCAATGGCACGTGGGATGATTTGATCTGTGATGCGTTGCTGAGCGAACGCGAGGCTGACATTGCCATGTCGCCCGGCGTGCGTTGGGGACCGTCGATCCTGCCGGGGCAAGAGATCACCCGCGAGGACATCTGGAACGTTACCTCGATGAGCTATGGGGAGGCCTATCGCAGTGAGATGACCGGCGAGTTCATCAAAGTTATTCTTGAGGACGTTGGCGACAACCTGTTCAATCCTGATCCGTACTATCAGCAGGGCGGCGACATGGTGCGCGTCGGCGGTCTTGGCTATCGTATCGACGTCACCAAGCCACAGGGCGAACGCATCAGCGATCTGACTTTGTTGAAAACAGGTGAAGAGCTTCAAGCCGATAAAAACTATGTCGTCGCTGGCTGGGCCAGCGTCAACGAGGGCACCGAAGGGCCACAGATCTGGGATGTGGTGGAAAGCCATATCAAGAAGCTGGGCACAGTGTCTGTCACCCCCAACACATCGGTCAAGGTTGTGGGCGCGTAACAGCGCCCCGACCTCGGTCGAAATTTTTTTCAAGCAACGAATTCACTTATGTGAATTTCTTGATGCAAAGGAGACAATTTCAAATGAGTGAAAGCTCCAATAAAACGTCCCCCTCGCGCCGTCAGTTCCTGACCGGGGCTGCTGCTGCCGGGGTTGGTGCTGTTGCTGCAGGTGCAGCGCAGGCCAACGGGGATCCGCTGATCACGCAAGTTCAAGAGTGGGCATCCGCCACAGGTGAGGGCGTTGATGCAACCCCTTATGGTTTGCCAATTGAATTCGAACAGGACGTGGTGCGCCGCAATGTTGAATGGCTGACTGCGGATACCATCAGCTCGATCAACTTTACGCCCATTCACGCGCTGGACGGCACGATCACCCCGCAAGGCTGTGCGTTCGAACGCCACCATTCGGGTGCGATTGAGCTGCGCAAAGAAGATTACCGCCTGATGATCAACGGGTTGGTCGATACGCCACTGGTCTTCTCGTACGAAGATCTGGAGCGTTTCCCCCGTGAAAATCGGGTGTATTTCTGTGAATGTGCAGCGAACACCGGCATGGAATGGGCGGGGGCGCAGTTGAACGGTGCTCAGTTCACCCATGGCATGATCCACAACATGGAATATTCGGGCATCAGTCTGCGCACTTTGTTGGAAGAGGCGGGGCTAGATGCTGCTGGCGATCTGGCAGACAAATGGGTCTATGTCGAAGGCGCGGACGCGTCCTCGAACGGGCGCTCCATTCCGATGGCCAAGGCGCTGGACGATGTGTTGGTGGCGTTCAAAGCCAACGGTGAAGCGCTGCGCAAAGAGCATGGTTACCCTGTCCGTCTGGTTGTTCCCGGTTGGGAAGGCAACATGTGGATCAAGTGGTTACGTCGCATCGAAGTGACTGACCAAGCTGTGGAAAGCCGCGAAGAGACCAGCAAATACACCGATAATCTGGCCAATGGTATCGCACGCAAATGGACATGGGAGATGGATGCGAAATCTGTCGTCACCGCGCCCAGCCCGCAGGCGCCTATCAAACACGGCAAGGGCCCGTTGGTGATCACCGGGTTGGCCTGGTCAGGTCGCGGCGCGATCAGCGGTGTTGATGTCTCGATCGACGGCGGCAAAACTTGGAAAGAGGCGCGCTTGGCCGCCCCCGGTCAGGACAAGGCGTTGACGCGGTTCTATCTGGATCACGTCTGGGATGGGTCCGAGATGCTGTTGCAAAGCCGCGCGCGCGACACCACTGGCTATGTCCAGCCAACCAAGGATCAACTGCGCGAAGTGCGCGGGTTGAACTCTATCTATCACAACAATTGCATCCAGACATGGTGGGTGAAGGCAACCGGAGAGGCGGAAAATGTCGAAGTATCGTAAGCTGATCGTATCCACAGCTCTGGCCGCCACGTTGGCGTTGCCAGCCTACGCCGAAAAGCTGGGCTTGGGTCGCACCGCCACACCAGATGAAATCGCCGCTTGGGACAAAGATGTCAGCCCCGATGGCACTGGCCTACCCGAGGGGTCAGGCGATGTATTCACCGGCGAAGAAGTCTTTGCTGAACAATGCGCCATCTGCCACGGAGATTTTGCTGAAGGTGTTGATAACTGGCCCAAACTTGCTGGTGGCATGGACACACTGGATCATGAGGATCCGTTGAAAACTGTTGGCTCTTATTGGCCCTACCTGTCCACCACTTGGGATTACGTCAACCGGTCAATGCCTTTTGGCAATGCGCAGACTCTGACACCGGACGAGGTCTATGCTATCGTGGCCTATATCTTGTATTCTAACGATCTGGTGGATGATGAGTTTGTCCTGTCCAAGGACAACTTCCTTGAGGTGGATATGCCCAACAAAGACGGGTTTATTCTCGATGATCGCCTGACATCCGAGGCACATTTTGTCGGCGAACCCTGCATGGAAAACTGCAAGGAAACTGTCGAGATTACCAAGCGTGCTTTGGTTCTGGATGTTACCCCGGACGAGGGCACATCAGCTGAAGCCGCTCCGGTCGCCCAAGAAGCGAAAGCCGAACCTGTCGAAGAAGCCCCCGTTGAAGAGCCAGCCGTTCAAGAGGCCGCCTTGGATCCGGAACTGGTGAAAAAGGGCGAAAAGACCTTTAAGAAATGTAAGGCCTGCCATCAGGTTGGGGACAAAGCGAAAAATAAAACCGGCCCGATCCTGAACGGTATCGTTGGTGCGGCAGCTGCCAAGGCGGACGGGTTCAAATACTCGAAGGTTATGAAAGCCGCAGCCGAAGGTGGTCTGGTTTGGACAGACGAAGAACTGGGCGCATTCCTGACCAAGCCTAAGAAATACATGAAAGGCACCAAAATGTCTTTTGCCGGTTTAAAAAAGGACAAGGATATTGCGGCGGTGATCGCCTACCTCAAATCCTTCCCGCAATAAGATGCGGGGTTTGGGAGGAGCAATATTAACGTGGGCCGTGCTAAGCAGCATGGCCCACGCAGAAGAAGAAGCCATCAGCATTGGGGACGCGGCGCAGGGTGCTGAGGTGTTCCAGCAATGCGCATCTTGCCACGAAGTTGGGCAAGGGGCCCGTCACAAAGTGGGTCCGCACTTGAACGGTATTTTTGACCGCAAAGTGGCGCAGTTCGAAGACTTCAAATATTCGCGCGGCATCGAGCGCGCGCGTCGGGATGGCATGGTCTGGGATCTGGAGCATCTGGATGCCTACCTTGAAAACCCTAAAGCGTTGGTTAGCGGCACCCGCATGGCGTTTCGCGGTCTTAAAAATCAAAAAGATCGCAACGATGTCCTGGCCTATTTGCGCCAATTCTCGGCGAACCCACAGGACATACCCGAAGCCGCCCCAACAGCCCGCAAACGCGAGGTGGAGTTGAATGCAGACGTCCTGGCGATTGTTGGTGACCCGGAATATGGCGAATACCTCGCCACGGAATGCACCACCTGCCATCAAGTGGATGGCGAATACGATGGCATTCCGGTGATCACTGGTTGGGTGATCGAGGATTTTGTTATCGCCATGCATGCCTACAAGCGGGAAATTCGCCCACACCCGGTGATGCAAATGATGGCGGGGCGGCTCTCGGATGAAGAGATCGCTGCGTTGGCAGCCTATTTCAGCGCGCTCGAGTAACCACTCTGGCGCGTTTCGGTTTTTTAAGGAGGAGGAATACTATGACTATGAAACGCAGAACATTTTTGGGGGCGGCAGCCGGAACCGTTGCAACCTTGTCAGCGCCGATGGTTTTGGGGGCAGCAAAGCCACGGGTTGTTGTGATTGGCGGGGGCGCAGGGGGCGCAACGGCCGCGCGATACATAGCCAAAGGATCTAAGGGCGCGATTGATGTGACCCTCGTTGAACCGTCGCGGACCTATTACACCTGCTTCTTTTCAAACCTTTATCTCGGCGGGTTTCGCGAGCTGTCTTCGATTGCTCATTCCTATGGTACATTGGCGAGCCAGTATGGGGTAAATGTGGTTCATGATTGGGCTGTGGGTATCGATCGTGATGCCAAAACGGTCACATTAGCTGGCGGTGCGGCACTCCCTTACGATCGGCTGGTCTTGAGCCCAGGTATTGATTTTGTGGATGGCGCTGTCGAAGGCTGGGATGTTACCGCGCAGAACAAAATGCCCCACGCGTACAAGGCGGGGTCGCAATCAGAATTGTTGAAAGCTCAGATCGAGGCCATGCCTGAAGGGGGCACATTTGCAATGGTCGCACCACCTAACCCTTACCGGTGTCCTCCTGGCCCATACGAGCGCGTCTCGATGGTCGCGCACGTGTTGAAAGAGCGGAACCCAACGGCAAAAATCATTGTAGCAGACCCCAAGCCCAAGTTTTCGAAAATGGCGCTGTTCCAAGAGGGATGGGGCAATCACTACGATGGAATGATCGACTGGATCGGCCCGGACTTTGGCGGCAACAGCGTCTCTGTAGACCCGGATGCCATGGTGCTGAACATCGATGGGGAAGACACCAAAGTGGACGTCTGCAACGTGATCCCAGCTATGAAAGCCGGCCGAATCTGCGAAATGGCAGGCATAACAGATGGGAATTGGGCGCCTGTTGACGGGCGTACAATGCAAAGCCGTATGGATGAAAATATTCATGTGCTTGGCGATGCTTGTGCTCAGGGTGACATGCCGAAATCTGGTTTCTCTGCGAATTCTCAAGCAAAAGTGGCCGCGATGGCGATCCGTTCGGCTTTGACTGATTCCAAAATGTTCCCGGCCAAGTTTTCGAACACCTGTTGGTCGCTGATCGGCACCAACGATGGTGTCAAAGTTGGCGCGACATACGAGGCAACCGAAGAGAAAATCGCCAAGGTTGACGGGTTTATTTCAAAGACCGGCGAAGACGCAGAGCTGCGTCAGGCGACCTTTGAGGAAAGTGTTGGCTGGTATGCTGGCATTACCTCAGACATGTTCGGCTAAATCGTTTGGGGGGCGGCTTAAGCGGCCCCCCCTATGACCACGCCTTGCGGTAGGAATGCGGGGAATCACCGTATTTTGCGCGGAACTGTCTGGAAAGGTGACTGGTGTTGGCAAAGCCAGTTGCGATTGAAATTTCCGCGACAGTCATATTCGTTTCGTTCAAAAACGTGAAAGCGCGCGAAACTCTGAGGTCTAGATAATAAGCCATCGGCCCTTGGCCGAGGTAGCGCTTGAACAGCCTTTCGAGCTGACGCCGTGAAATGCCCAACCGGTCACAAAGATCAGTATTTGTCAGCGGGGTTTCCAGCTCGCTTTGCATCAGCTCGATTGCGGCAAGCAAAATGGGGTTGCGACTACCTATCACGACAGAATGCGACGACCTTTGGGGCGATTGTGTGCCGGATCGCATGTGTATGCACATGTCGGCGACCATGATGGCAAGCTGCGGCCCATGGTTTTTTTCGATGAGAGCCAACATCATGTCGATAGCTGCATTTCCGCCCCCGCAGGTAGTGATGCGGCCGTCCGATTCAAAAATGCTTGGCGAAGGGATAAGGGATGGAAACGCCTCGATAAACCCGGGTTGGTTTTCCCAATGAAGCGTGAACCGCTGTCCACCCAACAGACCGGCCTTGGCCAATGCAAATGCCCCGGTACAGATGCCCCCAACCGACCGGCCAAATCTATATTCACGGCGAATCCAGTTCAGAACGGGTGTCGAGCAGGTTTTTTCCGGCTCAACCCCCGCGCAAACAAAGGCGTGCGCGTTCGACGGCAACGGCTTGAGAGCTTCGTCCGGGGTGATGCGCAAGCCATTGGAACAATAGATCGGCGCCCCATCTTCAGTCATCGTGTGCCACGTATAAAGCTGTTTTTTGGTCAATTGATTTGCGATCCGCAGCGGTTCAATCGCAGCCGCTAGGGCAAGCATCGTCGCTTTGGGAAGCAAGACAAAATAAAATGTTTCTGGCGGACCCTCAAACGGAACACTGAAATTTGCCGAAGCACCTTTCTGAACATACGGATTGCGAGACATAGAAGGGCCTTTCGTCCCGGTATTGATCGGGATGGGGGTCATAGCGTTAGGGCAGGGGGCGTTTTGAGCGTAGTCTGATATTAAATGCACGCCGTTGATATTAAATTTGCGCCACGAAAGAGTATTATTGCGACTCACCCTTGCAGTCCCCTTGGGTTTGAATATCGTGCAACTGCCCTTGCAGCCCCCCTGAGGCAGCACTAAGACTCGGGTAACCCATTATCGGGTATGGTCCCGATCCATTCCAAGAGCAGGCAGTCCACATGTTTGATCCCACCGAAACCTACATGAATACCCTCGTTCCCATGGTCGTCGAACAGACGAGCCGGGGTGAACGGGCTTATGACATCTTTTCCCGACTGCTGAAGGAACGGATCATTTTCATTAATGGCCCGATCCATGATGGCATGAGCCATCTCGTGGTTGCACAGTTGCTGCACCTCGAAGCGGAAAACCCAACCAAAGAAATTAGCATCTATATCAACTCGCCAGGCGGCGTGGTGACTTCGGGTCTGTCGATCTATGACACGATGCAGTACATCAAACCCAAGGTGTCGACCCTGTGCATTGGTCAGGCCGCCTCGATGGGGTCTGTTCTGCTCGCCGGTGGCGAAAAGGGTATGCGGTTCTCGCTGCCGAACAGCCGCATAATGGTGCACCAGCCAAGCGGTGGCTACCAAGGTCAGGCAAGCGACATCATGATTCACGCGGCTGAGACCCAAAAGCTGAAGGACCGGTTGTATGACATTTATGTCAAGCACACGGGCCAAACCAAAAAATCCGTTGAAAAAGCTTTAGATCGTGACAACTTCATGAGCCCCGAAGAAGCCAAAGAATGGGGCCACATCGACGAAATCGTCGAGAATCGCGCCAAAGGCGGAGACGACGAAGCATAAGTGCTGAATAAACTGGCGCCCCCCAATGACTGAAGTTGGGGTGCGTTTTGCGATTGTAGACCCTGCTGTGCTGTCTTAGATTGTTATGACAAGTGGGTGAAACGCCTCCCTCGTGGGGCACAAGCGGACACGGAGCCCGAAAGGTAGACCATGGCAACGAATTCTGGCGGTGACAGCAAAAATACGCTCTATTGCAGCTTCTGCGGTAAGAGCCAGCACGAGGTGCGCAAGCTGATCGCTGGCCCGACTGTGTTCATCTGTGATGAATGCGTCGAGCTGTGCATGGATATCATTCGGGAAGAGACAAAGGCCAGTGGCCTAAAGTCTACCGATGGTGTCCCAACTCCCAAAGACATCTGCGAAGTTCTGGATGATTACGTGATCGGACAAGCCACCGCCAAGCGGGTTTTGTCAGTCGCGGTTCATAACCATTACAAGCGTCTGAACCACGCCCAAAAGGCTGGATCTGACATTGAACTCGCGAAATCCAACATCTTGCTGATTGGTCCAACGGGTTGTGGTAAAACACTGTTGGCTCAGACACTTGCACGTATTTTGGACGTGCCCTTTACGATGGCTGATGCCACCACATTGACCGAAGCCGGTTATGTGGGCGAAGATGTTGAAAACATCATCCTCAAGCTGCTGCAATCGTCAGAATACAACGTTGAGCGCGCGCAGCGCGGCATCGTTTACATCGACGAAGTTGATAAGATCACGCGTAAATCAGAAAACCCTTCGATCACCCGCGATGTATCGGGTGAGGGCGTTCAGCAGGCTCTGCTGAAGCTGATGGAAGGGACCGTTGCATCGGTTCCACCACAGGGTGGCCGGAAACACCCACAGCAGGAATTCCTGCAAGTAGATACCACAAATATCCTCTTTATCTGCGGTGGTGCGTTTGCTGGTCTGGATAAGATCATCGCGCAGCGCGGCAAAGGCTCGGCGATGGGCTTTGGCGCCGATGTGCGCGACAATGATGAACGCGGTGTTGGTGAGATCTTCCAGGATCTTGAACCCGAAGATTTGTTGAAATTCGGTCTGATCCCAGAATTTGTCGGACGCTTGCCCGTTTTGGCAACGCTCGAAGATCTTGATGAAGACGCGTTGGTTATCATCCTGACCAAACCTAAAAACGCACTGGTGAAACAGTATCAGCGCTTGTTTGAGCTCGAAGATACCGAACTCGACTTCACCGAAGATGCCCTGAGTGCAATTGCCAAAAAGGCGATTGAACGCAAAACAGGTGCACGTGGGTTGCGGTCTATCCTCGAAGACATTCTGCTGGACACCATGTTCGAGCTGCCCGGAATGGAAAGCGTGACCAAGGTTGTCGTCAACGAAGAGGCCGTGAATTCGGATGCTCAACCGTTGATGATCCATGCGGATGCGGAAAAAGAGCCCGCTTCGGCAGGTTGATCTGATAACCCAGAGTATCAAGCGGCGCAGTCAATTCTGCGCCGTTTTCTGTTAGGGAACGAGACTATGATTAAGCGCATTTCTTCGGGCGGAGAATTCGAAGCTAAAGTTGGTTATTGCCGCGCCGTTGTAGCTGGTGGGTTTGTCCATGTTGCTGGCACCGTAGGGCAGGGCGAAGGGGCGGCGGCACAATGCGAATCCGCGTTGGTCACGATTCGCGGCGCCTTAGAGCAGGCAGGATGTTCGCTCGCGGATGTGGTACGGGTGACATACATGCTGCCCGATCGTCATGAATTTGAACCGTGCTGGCCGATTCTTGCAGAGGCATTTGGCGCAAATCCGCCCGCTGCGACGATGATCGAATGTGGATTGATTGATCCTAAATACAGAATCGAGATCGAAGTGACCGCTCTGTTGCCAGAATAAGGCCTGCGCGCTGGTGTCGCCGTCTCGGCACTGGACCTTGGCGCGCGGTTGGTTCATATCTTTGGGCAATGAATTGTCGGAGGCACCTATGGGTATCCTGAAATCTCTTTTGCGCGCCGTAACCTGGTGGAACGGACAAACGCTCAACACTCAGATCTATACTTCTCGCAAGGGGATCAAAGTGGGAGAGGATGATCAAGGCAATGTGTTCTATCACAACGCCGATGACAGCAAACGGTGGGTGATCTTCAATGGAGAGATCGAAGCAAGCCGGATTGATCCTAATTGGCATGGATGGTTGCACCGCACTTGGGATGAGCCGCCCACCAAAAAGCCGCTGGCACATAAATCGTGGGAAAAACCCCATCAGGAAAATTTGACTGGTACGACGTTGGCATACGCGCCCGCCGGATCTCTGCACAAAGCAGACCCTGTCAAACGTAGTGACTACGAGGCCTGGAGCCCCGAATAAGCGAGGGGACACATGTCCACCCAAAATCTAACCGAAGTTCTTGTCGGAGGTGCGGTTCTTGCCGGTGCCATCGCTTTTGCCGTTTACGCGACACAGGCTACTGGGTTGTCTCAAAGCAGCGCAGGCTATGATCTGGGGGCGTCTTTTCGTTCTTTAGAAGGGGTCAGCGTTGGAACGGACGTGCGCCTTGCTGGCGTAAAGATCGGCACCGTCACCGATGTTGCGTTGAACCCAGAAAGCTATCGTGCAGATACCCGGTTTACGGTCGCAAACGAAATCCTGATCCCAGACGATAGCGCCGTTGTTATCTCTTCCGAGGGGTTGTTGGGCGGTAACTTTGTGGAAATCATGCCAGGTGGATCGCCCTTTAACCTAGAAGCGGGTGATCAAATCGAAGACACACAAGGTGCAGTCAGCTTGATTTCGCTGCTTGTGAAATTCGTCGCCGGCAGCGGAGAGTCTGAGTGATCCGGTTACTTGCTCTTTTATGCGTTTTTGCGGCTGGTCCAGCCTTGGCACAAGACAAGGCCTCGTCCGGGCAGGGGGCGTTTCTGCGTGGCTTGGACAAAGTGAACGGGCGGACCCAAGATGTTCAAATTCGAAATGGCGAAACCGTCGAGATCTTTGGGCTGGACGTTGCTTTGGGCGATTGCCGCTTTCCAGTGAACAACCCGACCGGGGACGCTTTTGCTTATCTGACGATCTGGGAAACAGGCCAACGGCAAGCTTTGTTTGACGGCTGGATGATCGCAACAGCGCCCGCCTTGAGCGCATTGGACCACAGCCGCTACGATGTTTGGGTGATCCGTTGTATGACGCCCTGAGGGTGTTGTTCTAAGGCTGCACAAAAATCAGCGTCATTGTTGATGGCGACCTCAAGTTGGTGATGATAGGCAGCGCGTGTAATTTCTTTGGCACCGAGCGAGGCAAGATGCGGTGTCAGAAATTGGGTGTCAAATAGTCGGAAGCCAGTCTGCTTTAGGCGATCGACAAGGTAGGCCAGCGCCATTTTCGATGCATCTGTGCGGCGTGAGAACATGCTTTCCCCAAAAAACGCAGCACCCAGAATCACGCCGTAAACACCGCCAACTAAAGTGTCCCCGTCCCAAATTTCCTGTGAATGGGCATGTCCGCGCTTGTGAAGCGTTATATAGTGCGCGCGGATTTCTTCGTTGATCCAAGTATCAGCACGGTCTGCACATCCATCTAAGACACCAGTGAAATTCTGATCGATCGAAGCTCTATAGGAACTGCGCCGTAAGCGACGTGCAAGAGATCGGGAAATGTGGAATTCACCCAGCGGAAAAACGCCACGCCGCTTGGGGTCTACCCAGAACACTTCGGGATCATCACGGTGCTCGGCCATCGGAAAAATTCCAATAGAATAGGCATGTAACAAAAGTTCGGGGGATAGGCTCATAAAAAGACCTCGGAGGCCGAACCGGTGGCTCGGCCTGCTGAGAAGTTAGGCCAGATTGGTTTCAAGCCATTTTTCCAGCCAGTGGATGTTGTAGTCGCCACTGTGGATGTCGGGTTCCTGCAATAGCGCGTGAAACAGAGGAACTGTTGTGTCGACACCATCTACGATCAACTCACCCAAGGCGCGTTGCAAGCGCGCAAGAGCTTCTTCGCGATTGCGCCCTTGTACGATCAACTTCCCGATGAGGGAATCGTAGTAGGGTGGAATCGAATACCCATTGTAGAGCGCAGAATCCATCCGCACGCCCAACCCACCGGGGGCATGATAGGCGGTGATCTTACCGGGGCAGGGGGCGAAGTTTGGCAAACGCTCAGCGTTGATGCGTACTTCGATGGCATGCCCATTGATCTGCAAATCATCCTGCGTAAAGGACATCGGCAGACCGGCAGCCACACGAATTTGTTCCCGAACCAGATCGACACCGAAAATACCTTCGGTGACGGGATGTTCGACTTGCAAACGCGTGTTCATCTCGATGAAATAGAATTCGCCATTTTCATAGAGAAATTCGATTGTACCCGCGCCAGCATAATCGATCCGGGCCACTGCGTCAGCGCAGACTTTGCCGATACGGTCACGTTCTTCAGGCGTAATCGATGGGCCAGGGGCCTCTTCAAAAACCTTCTGATGGCGACGTTGAAGCGAACAGTCGCGCTCGCCCAAGTGTACCGCTGTTCCTTGGCCATCCCCAAACACTTGGATTTCGATGTGTCGCGGCGTGGTGAGGTATTTTTCGATGTACACTTCGTCGTTGCCAAAGGCGGCTTTGCCTTCGGCCCGCGCAGTCAGGAACGCGCTTTCCATGTCATCGGCAGTATTCGCAACCTTCATGCCGCGTCCACCACCACCAGCGGTGGCTTTGACGATCACGGGATAGCCGATTTCTTCGCCAATGCGCCTGGCAGACTCGACATCAGGAACGCCACCTACAGAACCGGGAACACAGGGAACACCAAGTTCCTTCATTGTATCCTTGGCGGTGATTTTGTCGCCCATGATACGAATGTGTTGAGCGGTTGGCCCAATAAACTTGATATCGTGGTCTTCTACGATCTGCACAAACCCGGCGTTTTCCGACAGAAAGCCGTACCCTGGATGGATCGCTTGGGCCCCGGTGATTTCACAGGCCGAGATAATCGCAGGGATCGACAGATAGCTGTCAGCGCTCGCAGGGGGGCCAATGCAAACCGATTCATCAGCCATGCGCACGTGCATTGCGTCCGCATCAGCGGTGGAGTGCACCGCCACAGTGGCGACACCCATCTCACGTGCCGCGCGGATGACGCGCAGGGCGATCTCTCCGCGGTTGGCAATAAGGATTTTGTCAAACATGCGCCGCGCCTTATTCGATGATGACCAGCGGTGTACCGAATTCTACGGCATCACCATCAGCCACCAGAATACGTTTGACGGTGCCTGTTTTCGTCGCGTGAATATGGTTCATGGTTTTCATCGCTTCAACGATCAACAGCGTGTCGCCTTCGTTGATCTGCGCCCCCACTGTCACAAACGCAGGCGAACCGGGTTCGGCCTGCATATAGACGGTACCGACCATCGGTGAGGTGACCGCACCAGGGTGGCTGGCGGGATCTTCGGCAGGCACTTCTGCGGCGGCGACAGGGGCCGCGGCCGCAACTGGAGCGGCAGCAGGCACAGTCAGCTGGGCAGGCGCAGCAGCCATGATCGGAGCAGGAGCGGCACGGCTGACGCGGACATTTAGGCTGTCTTCTTCGCCATATTCGCGCTTGACCTGAAGTTCAGTCAGATCGTTTTCGCGCAGCAGTTCGGCCAATGCTTTGATAAATTCCACATCCGCTTCGTGTTTGGTGTCAGTCATGAGTGTCCTCGACGGTTCCGCTATGCCCGTCTGTTCCGCGGGCTGTAAATTACCCGGCGTTATAGGCCAACGTGTGTCCCATGAAAAGCGCCGTTACACAGGCAAAGATGGTGTATGTCGTGCCAAATTGCGAGGGGGGACAAATCACAAGGGCATGCCAGAGAGTTTCGCAACCAGTTCTGGCAGTTTTCGTGCGCCGAATTTTTCCAACAATCGGGCGCGATGCGCTTCGATGGTGCGATACGACAGGCCCAGCTCTCCGCCTACTTCTTTTGCAGACAAACCACGACAGGTTAGAATCGCGACGTCGCGCTCGCGCGGGGTCAATTCGACCAGCGGGCGGTCTTCTGAAATGTCAGAAAAACTCCAGATACCATGCAGGAAAGGGTCGTCAGGGGTCAGTGACTTGCCCCGTGCTCGACACCAGAACAGATCACCGTTGCGTCGGCGCATAATACGCTCGTCGTTATAGTACCCGGTGTCTTGCATTGCGGCGAGACCACGCGCTCCGATGCGCTCAAACTCGGCGTGACTAGGATAGAGATGCAGCAAGGGCATATCGCGGTAGTCGCTTTCATGCCCACCAAAGGTTTGCGCGAACTGCAGATTACATCGCCGGATAATCCGGTTTTCCAGCTCTACCAAGCCGACGGGGGCGTATTCAAATGCGAGATCGCTCATGCCGCATAGAGTGCCGGGTATTTCTACGGAATTGAAGGGGCCACATGGGAATAGGTAGGTTTCTCTTGAAAAATGGGAGAATTTTCATGGTTTATATCGCGGGTTGGGGCCACACGAAGTTTGGCAAATTAACAGATATGTCGCTCGAAGATATGATCGCCGCAGCAGGACGCGAAGCTCTGGCGGATGCAGGGATCGGAGCCGCTGACGTTGATAGCATCTGGATTGGGCACTTTAACGGGGGCTTGGTGCCAGATGGTTTTCCGTCATCGCTGGCCATGTCGATTGACCCTGCTTTGCGGTTCAAACCGGCAACTCGTCTGGAAAACGCCTGTGCTTCGGGGTCGGCGGCCGTGTTTGCGGCGCGTCAGGCGATCCTGTCGGGCGAAGCCAAGGTTGCCTTGGTTATCGGTGTGGAAAAGATGACCCACCTGCCAACGGCCGATGTTGCGACGGCGTTGGGTCATGCGGCATATCAAAAGGAAGAGGCAGGTCTGTCGTTTCCCGGTGTCTTTGCCCAATTTGCCCAAGCGTACTTTGAGAAGTATGGCGATCACACGCAGGCCTTGGCCAAGATTGCTGCCAAAAACCACGGGAATTCGGTCAACAATCCACTGGCTCAATTGCAAAAGCCTATGGATGAAGCTTTTTGCGCAGCCGTCTCTGACCGTAACCCGATTATTGCAGCCCCCCTTAAGAAAACAGATTGTTCTTTGGTGTCGGATGGGGCAGCCGCGCTGGTCATGGTGTCCGAGGATCTTTTGGGCGATGTGTCCAAAGCGGTGCGCATGAGGGGTGTCGCGCAGGTCAATGATGTCATGGCGATGTCACAACGGGATGTGCTGGCATTTGAGGGGCCGCGCAAAGCCATTCACGCAGCATATGATCGCGCGGGAATCACGGTCGGGGATCTGGACGTTGCAGAAGTCCACGACTGTTTCACAATCGCTGAGCTGTTGATTTACGAGGCTATGGGGCTGGCCGCACATGGGCATGCCGCAGATGTTCTTGAAGGCGGTGTTGTGCATGCAGGCGGCACCTTGCCGGTGAACTTGTCCGGTGGGCTCAAGGCCAAAGGTCACCCGGTTGGAGCAACAGGCGTGTCGATGCATACGCTTATTGCGCGACAGGTGGTGGGGCAGGCGGATGCCATGCAACATCCGGGGGCTGAACTGGGGCTTGTGTTCAATATGGGCGGGTCAGGCGTCGCCAATTACGCCTCGATCCTAGAGGCGGTGAAAGCGTGAACCTTGGTCTTTGGCTGAGCCGACAGGCACAATTGAACCCAACTCGCCCTGCGTTGTTTTTAGGACGGGATCAGATCGCGGATTATGGCGCATTTCACGATCAGGCCACGCGCGTGGCGGGATGGTTGTTGGCGCAGGGAGTACAGCCGGGCGACCGGGTGGGGCTGTGTCTCAAGAACTGTCCGGATTATTTGATTGCACAGTTCGCGGTTTGGTACGCGGGGGCTGCGGTTGTCGCGATCAATTCAAAACTGCACGGACGCGAGGTGGCCTATATCCTTGAAAACGCGGGGGCGGAGTTGTGTTTTACCTCGCCAGGTCTGACCGAAGCCATCCAAGAGACTGATGTCCCGGTGCGATGCATGGATGTGACAGGGCGCGCTTACAGGGCGGCTTTGGCACACGATCCGGTGGATGCTCCCGCGACGCGCGCGCCTGATGACTTAGCGTGGCTGTTCTATACGTCTGGAACAACGGGCAAGCCAAAAGGTGTGATGATCACCCATCGCATGCTAGTCGCGATGTCGCTGACCTATTCTACCGATGTAGATACGGTGAGCGATAAGGATGCGGTGCTCTATGCCGCGCCGATGAGCCACGGCGCAGGTATCTACAACATGTTGCATGTGCTGGCCGGGGCTCGCCATGTCTGCCCTGTGTCGGGCGGTTTTGATGAGGCCGAGATCTTTGATCTGGCGCGGCACTTTGATCGGGTGCAGATGTTTGCGGCTCCGACGATGGTTAAGCGCATGACCGATGTGGCAAAGGCGACAGGCGAGGTTGGCACAGGCTTGCGCACAATCGTTTACGCGGGCGGCCCGATGTATTTGGCCGATATTGTCGACGCGACTGCCCATTTTGGACCGATTTTCGTACAGATTTATGGGCAGGGGGAATGCCCCATGGGGATCACGGCCCTGTCGCGTCATGATGTCAGTGATCGAACACATCCCCGATGGCAACAACGGTTGGCCAGCGTCGGGCGCGCACAATCTACGGTCGAGGTGCAGATCGGAGATGAAAATGGGAACCCGGTGCCAATTGGTGAACACGGCGAAATCATGGTGCGTGGGGATGTGGTGATGCCGGGATATTGGCAAAATCCCAAAGCCACCCACAAGACATTGGTCGATGGCTGGCTGATGACCGGTGACATGGGGTTTCTTGACGGCGATGGGTATTTGACAATGCAAGACAGATCCAAAGATCTGATTATCTCTGGCGGATCAAATGTATATCCGCGTGAGGTCGAAGAGGTTCTGCTGACCCATCCGTTGGTGACCGAAGTGTCCGTCGTGGGACGCCCGCATACCGATTGGGGCGAAGAGGTCGTAGCCTTTGTTGTCGGAGAAGCCACAACAGGTGTCTTGGATCAACTGTGTGTTGAAAACATTGCACGTTTCAAGCGACCCAAAGAGTATGTGTTTGTGCAGGAGCTGCCCAAAAACAATTATGGCAAAGTGCTCAAGACAGAACTGAGGACGCAGCTGGCGGAGGGAACATGACGGATCTGACGGGAAAGACAGCCTTGGTCACCGGATCGGTGCAGGGAATCGGATTGGCGATTGCCGAAGCGTTAGCGGGCGCAGGGGCACGTATTGCGGTTCACGGTATCGCGGGTGATGCACAGATCGAAGAGGTCTGCCATCATTTGCGCAAGAAAGGGGCGGCAGACGCTGCCTTCTTTCGTGGTGATCTGCGGCACCCCACACAGATACAGGATTTAATGGCTGCTGTTGCCGCGTGGGGTGGGGCCGACATTTTGGTGAACAATGCGGGCATTCAACACACGGATTGGCTGTCAAAACTACCCAGCGATATGTGGGAGAGCATCCTGTCCGTGAACCTGAGCGCTGCGTTTTACACAATGCAGGCAGCGATGCCTGAAATGGCCAGCCGGGGATATGGACGGGTTATCAATATAGCTTCTGTTCATGGTCTGGTGGCGAGCAAACAAAAGGCTCCTTACGTGGCTGCAAAACACGGCTTGATCGGGCTCTCTAAGACGGCTGCGTTGGAATATGCTTCGCGCGGGGACAAGGCCAAAGGCGGGGTTACGGTAAACTGCATCTGCCCCGGTTGGACCAATACCGCGATTATTGAACCGCAGATCAAAGAGCGCATGGCGGCGCTAGGGGTGGATCGTGAGTCGGCAGTGGCTGACATGCTGAAAGACAAACAGCCGTCGCTGCGCGGGTCTGAGCCTGCTGAAATTGGCGCTTTGGCGCTTTGGCTCTGTTCTCCTGTGGCTCATAACGTTGTCGGTGCCTCCATTCCGGTGGACGGAGGCTGGACCGTGCAATAGCGCGTGTCAGGCCGATTGGAACCATTCGGGTAGGGTGGCCTGTATTCGAATAGGCCGGTCACACACGCGCACGATTCCCTTTTTCAAATCCCGGATCGGCTCTTGCGAAATGATCTCATAGGCGCGCTCTTCGGCGTGGGCCCATGGGAGCAATTTTGAGTTATCCAATTGTTTGCTGATCCTCTGTATCGACACATCAGGATCGCGCCAGCTTTGCCCTGGCAATCCTTTGCCTTCGGAATTGGCGACGGCGTGGCGGTGTTTGTTCGCCAGCGCCAAGGCCAGCCCATTGGCGAATTTCAAATGAATGAGATAGACGCCACGTGGAATGTGAAAGGGATAGTCTTCACAAAATCGCGGACGCACCTGAACCCCATGTCGATGCAACCCAATACGCCCGCGCACAGCCCAGGCTTTGCTGTAATGGCTTGAGAACAGCGCATGCCGCCGCAATTTCAGGACTGAAGTATCATGGGGTAGGGGCGCATCGCCTTCGATTTCGGCAAGGTTTATACCCAGTGAGAACGCGGATTTGCCCTCTTGTTGGGCAAAGAAATCCTCGAAACTTGCATAGAGCGAAGGATCAAGGCAAATCAGTTCGTCTGCATCCGTGCGGATCACCCAGTCGTAGATTTCATCCAACCCGTTCTGAAATGCGTTCAGCATTTTGCTGCGCGAATTGTCGAAGTTGTCGAATTTCTCGCGTGGAATGGTGATGATGCTGGCCAGTGGGCAGCGCCGCTGAATTTCGGGGTCTGGACCATGGGCCACAATGAACAGGTTTTCATGCCCCAAGTGTCGTCCAAAATGGGCATACCATTGGGACAGCGCCCAATAGTCCCGATACACCATTGTCATCGCACAAATTTTCATGACGCTATTTAGGCGGGAATATCAGGATCCGACAAGCCTTTCTGTGGACACAAAAAAAAGGCCAGCTCGTGGAGAGCTGGCCAAGAGTTAGTCGACGCAAGAACCTGAGCTCTTTCTCGACGGGGAGTGTTCAGTTAGATCGCCAGATATTCGGCGCGTAGTTCTTCGTTTTCCAGAACTTCGGAAGCGGATCCGTCAAAGACGATGCCGCCCGTGTCCAGAATGACGGCACGATCCGCCAATTCCAGCGCCCGCACGGCGTTCTGTTCTACGATGACAGTTGTCATACCCTGTTCTTTGATGTGGATGAGGGTCTTTTCGATCTCATCAACGATCACCGGGGCCAAACCTTCGTAGGGTTCATCCAGCAATAGCACTTTGATGTCACGGGCCAATGCGCGGGCAATTGCCAACATCTGTTGTTCACCACCAGAAAGGGTCACGCCCTCTTGCTTGCGGCGTTCACCAAGGCGCGGGAACAATTCATAGAGACGCTCGATTGACCACCCAATGGGCGGTGCAATCTGGGCCAGTTGCAGATTTTCTTCGACTGTCAGACCCGCGATGATGCGGCGATCTTCGGGGACCAGCCCCAAACCGACGGTGGCGGCCTCATAGCTGGACATGTTGTGCAGCGGTTTGTGGTCCAGCCAGATTTCACCGTGCGAGACTTGCGGGTCATCCAGTCGAGCAATGGCGCGCAGGGTTGAGGTCTTGCCTGCACCGTTACGCCCCAACAGGGCGAGAATTTCACCCTCGTGCACATTGAACGAGATGCCCTGCACGATGTAGCTTTCACCGTAATAGGCGTGCATGTCCCAGACCGAGAGAAAGGCCGGGGCCGTGGTGGCCATATTGGCGTTTTTGGAAAAGTCCGGTTTAACGTTCATGGTTCTTCTCCTTTAAGCGCTCTCGCCCAGATACGCTTCGCGTACCTTGGGGTGGCCTTTGATGTTTTCGGGCGTGTCTTCGACAAGGGGGGTGCCCTGGGCCAGAACGGTGATGCGCTCGGACAGTGAGAACACCACATGCATGTCGTGTTCGATGATCGCGATGGTGATGTCGCGTTCGTCCTTGATCTGTTTCAGCAGATCGATGGTGTTGTTGGTATCCGCCCGCGCCATACCGGCGGTGGGTTCATCCAACAGCAACAGACGTGGTTCCTGTGACAGGCACATGCCGATTTCTAGCCGGCGCTTGTCGCCCCGAGACATCGAAGCCGCATTCATGTGCCGTTTGTCGGCCATGTTCATGTCGACCAGCATTGCTTCGGCCTTTTCCAGCACATCCTTTTGGCTGGCGACCGAGGGGATGGCGTTCAATTCGAACGAGCCATCCCGTTTGGCAAAGCAGGGGATCATCATGTTTTCCAGCACCGTCAGATCACCAAAGATCTCTGGCGTTTGGAAAACGCGGGAAATACCCATCTGGTTAATCTCGAACGGTTTGCGCCCCAGTACCGATTGCCCATCGAACATGACCGATCCTGTGTCGGGGATCAGCTTGCCCACCAAACAGTTCAGCAAGGTAGATTTGCCAGCTCCGTTAGGGCCGATGATGGCATGCACGGTGTTTTCGGCCACGCTGAGGTTTACATCCCCCAGCGCTTGGAGACCACCGAACCGTTTGTTGACGCCTTTGACTTCAAGAATTCCCATCTCGCGTCTCCTTATTCTGCAGGTTCGGTTTTGGTGGTGGTGTCATCGCTGCCTTTGTTACGCTTTTTGCGCACCCAAGCTGCGATTTTTTGACCACCTTCGACCAGACCACCGGGCAGGAAGATCACAACCAACATGAACAGGATGCCCAGCGTCAGGTGCCAGCCCTTGCCGATGAAGGGGTGCACGATGAATACCATCGCGTCCTCAAGCCCATCGGGCATAAATGCGAACCACTGGTGCAGGACGTTGTCGTTGATCTTGGAGAAGATGTTCTCAAAGTACTTGATGAATCCTGCGCCGACGACTGGGCCGATTAGGGTACCCGCACCGCCAAGGATGGTCATCAGAACAACTTCGCCACTTGCCGTCCATTGCATGCGCTCGGCACCTGCCAGCGGATCCATCGAGGCCATCAGACCACCGGCCAGACCGGCATACATGCCCGAGATGACAAAGGCAGCCAGAGTGTAGGGACGGGTGTTCAGACCGGTATAGTTCATGCGCTGTTGGTTTGATTTCACCGCCCGCAGCATCATCCCAAAGGGTGAACGGAAGATGCGGATCGCCAGATAGAACGACGCCAGCATAATCAAGGCCGACAGATAGTAGCCTGCGTTGAACTGGAACAACCAAGGCCCAAGGTGCATTTCATAGGTCGAGCGCATCTCCAAGCCAAACAAGCTGGTTACGGGGATAGAGCCGTCTGCCGTTTGGCTAACACCCAGAACACGGGGGTCATTTAGCGTCAGTTGCAGACCGGTTTCACCATTGGTGATTGGCGTCAGTACTGAATAGGCTAGGTTAAACGACATCTGCGCAAAGGCCAGTGTCAGGATCGAAAAATAGATCCCCGAGCGGCGCAAACTGACAAACCCGATCAGCAGGGCAAACAAGCCCGCCATGACAACCGACAGCAGGATGGCCGGGATCACGTTCATGCTGAGCAGTTTGAACATCCAGACTGCCGAATAGGATCCGACACCCAGAAAGGCCGCGTGACCAAAGGACAGGTATCCAGTCAAACCAAACAGAATGTTGAACCCAATGGCAAAGATGCCAAAGATTACAAACCGCTGCATCAGGTCAGGGTAGCCTGCATTGAACTGCGCCATGGCGCTGTCCGCGGGAAACGGGTTGAGGATGAAGGGCGCAAACAGCGCCATGATAGCGACGACCAGCAACATGGTGGTGTCTTTTTTGTCGAGACCGAACATGTCTTATTCCTCCATCACGCCTTTGCGACCCATCAAGCCACGTGGCCGGGTGAGCAGAATGAGAATTGCAACCAGGTAGATGATGATCTGGTCAATACCGGGGATGAGGGATTTAACCTCGTTCATAGAAGCAAAGCTTTCGAGAATACCAAGAAGGAAACCGGCAAGCACAGCACCGGGAAGGGAGCCCATACCTCCGACAACCACAACCACGAAACTCAGGACCAGAAAATCCATGCCCATGTGATAGTTGGGTGAGTTGATCGGGGCGTACATTACACCTGCCAAACCGGCTACTGCTGCGGCGATGCCGAACATGATGGTGAACCGACGGTCGATGTTGATACCCAACAGACCCACGGTTTCGCGGTCTGCCATACCGGCACGGACAACCATGCCAAAGGTGGTGAACTGCAAGAAAGAAAAGACGCCACCGATGATGAGAGCCGCAAAGCCGAAGTACACAAGACGCCAGTAGGGGTAGATGATCGCGTTGGCCTCAAAACCAAGCATGACGCCGAAATCAAAGCTGCCTTTGAACACATCAGGCGCGCCCGTGGGGATTGGGTTTGCGCCATAAAAATACTTTACAACCTCTTGCAAAACAATGGCCAAACCAAAGGTTACGAGGATCTGATCCGCGTGGGGACGCTTGTAGAAGTGCTTAATCAATCCGCGTTCCATGATGTATCCAACGGCAAGCATCACCGGGATCGCAAACAGAATCGCTATCGGAACTGACCAGTCTATTATGGCCGCCCCCGTCTCGGGGCCAAACCAGGACTCAACATATGGCGTTTTCACCTTGAGTGGATTGCCCAGAAAATCTTTCTGGGATTCATCAACAGTCTCAAAGCTGAGGGTCAGGATACGCTGGACAGTGACCGAGCAGAACGCTCCAATCATGAACAAGGCCCCGTGGGCAAAGTTCACCACGCCGAGCGTACCGAAAATGAGTGTCAGGCCGAGCGCGATCAGCGCATAGGCAGAGCCCTTGTCGAGCCCGTTCAAAATTTGCAATAGGATTGCGTCCATGGGTCCCCACCTTAGTTCCGGGTACGTCCACGCACCTTGGCGGAACTGCCGAGGTGACGCTTTGGGAATGCGTAATCGGGGGTACTAAAGACCCCCGACACTGTTTGATTTACGAGCCTGAGTTACAGGTGCCCAACTGGCCACCAGCAAACATCGGGTGATCGGCTGCGTAGGTTACCTGAGCAGCAGGTGTCACTTCGACAACTTCCAACAGATCGAACTCGGAGGTCGGGTTTTCTTTCCCGCGCACAACCAACACGTCTTTGAAGCACTGGTGATCTTCGGCGCGATAAAGCGTCTTGCCGTTGCCCAGACCGTCGAATTCATAGCCTTCCAACGCCTCTACGATACCGCAAGGGTTAAAGGTGCCTGCGCGCTCGGCTGCATCTGCATAGAGCAGTGTCTGGCAATACACTGTATGTGCCGCCTGGCTGGGTGGGAAGCCGTACTTGGTACCAAAGGATTTCACAAACGCTTTGGATGCTTCGTCCTGCAGGGACCAGTGCCAGTTTGTCGAACCGTGGATGCCCTTAACGTTTTCGCCTGCACCCTTGGCCATCAGGCGCGAGTACAGTGGAACAACGATTTCGAACTGCTTACCGTTCACGATTTTCTCACGCAGGCCAAACTGAACCGCGTTGGTCAGCGAGTTCACCATGTTGCCGCCGTAGTGGTTCAGAACCAGAACGTCTGCACCTGAGTTCAGAACCGGTGCGATATAGGACGAGAAGTCAGTCGCGGCCAGAGGCGTGCGCACTTTGTTCACTGTGTTCCAGCCCAGAGCTTCGGTCGCGGCTGCGATCGACTCTTCCTGCGTCCAACCCCATGTGTAGTCGGCCGTCAGGTGATAGGCGTTCCGGTCGGTGCCATAGAGGTTCTTGAGAACCGGCGCCAAAGCTGCGCCTGACATGTATCCGTTAAAGAAGTGACGGAAGCCGTTGGCCTTTTTGTCTTTACCCGTGGTGTCGTTAGAGTGGGTCAGACCCGCCATAAAGATCACGCCAGCTTCTTGGCACAGACCCTGAACAGCAATCGCAACACCCGAAGACGAGCCACCGGTGATCATCACCGCGCCATCTTTTTCGATCATTGATTTTGCTGAAGCGCGTGCGGCGTCAGATTTGGTTTGCGTGTCGCCGGTGACGAATTCAACCTTCTTGCCCAAGATGCCGTTGCCTTGCAACGCTTTGGAGCTGAACGTGTTCATCATGCCGCCGTCGCCACCACCATTCAGGTGTTCAACAGCGAGTTCATAGGCGCGCAGTTCGTCGGCGCCTTCGTCCGCATAGGGACCGGTCTGGGGTACGTTAAAGCCCAGTGTGACAGAGCTGCCTGTGGGTTCGTTTGTGTAAGCGGCTGCTGACGATGCGGTGAAAATTGTTGGTAGCGCGACACCGGCACCGACCATGGTACCAGTTTTCAATACGCCACGGCGTGTGACATTAGAATTAGACATTCAGTCCTCCCATTTCGTGATTGGCGCGTCACGGCTCCTCTTCCGCTCGGCGCAAGCACATCTGTGCAAATCAAGTATGGGTGCGGGTTGTAAAATTAGGCAATAAGCCCATTGAAATGAACAATAATTTTGTAAATAAATACACAATCAGATACTGCTATGTGTAAAGGGGTTTATGTTGCGGTGCAGAAAGCCCTTGAAAAGGCGCAATTATCAACAAGGGGACCAGTATGTCGCGTGACACGCTGACAGGGAGCCGAATTCGAGAGCGGAGGTTGATTGCGGGGCTACGGCAGTCAGATCTCGCGAGAGATGTGGGAATTTCTGCATCCTATCTCAACCTAATCGAGCACAACAGGCGCAGAATCGGCGGGAAACTACTTGTCGATATCGCCGCTGTGCTTGGCGTCGAGCCATCAATGTTGACCGAAGGTGCAGAGGCGGCGTTGATTGCCACGCTTCGCGAAGCCGCGGTTGATGCCGGGGCCGTCGCTGCAGAAGTCAGCCGTGTAGACGAGTTTGCAGGCCGGTTCCCCGGTTGGGCCGAAGTTCTGGCCAAAGAGCACCGCCGTGTCGCTTCGTTAGAGAGAACCGTGGAAACCCTGTCAGATCGCCTGACCCACGATCCGCATTTGGCGGCGTCCTTGCACGAGGTTCTTTCAACCGCGGCCTCGATCCGATCAACCTCCTCCATCCTTGCCGAACCGGGGGAATTGGAGGCCGAGTGGAGGGATCGGTTTCATCGCAACCTTGACCAAGATGCGGAACGGTTGGCCGAAAGTTCCAAGGCGCTGGTGAACTATCTGGATGAAAGTGAAACCAGCGAAGAACGCCGGGGTGTCCCGCTCGAGGAGGTTGAGGCCTTTGTCGCTGCCAATGGGTATCACTTTGAGGCACTGGAAACCGGCGCGCCCGTTCCAGAGGCAATGACACTGGGTCTGACGCAGGGGGCAGCCCGCAAAATTGGCCAGGATCTGCTGTCGCAATATGCGGTGGATGCGAAAGTCATGCCTATCGCGGACATTCAGAAAGCCCTCAGCAAGCACGGGATGGACCCGATTGCCCTGTCACGGGTTTTTCGCACGGATCTGCCGTCGGTGTTTCGGCGGTTGGCGAGCCTGCCACCAGAGATCTTGTCTTACGAAGTGGGATTGGTGGTTTGTGATGCCTCAGGCAGCATCCTGTTTCGGAAGCCGTTGGTCGGGTTTGCTTTGCCGCGACATGGAGAAGCCTGTCCCCTTTGGCCATTGTTTACGGCTTTGAGCCGGCCCTTGGTTCCGATTCGACGCCGCGTGGCGCAATTGGGTAGAACCGCTGCCGAGTTTGACTGCCTTGCGGTGGCTTGGCCGCAAGACATGCCTGAATTTGATCGGGATCCGGTATACCGGTCAATCATGTTAATATTACCAGTTGCGAGCGCAGAAACAGGTCAATCAGACGCGCAACTTGTGGGCAGTAGCTGTCGGATTTGCCCCCGGGACATATGCGGTGCACGTCGAGAGCCTTCAATCCTGAGCGAAGGGTTTTGACAGTTCCATGACACCACGTTTAATCTGATAGAATAAAGGCAGCGGCTTTACGCCGATTGTCTTTCTTGGGGGAGGAAAGGGCAGGAATGAACCGTCGTGTTCTACTGATCGAAGACGAGCCGAACATAACCGAGGCGATCCGTTTCCTGTTAACCCGAGATGGGTGGCAGGTCGTGACGCATGCGGACGGTAGCGATGCGGTCGAGGTGATTTCTAATGAAAACCCGGATTTGGTTATTCTGGACCTGATGCTACCTGGCAAGAGCGGCATGGAAATACTGCGTGAGCTGCGCGAACTTGAAGGCATGGAAAAGCTCCCGGTATTGATGTTAACCGCGCGCGGTCAATCCCGGGATCGTGAAATGGCAGAAAAAGCCGGTGTGAGCAGGTTCATGACCAAGCCATTCTCGAATGCTGAAGTTTTGACTGCCGTGCGTGATTTGCATGCACAGGCCACTCAATTGTGAGCCAGAGCCCCGATCCCGAACCTACGCCGGTGTCACCACCGCCCGTTTTTCTTGAACGTCAGAGTTATCGGCGTCGTCGCTTGATGGATGCCGCAAGATTGCTCCCAATTTTGGGCGCAGCGTTATTTGCTGTGCCCCTGCTGTGGCCCTCGGTTGGGGCACCTGAAAGCGTGCCAACCTCAGTTGCAATTCGATATGTTTTTGGGGTCTGGGCGGGCTTAATTGTGATCAGTGTGCTGTTCGGAATAGCGGCGCGGCGCTGGTCCGGTGGTGATCCGCAAGGAACAGAGCGCAACTGATGGCATCACTAAATGTTCTGATCCTTGTATGCCTTGGGTACGTTGTTTTGCTGTTTGGAGTGGCGTTTGCGGCCGATCGGCTGGCAGCGGCCGGGCGCAGTACCTGGTTGCGATCCCCGCTGATTTATACGCTGTCTCTGTCCATCTATTGCACGGCGTGGACCTTTTACGGGGCTGTTGGGTATGCGGCTCGGTCAGGGTTAGAATTTGTGACGATTTACCTTGGCCCGACGCTGGTTATGATTGGTTGGTGGTGGGGGTTACGTAAACTTGTTCGGATCGGGCGTAGCCAGCGCGTAACGTCAATCGCGGATTTGATTTCTTCACGCTATGGTAAGTCGAACACTCTGGCGATCTGTGTGACAATCTTGGCCGTGATCGGGGTGACACCCTATATCGCGCTGCAATTGCAATCCATTACGCTTTCCTTCTCGATTTTCGCCGAAGCCGATCCTGGCAGTCACTATTACGAGGGGGCCAGCGTTTTCTGGGTGGCTGCGGGGCTTGCGGTTTTCGCCATTCTGTTTGGGACGCGCAACTTGGATGCGAACGAGCGGCATCATGGTGTCGTGACCGCCGTTGCATTGGAAGCCGTGGTAAAGCTGGTTGCCTTGCTTGCTGTTGGCATCTTTGTGGTTTGGGGCGTCGCGGGCGGTGTCGGCCCAACGCTGGACCGGATTGATGCTTCAGAGATTGGTCAATGGCAGGTGGATAGAGGGCGCTGGGCGACCATCACGTTCCTTTCGGCGGCGGCTTTTGTCTGTCTACCGCGCATGTTTCAAGTCATGGTTGTTGAGAATGACGATGAACGGCATCTGCGCACTGCGGCTTGGGCGTTCCCGCTCTATCTGTTGTTGATGAGCCTGTTTGTTGTCCCGATCGCAGTGGTGGGGCTTGATCTGTTGCCCAAAGGCGCGAACCCGGATCTATTCGTACTGACGGTCCCGCTAAGCCAAGGCCAGGACGGGTTGGCAATGCTCTCGTTTCTTGGCGGCTTTTCGTCAGCGACGTCCATGGTGATTGTGGCGGCTATGGCTTTGTCGACCATGGTGTCTAACCATATCGTTATCCCCATTTGGCTGAGTTCCAAGGGGCGCGGTGCGGTGGTTTCCGGGGATGTGCGATCTGTTGTGTTGTATGCGCGCCGGGTTTCAATCGCAGTCATCATGGCGCTTGGCTATTTCTATTACCGTTTGTCTGGTGGCGGGGCGGCTCTGGCGTCGATCGGATTGATTGCATTTGCCGGGATCGCGCAAATCCTGCCTGCGCTTGTTGGCGGTTTGTTTTGGCGCGGGGCAACGCGGATAGGCGCGTTGGCGGGATTAACGGTTGGCTTTGTTTTGTGGGTATATACGTTGCTTTTGCCCGGGATAGGTGGCGAAGTCATGCCGCAATCGGTGCTGGATCATGGGCCGTTTGGCTGGGGATGGCTGCGCCCGCAGGCCCTGTTCGACATTGCTGGATTGGATCCGATGGTCCATGCGGTCATGTGGTCGTTATCCCTGAATATGGCAGCCTTCTGTATCGCCTCTGTGCTGAGTTTTCCACGCCCTCTGGAACGACTGCAAGGGGCCCAATTCGTCAACGTCTTTGAACACTCAGCGGGCCCACGCGGGTGGAGCGGATCTGCGGCGCAGAGCGAAGATCTGATGATTATGTCCCAGCGCATTTTGGGCGCGCGCGAAGCGCAGGAATTTTTCCGTGCGCAGACGGTCGAACAAGGGGGGCGCGGCGGGCTGCCGGAACCGACGCCTGTTTTTCTGGAACGGTTGGAGCGTGAGTTGGGGGGGTCCGTTGGCGCCGCAGCAGCCCATGCTATGATTGGGCAAATCGTCGGGGGATCCTCTGTTTCTGTTGAAGATTTGTTGGCGGTGGCTGATGAATCTGCGCAGCTTTTGGAATATTCAAGCCGACTTGAAGCCAAGTCATCCGAGCTAAGCCAGACCGCGCTTAAGCTCAGAGAAGCCAATACCAAACTGACTCAAATCTCGTTGCAAAAAGATGCCTTTCTCAGTCAGGTGAGCCATGAGTTACGCACGCCGATGACCTCGATCCGGGCGTTTTCAGAGATCCTGCGCGATACCGAGGGGTTAGGGCTCGAAGAGCAGGTTCGGTATTCAACGATTATTCACGATGAGGCGCTGCGACTGACACGACTTTTGGATGATTTGCTGGACTTGAGTGTTTTGGAGAGCGGACAGGTCAATTTGAATAGGGCGCGTGGCGATTTGGGCGATGTTCTGGAACGGTCTGTTTCAACCGCTCTTGCTGGGTGGAGCAATCCGCTGATCGTGAAACGACATTTTTCAAACGAACGTATCGTCTTGTATTCGGATTTGGATCGGTTGGGGCAAGTGTTCATCAACCTGATTGCGAATGCCCAGAAATACTGTGACGCACCAGATCCCGAACTGACCATTACCGTGCATGATGTGTGGGGGCAGGTCATGGTTGATTTTGTCGACAACGGCAGCGGTATCCCAAGCGACGCGCAGTCTATGATTTTTGAGAAATTTGCACGTGTTTCTGCGGAAAAAGCAGGGGGCGCAGGGCTGGGTTTGGCAATTTGTAAAGAGATCATGCAACGTCTCGGAGGCGATGTGAGTTATTTGTCCGGCAAGGAAGGCGCGGCTTTTCGGGTCCGCCTGCCCAAAGAAGAACGGGCCGCGATGTAAATCGAAAAGTGTAAAGGGTTCCGTAACCTCCAGTGCGCTAAACCAGAGTCCAAAACGAGACCAGAAATAAGGTCGCTCAAAAATGGATGCGGACACTCTTTCAATTCTAGCGCGTAAGGTTGCGTTGGCACAGGATGACGGGCAGGACAGTAAACGATCCATCCTTCGGGCGTTGCGTTTGTCACTGGCGCGTGCTGCTGACGATACTTTCGATCTTGCGATGTCCGTTATCGGCGCAACGCAGGCGCGCCGCTCTGCGGAAACGCTTGCTGCAGGTGTGGCCGAAGATCGATTATATCTGCTGCTGTTGGGCCCTGAGGATCGCATGGGCGCAGCCTGTGTTGACCGGGCTTGCCTGACTGCGATTATTCAACAGCAAACCATGGGACAGGTCTTTGAAGGTGCGCCAAGTGAGCGTGCCTTTACCGGTACCGATGCTGCGATGGTTGCTCCGCTCATTGATACTATACTCCCGCGTGCTGCTGATCAGTGCGAAACGCTGACAGACCGACGGTGCCTGACCGGTTATGAGTTTTGCTCGCGGGTCGAAGATTCGCGCACACTGCTATTGGCGATGGAAGCGGATGACTATCGAACGTTTGATCTGACCATTGAAATCGCAGGTGGTAAGGCGCAGGGACAGATTACGTTGATATTGCCTGATATCCCCGATCTTGTTGAGGATATGGAAGAGAGCGATGGCGCAGAGGCCGGCTTGCGACTGGATCAGTCATTCGGTGTGATGCGTGCCGATCTGCAGGCAGTCATCTCACGGGTTCGTTTGCCCTTATCTGCCTTTGCGGACATGAAGCCAGGGGATGTGTTGCCATTGATCGGGAACAAACTGGACCGCACTGAAATTTTGACGATTGATGGCAAACAGATTGCATTGGCGCGATTGGGGCAATGCCGCGGTGTGCGTGCTGTGCGATTGAACGAGACCAAGGAGTCAGATGTGGTTGTTGAACCCTATGATGCGGGGTTCCAGGCACATGGCGCAGCAAGTGAGAAAGACGCACTTTCCACTCAAGGGGTAGATAATCTGACCCATCCAGATGTTATAGACCATACGGATTTTGTGACGGCGCCTGATAGTGAGGCAGTACCGCAGCCTGCCTCGGTAGGGCAGGAACAACCTCTGTTTGATATGAATTCTGACCTTGCCGCCGTGGAAATTTCGCAGTTGGCGGGGCTGGGTGAAGAGGAAGACGCATTTCCTCAGATGTCACCATCTTCCTAAGCGTTGGAAAATGAGCGGTTTGCAGCGGCGCAGGTTAGAAGATTAATCCGCGCCGTCTGCGCCTATTTAACTGAATTGCAGAGTTCAGCCAACGTTGGGCGCAACCCTTCAAGCTGATAACCAGCGGCGCTTGTTTGGGACAAAATGGCGTCAGGATCGGACACTTCGCATTGACCAAGCGCCCAAATGACCGAACAGCGTGTTCCCGATGCGCAATAGGCAAGAACCGGGCCTGCGTCACACTCTGACAGCGCGCGCTGCCGAGACACATTGTCCGGTGTCATTGTCTGGTGGGTCAGCTCCAGAACTTCGAATTCCAGGCCTGCTGCACGGACAGCTTCAGCGATGACATCTGCCTGGTGACTGGGCGGGACTTCCGAATTCGGACGGTTGCAAATAACTTTGCAAAAGCCTGCGTCGACGATGGCGGGCACGTCTTCAACCGAGATTTGCGGCGAGACAGCGTAGCGGGAGGTGATGGGTCGAATATCCATGGAGTTTCCTTACGCTGTGCCTGCCAGCCTGTCCAGTTTTACACCGAGTTGAGGTGCTGCGCCCATACCGACAATCATAGCGACCAGAAAAACGATACCTGAGGTCCCACCATAGCTTAGAGAGGCTATTGCCGGTCCCGGACACAGGCCCGCCAACCCCCATCCTATGCCAAACAAAATTGACCCGACAATCAGGCGGTGATCCAGTTCAGGGCGGGGTAGCGACGGGAAATCCCCTCCGGCCAGAGGTTTGCGATTGGGGGTCAAGCGCCATGCGATGAACATTGGAATGATGGCCCCGCCCATAACAAAGGCCAGTGTGGGGTCCCAATTGCCGAACACATCCAGCCACCCTTGGACTTTGGTGGTGTCTGTCATGCCCGAGACGAACAGGCCCGCCCCAAAGAAGGCACCGGCAAGCAATGCAATAAAAATACGCATCAAATGACCCCCAAGATGTGACGGAACAAAACGAGCGTGATGCCCCCTGCGAGAATATAGAAAACAGTCGCCACGATCCCTCGCAACGAGAGACGCGAAATACCACAAACCCCGTGACCAGAGGTACACCCATTCGCGATGCGCGTCCCTGTTCCGACCAACAAACCCGCTGCAGTCACAACGGCCAGATTAGGGGTAATGTGTGTGCTGATTTCAACAGCATACAACGGCATGAGCAGCAGTGGCGTCAAAATAACGGCCAGGACAAAGACGATACGCTCCACCATCGTGGACCGCCCCGTACCATCAACCAGCCCACCTAGAATGCCGCTGGCCCCCATGATGCGCCCGTTGCCCAACAGGTAAATGGCCCCGCCAGTCCCGATCAGCGCGCCGCCGACCAGGCCCCAGATCCAATCTGATTCCATGTGTGTATTCCTTTGTGTTCGCGCGATTTATCTTGAGCGTTAGATTTTGTTGATCGGGATCTTCAAAAAAACGTCCCCATCAGCATCTGGTTCTGGCATTTGCCCCGCGCGCATATTGACTTGCAAAGAAGGCAGGATCAGCCGCGGCATGGCCAAGGTCGCATCGCGCGCATCGCGCATTTCCACGAAGTCTTCGATAGGGCGCCCCTTACCGATGTGCACGTTTAGGGCTTTTTGTTCCCCAACTGTGGTTTCCCAAGCAAATTCGTCGCGTCCCGGTGCCTTGTAGTCATGACCAACAAAAATCCGTGTCTCGTCGGGTAGTGCCAGGATGCTTTGGATTGATTGGAAAAGCATTTCCGATGAGCCACCCGGGAAATCGCATCGCGCGGTGCCAAAGTCGGGCATGAAAAGCGTATCGCCGACAAATGCTGCATCGCCGATGACGTAGGTCATACAGGCAGGCGTGTGCCCCGGGGTATGCATGACATCACCACGCAACTGTCCGATGTGAAAGCTGTCACCCTGTTCAAACAGCGCATCAAATTGGCTGCCATCCCGTTGGAATTCAGTGCCTTCGTTGAAGACCTTTCCAAAGGTGTCCTGAACCATGGTGATGTTGGAACCGATCCCAATCTTTCCTCCAAGAGCCTCTTGTAAGTAGGGGGCCGCAGAAAGGTGGTCAGCGTGAACATGGCTTTCGAGGATCCAATCAACCGCCAAGTCGTTGTCTTTGACAAACTGAATGATTTTGTCGGCCGAGGTCGTATCGGTACGTCCTGACGCGTGATCAAAATCCAAAACGCTGTCGATTATGGCGCAGGCGCTGCCTTTTGGGTCTCGCACCAGATAGGACACCGTAAAGGTGGCCTCGTCGAAGAAGGCTTTTACAAAGGGTGTCATGTGTTTCTCCGATTGGTCATGTGAACATCATATAGTGAATTCAGAATGTGATGCAATGGTTTTGACCTGCATCCCGTTTTTAACCGCGCAGACATTGATACGGGTCAAGGCATTTATCATAGAAATGTGACACCGTTTTTACCAAAGAGATCGCCATGTGCCAACAAAAGCGGCGATTTCCTGAGAATCGCGGCTCTTTCTCAAAAGGTGCAGGGATTCTTCTTACGGTTGTTACCTGTTTTTGGCAGGCTCTTAGGATAGGGGAGGAATGAGGAATATGATGACACTAAAGGACTTGCTGAAAGAAGCTGAGCAACTCGAACAGAAATTGGACGGTGCTGACCTAGACCTACGATTGCAGTTGCAACCTAGGTTGAGCTTGGTTGTTGATCGGCTCAGAGCAGAAGGCGCAGAGATCCCGCAGCATTTGCGTCATCTGGATTCGGTATTAGCCGAAGAAGCTGTCGAAGCGCGGTTTGACAATATGCCGGTCTAAAATGTTGGTTATCCCAGCGAAATGCCGAGGATGACCATCATGAGACCAAGAATCGAAAGAAAGAGCGACCCAAGGTTCCAAGGCAACACAGCCTGAACCGCAGCGCGTAATTCGTCGTCCGTAAGACCAGCCTTACGGGCGGCGTTGACGCGGAAGATACACCAGATCAATCCAACAAGACCGGCAAGAGACAGGGCTGCACCGCCCCAGATGATGAGATCAAACATAATGGTCCACCGGTTCTAATTACATGGCTGTCGCGTTACCGGATCAAGGGATGCTGCGCAAGCGGAGCCTTGCAGGTTTCACGATCCGTGTAATGGATGCTTGCGGCAGAGGCTGGGCCGATGTATCCCGCAGGTCGCCTCATTTAGCATACTGACGGAGTACAGAGATGGAAGAGTCCCAGGCCGATGCCAATTACCGCGTAACAGCTGGTGAACTGCGCCAGTTCATAGAGCGGATCGAGCGGCTGGATGCTGAAAAGAAGGACCTTGCCGAACAGCAAAAAGAAGTCATGGCCGAGGCCAAGGCGCGCGGATATGACACCAAGGTCATCCGCAAGGTTATTGCTCTGCGCAAGCGTGACAAAGATGATATCGCCGAAGAAGAAGCGGTTCTGGAAATGTACAAAGAAGCGCTTGGAATGTAATTCCGTGCAGGCGGGTCACACGGTCCGTATGTTTTCACACTGAGATGGGCAGCTCTTTTCGGGCTGCCTTTTGCGTTATCGTGTGCCGATATCGGTTCGGGCCACAGAGACAGCTTTGATCACTGCAAACACGTGTGCCCCCGGTTTCAAGCGCATCTTTTCCGCGGATCGTCGAGTGATGCGGGCCAACAGATGGTCAGACCCGGATCGCATTTGAATGACGACACCCGGTCCCGAACCTGGCTGCACTGTGGTCACTTCGGCAGGGAGAATGTTGAGAGCAGACAGATCGCGGGGCAGGGACCCTGCGACGATGATATCTTGTGCCAGAATACGAACACGGGTTTTGGCGCCAACGGGGCGATCCATCTTGGGCAGGAACAATGTACCGCCCGAAACCGTGAGCTCGGTCAGGCCATCTGCGTGATGCGCGGTAATGGCTGCTGAGAGCACGGAACCGGCTTGCCGCAGTCCAAGCTGGCGAACAGTGGTTGGGTCGGACAGAACTTGTTCCGCAGGACCGGATCGAAGGACAGATCCCTTGTCGAGAAGCACAACAGAGGTCGCAAGCCGGGCGACTTCGGCGACGGAATGGCTGACATACAGGATCGGGATTTCGGTCTGATCGCGCAAACGCTCCAGATAGGGCAGGATCTCTTCTTTGCGCGGCTCATCAAGAGCCGCCAATGGTTCATCCATCAGCAGCATTCTAGGACGTGAAAGCAAAGCTCGTCCAATCGCAACCCGCTGTTTTTCCCCACCGGATAAACCGCCCGGAGCGCGTTGGAGCAGTGAACTGATGCCAAGTAATTCAGACACAGATTCAAGGCTTGGCCCTGGTTCATCCTGTGGGGCAAAGCGCTGCCCATAAAGCAGGTTCTTCTCAACATTGAGATGAGGGAAGAGTCTGCCATCTTGAAACACGTACCCGAGGCGCCGTTTGTGCGGCGGCAGGTTGATGCGAAGGGAGGTATCAAAAATCGGTTCACCGGCCAGAATAATTCTGCCCGCATCGGGCTTGAGCAGACCGGAAACTGCATTGATCACGGTCGTCTTTCCAGAGCCAGACGGGCCGAACAGAGCGGTTATCCCTGGCGGCACTTCAAAGCTGACCGACAGTGAAAAATCGGGCATTTGGTGGGTTATTTCTAGAGAAAGACTCATCTGCCAGATATCCGTCGCGCGGCACGTCTAGCCAGAATTTCGGATACCACCAGCGCGCTCATCGCGATGGCAACGGACAGGATGACCAGCCTGAGGGCGGCCGTTTCTCCGCCGGGAACCTGCAGGAAGGTATAGATTGCGGAGGGCAGTGTTTGGGTCTGACCGGGAATGTTGGACACAAAAGTGATGGTTGCTCCGAATTCTCCCATCGCTTTTGCAAACCCGAGCACAACGCCTGCGATCAAGCCGGGCAAGATCAATGGCAGGGTGATCGTTGCAAAGACCCAAAGACGCGATGCTCCAAGGGTTCCAGCGGCTTCTTCCAACTTTGGATCCACTGCTTCGATGGCCAGTCGGATTGCCCGAACCGTTAGGGGGAACGCCATAATCGCAGCGGCCAAAACCGCGCCAGTCCAGCGAAATGCCAACACCAGGCCAAAGGTTTCCTCCAGCCAACTGCCAATTGCACCGCGTCGCCCAAAGGTGAGCAACAGCAAATAGCCAGTAACAACCGGGGGTAAAATCAGTGGGAGGTGCACCAGCCCATTTAGCAGTTGATGGCCGCGAAATTGCCACCGGGCCAACGCATAAGCGACAAAAACAGCTAAGGGCAGGCTTAGAACTACGGCCCAGATCGAAACCTTGAGTGAGAGAAGAACGGCTTGCCATTCTTCTGGGCCGAACCCGTCCATCATTGTTCATCCCCGACCGTAATGAAACCGTGGGCTTGAAAGACGGCTGTGCTGTCTGGGCCTTGTAGATATTGCAGAAAAGCGCGGCCTGCGTCTGTGGCTTGATCAGAGATCAATGCAGCAGGGTAGAGTATCGGAGGATGGCTGCTTTTCGTAAAGAGATACAGTACTTTAACTTGGTCATCAGCGCGGTGATCTGTGTCATATACGATCCCCAGTGGGGCCTCTCCAATCGCGACAAGACGCAAAGCGGCGCGCACGTTGTCGGTTTGTGCGATCTGGGTTTTAATCGAATCCCACATCCCCAGAGATTGCAGAGCGGCCTTTGCGTAAATGCCAGCGGGGACTGCATCCACCAAGGCCAGAGCCAGCCGTTCAGTGCCTAGCTTTGTTTTCAGGTCGGTTGTGATATCAAAGGGCTCGGGCGCAGTGACTGAACCAACCAGCGCCAACCGATTGCGCAATAAATCAACACGGCTTCCCTCTTCGATCAGGCCGTTTTTCTCCAGCGTGTCCATCCAAGCCGTATTGGCCGAAATGAACAATTCCGCAGGGGCACCATATTGGATTTGTCGCGCTAATGCAGAGCTTCCGGCATAAGAGATGTGAATGCTGTGCGTGCTCTGTTCTTGGTATTGGAGCGCTATCTCATCAAGGGCGGTCTTAAGGCTGGCTGCCGCAAAAACGACGACAGGCTGTTGTGCGAGAGCGCTCTGACCACCAAAGAGGATAGCACAGGAGAAGATTTGAAAGAGCTTTAAGAGTTTTCGAAACTTCAACGCGACCCTCCTTGCACATCGGTAGCACAAGATAGGCCAGACCGGCGGGGGTGAGTTTTATACGCGTGCCGCCGTTCCAATTCAGGGCTCGATAAATTGGACGCCTGGGATACGCTGAATGGCAAAAACATCTTCGTCATAGAGTTCCGTCAGCTGGTCGACCAGCTCTTCGGTCCACCCCGGCAGGTCCAGCTCTTCTTCGACGGCGTCTTCAATGGCATATTTGTCAAGAAAGGCCGCAATGACGCGCCGCTTCTGCATCTCTGTCATCTCGGGGTATTGATGTAGGTAGGCGCGAAACCTTTTCATGCCTTCTTTGGACATGATCTCGGACAGCAATGAAAAACCACCGGTGAATTTGGTGCCATGATCCAGACCAGCGAGATCGCGAATGATCTGCGCCCAAATCAAGGGCGTATCCTCGTTACACCAAATGGTTAGCGGCACATCCGGAGCGGCATCGCGAATACGCTGGACCATATCCGACCAACGCAAAGAGAGGAAATCGATCTCATCTAACACCTGTTGTTGCCGCTTTGGTGCCGTTTTTGCCAGAACCGCCGGAACAAAGGTCGCGGGGTTGCGGATCGACATAAAGATTTCGACCTGATCGTATTCGAACACTTGCTTGAGTTGGGCGACCCGAGGACCGGCAAGCGGATAAAATACACCATCTCGAATGGCAGACCATTGCGTGCCAAAAAAATGCTGATGGGTCATCAGGATCCGATCTGCGACCTCTTCATCCAAGATGGCGTCCAGCAGAACGTCACGTGCATCTGATGACGGGGGCGAAGCTTCAAGCGCGCTAAAGGTGTCCTTAAGCAATGGCCTGTACTTGCCGGGACCAGGCACGGCGATGCCCCGTTGCGCAAAGCCTTCTTTGTTTGTCAGCAGGACCTTGAGCAGCCGGTCCTCGTCAGTCGCATGTGCGCCAGTGTGGAAAATCAGCTGCATGGCGGTTTGAATTGCCTTTGTAATCAAGTTTCTGTTCTACGGAGTACAGTTTTGCCAACCGCCCGTCAAACGGCTTCCGGGTCGCACATAAACTTCTGTGCAGTGAGGCAGGGTCTGTTGCTCATCGGGCATTGTTGCACAAATACGTTGAGCGGTGGATTTCCCCATCCGAGGCCGAATTTCCTCAGTGTCCAGTACTATGGACCCACCAAAGGTAATGTTGCAGTTGATTGACTGTTTGCTGACTTGGGTTTTCCCTGCTGGCCAGTGATAGTGAAGGTTGAAAGGCGCTGGCTGTGATCGGACGGCTGATTTGCCTGCGGCTTTTCAGGGTTTTGTAAGCACATTTGGTTGGTGACTTGGTGAGTCAACGAACCGGTGGTGGCAGAGCTTTTAGAGTTTCGAAACACCTATTTCAACTAAGGCGTTCGACGTTTTCATAGTTGGCGTCAAGACATCACCTTTAGTCGGGATCAATGTGGAGGCGCTGTTTTTTCGAATATCACAGCGCCTACCGAAAATATTAAACCTGCTGCATACAAGCCGATACCGAGGTCAGTTCACACATTTAAGCTGGCCGCTATTGAT
>NZ_BAABWT010000010.1:0-168599 GCF_040365955.1 Phaeobacter sp. NW0010-22
TGGAAACAAAGCCAACGACATCCCTTAAACATCTAACCACATTACGCACGCACCCCTCCCAAAACACCCTTATCCACAGACTCACCCTCCAAATCCACCGAACAACACCACAAATCCAAGAGGCATAACTCATTTCTTCACCAAGAATCAGACCTTCGGTCATGCGGAATTCACTTCGATACGGGGGTTCACCTATAAGAGTTCAGCACCCCCCCTCCTGTCTCCCTCCTCAGGCTCCGCTACTATCGTGTGTCAGATTTCAAAGACGTTGTATCGTTCGGTATTACTCAGGAATGTACGCGGCCTTCGTTCATAACCTTGAAGGACTGTTCATTGAGTAGACATTGAGAACGCAATGAGAGCTGCACCGAACACGTGCCTCGCATTTTTGAGTTCCCTAGGAAGATGAAGATAATGCCGAGGCCAATTTGCGCCTCTGAGCAGTCAAGTTGTTTATGCCACAGTCTCTAAGCGATGTGTCAAACCGAAAAATCGTCGATCAAAGGGTCTGGACGAGCCAACTGATTAAGGTCTTCCAAGTTGGTGATCGTTACTTTTGCCGCGTCGACTTGAACACCATAGGGCCGCAACGCCTTGATTGCGCGTGACAGGTTTTCTGGCGTCATGCCCAAAAAGGACGCTAATCTGCGCTTATCCATCATCAGGTCAAATTCCAGCGAACCCGCGCGAATTTGGCTTCGCGAGATATAGTTTGCCAACCGCTCCAGAGACGTTCGCAATTTGAGGTTCTTCGTATTCTTAACCACCGAGCGATAGCAATTCGCCAGTTCATTGACCACGGAGCGGGCAAAAACACCGTCTTGTTCAAACGCGGTGCGCACATCATTGGACGGCAACAAAACAACGCGCGACTTTTCAACCGTCCGTGCCGACATCAAATATGGCCCGTCTTTGATGGTAGCAGCCAGAATGAATGTCGAGATCGGGCGCACCATGGCCATGGTCGTATCCCGCCCATTCCAATTTGCATAAAGCTCGACGCATCCCCCAACTACGATATGCAAAAAATCCGCAGGATCGCCCTCTTCGACCAAGTCGATCTGTGGTGGAAAGTTCTGAACATAGGCTCCGCGCACCAGAACTTTGAATGTGTCATCAGACATGTTCTGAAACAAATCCAGAGTTCGAATCTCGGGGATATCTTCGGGTCGCATCAACAGCTGCCTAATTGGGTATTTTGACCTACATCGGCCATCCAATTGATATTTGTCAACCGGCAGGCGGATATCTGCCACATTCAAAGGCGGCATTTTCACTCAGGCCACCCCACGTCCGTTGGGCCGTCATTTATTTCGACCGGGGCACGCGAAAAGCATGACATAGATCAAGTGGGTCTCGGTTCGCATAATAAAAGAGTTCCTCCAACTGTTTTGGCCTCGTGCCAATAGACGGAGGGACCGATGGAATTACAAAACAAGGCAACAAGCCTCTGGGGCAACTTCTTCAACGTGAAGATGGTGCAAATCAGAACCTTCCACATGACGTGGTTTGCGTTCTTTTCATGCTTTTTCGCATGGTTCGGCATCGCGCCGCTGATGATTATCGTGCGTGACGAGTTGAACCTCACAAAAAATCAGGTGGGCTGGTCGATCATTGCCTCGGTTACGGTGACGGTTTTCGCGCGCTTCTTCATAGGCTGGCTCTGTGACCGGATCGGGCCGCGGTTGGCATATACCTATTTGCTGATGCTGGGGGCATTCCCAGTCGCCCTGATCGGTTTGGCCGACAGCTTTGAAGCCTTTTTGTTCTTTCGCCTGTTGATCGGTGTGATCGGTGCTGCATTCGTCATCACACAGTACCACACCACTGTGATGTTCGCGCCCAACGTTGTGGGCACCGCAAACGCAACCTCGGCTGGTTGGGGTAACTTGGGCGGCGGCGTCACCCAATTCGCCATGCCCATGGTTTTTTCGATGTTCGTTGTCGGTTTTGGTTTTTCCGAAGCGGTGGGTTGGCGCCTGTCGATGGTGGTTGTGGGCTGTGTGATCTTCCTCACCGGTATCGCCTATTACTTCCTCACTCAGGATGCGCCTGACGGCAATTTCAAAGAACTGCGCGAAAAAGGCATGATGCCACCCAAGAAATCGGTCACCGGAGACTACTTCCGCGCCATGGCTGATTACCGCGTGTGGGTTTTGTTCCTGATTTACGGGGCTTGCTTTGGGATCGAGCTGACCGTCAACAACGTCGCCGCGCTCTATTTCTATGACTACTTCGACCTCAGCCTTGTTGCTGCGGGTGGTGTGGCTGCCTCATTCGGCTTGATGAACATCTTTGCCCGAACCCTGGGCGGCATCTTTGGTGACAACTTCGGTGCACTCTGGGGCCTCAAGGGGCGCTCGTTCTGGCTGTTCGTTGTGCTCTTGGGCGAAGGCTGTGCCTTGATGATCTTTAGCCAGATGCAGGTTCTGTTCCTCGCATTGCCCATGCTCATCATCTTCTCGCTGTTCACCCAGATGGCCGAAGGCGCGACCTATTCGGTTGTTCCCTTTATCAACAAAAAGGCATTGGGCGCTGTTGCCGGTGTGGTTGGTGCAGGCGGGAACGCTGGTGCGGTGGCTGCAGGCTTCCTGTTCAAAGGTGCGATGGAGTGGAACGACGTGTTCCTGATCATCGGGATTACCGTTGCCTGCGCCTCGGTTCTGGCCTTCTTCGTGCGTTTCTCTGAAGAGCAGGAAGAAGAAGAACGTGCCAACCTCGAAGCGGCACACCTCAACACCCTACGCGTTCGTGCGGATCGTGCCAACGCAGCCTTGGCCCGCTCGGTCGATGTGGTCGAGCAATACAATCGCGCGCACCCCGAAAACGCCAAATCATTCTGAAATAATACGGCGCGCCAACAAGGCGTGCCACAACCCTCATCCTGAGGAGGACTAAAGTGGGACAAGACCTAAGAAACTACACCCCGGAAGACGAGGCCTTTTGGTCGTCGACCGGTAAGTCAATTGCAACCCGCAACCTGTGGATTTCAATCCCGTCGCTGCTGTGTGGCTTTGCTGTCTGGCTGTACTGGGGCATCATCACCGTTCAGATGATCAACCTTGGTTTCGATTTTGAAAAATCAGAACTGTTCACACTGGCAGCCATCGCTGGCCTGACTGGTGCAACACTGCGCATTCCGTCTACATTCTTTATCCGCATCGCCGGTGGGCGAAACACCATCTTTTTCACCACTGCCCTGCTGATGATCCCTGCCCTCGGAGCCGGGTATGCGTTACAAAACCCCGATACGCCCCTGTGGCAGTTCCAGATCCTCGCCTTCCTCAGCGGTATCGGCGGCGGTAACTTCTCCAGCTCGATGTCCAACATTTCGTTCTTCTACCCGAAAAAGGTTCAAGGCTATGCACTGGGCATGAACGCGGGTCTGGGCAACTTTGGTGTGACCACCATGCAGATCGTTATCCCGCTGGTGATGACATTTGGCCTGTTCGGCGGCGAACCAATGATTCTGGAAAACACCTCGGGCACCCTGATTGGTAAAATCCCTGCCGGAACCGAGACCTACATTCACAACGCGGGTTATGTCTGGCTGCTGTTGCTCATTCCACTGGCCTTTGCGGGTTGGTTCGGCATGAACAACATTCGTGACGAGCACGTCAGCCCCGATATCCCCGGTCCTGTTGGCGCGTTCTCAACCATCACCTTTATGTTGTTGATCGGTTTTGTAACTGCTGCCTTTGGTCTGTGGCTGATGTTGCCCGCCAAAGTTGGTGGATCCGGCTTTATGGTTTCAAAGTGGATCGTTCTGCCCATCGTAATCGCCCTGACCGTATTCCTGCTAAAACTGATCCCCGGTCAGATCGGTCAGAACCTGACTCGTCAGTACAAGATCTTTGGCAACAAACACACTTGGGCCATGACCGTGATCTATACCATGACCTTTGGCTCGTTCATCGGCTACGCCGCAACCTTTGCCCTAGCAATCAAAGTGGTCTTTGGCTTTCAGCACGTCGAAGTTGACGGTGTCATGACCCATGATCTGGCCAACCCCAACGGTCCTTCGGCCCTGATGTATGCTTGGATGGGCCCTTTCATCGGCGCGTTGATCCGCCCCGTGGGTGGTATGATCGCGGATAAATTGGGCGGTGCCCGGGTTACCCAGTGGATCTCGATCGTTATGGTCGCTTCGGCACTGGGCGTGGCTTACTTCCTGAAACAGGCCTATGTTTCCGCGACCCCGGAAGAATTCTTCTTCCCCTTCATGGTGCTGTTCCTGATCCTGTTCGCTGCCACCGGTATCGGCAATGGTTCAACCTTCCGCACCATCGCGTTTGCATTCGACAAAGAGCAAGCTGGCCCGGTTCTGGGTTGGACCGCTGCGGTCGCTGCCTACGGCGCGTTCATCATTCCCAAAGTGTTCGGCGAACAGATCAAAGCCGCGACGCCTGAGTACGCTCTGTATGGTTTCGCCGTCTTCTACGGCGTCTGCATCCTGATCAACTGGTGGTTCTACCTGCGCCCCGGCGCATACATCAAAAACCCCTGATCCAGCCCGCCCGCCTGCCCCGGCACAGATCGGGGCAGGCCAGCCAATCCAAGGAGGCCTAAGAATGAGCCATCTGCTTGATAAATTGAACTTCCTTCAGCCCAAAAAGCTGGACACGTTCGCCAACGGCCACGGGGTCACAACCCGCGAGAACCGCGATTGGGAAGACACCTATCGCAACCGCTGGCGGCACGACAAAATCGTGCGGTCGACCCATGGTGTGAACTGTACCGGGTCCTGCTCTTGGAAGATCTACGTGAAGTCGGGAATTGTCACCTGGGAAACCCAGCAGACTGATTACCCACGCACCCGCTCCGATCTGCCCAACCACGAACCACGCGGCTGTGCCCGTGGCGCTAGTTACAGCTGGTATCTCTATTCCGCGAACCGGGTGAAGAACCCGTTGATGCGCGGCAAACTGGCTAAAATCTGGCGCAAAATGCGCGCCACGATGAGCCCGATCGAGGCTTGGACCAAGCTCCAGAATGACCCGATCCTGCGCGCGTCTTATGTCGAAAACCGTGGCAAAGGAGGCTTTGTCCGCTCCACTTGGGACGAGTCGACCGAACTGACGGCTGCTGCCAATGCTTATACCGCCAAAACCTACGGCCCCGACCGAGTCTTTGGATTCTCGCCCATTCCTGCGATGTCGATGGTGTCTTACGCCGCTGGCTCGCGGTATCTCAGCCTCTTGGGCGGCACATGTATGTCGTTCTACGACTGGTATTGCGATCTGCCACCCGCCTCGCCGATGACATGGGGCGAACAGACCGACGTTCCAGAATCTGCTGACTGGTACAACGCTGGCTTCCTGCTGCTCTGGGGCTCGAACGTGCCACAGACCCGGACACCAGATGCGCACTTTTACACCGAGGCACGGTATCGCGGCACCAAATCCGCCGTCATCTGCCCCGACTATTCCGAAGCCGCCAAATTCGGTGATGTCTGGCTGGCCCCTCAACAGGGCACGGACGCGGCACTGGCAATGGCCTTTGGCCACGTGATCCTGCGCGAATTCCACCTCGACCGTCAGGCCGAGTATTTCGAAGATTACTGCCGCAAGTATTCCGACTTCCCCATGCTGGTGAAGATGGAAGAAAAAGACGGCAAGCTGGTTCCCGGCCGGTTCCTGCGTGCCGACGATCTGGACGGCAAACTGGGCGAAGACAACAACCCCGAATGGAAAACTGTCGCCTATGATCGCACAGCCAAAGGCTTTGTCGCGCCAAACGGGTCTGTCGGTTATCGCTGGGGTGAAGACGGCGAATGGAACCTCGAAACACGCGCGGATGGCAAAGACACACAGTTGGCCATGACCTTTGTGTTGGAAGAAGATCACGACGAAGTAGTCGGCGTCGATTTCCCATACTTTGGTGGCTTGGCAACTGAAAACTTTGTCAAATGTGACCACCCCGACGTACTGACACGCAATATCCCGGTGAAAACAGTCAAAACGGGTGAGGGCGACGTTAAAGTTGCAACCGTCTTTGACCTGTTCTGTGCCAACTATGGCTTGGATCGCGGGTTGGGTGGCGAATGGGTTACATCTGACTATGACGCCGATATCCCCTACACCCCCAAGTGGGCTGAAAAGATCACTGGCGTCTCTGCAGAAAAGATCGTCACCGTTGCTCGCGAGTTTGCACTGAACGCCGAAAAGACCAAGGGCAAGTCCATGGTCATCCTCGGCGCTGGTTTGAATCACTGGTACCACATGGACATGAACTATCGTGGTATCATCAACATGCTGGTGATGTGTGGGTGTATTGGTCAATCCGGTGGTGGCTGGTCCCACTATGTGGGTCAGGAAAAGCTGCGTCCGCAAACCGGCTGGCAACCCCTGGCATTTGCGCTCGATTGGGCCCGCCCACCGCGCCACATGAACTCGACCTCAGCTTGGTATGCCCACACCAACCAGTGGCGTTATGAGACCCTGAAATCGGATGAGATCCTGTCCCCCACCGCCCCCGAAGGCGATTGGGATGCCAGCCTGATCGATTACAACATCCGAGCGGAGCGCATGGGCTGGTTGCCCTCGGCTCCACAGCTCAAAACCAATCCGTTGGAGGTTACCAAAGCGGCCAAAAACGCAGGTGTTGAGATCAAGGATTACATCGCTGACAAACTGACATCCGGCGAGTTGGAAATGTCCTGCGAAGACCCGGATGCGCCTGAAAACTGGCCACGTAACCTGTTCATCTGGCGGTCCAACCTGCTTGGGTCTTCGGGCAAAGGTCACGAATACTTCCTCAAGCACCTGCTTGGCACCGACCACGGTGTTCTCGGTAAGGATCTGGGCGAAGAAGGCGGCGAAATGCCGAAAGAGGCCAAGTGGCACAAGGATGCCCCCAAAGGTAAACTTGACCTGCTGGTCACGATCGACTTCCGTATGTCCACCACCGCCGTCTATTCGGACATCGTTCTGCCGACGGCATCCTGGTATGAGAAAAACGACCTCAACACCTCGGACATGCACCCGTTCATCCACCCGCTGCAGGCGGCTGTAGACCCGGCGTATGAATCGAAATCAGATTGGGAAATCTTCAAGGCCATCGCCAAGAAGTTTTCCGAGGTTGCCCCAGAGATTTTGGGCAAGGAAACCGATGTTGTCGCTCTGCCGATCCTGCACGACACCCCTGCCGAAATTGCCCAGGATCAGGTCAAGGATTGGAAGAAAGGCGAATGCGACCTGATACCCGGTAAAACCGCACCCAACTATGTGCCGGTCGAACGGGACTACCCTGCGCTGTATGATCGCTTCACTGCTCTTGGCCCATTGATGGACAAGGTCGGCAATGGCGGCAAAGGCATCGCTTGGGATACCAAGCATGAGGTGCAGGAACTGCGCGATCTGAACGGTGAACACCGCGACGGCTACAACGCAGGCATGCCCAAGATCGTGACGGATATCGACGCCACCGAAGTCATCCTGATGCTGGCACCCGAAACCAATGGTGAGGTTGCCGTCAAAGCGTGGGAAGAGATTGAAAAGGCAACTGGACGTGAACACAAACATCTGGCCGAAGGTCAGCAGCATGTGAAAATCCGGTTCCGCGACATCGCGGCTCAACCGCGCAAGATCATCTCATCGCCCACATGGTCGGGCATCGAGAGCGAGGAAGTCTGCTATAATGCCGGCTATACCAACGTTCACGAATTGATCCCATGGCGCACCCTGACAGGTCGACAGCAGCTCTATCAAGATCACCTGTGGATGCGGGCCTTTGGCGAAGGGTTCTGTACATATCGCCCTCCGGTCGATCTGAAAACGATCACCAAAGACGTGCAGGATGACGGCGACAGCCTTGTGCTGAACTTCATCACCCCACACCAGAAATGGGGTATCCACTCGACCTATTCAGACAACCTGTTGATGCTGACGCTGAACCGGGGTGGACCTGTGGTCTGGTTGTCCGAAGTGGACGCCAAGAAGGCCGGGATCGTGGATAACGATTGGATCGAAGCCTACAACGTCAACGGTGCACTCACTGCCCGTGCCGTGGTGTCCCAGCGGATCCGCGAAGGGTCGGTCTTTATGTACCACGCACAGGAAAAGATCGTGAACACACCGGGGTCGGAGAAAACCGGCAACCGTGGTGGGATCCACAACTCGGTCACCCGTACGACGCTGAAACCCACCCATATGATCGGCGGCTACGCGCACCAATCCTATGGCTTCAACTACTACGGAACCGTCGGCAGCAACCGAGACGAATTCGTCGTCGTCCGGAAAATGAAGAACGTCGACTGGCTTGACGACGAGCCGACCACGAAGGAGGCCGCAGAATGAGAGTACGCGCACAAATCGGCATGGTGCTGAACCTCGATAAATGTATCGGGTGCCACACATGCTCAGTCACCTGCAAGAACGTCTGGACCAGCCGCGACGGTGTCGAATACGCTTGGTTCAACAATGTGGAAACCAAACCCGGCACCGGCTATCCAAAGGACTGGGAAAACCAGAACAAATGGAACGGCGGCTGGGAGCGAACAAAATCCGGCAAACTGCAACCAAAGCAGGGCGCCAAATGGCGCATCCTGTCCAACATCTTTGGCAATCCGGATCTGCCCGAAATCGACGACTACTATGAGCCGTTCGATTTCGACTATGACCACCTGAAATCGGCCCCCGAGGTCAAGGCGTTCCCCACTGCCCGCCCCCGGTCCAAGATCACCGGCGAGCGGATGCAGAAAATCGAGATGGGCCCCAACTGGGAAGAAATCCTGGGTGGCGAATTCTCGAAACGCTCTGAGGACTATAACTTTGAGGGCATCCAAAAGGAGATCTACGGCGAGTACGAAAACACCTTTATGATGTACCTGCCGCGTTTGTGCGAGCACTGCCTTAACCCGGCATGTGCAGCGTCGTGCCCCTCAGGTGCGATCTACAAGCGCGAGGAAGACGGCATTGTCCTGATTGATCAGGAAAAATGCCGCGGCTGGCGCATGTGTGTCTCGGGCTGTCCTTACAAAAAGGTCTACTACAACTGGGAAAGCGGCAAATCCGAGAAATGCACCCTGTGTTACCCACGTATTGAATCTGGAAATCCAACCGTCTGTTCCGAAACCTGTGTGGGTCGAATCCGGTATCTGGGCGTTATGCTCTATGATGCGGATAAGATCGAAGAGGCGGCCAATGCGCCAGACGAACAGGACCTGTACGACGCCCAGCTAGGTGTCTTCCTTGATCCCAACGATCCCGAAGTGATCGCAGCGGCCCGTGCCGATGGCGTGCCCGAGGATTGGATCAAAGGCGCACAGGAAAGCCCGGTCTGGAAAATGGCAATGGATTGGAAAGTTGCCTTCCCACTGCACCCTGAATACCGGACCCTGCCTATGGTGTGGTACATTCCGCCACTCAGCCCAATCCAGAACGCAGCCGAGGCTGGCAAGATCGGTCACGACGGCGAAATGCCCGATGTCCGCTCTTTGCGTATCCCGGTCAAGTATTTGGCCAACATGCTGACCGCTGGGGATGAAGCCCCTGTGGCCCACGCGTTGGAACGGATGCTGGCTATGCGCGCCTATATGCGGTCCAAAACTGTGGATGGTGTGATCGACGAGGGCATCGCCCAGCGCGTCGGTCTGGACAGCGCAATGATCGAAGACATGTACAAGATCATGGCTCTGGCCGACTACGAGGATCGTTTCGTAATCCCAACCACCCACCGCGAACAGGTCGAAGATGCCTATGAACTGCGTGGCGAATGCGGCTTTACCGACACCAACGGCTGCTCGCCGGGGATTTCCAAAGGCTCGCTGTTTGGCGGCAAGAAGAAAGCCCTAAAAATGCCGGAGGCAATGTAATGGATCGCTCTCTTAAAGCGCTTTCGCTGTTGCTCAGCTATCCTTCAACCGAACTGCAGGCAGCCATGCCAGAAATCAGCGGCGTGCTGATGTCGGATACCCGCATGACCACGGTTTGCCGTCGCACCCTCAGCCAGTTGTTGGATAAGCTGGCCACGGACGACATATATGATCTGCAAGAGTCCTATGTCGGGCTCTTTGATCGCTCGCGCACCCTCTCGCTCAACCTGTTTGAGCACGTCCATGGTGAAAGCCGGGACCGAGGTGGCGCGATGGTCAGCCTGGTGGAAATGTACCGTGAGGCCGGGTTTGACCCGGTCACATCGGAACTGCCTGACCACCTGCCCGTTCTGCTCGAATTCCTGGCGACGCGTCCCTTTGCGGAAGTTCAGGATACCTTGGCGGACGCGGCTCATATCTTAGACACACTAAGCGAACGGCTTGCCCGTCGCGAAAGTGGATATGGTGCCGTGTTCGCCGCTCTTTTGCAGATCGCGGATGCCAAGGTTGACAAGGCGGCCGTCGCCGAGCTGCTCGAGCAGCCCGAAGACGATCCAACCGATCTAGATGCGCTCGACGCTGTTTGGGAAGAATCCGAAGTCACCTTCGGCCCAGATCCGAACGGTGGCTGTCCTCAGGTCCGCGATATGCTGGCCAACATGGACACTCCTGTGAACCCCGCACCCAATCCAGCCGTGGGCGCATCTGCCCAAGCGGCTGAGTAACGGAGGCTCAGATGCACGATTTTTTCTTTGGAACTTACCCCTACATCGCACTGACAGTGCTCTTTGTGGGATCAATCGCACGGTATGAAACCGAACCGTTTACTTGGAAATCCAGTTCATCCCAGATGCTGCGTCGCAAGCAGTTGATCATGGGCTCAGTCTTATTCCACATCGGTGTTCTGGTGATTTTCTTTGGTCATCTGATCGGCCTGTTGACCCCGATCTGGATCTTTGACGCTCTGGGCATCAGCCACGGTGCCAAACAATTGCTTGCAGTTCTTGCTGGTGGCGTTGCTGGCATCATGGCGCTGGTGGGTGGCGGTATGCTTTTTCACCGCCGCTGGACCGACCCACGCATCCGCCGCACCTCCAGCTTTGCTGACATCGGCATTCTGGCGCTGCTGTTGCTGCAACTGGTGCTCGGCATCCTCACCATCTTTGTGTCGCTGGGGCACTTGGACGGCCACGAAATGACCAAGTTCATGGCCTGGGCGCAGGGGATCTTTACCTTTGACAGCCAAGCCGCAAGCTACATCGCGGATGTTTCCCCGATCTTTAAGCTACACTTGTTCTTGGGGTTGACCATTTTCATCCTGTTCCCCTTCACCCGGTTGGTTCACATGTTTTCCGCACCCGTTCGCTATCTGGCACGTCCGGGATATCAGGTGGTTCGGTCACGTCGCACCCCCCCTCCAGCGGAGTAAGAGCAGATGAACGCACCTCTGTTCCCCCCGATCTTGGTCAATGGGTCCACAATTTCTGCCGCGGATATCGCGGCAGAGGCCCAAAACCAGCAAGCGCCCAAAGGCAAACCCGGCCTAGCTTGGCGTAAAGCCGCGCGAGCGCTGATCATCCGGCACTTACTGCTGGCTCAAGCAAAGGAGTTGGCCGTCGAGGCCTCTCCAACCGAAATCGCCCCGGGCAAATTTGAAACCGAGGAAGAAGCGCAAATTCGCGCCGTCTTGGATCACGCTCTAACACCTGATGCGGTCGAGACTGAAACGCTTCGGGCCATTTATGATCGCGATCCCGGAAACTTTCGCGCGCCAACGCTCTATCAACCGTCCCATATCCTGTTTTCAAGTGAAGACGCACAGATCCGGGCTGAGGTCGCGCTGAAGACCCTGCTAAAGTCACCTCGGGATTTTGCCGCACTCGCCTCACGCGAAAGCGATTGTGGGTCCAGAGAGGCAGGCGGCCAACTCGGCCAGCTGAGCAGCGGCGATACGGTGCCCGAATTCGAGGCCGTGATGCGGATTGCCGAAGAAGGGCAAATCCACCCTGAATTGGTGAAAACGCGGTATGGCTTGCATATCCTTCGCATGGATGCGCGCGCGGATGGGGAAATCCTCCCCTTTGAATCCGTCCAGCCACGCCTTCGGGATGCCGCTGAGAAATCTGCTTGGACTCATGCCGCCCAAGCCTATGTCGCGGGCCTGTTGGATACAGCCGACATTCAGGGGATCGACCTGAGCCAACCCTTTTAGGAGCCAGCCATGCTGACAGACCTGCTGACACGCAATCGCGGCTGGTCCGCGGACCGGACCGCTGGCGATCCGGACTACTTCACCGGACTCGCCGCACAGCAAGCGCCCGAATATTTCTGGATCGGTTGTTCCGACAGTCGGGTGCCTGCAAATGTGGTGGCAGGTCTGGCCCCCGGCGAAGTGTTTGTGCATCGCAACGTAGCAAACGTTGTGCATTCCTCAGATATGAACCTGCTTAGCGCGCTGGAATTCGCAGTCGATGCGCTCAAAGTGCGGGAAATCATCGTCTGTGGCCACTACGGCTGCGGCGGTGTCCAAGCCGCAACCGAGGACTTGCCACATGGCTTGGCCGACCATTGGCTGGAACCCATTCGCCGGTTAGCCCGGCAGTATTCAGTCGATCTGTCCCGGTCGACCAATCATGAAGCCCGCCGCGATAAGCTTGCTGAATTGAATGTGATCGAAGGAGTCATGCGCGTGGCCGAAACGCCGATCCTTCAACGTGCATGGGCCAATGGCAGTGAAATCGCAGTGCATGGATTGATCTACGGCCTGCGCGATGGGCTGTTGCATGACCTCAACTGCACGATCAGCCGCGGACACCTGCACCAAGAGGTAACATCATGACTTTGTTCGACCGAATTGATACCCCCGGGTGCGGTTGTGACACCAGCGATCTTGCAGCGACGCTTTTGCCAGTCGACACCGCCCTCAATCGCGGATTGGCCTTGGTTGATCCTTTGACTGCTACCGAAGATTTGCCCCTGCATCAGGCAAACGGCCGCGTTCTCGCAAGGCCCGTCAAAGCCCGCGCTGATCTTCCGCGTTTCGACAATTCGGGGATGGACGGCTATGCGCTGCGGCTGACCGATCTGAATGGCACCAAAACGCTCCCGGTATGCGGTACCAGCGCGGCCAGTGATGCGCCTCAGCCCCTTCCTGCTGGAACCGCCATGCGAATTTTCACTGGAGCGCCAGTTCCCGCCGGGGCCGATACTGTTGTGATGCAGGAATGGACCACGCGCACGGGTAACATGGTAACCTTCGAAAAACGCCCCCAAACCGGCAGTAATATTCGCCGGCAAGGCGAAGATCAGCGCGCGAACGCCACGGTGCTGACAGCCGGCCAACGCCTAAACGCACGCCATCTTGCGATCTGCGCAGGTGCTGGGCACGGCAGCGTTTCAGTCGTTTGCAAACCCAAAATCGCGCTGCTGATGACAGGCGACGAGCTGATCGCACCGGGAGCAGAGGCCACAGGTGGCGCGATATGGGACGTCAATACGCCCTTGCTAACGTCTGTGCTGAGTGATGTGGCTGATATCAGCTTTGTCTATCAGGTCCCTGACAGTTTTGACGCCATGATCGACGCCATTAAATCAGCGGCACAAGACGTGGATTTGGTCATCACATCCGGCGGGGTTTCGGTTGGAGATCGGGATCACGTGAAACCAGCCCTTAACCTGCTTGGGGCTGAAACCGCTGTAAGCGGCGTCGCCATCAAACCTGGCAAGCCGATTACATTGTCCCGGCTCGGACGAGTGCCGATCATCAGCCTGCCGGGCAACCCGCTTTCGGCCTATGTGACTTGGCAAGTGTTTGGCAACCCAATGCTGAACAAGCTATGCGGGCTAACAGAGGCTGTCCCCCCCAGACGTTTGGTCCGCGCGCAAACTGAATTGCGGCACAAACCCGGAAGGTGCGAGTACCGCCCTGCCCGGTTCTGCGGAATGGATCACTCCGGACTTGAGGTCGTGGAATGCCCTTCAGCGACACATTCGGGACATTTGGGTCCAATGGCACAGGCTGATGGATTGGTTTTGATTCCCGGAGACATCGACAAAACAGCCACCGGTGACTTGCTGGAATTTATGCCTTTCTGATCACCGGGTTCCGATCAGGCTCCAATCCGTGTCCAGAATGACCTCGCACATATCTTGAGCTTGGGCAAAGAAGGGGGTTTTTTCTCGCAACAACAGGCTGACATGCCGGTGATCCTGTAGATCCGCCAAGGGGCGAAACACCAGATCCGATGGGGCGATGCGCGCGACCGTTTGCGGCAGGATAGTCACCCAGTTCCCTGACCGGATCATTGAAATCAGCGACAGAGTATTGCGCGCCGACAGCTTTGCCTGCGCGCTCGCGGTTTGAAACTGTTCAGATCCGATCGACAGGCACAGATCGTTCCGCACAAAACCCGCCGCTAGAACCTGACCCATTGTCGGCTCTTCCACCTGCTTGGCCAAAGGGTGATCGACAGAACAAATCAATCCAAACGGATCTGACAATAGCGGCTGGGCTTTGACACCGTTCAACACGTGTTTGGGCGATGCGATACCGATATCAGCATACCCCCCGGTCAGGGCATCTACCACCTGTTGGGAATCTGTATCCCGCAACTCAATATCAATCCCGGGGTGGCGGCGCGTAAACTCTTTGACGATGACCGGAAACACCAAGCTCGCGACCGAGGGCACTGACACAATGCGAATGACCCCCTGTGGCGCCTTTGCAGAGGTTTCGATGGCCCTAACGGTTTCGTCGAATTGGCGCAGTTCGGTTTGGGCCAGCTCGAATACCTGTTCCCCCAGCCGCGTCAGCCGGTTTTTGCGGTCGCTTTCGAACAGCCGGTTGCCCAGATGATCCTCTAGCTGTTTCAGCGTCATCGACACCGCAGATTGGGTGCGCCCCAACCTTTGTGCAGCCTCTGCCAATGTCCCGGTTTGGGCCACGATACTGAAACATCGCAACATTTCGATCTTAATTGCCATATTTCAAAATTCCTGAAATTTTCTTCAATTATTTGAATTTGACTGATGCTGCACTCAGAGTCCATCCTGCAATCAAGCCAACCTCATTGGAAATTGTTATGTCTGATCTGAAACTGAACCTCATCGCTGGCGAATGGATCTCTGGCGAAAGCGAAATCGAAAATCGTAACCCTTCGGATCTGAGCGATCTGGTTGGTACCTTTGCCCAAGCCAGCGCCGATCAGCTGGACGCAACTCTGGATCAAGCCCGTGTTGCACAGGTCGAATGGGCCGCCTATGGGCTCGAGCGCAAGCAGGCCGTGCTGAATGCGATCGGCAACGAAATGATGCAGCGCGCCGAAGAGCTGGGCACCTTGCTCAGCCGCGAAGAAGGCAAACCACTGGCCGAAGGCAAAGGCGAAGTGTTTCGCGCCGGTCAGTTCTTTACCTACTATGCTGCTGAATGCCTGCGCCAATTGGGTGAAAACGCCGATTCCGTCCGCGATGGCGTTGAAATCGACGTGCGTCGCGAACCCATCGGCACCGTTGCCATCATCAGCCCGTGGAATTTCCCAACCGCAACCGCATCCTGGAAAATCGCCCCTGCGCTCTGCTACGGCAATGCCGTTGTGTGGAAGCCCGCAAATGTGACACCCGCCTCTGCTGTGGCACTGGCAGAAATCATCAATCGTCAGGACATCCCCAAGGGTCTGTTCAGCCTCGTTATGGGTTCGGGCGGTTCTATCGGTCAGCGTCTTGTCGAAAGCCCCAAGATCAACGCCATCTCCTTCACCGGCTCGGTTCCCGTTGGCAAAGGCATCGCATCCGCCGCGATCCAGAACCTGACCAAAGTGCAAATGGAAATGGGTTCGAAAAACGCACTGGCCGTGATGGATGACGCCGATCTGGATCTGGCGGTTTCGCTGGCTCTGGGTGGCGCGTTTGGTGGCTCAGGTCAGAAATGTACCGCCTCATCGCGTTTGATCGTACACGCCAATATTCACGACGCCTTTGTCGAGAAATTGGTTGCAGGCACACAGGCGATGAAGGTTGGCCACGCGCTGGAAGCCGGCATTCAGATGGGCCCCGTCGTCAGCCAACAACAGCTGAGCGAAAACCTTGCCTACGTTGACTTGGGCACAACCGAAGGCGCCGAATTGGCCTGTGGTGGTGCACGTTTGGACATGCCACACGACGGTTTCTACATGTCCCCCGGCGTGTTCCTGAACACCAACAACGATATGCGCATCAACCGCGAAGAAATGTTCGCGCCCCTGACCAGTGTCATCAAAGTCGGCAGCTATGACGAGGCACTCGCCACCGTCAACGACACCAACTTTGGCCTGACCTCGGGCATCGTGACCCAGTCACTGGCCCGCGCCACGCACTTCCGCCGCAATGCGCGCACCGGCGTTGTGACCGTGAACCTGCCAACTGCTGGCACAGACTATCACGTGCCATTTGGCGGCCGCGGCGACAGCTCTTACGGTCCACGCGAACAGGGCAAGAACGCGGCTGAATTCTACACAACCGTCAAAACCGCCTACATCAGCGCAGGCACACCGGTCTAAGACCGCTCAGACAAAGAAATGTATCCGGCCATTGGCCGGGTACAGCGCCCGACCCTCCCCACCAGAGGGCGCTCTGATCCCTGTTCAGGGTCAGACGGGCTGTCAAATTTACAGGGGACTTCCATGACCAATTTTCGCATCGACAACCTGCAATATGCCAACTGGTCCGAAAAGATCTTTCGCCAGATGCGCGAAGGCGGGTTGGACGCAGTACATGTCACCATTTCCTACCACGAAAACTTCCGCGAAACGGTTCTGAATTTTGAACAATGGAACCGCTGGTTTGAACAATACCCGGACCTGATCATGAAAGGTCAGTGGGCCAGCGACATCGACAAAGCCCGCGAAACCGGACGTACCGCGATCTTTTTCGGGTTCCAAAACCCCAGCCCGATCGAAGACGACATCGGTCTGGTGGAAATCGTGCACACCCTTGGCGCCCGCTTCATGCAGCTCACCTATAACAACCAGTCCCTGCTGGCGACCGGCTGCTATGAGTCCGAAGATCCCGGCATCACCCGCATGGGCAAACAGGTCATCAAAGAGATGAACCGCGTTGGTCTGGTGGTCGACATGAGCCATTCGGCAGATCGCTCTACCATCGAAGCGGCTGAAATTTCCGAACGCCCCATCGCCATTACCCATGCCAACCTGCATTCTTGGGCGCCTGCTTTGCGCAACAAAAAAGACGACGTTGTCCGCGCGGTGACCGAACGTGGTGGCATGTTGGGCTTTTCGCTCTACCCTCATCACCTCAAGGGGAAATCGGAGTGCAAATTGGAAAGCTTTTGCCAGATGATCGCACAGGCGGCAGATCTCTATGGCGCTGAACATCTAGGGATCGGCTCCGATCTGTGCCAAGATCAACCCGACAGCGTTGTCGAATGGATGCGTGTTGGCCGCTGGAGCAAGGAAATCGACTATGGCGAAGGCTCAGCAGCAGCGCCCGGTTTCCCCCCCATGCCCAGCTGGTACGAAGACAACCGCCACTTTGGCAACCTAGAGGATGGCCTCAAAGCGATTGGTATGAACCCGGAAGAAGTCACCGGGATCATGGGAGGAAACTGGTATCGGTTCTATGCCAAGAACTTTACACCGCAGGGATAACCGCCATGCTGGACGCACAGAATAACAAGATAGAACGCCGCGAACCGGCACAGGTGATGCGTCTGTCGCGCCTCGGCTCGCTGCATCAATGCCGCCTAAGTTTTATGCGCAATCTTACGCGTCGCATGGCGCGCGAGGGGTGGCAATTTTCCCGTCCGGTGTTTGATATCAACGACGCTGGCGTTGGACGGGCCGTCTACAGCGCAAAGGGGCCTGATCGCACCTACTCGTTGGTGGCCTTTGCACATGATTTGCCAGCTGAATTGCGCTCGGACCGTGTGATCGCAGAAGCCTGGGACGCGACATTTGCCTTGTTCGATGGGGTTCCCACCACCGAAGATGTGGACCGCCTGTCCCAAAACGTTCCCCTGCAAGAAGCAGGCCGGGTCAGCGAAAAGGAACTGTCCCTGTCACGGGCAAACCGGTCTGGTCGGCTCTGGGCCCATGTGGTTGATTCACTAGCCGCAGGCCATCAGCCGGATGCGGACCAGATTGCGCAAGTTGGGTACCTGATGCGCACGACAGCCGTTTACGGATCGGGCAAATTCGGCGCAGCGGATCGCGAAAAACTTTCGGATCGCCCCGAAATGAACGCCCCGTTTCAAGCTGAAATGCTGTCTGTGTTTCTCACGCGCGCTTTTGTCCGCGATCTGGTGCAGCACATGGCGCAAGCGAAAGGCGGTGATACCGCAGTTCCTTTGGACCCCGCCCTAGCGCGCGATTTCGGGATCGGCAATTCGACAGGCTTGGGCATGGCCCCCTTCATCGTCAATCACCCGATCCTGTTCAACAATTGGATCATGGCCCGCGAAGAAGCGATCGCCCGCGTTCGCAATGTTGAAACTGCCACGCCCGACGCGGTCACCACCTTCCGCAATCTGCTTCACCGCAGTGAGGCCTCGATCCACAATTGGCATTCAGCTCATGAAATCCAAATCGCAAAGCTTGCGACTTTGCGCAAGGATCTGCAGACAATCAGTGGTTTTGTTGCCGGGGATGATTTGCTGAACGATCACCCTTGGGATCGCATGCACAGGTGGGCTGCTAAGACGCTATCAGAAGATGGGCAGGAGCTGCTCGCCTCGCTGATGCTAGAGCCATACGGTGACTTGGTGGACACCCTCACACAAGATATGTCTGACAACGCCTCTGATGCTTTCGTCATTGATGGTCACCAGACGATTTCGCAAAGTCGCGACCAGATCGAAAATAGCTTTGGCTGGGCTTTGGGCATAGATTGGGCATCTCGCGAAAACATCGCGCGCGCTTGGTATGTATCCGAGGAAAAACTGGAACCCCGGTTGGGCGAGCGATTTGATGAGCCAATCGCAGAGTATGAACAACCACTAGCCCCGGCCCGAGATGCGGCCCTTGCCCATGCGGCAATGATGGGTTGGGACGCAGGACAACCCGTTGCAGATTTCCTTTTGCGTCACCCAGAACACCGTCACACCATCCGGCGCGCGCAAATCAATGCGACGGCACCTTACAGCGAAATCCACGACAACACGATCAGCGCGACAGTGCTGCCCATCGACATGTTGCGTGCCAAACTTGCCTTCTTTGGCGCAACGCATTTTGATCCACGATCAGATCGCTGGGTGCGGATCAGCATGTATTCAGGCGCGCCTTATCCCGAAGATCTGAACCAAGGAAACGCAGACCTGTGGGTCTATCCAGAGGTGTCGTCATGAACCTGTCCCTGAACGAAGTCGAAGTCACCGCGAAGAAGGCCGCACGTGGTGCGGGCTATAGCTGGGGCCTGGCCGAAGAGGCTGGCAAAGCGACACGCTGGCTCTGCGCTCAAGGTCTGGATGGGTGTGGGATACTTGCTGATCTCTTGTCCGCGACCGACGGTCAGGACCTTTCAAAAATGAGCCCAACCGCGTTGGACAATGAATGGACGGCAGCATCCGGGCAACTGTGCCCATTGATCGCCGGGGCTTCCCTGTCAGATCATTCTGCCCAGATCTCTCAATCTGGCTTGAAACTAGGTACGGTTTTGTCGCCCCTGTTTTTGATCCCCTTTGTCGCGCGCCTAAACGGACAGTCGATTAGGGTTGAATGGAACGGTGGATCTGCTGTGACCGATGGGGGAAATCTATCCCTGTCTTTGAACGGCACACCCACAGCAAGCGCCGTAACTGTCCACACGACGGATCAACCTGTCCCTTTATCTGTAGTACACACGCGCGCAGAACCGAGTGATCAGGATTGGGCCACCCTCATACAGTTGACTGGGCGAACCTATGCGCCGGCAACCGAAGAGTCTCGGCTGCTCGGGGCCGGATCTGGGTTGTCTGACGCGGACTAAAAGAGCGGCACAAACGTAAAAAAGGCGCATCCAACCGGGTGCGCCTCTTTCTATTCTATGCGGTCGCTGCCGCCATCAGTCGATAAACGATCTGCGCCGCTGTGAAATCCCAAGCGGCATTGCCATCAGGTGCCAGTTCCACAACATCAAAACCAACGCAGGTCCGCCCCTTCAGGGCATGTTCAACAAGATGCAGCGCTTGGTAATATCCCAGACCACCCGGTACTGGCGTTCCGGTTGCGGGCATTTGAGACGGGTCCAGCCCATCCACGTCAAAACTGACATAAACCAGTTCGGGAAAATCCTCTGGCAGATCGACGGCGTGAATATTTGCCGTGACCAGCTCTTCGGCATCTTTGTAGAAGACACCGTTTTTCGTACGACTTTCGGCCTCTTGTGTACAAAGTGCGCGCACGCCGAATTGCGCCAGCTTTACGCCCTCTTCTGCCAGCAAATGCATCACAGATGCATGCGAGTGCCGATTGCCCTGATAGGCCACCCGCAAATCTGCGTGCGCGTCAATCTGAACGATCCCAATCGGATTACCCAAAGCCCGCGCTACGCCCATAACCGCACCATAACTCAGCGAATGTTCCCCGCCGAGCGTTACCGGAACTTTGCCAGCCTTTACGGCCGCCTCAGTGCGCGCGGCCAAACGCTCCATCACATCCGGCATGTCGCCAGTGCAATCCACAGCTGGTTCTGTCACGATGCCCTGCGCACAGGGTTCTATGCCCTGACACAAGCGTTCCAGCTCATTCGACGCCTCGATGATTGCCTCTGGGCCTTTGGCCGTGCCGGACCCATAGGAGACTGTGCGCTCTAATGGCATCGGGATCACGCGAAAACGGGCATCTGAACCACGCTCGGACGAGCTGAGTTCACTGTCGAGGAAAATGCTCATGAGAGTCTTTCTTTGAAATCATCATAACTGAACTGTTTCACGATCTGCAGCGCATCAGTTTCACTGTTCCACAGCGCGATGGTCGGCAGGGGTACCCCGTTGAAGGTGTTGGTTTTCACCATCGAATAATGCGCCTGATCCAGAAAGGCAAAACGATCACCGACCTGTAGGGGCTGCGCCCAAGTGTAATCGCCAATCACATCACCTGCCAAACACGATGGCCCGCCCAGACGATAAGTGTGGCCCGTGTCGGTCTCATTCATCAAGGCCGGGCGATACGGGGCTTCGATCACATCAGGCATATGACAGGTCGCAGAGATATCCGTGATCGCAAGATCCATCCCGTTTTCCGGTAGATCGAGGATTTCACCAATCAGAATTCCTGCATCCAATGCCACGGCTTCACCCGGTTCAAGATACACGTCGATGTCGTATCTGGCCCGGATCTCTTTGATGAACGCAATCAAAGCCTCGCGATCATAATCATCGCGGGTGATGTGATGGCCGCCACCAAAGTTCACCCATTTGAGTTGCGACAGGTAAGGGGCCAATCGCGGCTCAACCGACGCCCACGTCCGCGCCAACGGATCAAACCCCTGTTCACACAGCGTATGCATGTGCACCCCATCAACCCCAACCAGCGTTTCGCGCGTCACTTGCGAAACAGGCGTTCCCAAGCGTGAACAAGGCGCACAAGGGTCGTATTTGGGAATTTCGCCCTCGGAATGTTCCGGGTTGATCCGCAATCCAACCTGTTTGCCAGCAGCCTGACATTTGGCCAGAAACCTGTCTTTCTGAGTGGGACTGTTAAAAATTACATGATCGGACAGCGCGATAATTTCATCAATCTCACTGTCTTTGTAACCTGCGCAAAACGTGGCCACTTCGCCTCCGTATTCTTCGCGCCCTAATCGGGCCTCAAAGATACCGCTCGCACAGACGCCGCCAAGGTGCTGACGTACCATCGGGGCCAAAGCGAACATCGAAAACGCCTTGAGCGCGCTGAGCACATGAGCCCCGGACCGGTCCGCAATATCGCCTAGAATAGTCAGGTTCCGTTCAACAGCCTTTTCGTCGACCACAAAGCACGGTGTCGGCACACGAGACATATCAAAGCTGCGGAAAGCGCCGGCATCACCGGCCTGAGTGGTCATCATCTCGGACAAGATGAACCCTCCGTATGAGGCAGGGGCAGCGCCCGACTGCGCGTGGATGTGAATGCCCGGCGACCTTGTCACCGGGCAACTCTTTTTTTTACGGATAACTTAGAAGTCGACCGGGCCGTCAAGCTCGTGAACTTGCCACGGCAGACCATGCTCGTTCAGCATGTCCATGAAGTTGTCGGGATCTAGCTGTTCCATATTCCAGACGCCGGGTTCTTTCCAGTTGCCCTTCAACAGCTGCGCGGCACCGATCATAGCGGGCACACCAGTCGTGTAGGACACGGCCTGCGATCCAACTTCGGCATAGCACTCTTCGTGATCACAGATGTTGTAGATGTAGAAAGTCTTTTCACCCGAGCCATCCTTGGCTTGACCCGTCGCGATATCGCCGATGCAAGCCTTGCCCTTGGTTTCTTTGCCCAGGTCACCGGGATCGGGCAACAAGGTCTTGAGGAACTGGATCGGAATGATTTTCTGACCGTCATGCACAACCGGATCAATCCGCGTCATACCGACGTTTTCCAGAACCTTGGCGTGCATGATATAGGCATCGCCAAAGGTCATCCAAAAGCGGGCGCGCTCAATCTCGGGGAAGTGGGTGCTGAGTGACTCCAGTTCCTCGTGATACATTAGGTACATGTTTTTCTGCCCGATTGCCGGGAAGTCGAACTCGACCTTGTGGGTCATCGCAGGGCTGTGTTTCCATTCACCGTTTTCCCAGTGACGCACTTCGGCCAGCACTTCGCGCAGGTTGATTTCCGGATTGAAGTTGGTGGCAAATTCCTGATCGTTTGACCCACCGTTTGCGTCCAAAACATCAATCTGGCGGATAGTATCCAGCTTGTGTTTCTTCAACCAAGTGGCAAAGACAGACGTGACGCCCGGATCAAAGCCAGAGCCAAGGATGGCGGTCAGGCCAGCCTCTTTAAAGCGATCCTGATAGGCCCACTGCCAATGGTATTCGAATTTGGCCACATCTTCGGGCTCGTAATTCGCGGTGTCCAGATAGTGGCACCCGGCCTCTAGGCAGGCGTCCATCAGCACCAGATCCTGATATGGCAGCGCCAAGTTTACCAAAAGCTCCGCCCCGGTTTCCTTGATCAGCGCGACAGTCGCGGCCACATCGTATGCGTCCAACGCGGCGGTCTTGATCTCAACGCCCACACGGTCCTTAACGGCCGCGGCAATGGCATCGCATTTCGACTTGGTGCGACTTGCCAGCGTGATATCGGTAAAGATATCGCTGTTCATCGCCATCTTGTGCACTGCGGCGTGGGAAACGCCCCCTGCACCGACAACCAGTGTCTTACCCATGCGCAAATCTCCTCTGGGTGGGGTATTATTCGTAGTAAGTATAGCCATTGATGCTGTCGCGATAAGCCCCAATGATCAGCTTGCGTTCGCTGGCTTTGAGTGTTCCAGCAGAAATTGCACCATCGACCAACTTGCGGAATGCCGCGACGCAGTCGGTCGGGTCAAACTCAACATAAGACAGCACCTGTGAGATCGTGTCGCCCTCTTGCTCGTGCAACAGGTCAAACCCACCGTCTGCGCGCAAATCGATGGTCACCACATTTGTGTCGCCAAAGAGATTGTGTAGATCGCCCAGCGTTTCCTGATAGGCGCCAACAAAGAACACACCCAGATAATAGGTCTCTTCTTCGGGCAGGGAATGCACCGGTAGGGACGGCGATACACCATCTGCCAGAATAAACTTGTCGACCTTACCATCACTGTCACAAGTGATGTCCGACAGAACCGCGCGGCGATCCGGGGTCTGGTTCAACATCTGTAAGGGCACGATCGGGTGCAACTGGTCAATCGCCCAGACATCGGGCAGCGACTGAAACAGCGAGAAATTGCAGTGGTAGATATCGGCCAACTTCTCCAGTTGGTCATCCACATCCGTCTCGCCGTCTTGCGCCGCAACCAGCGCTTTGACACGGGCCATCAGGTTCAGATAAATGCGTTCAGCGCGCGCCATCTGGCGCAGATCCACATAGCCACGACGAAACAGGGCGCGCAGTTCGTTGCGATAGAAATTCGCGTCGTTCCAGCATTCCTGTAACCGGTCGGGTTTCAGGTATCCGCGCACAGCGGCTAGATCCGAAACAAGGTGATGGTCGTCAGGATCCGCATCCGGTGCTGTTGGCGCGTCATAGAGCGTGCATTCCAAGACATTGAACACCAACATCGACGAGGTCGCGACCACCGCCCGGCCGCTTTCGGTGACCAAAGTCGGGTGCGCTACCTCTGCTTCGTCTAGAGCATAAGCCACGGTTTCAACGACATTGGCACAGTATTCTTCAACCGTGTAATTGATCGAATTCTCTGCAGCTTTCTTTTCGCCGGTGTAATCCACCCCCATGCCACCGCCCAAATCCAGATGGGTGAGCGGCACGCCTTCGGCAGTCAGTTCAGTGTAGTATCGGCAGGCCTCGCCCACGGCGCGGCGCACGTCGTTCACATCCTGCACCTGAGACCCCAGATGCGAGTGCTGTAGCTTGAGACATTGAATCAGCCCAGCATCACGCAACTTATCAACGACGGCCACCAGTTGATCGGTGTTCATGCCAAAGGCAGATCGGTCGCCCGAGCTTTCCTCCCACTTACCGCTGATCTGATTGGTCAACTTGACCCGCACGCCCAACAACGGTTCGATGCCCAATTCACGATAAACTTCGATGACAGTGTCGGCCTCTTTCGGGCTTTCCAACACGATCACAGTGTTAAAGCCCAGCCTGCGGGACAGAATCGCCAACTGTATGAATTCAGCATCCTTGACGCCATTGCACACAATCAGTGCCTCTTTGGCCAGCCGATGTGCCAATGCAATCACCAGCTCTGGCTTAGAGCCTGCTTCAAGACCGTAGTCGAATTTGTGCCCAAACTCGACGATCCGATCGATCACCTGCGCCTGTTGGTTGACCTTGATCGGAAAAACACCACGATAATTGCCCTTGTAGCCAACGCGCGCGATGGCATCCGCAAAACTTTCGTTGATGTGGGCGATCTCGTTTTCCAGGTACGAACTGACCCGCAGGATCATCGGAGATTTGATACCCCGTTCGTCCAGATCGTGCAGAATGCTCGGCAGGCTGATCGCGGGCGCCTCGGGTGCCAGTGGATTGGTCAGTCCAATCTCACCCTCGTCCGTCACCACGATGAGGCCCTTGCCCCATTTGTCCACGCCATAAACGGAATGCGGTGCGTCGTGAGAGTGTTTCAATAAGGTGGACCTACAGCTGAAAAAAAGGCGGTGTGGAAGCGCCGTTTACGTCAGAGGGTTGATTCGTCCAAGGGTTTTCTTTTGATCAGATTTGGGGGCGACAAAAAGACATTGTCTCATCCGCAGAGCATATCAGCAAAACTTACTAGCCGGCGCACCGAGGGTGGATCACGAAGGGGTGAAGCAGGGTGAGTTGATATATATTGATCTGAAGCGCAGTCTGTCTCTGTCGGATTTTCCTCAGACCCACCCAATCAACAGGCCCTAAAAGCCCTCTGGAGGCGTTAGAAAATGACATTACCGAGATATGTGGCATCCAGCATAGGAATTGCACTGCTGATCCTGCCGCAAGTCGCAGCGGCGACCGGGAAAGTAGATCCAAAAGACCAAAAAATTGAGAAAGGCGCGCAGGTGCCTGATACAGACCCGCGCTGGTCTAACTGGCCGCACTTACCCGATGGGCAAGCTGGTCGGTCATATCGAAAGCTTGTGCGCCCTGAATATGGCGGCCCGGTCGAGCGAAATTTCGAATCCGGGCGCCGTTAATCAGAACGCGCCTTGGTTCAGGTGTTGAACAAGAAGTGCAGCACGTCGCCGTCTTTAACGATGTACGACTTGCCCTCTGCGCGCATTTTGCCCGCTTCTTTTGAACCCTGTTCGCCATTGTGGGCGATGTAGTCGTCATAGGCGATGGTTTCTGCGCGGATAAAGCCGCGTTCGAAATCACCATGGATGACGCCCGCCGCCTGTGGCCCGGCTGTACCTGTTTTGATGGTCCAGGCGCGCGCCTCTTTCGGACCGACGGTGAAATAGGTTTCCAGATGAAGCAGCTCATAACCTGCCCGGATCAAACGATCGAGTCCGGCTTCTTCTAGGCCCATCTCAGTCAGGAACATTTCAGCTTCGTCATCTTCCAACTGGCTGATCTCTTCTTCGATCTGCGCTGAGATAATGACGTGTGAATTCCCCTGAGCGGCGGCCATTTCAGCAACCTTGGCAGAATGCGCGTTGCCTTCTGCGGCCTCGGCTTCACCGACGTTACACACGTACAGAACTGGCTTGGTTGTCAGAAGCTGCAGCATTTTCCACGCTTTTGCATCTTCTTCGTCAACTTCGATCAAACGTGCGGGCTTGCCGTCTTCGAGCATTGCGAGCGCCTGACGCAACAGGCGTTCTTGCTGAACAGCCTCTTTGTCGCCGCCACGCACCTTACGCACGATATTCTGCAACCGCTTTTCGATGCTTTCAATGTCAGCCAGCATTAGCTCAGTTTCGATGGTTTCCGCATCTTCTACCGGGTTTACGCGGCCATCGACGTGGGTCACATCTCCGTCTTCGAAACAGCGCAACACATGCGCAATCGCGTCTGTTTCACGAATGTTGGCCAGAAACTGATTGCCCAGACCTTCGCCTTGGGACGCGCCTTTGACCAGGCCAGCAATGTCCACAAAGGTCATGCGCGTTGGAATGATCTGCTTTGATCCCGCAATCGCGGCGAGTTTATCAAGGCGCGCATCCGGCACGCCGACCTCTCCGACATTGGGTTCAATTGTGCAGAACGGAAAATTCGCCGCCTGCGCTGCTGCTGTTTTGGTCAACGCGTTGAACAGGGTCGACTTGCCAACATTGGGCAGACCCACGATTCCCATTTTAAAGCCCATTGCCGGTCTCCTGAAGCCATATGACGGCTGCTTCTAGGCAGCTAGGGGCTAAGACGCAAGACAAGGTCGTGCTTTCACCCCGCACTTAAACCTCGATATCACAGAAATTCGGAGGGAATTGTACAGTTCGGCCCCCTTATCGTACGGTTTCAGCGCATTCTTCTCACGACTGGACTCAGTCGGGATTGATTTTCCCGCCAAGTTTCTGCACATCAGACTCAACCGAAAAGGATGCAGACCATGACCCGTATCGACGCCAAATTCGCAGATCTAAAATCCAAGGGCAAAAAGGCCTTTGTTTCTTATGTGATGGCGGGTGACCCGGATTTTGAAACATCACTGGAACTGGTCAAGGGTCTTCCCGGTGCAGGCGTCGATATTATCGAGCTCGGCTTGCCCTTTACCGACCCGATGGCAGACGGCCCAACCATCCAGTTGGCCGGGCAGCGCGCCTTGGACGCCGGGATGACATTGAACAAAACTCTGGAACTTGCGCGCCAGTTCCGCGAGACCGACGATACAACCCCTATTGTTTTGATGGGCTATTACAATCCGATCTATTCCATGGGCGTCGACGCCTTCCTTAGCGCTGCAAAAGCGGCTGGCATTGATGGCTTGATTGTCGTGGACCTTCCACCTGAAGAAGACGATGAGCTCTGCCTGCCTGCGCAGGCCGCCGGCTTGAACTTTATCCGCCTGGCAACCCCAACTACGGACGATCAGCGTTTGCCCCGTGTCATGCAAAACACGTCTGGTTTTGTGTACTACGTCTCGATCACAGGGATCACGGGTTCCGCCGAAGCACAGGCCGGTGATGTTGGCCCCGAAGTTGCACGCCTGAAGGCGGCCACCGATCTGCCGATCATTGTCGGGTTTGGCATCAACACTCCGGAACGCGCGGAAACCATCGCCAGCCTGTCAGACGGTGCCGTGGTCGGCAGTGCAATTGTCAGTCAATTGGCACAGGGCAAATCCACCGCAGAAGTTCTGGCATTTGTAAAAACCCTGTCAGATGGGGCTCATCGCGCCTAACCCACAGATTTCGAGGTCAAAGCTGTTGCCATCGCCCGGACAAGTTCAGCGCGACGCAACGGCTTTGCCACATGATCCGTTATCCCATGCGCAAGGTATCCATTGACCTGATGCGACATCGCATTGGCTGACACCGCAATAATCGGGATCGGCTCGAGGCCTTCTTCGTGTTCGTGATCACGGATGATTTGTGTCGCTCGCAACCCATCCATGACAGGCATGTTCACATCCATAAGTATCAGATCCCAAGGTTCCGCCCGCCAGCGCGAAATCAGCTGTTCACCGTTTTCTGACATTTCCAACTGCATCCCAAATCGCTTAAGCATGTGATGCAATACTAAGCGATTGGTCCGGTTGTCTTCGGCCGCCAGAATGCGCCATCGCGTTCCAGTGAGCACCGCTTCACTGTGCTCTAAGTCCTCACCGATCATTTCTTCATTGTCGCAGGGTTCGACCAATACCGAAGCCACGAACTCGGCCCCCTGACCAGCATCACTTTTCAGGGTGAGGGCACCCCCCATTTCTTGGCAAATTCGACGCGATATAACCAAGCCTAGCCCTGTCCCACCAAAATTACGCGTAATACCGGAATTTGCCTGAGAAAATGGCTTGAACAAACGCGAATGCTGATCCTTGGGGATTCCGGGGCCCGTATCCGTGATGGTTATCGTTAGTTTTGACCAGCCGCCATTCAAAGGGATGATATCTGCCAACATTGCGACAGAGCCCTTGTCCGTAAATTTGATTGCATTGGACAACAAATTTCCAACGACCTGACGAAGACGCGTTGCATCCGTTTTTACCCAAATGCCAGCGCCCTCAAAGATGGACACCCGGAATTCCAACCCTTTTTCCTGCGCGCCCAGTTGATACTGTTTTTCAATCGATCCCAAAAGCTGACCCAGTCCACACGGAATGTGTTCGCATTCGAGCTTTCCAGCCTCAATTTTTGAGAGGTCGAGGATGTCATTGATGACGGATAACAAAAGTGAGCCACTGTCTCGAATGACATCAACAATTGCGTTTTGCTCATCCGTAAGCCCGTTTTCTGACAGCGCCAACGCCATCCCAAAGATACCGTTCAGGGGCGTCCTGATTTCGTGGCTCATGGAGGCCAAAAAGACAGATTTGGCCGCATTCGCAGACTCAGCGGCGATGCGGGCTGCTTCAAGCTCAACAGTGCGTTCTTGGACCGCTTTTTCCAACCATGATTTTGACTTCAGCAAACCTTGATTGGCTTCATACAATTCACGGCTTTTGGCCTCTAGCAACCGCTCGGCCTCTTCTCTGGCGATCAGAGCCCGTTCATAGCGGCGACGCGACACCACCTGAGGTAAAGGGTGAGACGTCTCAGACATTCAGTTCAAGCCGCCTTCTCGATCAAAAACTCAGCTCGAAACTTTCGTGGATCCGACTGCTCGACCATCTGAATATCTGCTTGGTCTTCAAAATGCGCGATACACGCCTCGATCAAGCCAAGGCAGAAATGCATCAAAGGACGATCAGATTCGTAGACCATGCGCAATTGCGATGGGAGCGGTCGGTTGGTGGCAAAGCTCGGAAGCTCAACCTCTGGATACAGTTTCCGAACCTCGACGTGAACCTCACCTTCGATCGCCTCTAGCATTTCAAAGGCATCCTTTTTGCCATCGAAAAATTCGGGATATCCCTCAACGAACCGGCTAAACATCCAATGTCCAAACTTCACCTGTAAAGCTTCTGGCGGCGCACCAAGGCGCTCTCCGAACGCGTCAACCAAACTAAGAAGCTCTCGACAGGGGTAGTTACCGACCGCGCTGAACGCGCCATTAGATTGCAGTTCGGTTTGGTCCAGCACCTGATCTACGGCTTCTTCGCCCAAGACAGTCTCTGCCATCCGCAATAGCTCAACAAAAACAACGCCCTTCATGGCATCCTCCGACGTTCGGTCCGTCTAAAGTATGCTCAAGTCGTAAATGGCCGCTTAACGATGCCGATCTGCGATTGCATCCTGGAGCTAAAATTGGTAATAAAACTTAACCACATTAGCGAGGGAGTGCCTTTCGTGCCTGTCATCACCAATATCGCAGACCTCAAACGCATCTATGAACGCCGCGTTCCCCGGATGTTTTATGACTATGCCGAAAGCGGCAGTTGGACCGAACAGACGTTCCGCGAGAACACATCAGATTTCGACCAGATCCGTCTGCGCCAACGGGTGGCAGTTGATATGACTGGGCGCAACACGGCGAGTCAGATGATCGGGCAGGATGTTGCAATGCCGGTTGCCCTTGCCCCTGTCGGATTGACAGGTATGCAACATGCAGATGGCGAAATGAAAGCCGCACGCGCAGCCGAAGAATTCGGCGTGCCTTTCACGCTTTCAACCATGTCGATCAATTCGATAGAAGACGTCGCCGACTATACCAACAAACCTTTTTGGTTTCAGCTTTATACGATGAAAGACACGGACTATGTCAGCCGTCTGATTCAGCGCGCGAAAGACGCCAAATGTTCAGCTCTGGTGATCACGCTGGACCTTCAGATCCTTGGACAGCGGCACAAAGATCTAAAGAACGGTCTGTCCGCCCCGCCAAAACTGACCCCAAGCACGGTCGCAAACTTGATGACAAAGTGGACCTGGGGTTTGCAGATGTTGCGGGCGCATCGTCGCGAATTTGGCAATATCGTTGGCCACGTTGATGGTATCTCCGATGCCTCCTCTCTCGGGGCGTGGACCGCCGAGCAATTCGATCCAAGCCTGGATTGGGGCAAGGTTGAAAAGCTGATGAATGAATGGGGCGGCAAAGTGATCCTCAAGGGGATCCTGGATGCTGAAGACGCCAAAATGGCAGCTAAACTGGGGGCGGATGCAATTGTCGTGTCCAATCATGGCGGGCGTCAATTGGATGGGGCCCTAAGTTCTATCAGGGTTTTGCCAGAGATCATGGACGCGGTCGGTGACAGCGTTGAAGTCCATCTGGACAGCGGCATTCGTTCAGGCCAAGACGTTCTGAAAGCCCTCGCCCTAGGGGCAAAAGGAACTTACGTCGGGCGAGCTTTTGTTTATGGATTGGGCGCAATGGGACAAGCCGGCGTCACCAAGGCCCTGGAAGTCATCCACAAAGAGCTTGATACAACAATGGCGCTCTGTGGCGAAAAGAATGTGGCAGGGCTCAGCCGCGACAACCTCTTAGTCCCTGCCGACTTTGGCGGCCGTTGGGCCTAAGGTTCACAGTACGACACATACAAATACCACCACCACTCACGAACGAACCTGCCCTCCGATGCAATTTTCGCACTCGGAGGGCAGTTTTTCTCTGGCTCAGCCAGAGCCTCTTTACCTCATCAGTCTTTATCCCCTCAGCTACGACGCGCCTTTCTGCGAGGTTCTAAGGTGAGCTGAATTAATGCCCCTATGAGTTTTTTGCTCTGGTACACGGTGCATGATTTGCCCCATTCTTTGGACAAAGCCCGCACCTTTACTGAGATCGATTGAGAGGTTCAGCCATAATGTCCACAGATCCGCTGCTGCAGCCTTATCAATTGAAACATCTAACCCTTCGAAACCGGATTATGACCACCAGCCATGAACCGGCTTACCCCGAAGATGGCATGCCCAAGGATCGATACCGCGCGTATCACGAAGAACGGGCCAAAGCAGGTGTCGCCCTGACCATGACAGCCGGATCTGCGGCAGTCTCTCGAGACAGCCCGCCAGTATTTAATAACATTCTCGCCTACAAAGACGAAGTCGTGCCATGGATTCGCAACCTAACGGATGCCTGTCATGACCATGGCTGCGCCGTAATGATCCAACTGACCCATCTTGGGCGGCGCACCGGATGGAACAAAGGCGACTGGCTACCCTCGGTGTCTTCAGGTGCAGATCGTGAACCGGCACATCGCGCATTTCCTAAAAAGCTCGAAGATTGGGACATAGACCGTATCATATCGGACTATGCTGACGCCGCTGAACGGATGCAGGCCGGAGGCATGGATGGGATCGAATTGCAGGCCTATGGCCATTTGATGGACCAATTCTGGTCACCACTTTCTAATACTCTCGAAGGGCCCTATGGCGCAGCAACTTTGGACAATCGTCTTCGGTTTACGATGGATGTGCTCGATGCGATCCGAAAACGGGTCGGCTCCGAGTTCATCGTGGGTCTACGCTATACTGCAGATGAGGCTCAAAGCGGCGGAGTCTCTGCCCAAGAGGGTTTGGAAATCTCTAAACGGTTGCGCGACACAGGTCAGGTTGATTTCCTTAATGTGATCCGTGGCCGCATTCACACCGACCCAGCCATGACCGATATTATTCCTGTCCAAGGCATGAAAAGCGCGCCCCATCTGGATTTCGCGGGTGCGGTGCGCAAAGAAACCGGCATGCCGACCTTTCATGCCTCGCGCATCCCGGATGTAGCGACCGCTCGCCATGCTGTGGCCAGTGGCCTGCTGGATATGGTCGGCATGACCCGCGCGCACATGGCGGACCCCCATATTGTCCGCAAAATCATCGACGGGCGCGAAGACGATATTCGCCCCTGCGTAGGCGCGACTTACTGCTTGGATCGGATCTATCAAGCCGGAGAGGCACTGTGCCTGCACAATGCCGCAACAGGTCGCGAGTTGAGTTTGCCGCATGATATCTCGCCAGCGGAGATACCCAAAAAGGTCGTTATTGTCGGGGCGGGTCCTGCCGGATTGGAAGCCGCCCGTGTCGCGGCAGAACGCGGCCACCACGTCACCGTGTTCGAAGCCGCTGCTGATCCCGGAGGGCAAATACGGTTAACAGCACAATCCCAACGGCGACGCGAAATGATAGGCATTATCGATTGGCGCATGGCCCAATGTGCGTCACGCGATGTCGTGTTTCACTTCAACACATGGGCCACAGCCGAAGATGTATTGGCCCAGAACCCCGACGTGGTTATCGTGGCCACTGGCGGCTTGCCAAACACGCAGCTGTACGAAACTCATGCGGAGCCAGACCACGTCACCTCAAGCTGGGACATCATTTCCGGCGATGTGAAACCCGCAAAGTCGATCCTGATCTATGATGAAAGCGGGGACCATCCAGCCTTGCAAGCTGCGGAAATTGCAGCCGCTTCAGGAGCCCGGGTCGAAATCATGACCCCGGATCGGACTTTCGCACCTGACATCATGGGGATGAACCTCGTGCCGTATATGCGCAGCCTACAATCACAGGATGTCCATTTTACCGTGACGAGACGTCTGACCGGGGTGGCACGTGCTGGCAATCAACTGACCGCTACCATCGGTACAGACTACAGCGATCACACTTATCAAGCCAAGTATGATCAGATCGTTGTCAATTACGGAACTATGCCCTTGGATGATTTGTACTTTGAACTCAAAGATCAAAGCCTCAACAAAGGGGCTGTGAATTACGACCATCTGATAAGTGGAATTCCGCAGATACCGGATGAAGCGAGCCAAGGGTATCATCTGTTCAGAATTGGCGACGCAGTTTCCGCGCGTAACACCCATGCGGCAATCTATGACGCCCTCCGACTGGTCAAAGACATTTAAAATGCCTGGCCGCAAATAAACGCAAACACAGAAAAGAAACCTGTCATGAAAATCGGAGTTATCGGAACCGGAACAATCGCATCTGCCGTTATAACGGGCATTGCAAATGATGGGCATCAAATCGTGGTCAGCAATCGTAATGCGGCCAAATCGGAGCATCTGAAAACGACGTTTCCACATATCGAGATTGCGGATAATCAGAGCGTCATTGATGCCAGCGATGTGATATTCCTTGGCACCACTGTGGATGTCGCCGGGTCGGTTCTTTCAGCACTCACGTTTCGCCCGGATCAGAGCATCATCTCGTTTATGGCTGGCATATCATCCGAACAGATTTCGACCCTCATTGCGCCTGCCGAATTTACGGCCACCATGATCCCGTTCCCGTCGATTGCTCAGGGAAACTCACCTGTGTTGGTCCGCCCGCAATCGATGTTGGTTGAGTCTCTGTTCGGGACGGCGAACACCGTCTTCTCGTTCGACACCTCAAATCAGATGGAGGCCTATTTGACTGCACAGGCTGTCCTGTCTCCGGCCTTGAAATTGACCGAAGTAGCGGCAGATTGGCTGGGTGACCGGACCGGAGACACCGCAACCGCCGACCAGTTCCTGCGGCTATTGCTTGGGAGCACCCTGTCATCTAGTCCGCTTTCGGATGCGCTTGCCGACTTGAACACCCCCTGCGGGTTGAACGCAGAGTTGAGAGAGCATCTGGCCGAACAGGGCGGTTACAAAGCCTTGCGGACTGGGCTTGATCGACTGGAACGCAGGTTGGCAGGGACAACTGAGTAAGCGCAGAGTTCGAAAGTAGTGTTCATCAAAGCCAATCTGACTAAGATCAAACCCGAGCACGATGGGGTAAACTTAGACTGCGCCAAACCGGGCAATGGAGGGCAACGTTTTCATGACAACCAAAGCTGAACTGGAAATTGAATTGGAAAAGCTCCGTACGCGCAATGCGGAGCTAAAGGCGCAGGTGGAACTAAAGCCGGAAAGCGATGAGGGCGCGCAAGACTCCACACTGACCAAAACAAAGGACGAGATCAGGAAATCGCTGGACGATCACGGCATTGATATCAAGAAGATCGAAACGATGGGTGATGAAGTTGTTGAGGAAATTCACAAGCTTCAGGAACACTATCCCATTACCGTTTTATTGGTTGCTTTTACGCTTGGATATGTCGTTGGCCGCGTGCAGAAATAGGATACAGTCATGAACAGAATTAGCCGAAACTTGACCACCGTTTACCGTACCGAGCGGCTGATCGCACGCCGCCGGTTTGCGGTAGTGCAACAACAAACCATCATGATGGTCGTGGCGGGCATCGCGGGTCTTGCTGGGCTGATCCTGCTGGATATCTCTCTTTTTTTCGTACTGAAAACCTGGTTATCCTCAGCTGCTGCGGCGGCGTTGCTATCGCTTTCGAACCTCCTTCTGGCGGGTCTGCTCGTGCTGGTCGCAAAGCGTTCAAACGTTGAGCAAGAGATCGCGCCAGCCATTGAAGTGCGCGATATGGCCATCGCAGACATTGAAGAGGAGCTGGAAGAAATGGCCACCGAGGCTCGAGAAGTGGTAGAGGCTGTCAAGAGTTTCGGGGCGAACCCTCTGGGATCCCTACCCGCACTGTTGGTGCCGATTTTGACCACAATTCTGAGTAACAAAAAGAACGATTAAATCGCGATTGCGCCTTTCAGCAGATGCCCGGGCGCAGGCCTTGCCTGACGATACAAGGCCGTGGTGCCCGCAGGCCCTACTTTTGCTGAGCTTCGCGGATCAAAGCCGTCAATCGATAGAATCCGTGCGCCATCTTCGAATACGGTGTTATAAGAAAAAAGCTCAGCACCGAACCGAGATGCAAGGCGAGCAGCACAGGCATGGCTGCCGTTGATCCAAGCGCATAGAGCATAAGCCCGCTGAACGCGACAAAGCCTAAGAGCGCGATAAACCCCAGATCCCCACCCCACGCGCGCGCATCGCCAAGGTTCCGTTCTGCGCGTATCTTTAGGGCCGCCATCCACCCGCAGCCCACCGTCAGCAATACGCCCCCGGTCAATCCAAACACCTTGGGCACAGACCAAATCGCATACGGAGCCGGCATATCTAAAACGTAATGCATCACAGTGCCTACGCTGGTCGCTGCGAAGCACAACAGAAAACCGTACATGATGGCCTGATGCGCAAAGCGGCGGGCATGCGAAAATCGGTCTTCGTCTTCATAATTACACCCGTCGCCATGTCCAGCAGCCAAATCTTTCATCTGGGCCACCATCGAAAGCGCGGCGCTGATATCTCGGAACCTGAGCGTTTGTCCACCGACAGCCCGCCAATATTGGCGCAAGCTCTTAGCCAAGCTGACCAAAGGAAACAAAAACGCAGGCAAGAAAATAGCCACCATCGCATTGTGTGATAACACCGCGTAAAATCCGTTGCCATCGCGGGAGCCAATGAACCGGAGAGCCAAAAAAGTAAGTGTGATTCCGACCACCAGAGACAATGCAATAGCGCCACCATATGTGTGAAAACGGCGTGCAACGGGCTGGGGCCAAGCATAGCTTTCCCAACTGTCGCGGCGGACTTCGGCCAACGCTTTGGGCAGGTTCAAATCGAACTCATGCGGAGCCGTATACTGGCAAGCGTAATAGCACCCGCGGCAATTGTGACAGAGATTGGCAAGCTGGGTGATATCGCCGTCCGCAAAGGCTCTTTCCCGATGAAGGGCCGGGAACACTGAACAATACCCCTCGCAATATCTGCACGCGTTACAGATTTCTGCCTGACGACGGGCTTCTTGGATAAGATCAATTTGCATAGGCTGCGGCCCCCCGACCTGCGATGCGGCCAAAGACGGTGCCTATTGTCATTCCGAAACCTGCCAAATACCCCTGTCCAAGAATGGATCCCGCCATGGTTTCACCAGCGGCCCAAAGATTCTGGATGGGCCCTTGGTCACTGCTGCATTGTGCATTTTCATCAACCTTTAGCCCTAGGTAGGTAAAGGTCACACCCGTCCGAAGGGAGTAGCCATAAAACGGCGGATCAGTAATCGGGCGCGCCCAATTTGTCTTGGGCGGCTTTAGCCCATTTGTAGCCACACCATCCAATTCAGTGGGGTGAAAAGTCGAGGTGTCCCCACACGCGGCATTGAATCCATCTATAGTTTTGCGCAACTTTTCCGCAGGCAAACCCATCTGATTGGCCAGATCATCCAGAGTATCTGCTTTCAAAGGTGGAAAGACCGAAGGCATGAACAGCTCAAGAGATTTGGCATCAATGATCACATAGCCAATCTGATCTGGTTGTGCGGCAACCAGACGTCCCCAAATGGCATAGCGTTTAGGCCAGACATCTTCACCCTCATCATAGAAACGTTCCGCGTTCTTGTTCACAACAACGGAAAAAGGCACGCAATCCAGCCGGGTTACGATGCCACCGTCAAATTTGGGTGACCGCCCATCGATCGCAACTGCGTGGCATTGATCTGCCTCCCCGACGGAGTGCGCCCCCTGCTCCAACAAGTCGGCAAGCACCACGCCCCGATTGTAGGGCGAACCGCGGATCAAGAAATTCTGTGCTGCAGGCCCCCACGCCCTTGCGAGCCAATTCATATCTGCCTGAAACCCTCCAGACGCGACAATCACAGCTTTGGGTGCAATACGACGCGCGCACCCTTCGTAGGTGTAATCAATATGTGTGACACGATCGCCATCAAGCTCCAGATGGGCCACATGGGCCTCATAAAGAACATCTACACCCAGTCTTTCAGCTGAGCGGTAGTAGGCGTTTACCAACCCTTTGCCACCGCCCATGAAAAAGGCATTGGTGCGCCCCAACGACAAAGTGCCCGAAAGGGAGGGCTGAAAACGGACCCCGTGGTCGCGCATCCAAGGCAGACATTCCTCTGATGTGCGGATCGCCAGGCGCGCTAAGTGTTGATTGGTTTTCCCGCCGGTGACTTTCAGCAAGTCCGCAAGGTATTCTTCCTCGCTATAGTCATTTACCAATGGCCCCAACGGCCCAGTGTGCATGCAACGAAAATTGCGCGTGTGACGTGAGTTGCCGCCACGGTACGGTTTAGGGGCGGCTTCAAGGATCAATACTTTGGCTCCGGCTTCGGCCGCTGTCATAGCAGCGCAAAGGGCTGCGTTTCCGCCCCCGATGACCGTAATGTCATAGTCTCTGTGCATGCCGAATTCCTTTGTTGAAATCTTGCTACGGCTCCCTGTTTAATTTGACCAATGATGCTTTTCCTGGGATTATTGCGCCATGCGCATCAATTATGATTTCAGTGACCTAGAGGCCTTTCTTGCTGTCAAGGACACAGGATCCTTCCATGCCGCTGCAGAGCGATTGAATTTGTCCCAATCTGCAGTGACCCGACGGGTTCAAAAGTTGGAACAGGCACTGGACAGCGTGCTTTTTGAACGCACCACGCGCGCGGTGAAACCGACCCTAGCCGCCAAGCGCTTACACCCCCGTGCCGAAGCCATTGTTAACGATGCCGCAGAGACTGCGCGTGCGATGCGTGACGAAAGCGTTGCCTTTGTTCACCAACGGAATGCTTTGGTGACAATCGCGACCGTTTCGACCGTTATTTCAAGGCTACTGACACCGGCTATTCATACCTTTCGAGACAGTCCATTTTCTGCGCGAATTCGGCTGCTCGAAGCGAGCGCCAACGAAGTTGCAGAGACGGTTGCGGAAGGAGAGGCCGATTTTGGTTTGTGTTCGATCCCAATGCTCGAACCCTCGACGCTTTTTGAGCCTTTGTATGATGATAAAATTGTGCTGGCCCTGCCCCTCAGTCATGTTTTGGCCAGAAAAACATCCGTTAGCTTCGAGGAGCTGAGTGGCACCCCTTTAATCCTGCCCGCAAGGGGCACGGGGAACAGGTTGCTGATAGACGAAGCCATGGCGCGCGCGCGCCTGCGAATGGTTTGGGCACACGAAGTTACCCGGTCTTCGACCGCATTGGAACTTGTGGCCAGCAACATCGGCGCGGCGCTCTTGCCCCGATCTGTGTTCCATTCTGCAAGTGCTGCCCAGGTGGCGACCTGTGAATTGCACGATTTGGAGATTACACGACCGATCGGCCTCTTATCCCGGGTCAGTCAAATTGATACACCCCCTATTGCAGCAATTAAGGATGCAATCCGCTCAGCGGTTTAGGCCGGTTTCGATTAATAAATCAACCAAACGAATTCAAAAGTTGAGAACACTTGGTGGCAAATACCTGTTTCAATCGGTGAAATTTCTGCAAGATCTGAAATTACCAATTGAGAGCCGCAAGTCGCGCTGATTTTAGTGATGCCGGCCAGATAAATCTCATTTAATCAATGCCTTAATTTTTTGTTCAGGCGATAAATCCCAAACCTTGCAACACCTCTGACGCATCAGTTTTGGCAGGGGTTTCCTCGGAAAGCATCTTTCTGATTCCCCCACCCTTTTGCACGAAGGGTGCAATTTTCAATTAACTTGTTATAGTGGGGGCTTCAATAAAAGTAATTTGTGGAGTGCCGCACATGGTAGGCACGCGCGCGAACCTTTCTCGGGAGGTCTTTGGGATAAAATCCCTACAGCGCTCATTTGAGACTATCGTTTTTGCCGATGTTGTTGATTCAGTGCGGCTGATAGACAGTGACGAAGAAGGCACCGTTCAACGTTGGCTAAGCTTCGTTGATGCCGTCGAGTTGGACATATCCGAGCGAAAGTGCGGCCGCGTCGTTAAACGCCTCGGCGATGGAATTATGCTGGAATTCGACGATCCAATTGATGCCGTGCGCGGTGCTCTAAAGATGCGGCAGGACCTTGCTAAGGTTAATCAACGCGACCCAAAACTGCAGCGCATCGAAATTCGCATCGGCATACACACCGGAGAGGTGTTGCGCGGACCGGACTCCGATCTGTACGGAAAGGACGTCAACATCGCAGCCCGGCTTGCTGCGGCCGCCAAACCCGCCGACGTAATGGCGTCGGCCAGCGTTCGAGACGCGCTTGCCAACAGCGTTGATGCCGAATTCGAGGATATTGGACCGGTTTTCCTCAAGAACGTGCCCAATCCGGTTCATGCGTTTCGCGTTGTGCCACCTCATGAGGTGGCGCGTGTCATGCCGATGATGTCATCCGAAGATCTTTTGCCGACGATCGCGGTGCTGCCGCTAGTTGTGCGAAACAGTGACGAAGCCTCAGTCTGGGGTGACATGCTGACGGATGATTTGATCACAGCTTTGTCACGCTCTCACAGGATGCACGTGATTTCGCGCCTGTCTACGGTTGGCATTTCAATCCAAAAATACGAGCCGTCCAAGCTGTCTGAAACACTTGGGGCTGATTTTCTGCTTTCGGGGTCCTGCTCTGTGGGTAAAAACCGGCATGTTCTTGACCTTAGTCTGACTCGCGCCCGCGTTGGACGGGTTATCTGGTCAGAGCGCATAGAAGTTGAAGCAGCTGAAGTACTTAAAAAGAACGTGATTTTTTCTGAATTGGCCAACCAGATCCATCTGGCAATTCTTGATCTGGAAATGAAACGCGCTGTGAGCCACCCCGTGCCGACGCTGGACAGCTACGAAATTCTGATGGCCTCGGTTGCGTTGATGCATCGATTGTCGCCGACGGACTTCAACCGGGCTGGGGAGTTGCTGGATGCTTTGATCGAACGCATCCCTCATAACCCGGTGCCGCTGTCTTGGAAATCCCGATGGCATGTTCTTAAGGTCGTTCAGGGCTGGGCAACGAACCGAACTGAAGAGGCGCGGCAGGCGCTGAATCTCACGCATCGGGCCCTTGATTTAGACCCAACAAACAGCGGGGCGTTGATTGCGGAGGGTTTTGTCCAAACCAATTTGTTTCACGATCTGGACGAGGCCGAAGAGCTTTATAACAGTGCATTGGAATACGAACCCAGCGAGGCGACGGGACGAGCCTTGCGCGGTACTCTTTATGCCTTTCGCGGCGACGGCGCGCGCGCGGTTCGCGATGCGGAGCGTTCATTGCTGCTGGCCCCGCGGGATCCACATCGGTTCTTTTTCCAATGTCTTGCAGGCAGTGCCAGTCTGGTCGCAGAAGACTATCCCCGGGCGCTTGAGCTGATCAAAAGCTCGCTCCGTCTCAATCGATTGCACATGTCTTCGCACAGGATGTTGGCAGTGACCGAGTGGCGCCTGGGCAACCAGGTAGCCGCGCGTCGTGCGCTTGAGAAGATTCTCAGGTTGGACCCCGGGTTCACCGTCAGCAAATGGAAACGCAGCACGCCAAGTGCAGATTTGCCGGTTGGGCAGGCCTTTGCAAAAACACTAAAGGAGATCGGAGTTTCGGACTGAAAATTATTGGGACGCTTTAACTAATTGGAGGATTTTTTATGTCTAATGCATCAAACGTTGCACCCGAAGGCGCATTTGGGGCCTTTGGAGCTTTTTCCGGTAGCGGAGCTTTTGGCGCCTTTGGGGCCTTTGGCGCGTTTGGGGGACCCGGCTCGGCCAACCCTCCCTTGATTTCACAGGCTCTGATCACCAATCACGACGGGATCGCCGGCACTTGGGCATCGGTTGGCGCAGATGCGGTCAATCCAAATGTCCAAGAGAGTACCGATTATCTGGGGCGCCTCTCGCCCGCTGTGCGTGCCAGCATTTTTGCGCTGGAGCTGGGCAGCCACATCGGGTTTTCCTTTGAACCCAATATGACCGCTGGTGATCCGGGTTTGGGCAGTGTTTTCCACCTTGAAACAACATCGGTATCCCCTGTGCCCGACACCAAATATCAAAAACTGGTTGCCCTACGACGGCCCACGATCGACATCTTTGCTGAGCAATTGACGCTGGTTGCCAACTACGCTGATCTACGCCAAGATCGAATGGCGGAAATTCTAGCGGCATTGGGCACACCGACAGAATTTTTACGCGCAATCGCCTACATCGAACCGGCTCGCACACCGTTCACGATCGAACTTCTGGCCACGGCACACTGGTTGGCAAACTTCGTCGAGATGCGATTGAAATATGCACTCGGGTGCAAACGACCGATTGAATTCTCGCCCCAGATACAACCGATGATCTGGACCCCTTCGCACGGTAGCTTGCCCAGCGGTCACGCCACCGAGGCCTTCACAATGGCGCGAGTGCTGTGGCTGCTCTTGCGGCAACACAACGTCAAACCCTATTCACAAGGCATTTGGGGTGAGATGCTTATGCGCCAAGCTGCGCGGATAGCGATCAATCGCACAGTTGCTGGAGTGCATTTCCCAGTCGACAGTGCAGCGGGAGCGGTATTGGGTCTGACGCTTGGCCGGTATTTCGTGGATCGCTGCACGGGAGTGGCTCCAGCAAATAGCTGGGAATTCGACGGCACAAACTATCCCGGCCACATGGATTTTGATTGGCGCGACTATTTTGACCCACAGAACCCAGCCGACAACATCGCGCCAGAGCAGAAAGAGACGACCTGGGCAACAGAATCCATCCTCACGGATGCAGACCAAAACCAGACAAGGTCTGCGCCCCTAGACTGGCTCTGGCAGAAAGCGGCGGCGGAATGGGTCGATCTCGCTGCTGACATTGATCAGGATACCGAAACCGGCGACGGTTCATAATTGGGGGTGAACAATGGCTTATGAATGGAAAGAGCTGGCTCTAGAAGACCAGCCCCGCAATCCGTTGGCAGATTTCGCCCTGAATGTGATGGCGCGGTTCACCGCGGCGGAAATAGGTCTGAGCAATGAGCACCGACCGATGGATCGCTCGTCAGACTTTGACCAACAATGGTGGCTGGCGTTAGTAAGTGTAACACCGGGTCTGAGTATTGCCGGTTTGCTGGAACGCGCAGCAGACTTTCTGCCCCCAGATCACCCGGGTTCACTGGTGATCCCCGGTGAATATAGCGAAGGCTTCCGGAACAGACAGGACATCGACGTCATCACGCTCTATGCGCGCCGCGACTATCTCAATGCTGCCAATGCTGCCAATGGGGCGGAACAGCTGGGCATCGAAACGCTTTTGGTAAGCACTCCCTTGGAAAGCCAAACGCTCAGCTCGCCAGCGGAGCCGTTCACCCCCCCTGACCTGAAGGTGCCGGTCACGCCAAACACGGTTGTCACTGCGGTCATTGATCATGGGGTCGCCATCGCGCATGATCTGTTTCGCCGCAAGGATATCAACGGCGATCTGGTCTTAAGCCGCGTCGATTTCTTTCTCGATATGGACGGCACCCCCGATCCGAATGCGCCCGTACCAAGCACAATCGGGCGCGTTTGGACAGGTCCAGAGATTAACGAGATCCTGAAAAACAACCTTCACAATGGTCTGCTAGATGACGCTTCTGTGTATCGTGATTTGGGGTTAATCGACTGGAAAACTCGGCCCTTCAACGCCTGCGCACATCGCCTTTCGCACGGTACACATGTGACCGGCCTAGCATCAGGCTATGACGCGTCAGACGCTGATGGGCTGGAACGGCGTATCATTGTCGTGCAGTTGCCTACGCGTTTGGTCGCCAACACTTTGGGGTTTGGGCTAGAGCAGGCAATCGAGCAGGCGATGTCTTTCATCTCGCAACAATTGGTGCACTTCCAAGTAGACGAAGTAGCACAACAAATGCCTTTAGTTGTGAATTTTAGCTTTGGGAATTTCATGGGGCCCCACGATGGCACCGGCGAAGTTTCACGTTCCATTGATACAATTATGAGCAACATGGAGGCTTCCTCGAACCGCCCGCGGTTGCTGATGATGCCTTCAGGTAATGGGAACCTTTCGCGCTGCCATGCGGTGATCAATCTGAAGCAGGCGGCACCAACAGCCGAATTAGATTGGCAGCTGCAACCAGCCGATCGCAGCGCTTCGATCCTGAGCGTCTGGCTGCCGGTCATGACTCCGGTCGAAGATAACACCGTTACGATGCAAGTCACCGTGCCGGGTTTTGACACGCCCCGTACGCTCACCGCTGGAATGACACCTAGTTACAACTGGCTGACAGAACAGGATCATTTAGGAAATACCATCATCCTTGGCCTTGTCGTATATCAGCCACCAGTGGCCCCAACAGCACGGGGAAAGTTCACAATTGCGGTCGTCCCGACGGACAACCCGATGAGAGTTGGCCTTGTTGCGCCGTCGGGGGATTGGAAACTGCAGTTTGTGAAAGGCAATGCAGTGGACAAGCTATCGCTGAACGTTTGGGTCCAGAGGGACGAAACGCTGCCCGATTTTCCCGAGTTTGGGCGACAGTCCTATTTGTCTGACCCCAGCTATACTCGGTTCAACGTGCCGGGCGGAAAAGTGATTTCTGAAGATCCCGTGGCCCATGCTAGCCCGGTGAGGCGGGCGGGCATGATCAACGGCATCGCCTGTGGCAACCTGCCAGCCGTGATCGCGGGCTATGTTTCGTCAGACGGCAGGATGTCGGCATACTCCGCCGGAGGCCCCACGCTGAACGGTTTCCGTTTAACCGGACCAGATGCCTCGGCCGTCAGTGATGATAGCGTTGTCCTGCATGGGGTGCTGAGTGCTGGCTCCAACTGCGGTTCAAGGGTGAGCATGAGCGGAACAAGCGTTTCGACCCCACGTGTTGCGCGATGGGTTGCGGATCAATTCGCGCAATCCCCAACCACTCCATTTGGGCGCGGAAATGTCGTCGCCAAAGCTCTGAACGACGATCCGCCATCACCGCACAAGCCCAGCGCCTTTCGCACAGGAGGCGGTCGGATGGAGCTTAGAAACATCTTTGGCAGCTTGCGTTGGCCAGGGCAGTAATAGCCCTGGCAAATGTAATGCCAATTGGCTCAGGTCACCGTCGTTATGACGGTGATTGGCTCAGAGACGCATTGGGAGACAAACGTATTGCAGCTACATCATCGAGTTGATGCCTAACCCGTCCAGCCATTTTAACGGGCAATCCGCGCAACTTTGCCTACTTAACCTTCCAGCCCGACTTCTGGGACGCGATGCCTACCAGTTCATGCAGAGACTCGGTCGATCTGGAGCCACGACGACCTTTTCTCAGGACGTCTCATGTAGACTTGGATTTTCAAACTCATTTTTCAGGTATTTGCTGCAACCTTTTTTGAGTGCGGATCAGACGGTGTATGTAGCCTGAGATGGCGAATAAATGCGCGCGCTACGCGAGGTAGAGGGCGTTGGTCGGACATAACAAAATAGCTACGATATTCGATTTGCGACACGAACCTACGAAAGACCAAATCGTCTGAGCGATAATGATAAACTGGAAACGGATTCACCACAGCCAACCCCAGCCCTTCTTTGGCGAGATCCACTGCAGCAAACGAGGTTGAGACCTCGGCCATGATCCGTGGATTACTGCGTGCTTGACTAAAGATTTTGTCGAGTTGGGTCCGGCGCGCATGACGTGACGCAATCGCAACGAATGGTTGATTGTTCAGGTCAATTGGAAGCACATCTTCTTGTGCTGCAAGAGGATGATCCGCTGTCATGACACAGACAGCAGACGATGTTCGAAAAGCCTGCATTTTCACACCAGCCCGCGCAAGTTCAATGCCCGTTAGACCAAGATCGAAACGGTCCTCAAGGATTGCGCGGATCACTTCGTCGGATGTGTTTACTTCGAGGCTAACAAAGAAATGCGGATTGATAGCAAGAAAGCTGGCGATTTGACTGACTAGAAACCTATGAGCGTATGTTGGCGGAGCAATTAGGCGGAGCGTTTCTTTAACCGGTTGTGTGGGCCCGTCAATTCGATCCAAGGCTTCAAATAGCGGATCAAGGCGATGGTTTAGCCGTACTGCCTCTTCAGTAGGGCGCAATCGACCCGATTCACGTTCGAAAAGCGTCAAGCCTGTACGTGCTTCGAGGCTACCGATTGATCGGCTGACAGCGGATTGCGAAAGGCCCAAACGCTCAGCAGCAACCGTTGCTGTGCCCCCCTGCATCAAAGCGCGCAAAGCTTGATACTCGGATAAACTATGCCAGGATTTTCGTCTCATCCACTGCCTCTTGCATAAACTGCATAAGAATATGCGTATAACTCATGGCATTTTGACTCGCCCATGACAAAACATTTGATAGTCTCAGCACAGAAACTACCGGTGATTGATTTGAACGCTGCCAACGCACCCATAATTTTTGACGGACACAACGATGTCTTGCTGCACCTTTACCGAGCGGGAGGCCTGTCTGCCTCTGACAGTTTTCTGACTGGGCGCGATGGGGCTCTTGATTTGGTAAAGGCTAAAGCCGGTGGTTTTGGCGGCGGTTTCTTTGCTGTGTATATCCCATCCCCTTTGGATAAAGCCTTCAAGATGGAGGAAATGGCGAAGCCCAGCTATGATTTGCCGTTGCCGGATGCCATTGACTGGGAAGACGCCTTGCCGGTGGCAATTTCCATAGCAGCGATACTTTTTGATCTGGAGAACAAAGGTGCGTTGAAAATATGTCGGAGCGCTGCTGATATACGTGCGACCTTGGCGGCAAACCAGATCGCTGCGATCTTTCATATTGAGGGAGCAGAGGCGATTGACCCTGATTTGCACACTTTGGAAGTTTTGTATCAGGCAGGTTTACGCTCCATCGGACCCGTCTGGAGCCGCCCGACAATCTTTGGCAATGGTGTTCCGTTTCGCTATCCAAGTGACCCCGACATTGGCAAAGGCCTGACAGACCACGGTCTGCGTTTGGTAAAGCGGTGTGACGAACTCGGCGTGATAATCGATCTATCTCATTTAAACGCAGCCGGTTTCTGGGATGTAGCGCGTCATTCCACCAAGCCGCTGATAGCCACACATTCCAACGCACATAGCATCTGTCCGCATTCGCGAAATTTGACGGATGCGCAACTCGCCGCGATCAAAGACAGCGATGGCATGGTCGGTTTGAATTTCGCCGTGGCGTTCTTGCGCGATGACGGGCGCATGATTCCGGATGTACCACTGGAACAGATGCTCAGGCATCTAGATTACTTAATTGAACATCTAGGCGAAGACCGCGTTGGTCTTGGCTCTGACTACGATGGGGCGATTGTACCACAGGACGTGACCACGGTTGCTGATCTGCCCAACTTGAGATTGGCCATGGCGCAGCATGGGTATGATGATGTTTTGATGAACAAGCTGTGTCACGGAAACTGGTTGCGTGTGCTAGAAAAAACCTGGGGATCTTAACCCCAAAGTGCACTCTCGATTTTGTCCATAACCAAATAGGAGAGGTTTAGAATTATGAATGCTTTTAACCGTTTACTATCCACTGCGGCCATCGGCCTGGCAGTTGGGTTAACATCATTTTCTGCGATGGCAGAAACACCGGCAAACATGTTGGTGATCGCTAATCGAATAGATGACATCACAACAATTGATCCCGCCCAAAGTTTCGAATTTGCCGGGTCTGACGTCAGTCGCAACATCTACAACAAGCTGGTGAACTTCGATCCGCTGGACCTTGACGCGGGCTATCAGCCCGATCTGGCTGAAAGCTGGACCGTTAGCGAGGATGGCCGGACCATTACCTTTACAATGCGGGACGGCGTCAAGTTTCATTCTGGTAATCCTGTGCGCGCCGAAGATGCAGAATTTTCGCTGCGCCGTGTTGTGACGCTGAATAAAACACCATCGTTCATTCTAACCCAATTCGGCTTCACCCCTGAGAATGTCGGCGAAACAATTGTCGCCGAGGGCAATACTTTGCGTATCACGACGGACAAGCGCTATGCGACGTCCTTTGTGTTGAACTGTCTGACAGCGACAATCGGCGGTATCGTGGATAAAGAGGTTGTCATGGCCAATGAGGTCGACGGCGATCTGGGCAACGCATGGCTGGCAACGAACTCTGCAGGGTCTGGACCTTACGTCCTTCAAGGTTGGAAGCCCAATGAAAGCGTTACCTTGGTCAGCAACCCTGAATACCATGGCGGTGCCCCAGCGATGGAGCGCGTTATCGTGCGTCATGTTCAGGAGAGCGCAACCCAGCGCTTGATGCTGGAACGCGGCGATATTGACGTTGCTCGCAACTTGAACCCCGAAGATATCGCCGGTGCTCGCGCTGCTGACGGCATTGCAATTGACGACGAGTTGCGTGGTCGATTGATGTATATTTCGGTTAACCAAAAACACGAAATGCTATCCAAGCCCGAAGTGCGTCAGGCCATCAAGTATCTGGTCGACTATGAAGGGATGCAAAACAGCTTTCTCAACGGGCAGTACACCATCCACCAGAATTTCTTGCCTCGTACCTATCTTGGGGCAGTGGATGAGAACCCGTTCAGCCTGAACATAGACAAAGCCAAGGAATTGCTGGCGTCTGCTGGTGTTGGACCGTTTGAAATCGAGGTCGGCGTGCGAGAAGCACAAGAACGGATCGAGATCGCGCAATCGCTTCAAAACACCTTTGCGCAGGCTGGTATCACACTGAATATTACTGTGGGAACTGCCAAGGCCATCCTGGGCCGCTATCGAGCGCGGGAATTAGACATGTATATGGGCGCATGGGGACCGGATTATCCGGATCCGCACACAAACGCCGGTACTTTCGCCTATAATCCTGACAATTCTGACGAAGCAGGTGCAACAGGTCTCTTGGCCTACAGAAACGCATGGGACACTGGCGGATTGACCGAAAAGGTTGCGGCAGCAGTTATTGAAAGCGACCGTGACACACGCGCGGCGATGTACGCTGACATTCAATCTGAATTCCGCGACAACGCGCCCTTTGCGGTCATGTTCCAAAAAATCGAACAGACAGGCCGTAGCGAAGCGGTTCAGAATTTGAACCTAGGTGGGGCCATTACAGCTGTGTCTTACTGGCCGGTGACTAAGTAAGTGGCTTTGGCTGAAAACAATAACGGGGGGCGCCATAAGGCGCCTCTTGAGCTTTGGATCAGGGCAACCTTTCTGACCCTTGGTTCAATCATCGTGACGATGCTGGGCCTAATGTTCGTCACTTTCATTATCGGGCGCGTAATGCCGATAGACCCGGTGCTGGCAATTGTCGGAGAACAAGCGTCGAAATCCACCTATGACGCAGCATACGAGCAACTGGGCCTGGACCGGCCGATCATCGTACAATTTGGTCTCTATGTCTGGGATGTCATTCACGGCGATTTCGGGAAATCGCTTTTGACAGCACGTCCTGTGGCGGAGGATATCAAACGGGTTTTTCCGGCAACGCTGGAGTTGGCCACGATTGGTGTCTTTGCCGGAATTGTTCTGGGTGTACCCTTGGGTGTCGTCGCTGCTGTTAAACGCGGCTCCTGGATTGACCAAATCGCTCGGGTCATTGCCCTTGTTGGGTATTCGATGCCGATATTCTGGCTGGGCTTGATGGGCCTTCTGGTGTTTTACGGCATTCTTGGATGGGTTGGAGGGCCGGGCCGAGTTGGCATATTCTATGTCGATGTTGTGCCAACTGTAACGGGCATGATCCTTGTTGACAGTATCCTTGATCGCAATTGGGCCGTCTTCAAAGACGCGCTAAGCCATATTGTATTGCCCGCCTCTCTGCTGGGGTACTATTCGCTGGCCTATATCAGCCGCATGACACGGTCGTTCATGCTTGAACAACTCAGCGCAGAATACATTACCACCGCTCGGGTAAAGGGCATGTCAGAAAACGCAGTCGTCTGGCGGCACGCGTTCAAGAATATTCGGGTGCAACTGATTACCGTGATCGCTCTGAGCTATGCGAACCTGCTTGAAGGATCAGTTCTGACTGAGATCATATTCAGTTGGCCCGGCATCGGTAGTTACATCACCACTGCCCTTTTATCGGCGGATATGAATGCGGTTATGGGGGGCACAGTTGTGGTCGGCTTGATCTTTATCTTGCTGAATATTTTCTCTGACCTTCTCTACAAGGTGTTTGATCCCCGTGCAAAATAGAATGGCGATATAGATGGCCCAAGCCCAAACATGGCGCGCATGGTTGTTGACCGACACACCGACGTCGCGCAGACACGCAAAGCTGTCGGCACTTTATCAGGGATGGCTGTCATTTCGCGGCAATACGATGGCAATGGTCGGGTTGTGGATATTGATCCTACTTGGGGTGATCGCCCTAGCAGCCCCTTTGCTGGCGCCGCATGACCCGTTTGCACAAGAACTTGGCAATCGCCTGCAACCTTTGTGGTCGGAAGGTCATGTTTTGGGCACCGACAGCCTAGGCCGGGATATACTGAGCCGGTTGATCTACGGTTCTCGGATCACGCTATACATTGTTGGCCTCGTAGCGCTGATCGCGCCTATCACCGGCCTTCTGGTTGGAACTGTTGCCGGGTATGTTGGGGGCTGGACGGATCAGATTCTGATGCGGATAACAGATATATTTCTTGCATTCCCACGCCTTGTTTTGGCCTTGGCCTTTGTTGCAGCTTTAGGGGCTGGCATCGAAAACGCGGTTCTTGCCATCTCGTTAACCGCATGGCCTCCCTATGCCCGGATTGCTCGGGCTGAGACACTTACGATCCGGTCTTCGGATTACATCAGTGCCATACAGTTACAAGGTGCCGGCGCCCTTCGCATCATCACCAAACACATTTGGCCTTTGTGCATTTCCTCGCTGATTGTGCGGGTTACATTGGACATGGCGGGCATAATTCTAGCTGCCGCAGGTCTTGGGTTCTTGGGCCTTGGGGCACAACCGCCCAGCCCGGAATGGGGTGCGATGATTTCCGAAGGACGTCGGTTCATCCTTGATCACTGGTGGGTCGCTACGGTGCCAGGCATGGCTATTTTCACGGTCTCGCTGGCGTTTAACCTGCTCGGAGATGGGCTGCGGGATGTATTGGACCCGAAGGACGGTGACAAATGACGCTACTTGATGTCGAAAACCTTTGGGTGCAGTTTCCCTCGCGCCAAGGCGTCTTTGATGCGGTTCGGGGGGTGTCTTTTACACTCGGGCGCGAACGTCTTGCGATTGTTGGTGAAAGCGGGTCAGGCAAGTCGATGACAGGCCGCGCCATCCTGCGATTGATCCGTCCACCGGGAATTGTGACCGCTGATCAGATATCGCTGGACGGTATCGATTTGATGAAGAAATCAGAACGAGAAATGCGCGATGTACGCGGGCAGAAAATTTCTATGGTCATGCAGGATCCAAAGTTTTCGCTCAACCCAGTCATGACCATCGGACAGCAAATTATCGAAGCCTATCGCCTGCACAACAAGGTCAGCAAGTCTGCGGCTTTCGACAAAGCTATCGAAATGTTGGAAGCCGTCTCGATCAGAGATCCCGAGCGCGTTATGCGGGCCTACCCCCACGAAATGTCGGGTGGCATGGGACAGCGTATCATGATTGCAATGATGCTGATCCCAAATCCCGAAATCCTGATCGCGGATGAGCCGACGTCAGCGCTCGACGTTTCTGTCCAAGGACAAGTTTTGTCGATCATCGACAAGCTGGTGACAGATCGAGGCATGGGCTTGATCTTTATCAGCCATGATCTGAATCTGGTGGCCGATTTTTGTGATCGCGTATTGATCATGTATCTTGGCCGTATCGTCGAGGTCTGCGATGCTAAAAACCTCCACAACGCCAAGCACCCATACACACAGGGATTGCTCAATTCGTTGCCGCGACTAAGTGAACCGCGCAGAAAACTGGACGTTCTTAATCGTGATCCGGCATGGTCCGAAGCCCCAAGCGTGAGTGGCCGCGTATGACTATGCTGAATATTGAGAACCTGAGTGTCTGGTTCGGTGGCGGTCGTGACCGTGTGGATGCCGTGCGAAGTGCAAACTTTCATGTCAACCGGGGTGCTAGTTTCGGGTTGGTTGGCGAAAGTGGATCGGGCAAATCCACTATCCTACGGGCGATTATGGGGCTCGTGCCCAATTGGTCTGGCACAATTTCAGTGGACGCAACACCCGTCGGTAAAAAGAGAGAAAAGACCTTCTACAAAGCAGTTCAGATGGTGTTTCAGGATCCTTATGCTTCACTTCATCCGCGTCATTCCGTGGATCAAGTACTGGGTGAAACCCTGTATCTTCACGGTTTTCGCGACATCGACGCGCGCGTTGTAAAGCTATTGGATGATGTCGGCCTTGGCGCTAAATTCCGATTTCGCTATCCCCATCAACTGTCCGGTGGGCAACGCCAAAGGGTTGCCATCGCCCGCGCTTTGGCCCCTGAGCCAAGCATTTTGTTGCTCGATGAACCCACATCAGCCTTGGATGTCTCGATACAGGCTGAAATTCTGAACTTGCTGACAGATTTACGCTCGGAACACGGGTTGACCTATGTGATGGTGTCCCATGACCTGTCTGTCGTGGGTCATATGTGTGAGAGTTTGGCAGTCATGAAAGATGGCGAAATCGTCGAAATAATGGATGTTGAAACCCTTCGAAATGCGAAGGCGCAGCACGCCTATTCGAAAAAATTGCTTGCGGCATCAATTTGAACAGCGCCAAGGCCGACATTTGGACATAACAAGTTTGAGTGGATTGGTCGACTTCAGTCAGACGACACCTCAAGGAAGCTGCAACGACTTAGACACGCTTGGAGAAATCCCTTCAAAAACCGAGGGTTCCTCCTTGGAAGGCATGCGGTGGGATGAGCGGGCGCTTCACAGAAATTCACCCATTTTGAACGCGCTCCCCCTACCGAAATGTCTTTTTCAAGATTTGAGTTATTGCATTTCGCACATCCAGATTTTGCAGACTTCCAAACCGGAAACGCTTAAACGTCTATCTGCTTTGCGCTCATTGAAGACCCTTTGGTCAAACGCAGCGTGGGGCACTCAGGTCGGATACACACCGTTTGCCTAAGCCTTGAGACCAAATGCGGCACGGGTAACTGGCAAAATCTTGCCGGGGAATAGCAGACCTCTTTTCTTTCCCGATTGGATCACCCTAAAATTCCGCGATTCTTCGAACAGGCCGTGAAAACTCTTGCTAAACAAAGCCCGCAATACGACGACGATGTCGCCGCGCCTATCCGGCGCCGCCCGAACAGCGGTTGCGTTGGGGCTTTTGAGTCTTTTCTCTGCCTGCGCTCAAAACACGACTTATGCGAAACTCGATCCGGCACGTCAGTCGATGGCGTTGCTAGAGGTCTCGCAAAAGCAAGCCCGTGGACAAAGGGTGTGGTGCGTGCCTTACGCACGAAACCTCAGCGGCGTTGAAATTCGCGGCAACGCCAAGACCTGGTGGGGTAAGGCGCACAATACCTATGAACGGGGCACTGAACCGGATGTCGGCGCAGTGATGTCGTTTCGCGCGACCAATGGGATGCCACTGGGCCATGTTGCGGTCGTGTCCGACATTGTGACTGACCGGGAAATCATCGTGAACCACGCCAACTGGCATCGCAACAAAGTGTCGTTGAAAATGGGCGTGAAAGACGTGTCCAAACACAATGACTGGACGCTAGTCCGTGTCGAAAGCCTTCCAGGGCAGTATGGCAAATTCTATCCAGTGAACGGGTTCATTTATCCGAATGTTGACGGATAGCCTAACCTAAATTTCTTTCGCGACCACGGCGATCCAGAGGAATTCGCCACAGTCACAAAACGCCTGCACTCGCTTTCCGCGCTGGGTGACGGAACGGCTGCCGTTAGTGCTCTGATCAGCCTCACCGGTTGACCGGGTCCCGCTTATAACGGACTTGTTTAAACAAAATAAAGAGCGGGAAGCGCACTTTATCTATGGTCTGAAGCAATGGCTGCTCAGTAGAAACTGTGCAGGCAATTGAGCGTCGGATAAAAAGCGGGCGGCACCCCTGTTAAGTGCCGCCTTCAGTGTTAGAATATGAAGTTGTTCGCTCCTTAGAACTTGCCCATATCCTTCAACACTGCGCGGTTCTTTTCACGATGACGCCAAGCGGCACCCATGCTGCTTTTCAAGTTTTCAGGCAGCATTTCCATGGGTACAACGAGATCCCCATCAACGGGCCAGTGTTCAAGCAATTCCGGTTTGTAGCCTTCTGGGTAGTATAGATCCGGATCCAATTCACTTTCACGGATGAACGGTTCTTGAATGTCTTCACGGGCATGAGGCGGTGCTGGGACAACCAACTGCTCATTTGTAAAGTCAAACTGTGGCGCGCGCACGTTGGGGAATTCCGGGAGAATGCCTTCACGCACCCAGATCTGGTCTTTCGTTACGTTGACAACTATCCCGTCTGGCGCGCCAAAGTGGAACGGGCCTTTCCAGTGCTCTCGGATTTCGGCGACCGACTCTTCCAGCAAGTATTTGTCATAGCTCATGTGTGTGGTCATGAAGATACGTGGTTGGATCAAGTTGGCAATATAGCCGGCCGCGTAGGTTGGCGTGTGGTGTGTGTCGATCGTGTAGCGGGCAAGGAAAGGCGGTACACCCTGTACACCGGAGTTGATTTCAACCACTTCCTGTTGTTGCTCGGTGATGTAGACGTCACAGCCTTTGGCATATTCAACATCCAGCAAATTCGGACGGCCGTCGCCGGTCCAGACGAAACACAAGTCATTCCAATCGAGACGATAGGCGGTGGCACCGTCTTTGGCGTGGCTGCGCTGCCAATGACGCACGGTGACGCCATTTTCGTCGTAGATGATCCCACCGTTGTCGCGGAAATCAAATTCATTGACTTCGATGTCCCAACCAACACCTGCCGGAAAAACGCTAAAGGCATCTCGGTGCCAAGCCGTCATCATCTTCATACCTTCGACCATCGCCGCGGTGCCAAACTCGGGCGTACGGCCTGATGGGCCGTGAATACGCAATGGCTCATGCCAGCCGCCGCTCCACGTGCGGAACATCCATACATATGGCAATGCGCCAAAGTGATCGACGTGAAGGTGAGTGATAAAGATGTTTGTCATCTCATTGAGCGCAACACGAGCGGCTTGGTAGTTCGCTACAGAGCCTTCGCCGATGTCAAAGATGAAATTGTCGCCGTTGCCCAATTCAACAAAAACAGATGTATTGGCCTGACCGGGGCGGAGAATAGGCGCGGTCCCCATAAAGGTGATCCGCATTTCCTCGGGCTGCACCTCCTCAGAGCCGGGGAACCAGTTCGCGGCGCTTGTCAGCCATGGCTGTGGGGATATCCCCTCAAACATCAACCCTTCTTTCCATCGTCCATTTGGCACGCCGCCAGTTAGAGCTTTCTGGATATCCTCTTGTGACGATGGTTCTCCCAACTCTGGGGCTTGTTGCGCGTTGGCCCAGCCAGACAAGCTTAGCGAAGCGAGTGCCGCTACGCTCAATGCTCTGATATTTATCATCTTTTCCTCCTGTTCGGATTTTTCGGAATGAGATCTCTATGGATTCGCAAGGGTTTTCGCGCCTTACCTATGTTGCTCAATACCTTTGGCCTTCATGCTGTAGGTGGTCTCGAGGCTAAGCTGGCCGTCAGATAAGGTTACAAGCTCAACCTGTTTTTCGGCCTGCAGTTCACCGATGATCCAAACCGGATCATAAAGCCCGCGAATTTGATATCCGTCGGGGTAGCGGACGTGAATCATCTGGTTGGCATCAGGTGGGGGAGTATGGATGCAAGCGCCAACGGTTGGCACCAACAAGAACTCGACAGCCAGTGTGCCTTTCATTTCAAGTGGAATGATATATCCAGGCACCCGCACAATCTGTGCTATGACTTCGGGGTTAGGAGCACTCGCTTGGCGTGTGTGCTCCTGCATCAATCGCTCCCGTTGCTTAAACAACCAATCGGGATCCAATCCATCAGCTTTGAGCCGCGCGCGAATTTCGACCGCTTGCGATTTCGTGAATTCGCTTGTGGTGCTATTTTGACTTGCCTCAAGGCGGTACAGTTTTGCCAAATCATTGGTTTGGCGAAATTCTAAGCTTTCGAAGGGGTTCTGTACTTTCTGTACCCGAGGCACCAAGTCATCCCAGTTCAGATTGCGCGCCTCTGTGGCACCTGCGTGCGCAGCGGTTGACAAAACTAGCCAAGCTGCAAACCAGAGCCGTATGATCACCCTGTGGCGTCCCAATTCCGCCAGAAGAACCCGTATCATGTATTGCCCCCTGATTTAGATTGACGCGAGATCAGCCTTTCAAGTTCAGCTGCGACTTCCTTTCGGATACGGCTCCACTCGGCCTTTTCATCCAAGCGCATAGTGCCGTCCTTTTCTTTGGCGCAGGCTAATTCATAATCCTCCAATGCTTCGAGAATGGCCTTGTTTTCAGGCGCACGCGCTCGAACTATCGACGCTAATAGTGGCAAATCTGCTTCGAGTTTGGACATTGACTCTGCACCGATGAACAATACGATTGGATCACCGATAGGATTTGTTAGCTTTGAAATTTCAACAAGTAAGTCACAGTGAGTTTGGAGTGAGTTGGCCGTGAGCCACGTCCAAATACCTCTTGCAAATCAGACGTTTGATGCAAATCAGCGCGAGGCGATTGCAGCAGAGTTGGATCGTGTTGTTTCGAGCAAGGTGTTTTTAGCCTCCCCCCGTTTGCAAGAGTTTTTGACCTACGTTGTAAGCGAAGCCAGCGCCGGAAGAGGCGGCGGCATTCGGGGCAAATCCGTTGCTGTTGATGTTTATCATCGCAAGCTTAAGGGGGATGCAGGTATAAACTTGGTGCGGGTTGAAGCGCGCAGGTTACGGCGTTTGCTCACAGAGTACTACGACACCGAAGGAAGCAGTGATGCCGTACACATCGCGGTAGACCCTGGCGGATACTGTCCCAGGTTCGAGTTTGCAGACACCCTTGATCAACCGCCTAAATCTACGGAAGAACCGGCACGGCCGCTGCGCTGGCCGAGACTTACAGCAGTTTTGGCTGTGCCTTTAGTTGGTTTGGTAGCACTTTTCGCTTTCTTACAGATGCAGCCAAACCTAGAATTGCCTTTTCCAGCAAAGAATGAGGGTCCCGCGCGCGAGGCTCTAAGAGAGCATTCCATTCTATCCCTGCAAGCTGCGAATATCTCAGACCAAGCTCAAGGTATGTTGTTTCCAGTTTTTGACTTGAAGCGGCAAGCCTTAGCGCTCGGTATGTTTCGGCATGCAATTGAACTGGATGACGCTCTTTCAAGCGGCCATGCTGGTGCCGCGCAAACGTTGACAGTTATGGGCATGTTTTCTCCTGACCAAGATGCGGCTGAAACGTTCCTTCTTGACGCTCAAGCAGCGGCTGATAGAGCGCTCCAAATTGCGCCCACTGATGCGTGGGCTAACGGTTCTAAAGCATTTGCTCTAGCGGCCACCCACGAATATGCCCATGCCCTGAAGTATGCCCATATCGCGTTTGACTTGGCCCCAAATGATGGCCACGTGCTCGACCTTGTTGGTATGACGGCCATTGTCGCAGACGATGCTGAACTTGCGGCGCTAGCGAGCGATCCAACGCGCTTACGCGAAGGCACTGGGCGATTTGGCTCTCGAAACATTTGGGGGGTATCACAACTAATGCTGGGCAACTATCCGGAAACGGTAGAGGCCTTTAAAGGCGCGGCTGCATCAGGGGCGCCTGTAAGCCCGCCTTCATTGCTATTACAGGCAGTTGCCTTTGATCAAATGACAGATGACCGTAAAGCTCAAGCGTTGATGCTCGAGTTGCGTGAGACCTGGCCTGACTTCCCTGCCCTATCCGTTGTTGATGCCATGTTTCGCGAGGGCTCGCATGCGAAACGGGTCGTATTAATGACGCTTGAGAAGTTTCCTCATTGAGGGCGGCTCTGGTGCATGGAAAAAACTTTGCGAGAGCCACATAGAGCAGCCATCAGTTTTGAACAAAAGCGGACCAAAAACTTGCGGCTGTCCAGCGGCCAGTATGCGGCGTGATCCCCATGCAAGCCAAAGACTAAGTTTTGACCTTGCAAGGCCTCTCCATGTGCATAGCTACGCTTCAAGCGGTTCTCGTAGTCAAATTCAACGGATCCAGCTCACGTCCAAGTTTTTATCAGCCCAGAGTAATCCTTGCCTACCGAAACATCGGACGAGAAGCTGACATTCGTTGCGCACCCCTTCACCACCCGCTTTGTTTTTCCGGTCGACTTGACGGTTTCCAAAATGAGCATTGTTGTCTCAGACGCGCAAGGAATGGTTTTCAGCTTGGTCAGAACGAAGTCCTTAAGGGCTTCGACATCTGTCGCGCTGAACTGCAGGATGTAGCCTAGGTTCCTAGCCACCAATAGGCATTCAGTAAGGTCAGGTAAATTTCGAATGGCCGTCAGGAATTCTTCGATATCCAAAGGGCCTTGGCGCGACAACTGAACACTGACCAGAACGCTGACCTCTTAAGGGGATCATTGCGGTGCACTCGACCGCTCTTGGCCCCGCGGCTGGCGGCTGGCGGCTGGCGGCTGGCGGCTGGCGGCTGCAGAATGCATCCCTATGCCTCGACGGACGAGGCGCTAACGGATGTGTTGTGCCTGTCCAAAGGGATGAGCTTCAAGAACTCGATAGCGGGACTACCATTGGGCGGCGGCAAATCGGTGATCAACGCGGACCCATCGCGCGCGAACAAACCTGATCTATTGCGCGCCTTCTCGCGACATGTTCAGGATCTCGGTGGGCGCTATTGGGCTGCGTCCGCTGCGAACCACGCGCTCGGGCGCAATGATCTATCAGGTGGGCGCGTCACCGTTCAGGGGCTCGGACAAACAGGTGGCGATCTGTGTCGGCAGCTACACGAAGTTGGTACCAAACTGATCGTTGCCGATGTGAACGAGATGGCCGTACGCGGCATGCTCGAACGTTGCGGCGCAACGCCTGTCGCGCCTGATGCCATTCATGCGCAGGATGTCAACAGTATCGCGCCAAGTACCATGAGCGACGGGATCAACGATTTCACCTTACCTGACATCAAAGCCCGCGCGATCTGTGGTCTGGCGAACAACCAACTTGCCGAACTGCGCCACAGGGCAGCGCTGCAAGAGCGCTGCATCACCTATGTGCCTGACTATGTTCTCAACGCGGGCGCGATGATCTGGCCTCGACGGTGATTATTGATACGCCATCGCGCGACGCATCAACCCGACACATCCTGAGGCTCTAATATACGATCCTGACTATCCTTGACCGCGCAGATGAGGCTGGGCGGCCAAGTTCAAAGATCGCCGACAAAATAGTGCTTCAGCGGATGTTTGACGCGTCATCGCGATGACCCCAAAAAGGTAGAAATGCCATGACCCAACTGCTCTCCCCCTCGTATCTGATCCGTTGACAGGCTTCGATGCAGACTTGCGCAACAGGGCCAGTGCCTTTGCGCGCTGCTACATCTTTGAGAATGCCGAGCAATGGGAACGCGACCGTAGCTATCCTCATGAGGTGGTAAAGCTGGCCTCGAAAGGGTTTGGCGGATTTCTTGTCTCAAACGAGCTAGGGGGAAATGGCGGAACTGCCACTGATTTCCTAATGATGGTCGAGGAGTTTGCCAAAGCGGGTATCGGCTGCTTCCAGACCTGATTTCTGAAGAGAAGATCGGCGCGGTGGCTGATGTCTTGGCGGTCTTTGCCATGAGCGATGAGGGCCAAGGCGCCAAGAGCATGGGTTGCTTTGCCATCGACCCGGCTGCTGAAGGCGTCTCTCAGGGCGCGCCCTATGGAATGATTTCTGGTCATGTTGCCCAAGTCTACGATGTTAAGTTTGACCAAGTTGCGCTCTCTGTACAGGCGATAATGTTTTATGCGGGCACTGGCTTTGCTTCCGCTATGGGCGCGCTTGAAACCGCCTTGACCTATGCCAGTCAGCGAAAGATGTTCGGCGCGGACACGCTGAACCAACAAGGCAAACAGTGGGCCTTAGCCGATCATCTGACCCAGTTGGAACCCAGCCGTGCGTTGATGTTCCAAACGGCGCGTCTATTTGAGGCAAATCAACCAGCCACACTCGCGGCGGCACACGCCAAGAAATTCGCCAATACCGCCGCGAATGCAGGTCTGTCTTGGGCGATGCGCGCCATGGGGTCCGAAGGCAAGCGGCTGGAAATTGACCAGTTTAGAAGGCACATGCTGCACGTCATGCGTGATGGTCAGACAAAGCCGCCGCCAAGGCCTTTTTGCCGACCCTGATTATCTGAAAGTGGCCGTGCTGCGCAGAGCCGAGCCTACAATGGAACTTCTGATTGTGTAGAATGGCATCAATTATACCAATGCACCGGCACTTGACTTCAAGGCCTAAAACAGAAACCCACATACCCGCATATATCGTGTCACTGATGACAATCACCTACCCTGAAACCTACAAGCAATACACCAGCCGCACCCCACCGATTATTAAGAAATACGGTGGCAAATTTCGACCCTTGGAGAAGAGGTCACCTGCGTCGAGGGACAGGACTATGAAAGTCGCATGGTCATCCTCGAGTTTCCAAGTAAGGCGGGCCTCGAAGCATGGTTTACCGACCCCGACTATCAGGACGCGATGACATTTCGCCATACGGCCTCGACGATGAACTACCTGTTATTGCAAGAAGGTGCGGCAAATACCAATGACCCAGATCCAAAGCTTAAGATATGTTTGAACTGAACACTTCGGCCAAGTTGACCTGCGCATATGACGGCGTCTCGCGCCTCGTCACAGATGCGGCGCGTTTTGGGTTTGCCTTGCGCGAAATGAACGTTCAAACGTAACAAGATGGCCCGGCACGCGCGGACCTGGTCCTGGCCTCCAGCACCGCAATTCACGGCAATATGATCGCTAACCGCTTCGGTCGCCATCCCGGCATCATCGCGGTTGAGGTGAAAAAAAGACAAACAAAACAGGAGGTCGAAGGACATGTCCAAGGCCATCGTGATAAAAAACTATGGTGACTCAGACGTCATGTGCATCGAAGACATTGATGTGCCATCGCCCGGAAAAGAGGAGGTACGCGTCAGGCAAACGTCCATTGGCGTGAATTTTCACGACGTCTACGTGAGGTCTGGCCTCTACAAGACACTCCCGCTCCCAGGGGTCCTTGGCTGTGAGGCAGCAGGTGTCGTTGAGGAACTCGGCGCAGACGTAGAGGGGCTCAAGGTCGGCGACCGTGTGGCCTATGTTACCGGCCCGCCCTACGGAGCTTATGCGTCACACCGCCTTCTACCCGCGCACACCGCAGTGCCTTTGCCAGATGGAATTGATGATGATTTGGCCGCCGCCACACTGTTGCGTGCGCTGACCGTGGAGATGCTGACCAATCGTGTGCATAGGTTGGATGCCGGCATGACGATCCTCGTGCATGCCGCAGCTGGTGGTGTTGGTCGGCTGATGTGCCAATGGGCGTCTCATCTAGGCGTCACAGTTTTGGGCACCGTTGGGTCTCCCGAGAAGGGAGAAATAGCCAAAGCGTCCGGCTGCACCCACCCGATCCTGTATCGTGAAACAGCGTTTGAGGACGAGGTGTTGCGCCTGACAGATGGGCGTGGTGTGGACGTGGTTTACGATTCCATCGGAGCGGATACCTTTTCCGGCTCGCTCACAACGCTTGCCTCTTGTGGTCATTTGGTGAATTTTGGGCAATCCTCCGGTCCTGTTGCACCCTTGGCCATGACCACACTGGCCGAAAAGTCCCTGACAGTTACACGACCTATCCTGTTTCACTACCTTGCAGATCCACCACAATATCGCGCGATGGCGGAAGCGGTGTTCAGGAGCTTTGAACTGGGAATTCTTCATTCCGAAAGCCCCCAGACGGTCCCATTAGCTGATGCCCGGAAAGCCCACGACATGCTGGAAAGTCGCAAAGCAATGGGTGGACTGGTTTTGAAGCCTTAACCGATTTGGTAAACTTTCCAACGGTGCCGGTGGAAATATCCTAGCTCAACGCCGGCTTTGGGCCGTTTGCTTTCTTCAAGAGTTTCGGGGGAGAGCTAAGTTTCACTATCCATGAATGATAGCGACACGCAAAACAGCCTTGGAAATTGTGGTTCAAAGTTATGCTCAATCCTACAGCCTGTGTGGCACCAGGAATACAGATCAGCAGCCTGCAGATAGCACCTCTCGCATCGCTCAAAGATATGGGCGGCCGGTAGAAAAAGCTGCACTTAAATGCATTTGGGCCGCACTTGGGACGCTGCGGTTCAGCTTGCCTTAACCAGCCTTTCGGCCGGATGGCCTGGGGCGTTTAAAACTCGCTGCAATCATATTTACGCATCATTTTGGCTGCAACTTTGACGGTTTCTCGGATATGTAACCGGCCCGAAACAGCCCCCTTTCAGAGTATTTATTGCGCCCGCTCCAATCGGATGCATAAAAACCAAAACTCACAATTGGTCCACGCGGCGCGAATTAATTTTTGACAACTTCCATCACTGCAAAGGAATTCGTTTGAAGGATGCCGGGTAGCTTGTTGATGTTATCTCCCAGAACTTCCCGAAAGTGGCGCATATCTCTTGTTCGGACCATCAACAGATAATCGAAAGCCCCTGCAAGCATGAGGCAACTTTCGACCTCGGGGATTGCATGGACCGCCTTGTTGAACGCATCAAGTGAGTTATCCCCACCTGTTGCCGTGAGTGAAACCTGCACAACAGTTAGGTGGCTCAGCCCAAGCTTGTCCAAATCCAACGTTGCCCGATACCCCGTTATGTAACCGGACCGTTCCAACCTTTTGACCCGTTCTGAACAGGGTGTGTTGGTTAAATTCACCCTTTGAGCAAGCTCAACAATAGACAGTCGTCCGTCCGATTCGAGCTCTGCCAGGATTTTGGAATCTATGCTGTCAATTTCCCTGTTCATCAGTGATTTTTCCTGAATTTGCGCCAGTATATGGGGATTATTTCAGCTTATACCCTGCTTTCATCACCAATTTCTAGTGATAATCACTTATTCTTAAACTTGTTACCATCGCCTTTCATCTGATTTGAAAACGGTGGCGACCTAAAAGAAAAACCAACACGGAGCCTGACCAATGACAGTTAAAATAGCAGTTGGACTGGATGGCACGGATACCGGTGAACGCGCACTAACCTTCGCTCGAGACCTCGCGTCTCGTATCGAAAATTGCGAGTTGATCGTAACCTATGTCGTCGAATGGTCCCCCTTCACTTTCCAAACCGCGGAAGAGAACGAAAAACGCCATAAAAGGCGTGAAGAAGAGATCAAAATTGCGACAACGCGGGTTGTGACCCCCGCCGTCCATACCTTGCAAGATGCCGGTATCAAGGCAACGGGCGTGGTGCAGCATGGCGATGTTGCAGAGACGCTGAACCGGATCGCAACCCAGCATGGCGCCTCTCAGATCATAGTGGGCCGCGTTTCGAATGACGGATTCACAAAACGCATTTTCGGCAGCTCAACACAGAACTTGGTCATGCATGCAGACGTGCCCGTCACGGTTGTTGGATAGAGGTCAATCATGAAATATTTTAGAACACTTACCTCGGCATTTATCGCCAGCATCGCTGCACCCGCCGCGTTCGCCCAAGGCATAGACGAACAAGTCAATCAGGCCTTTGCAACAGTGACAGGGCCGTTTGTTGGCTTTATTTTCGCCCCCATTCCAGGGACCAGCTTCCCTTGGATCGTCATGTGGCTGGTCATTGCCGCGACGGTTTTTACGATCTACTTTGGTGCCGTCCAGTTTCGGTTTTTTAGCCATGCTATTCGGCTGGTAAAAGGTGACTACTCCGATCCAAATGATGCAGGCGAAGTCAGTCACTTCCAAGCTCTCGCAACAGCACTGTCTGGTACAGTGGGCCTTGGTAACATCGCTGGTGTCGCGGTTGCCGTAGGCATTGGCGGACCCGGTGCAACCTTTTGGATGATCCTGGCGGGTTTGCTTGGGATGGCATCCAAATTCACCGAGTGTACGCTTGGTGTTAAATATCGAAACGAATACGAAGACGGCACCGTGTCTGGTGGCCCGATGTACTATATCTCAAAGGGTTTCAACGAACTTGGTTTACCCGGTGGGAAAATTCTCGCTGTGTTGTTCTCGATCTTTTGTATTCTGGGGGCTCTAGGCGGCGGCAATATGTTCCAAGCCAACCAAGCCCACGCGCAGATTTCCGGAATTGTTGGCGATTATCCGGGTTGGATCACTGGCCTGATTTTCGCTGGCGTGGTTTTTGCCGTGATTGTAGGTGGCATCAAATCCATCGCCAATGTGACGGAAAAAGTCGTGCCGTTCATGGGTATCTTGTATGTTGGCGCCGCGCTAATCATCCTGATCGCCAATTATGACATGATCGGTTGGGCGTTCGGCCAAATCTTTGCTGGTGCCTTTACCGGTTTGGGTGTTGCGGGTGGTATGGTCGGGGCCTTGATCCAAGGTTTCAAACGGGCGGCGTTCTCGAACGAAGCAGGCGTTGGGTCGGCTGCGATTGCGCACTCCGCCGTGAAGACCAAAGAGCCGATCACCGAAGGTTTTGTGTCTTTGCTTGAACCTCTGATCGATACGGTTGTCATTTGTACAATGACGGCCTTGGTCATCGTGATTTCCCAGCAATTGGTTATCGATGAAGCAACCGGCGTTTATATGCTGAACGAAGCGGGTTCGGCGATCGCAACCGTAGATGGCAACACAGGTGTTGCTCTCACATCGGCGGCCTTTGGGTCCACAATCAGCTGGTTCCCGTTTGTGCTGGCCATCGCTGTGGTGCTGTTTGCCTTCTCTACCATGATCTCTTGGAGCTACTATGGCCTAAAAGCCTGGACCTACCTCTTTGGCGAGGGGAAAATGGTTGAGCTGGTTTTCAAAGTTATTTTCTGCATCTTTATTGTGATTGGCGCATCTGCTTCGCTGGGACCGGTCATCGATTTCTCTGATGCAGCAATCTTTGCTATGGCCGTGGTGAACATTCTGGCTCTGTACTTCCTGATGAAGCTGGTTCGGGTAGAGCTTAACAGCTACTCAGAGCGGCTGGAAAAGGGTGAGATTAAGAAGTTCGGTCACTAATTGAAAAATCCCCGGCGCATTTAGGTGCCCCGGGGAACCCGTTTAGAGATTGAGCACTGCAATGGCTTTTCGGCAAAACTGCATTTCGCAAATGACCCTATTTGGAGCCATAAGCGCTGACATCAGACACCGTTGAAAACAGGCCATTGTTTTCAAACGCGCCGGAATTCGATCAGCGCTGGCTGAATCGTCTGTTAGGCCACCATTGCCCCGTGATCTCTGACTTTGACGGAGCAGTATGGGCCGCATTTTCAAGTGAAGGCTGCATGGTGCCAGGGCATCTTCACTGAGTCTATTGCAACATGCAAAACCGGCCCACCTTGCACCGTGCTGGCGCGGATGCCGCCAATTTAATGTACGCTTGGAGAGACGGGATCGGGAAGTGAGCGAAAAACGCAAAATTATCAAGGGAGACCCGCCTCATCGACACGTAGCGACTACCCGGGTACGGCCCAAACCGGACCTTCACAAAGACATTGTAAAATGTCCGGTTTGAAATTGTGGGGGCTATCGAAATCGCGGTATCAAGAATCATCTGCCTATCAGATTTCTCGCTTTCGTTGCCTCAACCGATTTCATACTTTCGCAATCAAACACGCTCCCGGTCAGGTGTGTCACAGATAGCTGCTTCTTTGCGATCTTGTTGGTCGCGGTTCGGGGAAACTCCTCGACAAAGGCGAAATATCGAGGTCGTTTGAAAGCAGCCAGCCTCGTGCTGTGGTCCAATAGTCGCTCGGCTGTGAAGTCATCTTCACCAAACCCGTCTGCCAGCTTTAGGACCACCATTACCTCTTCCCGCCTCATCTCATCAGGAACAGAAATCGCCGCCGCTTCGGCAATTTCAGTGGCTTCGCGCATGGCAGCTTCGATCTCAGTCGCCGAGATGTTCTCACCCGCGCGTTTTATCATTTCTTTCAGGCGCCCGACGATGCGATGGTAACCATCGGCATCCTTGACGAACAAGTCGCCCGAGCGGAACCAGTCGCCATCGAAATTATCAGCATTGGCATCAGGCCTTTTGTAATAGCCCAACATGATCCCTCGGCCGCGGATTTGTAGCTCACCCGGCTCTCCGGGTGCACATTCCGCGCCGTTCTCATCTACAACACGGGTTTCACGATAGGGGGCGGCCACACCGCAGGTGTTCTGCTCCAGCTTCTCCCCACTTGCCTCGGGGCAGATGATCGCGGGGCCGACTTCCGTCATGCCAAAACTGTCGCGCGCCACCAGGGTGAAGCGGGCCTCGGCCTCGGCCCGGGCAGAAGGGCGCCAGCCAAATGCGTGCACGAATTTCAAGGGTATCTTGGCATCTTCGGTGGTCGGGGGAACCGCCTTCAGGATCGGTTCCGGCAGGACACAGTAATGAGCGTCTTGTTCATGCATCCAGCCAAGGAACTTCGTAAGGCTCATCTTAGAGGCGATAATCGCAGTGCCTCCGGTCGCCATGGCGGACAGGAATGACCATTGCCCGTCCATGTAGAAAAACGGGGCCCAGAAGAACAGGCGCGTGTTGCCGTAGTGATTGTGCACCTGGGCAATCGAGTGGCTGAGCACGAGCCAATAGTCCTGGGCCAACATGCAGCCCTTGGGGAAGCCGGTGGTGCCTGACGTGTATTGCAGATTGGCAAGGTCGGTCGCTGTGACCGGGTAGCCGGGGTCGAATTTGACCAGTTCGCCGCCTTTTTCCAGGCCACCCAATTCGCCGCTCAGGACGACAATCGGATCGCTCAGCAGGTCGGGGCAGGCTTTCATTTCCCGGAAGGCTTCCTGGAACTGGTCCCCGATAATCAACGCCTGTGCGTCAGACTGGTTGAGGATGAAATCAAGCTCCTTGCCGCGATAAGCGGTGTTCACCGGCACGATCACCGCGCCGATCTTCATGATCGCAAACCAGATCAGCACCGAGGCCGGGCCGTTGGGCAGCATCACCGCGATATGCGCACCTTTGCGGTAGCCGCGCTTCAGCAGGTTGGCGGCCACTCGGTTCGACCGTTGGTGCAGCGCGCGATAACTGAGCTGCACACCATCCTGGAAATAGTCGATGGCAATCGCATCGCCGTATTTTTCTGCCTGAGTTGCGCAGAAGGTGGGCAGGTTCTCAGGAAAGCCGGTCGCATCCAACGCAGTAGCCAGACTCTCCACTTCAATCTGTCCGGGATGTGTCATCATTCCGCCGCATCCTGATCGGCCAGAGGTGGCTGGGTTGGCTGTACTGAGCGTGCCAGACGGTACATGTGGCCGGCCATGGCCATGCTGTCAGAACGGCTCATGTCAAAGCCACGCTGATAGCTTTCCATCTCGACCCGAATACCCAAGGGAGGATGCGAAGCGATGCGTTCGGCAGCCGCCTGCGTTTTTTCCATCAGCTTGTCGGGGGCAACCACATCATTCACTAGGAACAGTCTCTGGGCTTTTTCAGCGTCTATCTTCTCGCCCAGAAGCAGCAATTCCATTGCGGCGACATGCGGGATCATCTTACCCAGCGACAAGGCTGCGCCGGCTCCACCCATCCCATAGGCGATTTCGGGCATTCCAAAAACTGCGGTGGTCGCGGCATAGCGAATGTCGGTGAGCAGGTTGAAATAGATGAAACCCTGCCCGAAACAGTATCCGTTCGCGGCACCCACGATGGGCTTGTAGCGTTGCATGGTCATGACCTCATGCTCCCACCCTGGATATTCCTCGGTGTCGAAGGACCGTGACGGGGTCAGATGACGTTCGACAACCTCTTCGCGGGTGCGGTCGGGGCGTTTCGATTTGATGTCGTCTCCGGCGCTGAACGACCGGTCCCCGGCGCCCGTCAGGATACCGCAGTAAACATCTCGGTCTGCGTTGAATTCCTGCAAGATCTCAAACATCTGCTTGTGCATCGCAGGGGTGAAGACATTCACCGGCGGGTTGTCGATTGTGATCGTGGCGATATGGCCGGATTTTTCGTATCTCAGCATGTCGGGTCTCCGGTCTTATGCGGTCAGGCCGCATTTTTCTTTTCTGCGCGGCGGCGCAGCAGTTCGGTGCTTGACATGGCGACGGTGGTCACCAGCACGAAGAACACGCTGACGGCAGCAATGGTCGGGTTGATTTCAAAGCGCAGGTCATTCCAGATGCGCATTGGCAGGGTTTCGGCGCTCGACATCAGGAAGAGCGAGATGATCAGCTCGTCAAAGCTGACGAAGAAAGCAAAGATACCGGCCGACAGGATTGCCGGCGTCAACGGCGGCAGAGTGGCCGTTAGAAACGCGCGCGCCGGACCGGCCCCCATGATCCTCGCCGCGCGTTCCAGCGTCGGGTCGATCTGGCGATAGGCCGAACCGACCATCAACACCACGAATGGCAGGCCAATCGCCGCATGGGCGCAGACCAGGGTGAATTCTTTGTCGCTGACACCAAGGCGAATGGCGAAGATGAACACACCCAGCGCGACGATGATGTTGGGCACGATGGCGGGGGCCACAAAGATGGCGGTCAGGAAGCCGCTTGTCTTGGTGCGGCGACGGCCAAGTCCGACAACCGAAAGCGTACCCACAAAGGTGGCGAGGATGCTGGCCCCCAGCGCCACGCGCAGCGAACGGAATGTTGCCGACATCCACACCGGATCGGAGAAATAAGCGCGATACCAGCGCAGGCCGAATTCTTCCGGGGGAAAGCTCAGAAAGCGCCCGTTCGAGAAGGAGATTGGAACCACGATCAGGATCGGGAAGAACAGGAAGAGAACGACCAGCAAGTAGAAGACCGGCAAGAGGAAATTTCTGTCACGCATCAGTGGGCCTCCTCATGGTGGTGCACCAGCTTGGCCGAGGCACCGCGCACAAGTGTCAGGATCAAAAGGGTAGCGGCCAGAAGCACGATGGCCAGGGCGGCGGCAAAGCCCCAATTGGTCTGGCTGACCTGTCCGCTGATGACGTTGGCCATCATCGTGTCCTTGCGTCCGCCTATCAGTGCGGGGACGATAAAGAATCCCATCGACAGGATGAACACGATCAGCGTGCCGGTGATTGCGCCCTCGGCGGAAAGGGGCAGGAACACTTCACGGAAAGCTTTGCGTGGGCTGGCGCCCATGATCCGGGCCGCGCGCAGCAGCGATTGGTCGATCTCGGTCATGGATGAAAAACAGGTCACGATCAGGATCGGTAACATGATCTGCACCATGCCCACATAGACCGCACCGGTGGTGAATAGCATTTGAATGGGTGTGTCGATGATGCCAAGTGCTATCAGCGTCTGGTTGATGATGCCTTCCTTGCCCAGCACCACCATCCAGGCATAGGTCCGCGCCAGGATCGACATCCACATCGGCACCAGCACCAGGAACATCAGGAACGGGCGGCGTGCAGTGGGCTGGCGGACGATGAAATAGGCGATCGGATAGCCGATCAGCAGACAGGCCAAGGCGACCACCGCCGACACCTGAAGCGTGTTCCAGAAAATCCGCATATAGGCGCCGCGGGTGGCAAAGCGGGTGAAATGCTCGATCGTGAAAGCCGGATCGAACAGCCCCTGCTGAAACACGATCCCAACGGGGATCAGGAACAGTATGAGGATCAGCGCAATGCCGGGCAGTAATGTTAGCCGTTTGCTCATCGGTCAGCTCCGAAAGGAAAGAGCGGGCCACCGTGGAGTGGTGGTGACCCAAGAGAGAGGTGGATTATTCTAGGATCCAGTCTTCCCAGCGTTCTTTCAGGGGCCCCAGGTTCTTGCCCCAGAAAAGGGCATTGGTGACGAACTGATCGCCCACATTGTTGGGGTGGGTCGGCATCATTGTGCCTTTTTCAGCCGGGATATGGTCATAAAGACCCTTCACCATGCCCGGGTAGGGCACCATTGAGGCGAACTGGGCGGCGCGTTCGGGGCTGGTCATCATGAAGCTGATGTATTTCTGGCCGGCTTCAACGTTCTCGGAGCCCTTCACGATGGCCACGTAGGACGCCTTGATGCCACCGCCATTCCAGTTGATCGTTACCGGCACACCTTCGGCTGCCAGCTTGGTGATGCGGCCGTTCCACGCAGAAGTATAGGCAACTTCGCCATCTGACAGCATCTGTACCGGCTGCGCCCCAGCGGTCCACCAGACAGCGATATGCGGCTTGATCTCGTCCAACTTGGCAAAGGCACGGTCCTGGCCTTCTTCGGTGGCCAGAACGGTATAGACATCCGCCGGGGCCACGCCATCGGCGATCAGAGCAAATTCAAGATTGTCGATCGGTTGGTTCTGCAAGGCGCGGCCACCGGGAAAGCCTTCTACATTCCAGAAATCTGCCCAGGAGGTCATCTGCTTGCCCTCGGGCAATTTGTCAGTGCGCACGGCCATGACGGTCGAGAAGGTCGCCGCGATCCCGGCATCCGCCAGTTTGGCGTCATCCGGCAGCGCGTTGTTCGGGTCCATAACCGACCAATCCAACGGGGCCAGCCAGCCCGAAAGCGACGCGGTGGCGTATTCGATCGGGTTAAGCTCGGTCACGTCCCAGGTGACCTTACCCGCGACCTGCATGGCCTTCAGCGCCGAAGCACGGTCAGAGGTGGCCAACGCATTCACGGCAATTCCGGTCTCGGCAGTGAACGGGTCGTCAAACACGCCTTTCATCACCTGGGCCAGGCCACCGCCCGACCCTGCATAGGTCAGGGTGCCTTCAGCAAAGGCAGCACTTGCCGCCATGGTCGCGCCCAGCGTGAACGCAGTGAGGGTCTTGGTGAGTTTCATGGTTCTCTCCCGTTGAACTCCGAAAAATCAGTCCGCCGCCAGAGGAGCGGCATCTGCTGGATCGAAAGCCAGCCTGATGGTTTCGCCTGCATGCGGCAGGCGGTCATGCCCCGAGCGTTGGCTGCGCACGTCCAGCACCCGGCCAGAGGCCAGGCGCACTGTTTGCGCGACAACGGGGCCAAAAAAGGTCTCGTCCTCCACGACCCCTTCGAAAACGGATTTGTCAGCCGGTGCATCGCCAAGGACCACGCGGATACGTTCCGGGCGCAGACTGATTGCAACGGCGTTTGCGTCGACCACGGGGATGGTGATCCCCATATCCGGCACATCGGCCTGCCCGTTTTGCACAGTTGCCAGATCAAACATGTTTGACTGGCCAATAAAGTCGGCGACGAACCGGGTGCGCGGACGGTCATAAAGCGCCTCGGGTGCATCGATCTGTACAATCTTGCCGCCTTCCAGGATAGCAATCCGGTCGGACATGGTCAGCGCTTCGGTCTGGTCATGTGTCACGAACAGAACCGTGGTGCCGATCTCGCGGTGGATACGGCGGATTTCGTCTTGCAGTTCTTCACGCAACTTCAGGTCCAGCGCCGAAAGACATTCATCCATCAACAGCACCGGCGGCTCGAACACCACAGCCCGCGCCAGAGCGACACGCTGGCGCTGACCTCCCGAGAGGGCCGCCGGCTTGCGCGCGGCGAATTCGCCCAGACGTACCATCTCCAGCGCGGCTTTCACCCGGCGTTCGATTTTAACCCGGGGCACCTTACGCATCTTGAGCGGGAAGGCGACATTCTCAGCCACCGATTTGTGGGGAAACAGTGCAAAGTTCTGAAACACCATGCCGACGTTGCGGTTTTCAGGCGCCACGCCTGTCATCGGACGACCGTCTATGTAGACCTCGCCCGATGTGGCGTCGGAAAACCCAGCCAAGATGTTGAGTGCGGTAGACTTGCCCGAGCCCGATGCCCCCAGCAAGGTCACGAACTCACCCGGTGCAATGTCGAGATTGAAATCAGAAAGCGCAATGGCGGTACCGAAGGACTTGGTGACTTTTTCGAAGTGAATGCGTGATCCTTGCATAGGTGATCCATTTTTGAACACTGTGTCTAATTTTCTAAGGTTGACCAAAATTGGACAGTATGTCAATAAAATTTCATGCAGATCAATCATACCGTTTCGCTACAAGAAAAAGTGCCACCTCCTGAGGGGTTTAGCGTTGCCGAGATTTTGGAGGAACGCGCCCACGCAATGCAAAGCCGCCGGAAAAGAGTGCGCACCCGCGCAGCCTTGCTGGCGGTCGCCGCCCGTGAAATCGAAATAGTCGGCTACGATTCTCTGACCGTTGATCACCTGGTCAGCTCCGCTGGAATGGTGCGTGGCACCTTCTATCTCTACTTTCACAGTCGATCAGACATCATCAAGGCGGTGCTGCGCAAATACTGGGCCCTGATGCGCATCCACCGGCCGCGCGGCGGTGGCCTTGGCCTGCGCGAGTCGATACACAGGGCCAATACCTACTCGGTGATGCTCGCTGCCCGTAATCCCCGTCTTCTGGAAGCCCGAGAGATATTGTTGCGCGAAGACGCCGACGTTGTTTCTCGCATGGCGTCGGTAAACCGTATCTGGTCCGAGCGAATTGTGCGGGACCTGGAGCGCCGCGGTTTGACAACGTCTGAAGACGCCGACCATGCATTCGTGCGCCTGAAGGCGCGTGCGGTGATCAATATGTCCGACACGCTGCTATCTGACGTGAACAGATTGTCGGGCTGGGACGAGAGCGACGGCCCCATCGATCTGAATCTGGTCATCCGTGTCATGGATGATCTGTGGCATCGCTCTCTCTATCTTCCAGAAGCCTGCCAAACTTGATTTGCTCCGCATAAAGCGGGCTTTGACGCAGCGCCTAGCGAATGTCCGGCCCCGCCCATACTCACGAGTGCTGCGCCTGCTACTTCCTTTAATCTGGGGCTTGCCGCGTCTCATTCTTCCCCAAACGTTCACGTCGGAGTGCAAAATTATGCCCGAACCTACACCCGGGAAGCAAGTGAAGTCGCTGGCAAATTAAGAAAAAGAACTTCTCGGCCCAGGATGGGTCAAAGATTGGCTGTAGTGCAGTTTCAAACTTAGCTACCAAAGCAGTTTTTGCGGTGCATCAGACGGACCCACCTCCTGTGCAGAACAACAGGAGATCAAAATGATCCAAGAGACAGAACCCGCTTTCACCGGCGCTGCCAATGTCACCCAACTTGGCAAATGGCTTGAAATGTCGCGCAACCGCGTGGAAGATTTTGCGGAGGCTGATATCGAGCCAATGACCTACAACCTGATGACGCTTGCCGAGGCAGCTGTCGAACTCGGATCCTCCGCTCAGGATTTGAACAAAGATCGAAGAAGGCGCGATCACCGTTCCTCCAATGTATGTCTTCGGTGAACGCAGTCGCCAATTCCTCCCACATCAATTCCTTAGGTTTTCACGGAATCCTCGCGGTCACTACGATCGCAACGATTTCCTGCCCGGCTTTTTCATGAGCGGTGACGAGCTGACTCAGGCAGCCGAGCAGCAATCGGATGCACTCAAGGAAAAATTCAAAGCGGGCAACTTCATAGAACCGGCCCACGTCATCCTCGAGGGCGGCAACAAAATTTACATCTGGGCTCATGCGAAGACGCTCTTCAAGAGGTTGAAAGCTCTGGAAGAAGCAGTTTCGGGAGCCGAACCCCCAGCATTTAGCGGAGGCATTCTTGGCCAGGTTTCCCGCTCAGCTGCTTCGGGAAGCCACCCTTCGCGCCACATGGGAAGAGCTGGAACGTTTTGCGCGCCTCACGGGCACCTACCCAGAAGGTCTTATGTCGGCACTGAAAAGACGTTGGCAACACTACGAGACGAAGAACTGACGGTGACCCAGCTGAAATACGACAGAATGCACGGGCTTGGCAGCCCCGCTGACATCATCCGCGAGGCGATTGCACTGCTGGACAAGACGGTAAACTCCGGTAGGCCCGGAAAGCGTCACATTTTGCGCAATCGCGCTACCGCTCTCGGCTTGCCGGCGATACTGCCCTTGCGCCGGGACTGGCATCGCATCGTGTTTGGAAAAACGCAGTTCTGGGATCGTGGGCGCTATCGGTTTCGCAACTTCAAGCCTGGGAAAACGGCATTGCTCGACGGGCGCAGGACATTTCCAGCGTCGATCCACCCCAGGATGTCGTGCTTCATTGATGCACTCCTGCTGCAGGACAACGATCCGAAGTACCTCGAGGCCCTCCGGCAGAAAGCAGAACAAGAGCAAAGACCTCTTTTAGTCCATCCCAACGGTATGCCAGCGGCAAAATCCTATGTCAGCCGCGTCTGGGCAAATACCGCCGGCACCGGTGCGACGATATCAAGAACAATGATGCATGATCATTTTGGCGCGAAACGCGAAGAGGGCCTGACGAAGGCCATGATCCTCTGTGATCAGTATTCGCCGAACACGCCGGATCATTACAAAGGCGTCAGCGTTCATCAGCGGGTGTTCAACGCGACGCAAAATGATCTTCTCCAGGAATTCGAAGACCCGATGTCAACAAATTGGACATAAGGGGAATATCACGCATCGAATGACTTTGTTTTCAGCGCAGTCCTCTGGGTGAGACCGCGCTAAAAACAAAGCCACCCGAAACCAGAAAAGGAACATCCAAGCAACGCTCCGATCCCCCTCTTGAGCTGCCCGAAGTGGTACGCAAACAATGGAGTAATCGCTATGCATACAACACCAATCTCGCCTGCAATCCGGGCTCTTTTTCTCTTTCTTTCCCAGAACTATGAGGGCCTGCAAAATGCCGCCCTGGTACTCGGTGGCGTGATGGCGCTGAGACGTGTCCAACATCTGCTCGACCATCTCAGCTCAACCCATGACCTGACTCGGTTGAAGGTTCAGGCGAAACAGAAGCGTGGGCACTGGATTTGGTCGCTACCACCGACATGATCCAGACTGCCACAATGCCACTTTTCCATATATCGCCCTGGCGTTCTGAAACGTTTATCACGATGCCACGGTTCAATGTGACATTGTGGCGTTGTGGCATCCTGACATTGCTGGCAGTGGCAGGTAATCGGCTCAGGACCCAAAAACTTGGAAATCAGTATGAGTGCTTGTCTGCGGGATTGGCGCGGCGCGTTAAAAAAAACACCTCCCCCATCCCCCTGTGGTCGCCCGGTATTTGTTCCGAACATATCGTCCAAGACCGACACGCTGACTATTGATCAGGCTGTTGGAAGTGAAGCGGAACCAAATATCTGAGTCTTTTCAATTGGTCCGTATTCGGCTCTGTCTGCAAACACTGATTTGGGTGCCGTGTGGGTGGGTTTACTCATCGGCTAGAGCGCCTGTGGCGTCGTTTTGAACCCATCCCTTTTTATGGAAGTGACGTAGGACAATAGCACGGTTGTACAGAGGAAAGCCGATCCACAGACCGTTGGCCGTGATCAGCGACAAGATCGACCACAGGAACATACCCTTGAACAGATAATACAGAGGACCGAATAACAGACACCACAGCCTATGCCAGTTGCCCAAGATCACCTTGCGTTGCCCATTGAAGGTCCATGTTGCCTCGATTGTCATGTCATATTCTCCTGTAGTAAATTGTGGTCTACGCTCAATGCGATAAGGAAATTAGGGGCCCGCGTCAGGCGTAACCCCAGCGCCACTGGCTGCCCTCAGCGTGATGAGCGCAGGGACTACGCAGAAATTGGTGCTCACGGCGCTGCTGGCTCATTGTAACGCCGCCGCGCGGGCGTATAGCTCTAGCGTGCTCGACAGTCTCTGCTACCTGTTTTTTTCTGCGAAACGCTCCGATGTCCTATTGGTACTGAATTCGTCTGATCTGCCAAATAATGAGTTTCTATTCGCTTGCGAGCTTCACGGTGGCGTCGCTCACACTTTGTCGGAATTTTCGGAAGAAGACATCCGGGAAATCCTTGAAAAATGCGGAGTGAGCGACACAAATTGGGCAAAGTACACCCATTTGGTATCTGGGGGCGGTCATCCTCAACTTGCCATGGCGTTCATTCAAAGCATGACTGCATCTGGCTGGGACACTTCAGAGTTTCAAACTCTAAACGCTTTGTTGCAAGGATCACCAGCCGTTGAGGACGTAAGGAAACGAACGCGCGAACGTTTACTGAACGACCTACCTCCACCAAGCCGACAACTCCTCGAACGCCTTTCTCTTAAGACAGGTGATTTTTCCAGAGAGCTTGCCCTTGATCTAGGGAAAACTAAGCCAGCAATCGCGGATGCGGGAATCATTCTAGAGACACTGACTGGCTCGTGGGTGGATCAGCAAGAAGGTAATAGATTTGGCCTGTCACCCTTACTAACTGGCTTTGCTGCCAAAACGCTTGGTGCAGACGACAAGAAACAAATAGAAAGCGCAATCGCCGAGTCTTTGACGAAAAGTCACGAGCTCGACGTTGTCGATATGAACTCTGCCGTTCTCGCTGCTTGGACGAGTGAAAATGAAGGCGTTCTTCTGAAACTCTGCATGGCGGTACTCGGCTCTGATTTTTCAGAGCTGGAAATGCTCGCGCCTCACCTCTCAATGTTCACTCTATTCAGGACGGACAAGATTGCGTATCCAGCGAACGCGTCGCTCAGCCACATGTTCAGAGGTGCGCAGGTTCTGCTCTTAAACCAAGATAGCGATTCACCCGATAAGCTTCAGGATGCGTTGCATTGTTTCGCTAGAGAAGCCGCGAGCGTTGAGCATGAAGAGATGCGCGCAGGAATGAACTTACTCGTCTATTCAAAACTACTACTTCAGACGTCAAAGGCTGGATTGAGCGCAAGCTTCACAGATGTCGTTCTTCAACTCGATCGCATATTAGAGAGCGACCTGCTTCCGGTGGACATGCTGCAAGGCGCACGAAGTTTTGAAGAGGAAGGTGTCACTGCAATTGGGTTCATGTTCATGAACCAAGCACGGCAACTAAAAAAAATTCAAGATTTGCGCTGTGTTTTTGATTTTCTTGATAGTGCCTCACCCAAATTTCGTTCGAGACTACTAGCGCCTTTCACCCATGATGATTTCGAAGTGGACATGCTTGTGTCGGGGGCTTGGCTACGTGAGCATGATAATGAAACCATCGACTCACCGGTTCACAGCGCAATCTTTGCGCGATTGGAGGGACAGGCCAGTAGTTGGGGTGAAACTGATCTTGCTGTGTGCTGTCGCAAGTACCAGGCCATCATATTGGACGAGTACGGAAGCGACAAAGAAGGTGCACTCTTAATTCTCGACGAGGGTCTTTCGAAATTTGGTCAGACGAACTCTGAACTTGTGCGTGCAAAAGCAAAAGTTCTTTATCGTTCAGAAGATCACAAAGAAAGCCTAGCGCTGTCAAAAATGCTGATCGAGAGTGATGCGCCTTTAAGCGAAGTTGAGAAGGCTTTTCTTGGACGGGACGCTGCAATCAGCGCCGAGAAGCAAGGCGATTTTAAAACAGCGCGTCGCTATTATCTCTACGGTAGTGATGCTGCGAAGAAGTCTAATCTTCCTGATATGACTGCAATGCGCGTGGGGCTGTTGGCTGATGCCGCGCTGGCAAGTTGGCATGACGGTGATAGGCAAACCTGCTTGCAAGACTTTGTCGCCGTTCTTAGTGAGTTGAGTAAATTCAGGCCTGATGAGACATTGCGTACCGCTCACTGTCACGCAGTCGTTCGGCATGTCCTTCTTTGGCTTGATCAAGACGCAACAGGTGAACAACGTCTGCTTGAAAATAACGAAGAAACAAAGATATATCCCGGCTGTGTCAGTAACCCAGAGCCACACCCGAAAATAAAAACAAGATTCATCACTCCGATTGAAATGGCTTGGTACATGCTTACCACGATCGAAAATCATGCGTTTCTGGATGTAGGGATCACAGAAAACTTAGAGCGCTTTTTGCCAGCCGGGCCGGTCCTTGAGGGACAGATGCTTTTGGGTTCGGCCAAAATGCAGAAGGCTATGGCACTACTGGATACAAAGCTATTCATCAGCGCTTTGCGCGACACGAATTCTTACTTCTCGTTCGTCCAGTCGAATGGCACAATCTCCGGTGGCCTTGACGTCAAGAATGTAACTTACAGCACATTCCCTTTGGCTACGGCTGAACAGCAAGCAAAACTAAAAAACCTAACTGAGCAGTTCATTCTACTCTTTTGCGCCAACTATTTGTTCCAAGGCAACGCCCTTGAGATGTTGGGGGCGGTTAAGGAAATCTCCGAGGCATCAGGCTTTTCGGTACGACCAGAGGTTTTGGATCGACTGCAAAGCGAAGGGCCTACGCCGGATTTCCATACTGATTTAGCAAAACTTTTGTTCATGGAAAGGCTCGTAGCTACAGGGGAGCAACAAGGGACACCTCGTCAGGTTTTCGAGGTTGCATTCAAGTCATTGCAAGTCGCGCAACAGATAGGAAGTTATCGAATTATTGCAGACAGTCTCGTTCTGTGGCTCGAACAAAGGTGGGCATTTGTCTGGGAACGTCAACGCTTTCTGCTAAGTCGTCCCTCACTCCACGAGACTAGTATCAAAACAGCTATGAACAATGAAGTTGCGTCACCCGAAACTATGGCTGCCGAAATCTTGAGTGCCATATTGCCAATGCTCGGCATTGAAAATCAAAGCGAGCTTGAGGCGATTATCGCCACTCTACCCAGATAGCTATCGTTGTATTCAATATCTGGGGTCTTCGACACCCATATGGCACCCAAGACAAATCAGGTGCTTGAAGCCAACAAGCCTACGGTGGAATTTAATAATTTTTTTCATATAGTTAGATGGTGCCCGGGGGCGGAATCGAACCACCGACACGAGGATTTTCAATCCACTGCTCTACCCCTGAGCTACCCGGGCATGGGAACGACTATTGTCGTTGGGTGTGGGCGTTCTATGACTTGAGCGTGACAGTGTCCAGAGGCTTTTTGAACTTTCTTCAATGCGGATGTAAAAGATTTTTTTCCACGGCTTCTGCAGTCTCGTCAAGGTCTTCAAGGTCCTGAGAAGGCACAGCATATGTACCATTGAACCAACTGGCCAAATCCAAATCAGCGCACCGCTTTGAGCAAAACGGGCGATAGACCTGCACCGTCTCTTTATCACATTTTGGGCAAGTCACCGCAGCGCCTCGGTCAGTGCAATACGCCCGCGCTTGCGGATCAATTCATAGTGGCCCAGAGGGGTCCAACCAACGAGGGTTGTGTCCTCGCTATCGGCCCGGAACGCGGCGCGGAGCGTGCTTTCAAATCCACGCCGGTCCTTTTTGGCCATTGGGGCCAAATCAATTGTGATCTGCCCCCCCAATCCGCGCACCCGCAAGGCGCGCGGCAACGCACGTGCACAGGCGAAATTAGCTTTTTGGCCTGCCGCAATGGACGTGTCGCTGCCGGTGTTCACATCCACGGAAACCAACGCCCGTGTAGGTTCGACATAGATATGCCCCCCACCCGCCAGAGGTTCCGAAATGCCTTGAGCCATGTCGAGCGCATCCAGCACGCCATGATCTTCAAAGCCACCGGGCTGCGTGATCACTTCGGCGGGTTCAACCCAATCGCGCCAGGCCAACGCATGCGGACCGTCACCTTCGCATAACAGCGCAATGTCTGCGCCCTGATCGCCCATGACCTGATCGGCTAAATCCGCCATCGCGGCGATATCTTCGGCGATTTCTGCGATGTCTTCGCCGCTACAGGCCGATCGCAGGATCAGGCCGTATTCGGATTCGCCCATTTCCGCATTGGCAACTTCGAGCAAACGATCGCGTTCGTCATCATCGCGAATGCTGCGTGAAATGTTCAAGCCGGGCGCGTCTGGAGTGACGATCGCGTAACGGCTTTTGAACAACACCTTTTGCGTGACTGGGATCGCTTTGCCGGGCTCTGCATAGCCGGTCACCTGAACCAGCAGCATTGCGCCGGGGGCCAAACCTTTGACCTGGCGTAGGAAAGCAGGCCCGTCGGGAGTTGTCATAAACATCCCCCCCTGCCCTTTGATCGGGCGATCCGCGCGGGCGCGATAAATCGTGCCAACCGCAGGTGCGTCGCCGGCGATTAGAAAATCATCAAGTTGACCATCCACCATCAAGGCCGCTGCAGGGCGGTCATTCAAATGATCCAGAACAATAGTGCGACCTTTCATGAGGTCTCCTTGTAAAGCGGATAGCCAGCGGCCTGCAGCAAACCTGCGGTCTCTGCCAACGGTAGGCCAACGATACCGGTAAATGAACCACTGATCCATGGGATGAAGGCCCCGGCCGGACCTTGTATAGCATACCCGCCTGCTTTGCCTTGCCAATCATTGGTTGCAAGATAGGCGTTGATTTCGAGGTCAGACAGGCGTTTGACTTGCACTTGGCTAACCACTGCACGTTCCCAGATCTTGTCGCCGCGCCGCACGGCAACAGCTGTGATGACACGGTGGCGACGACCTGACAGAGCGTGAAGGAATGCAGCGGCTTCGCCTGCATCTGCAGGTTTGCCGAGAATACGCCGCCCCAAAGCGACAGTGGTATCTGCACAAAGCACCACATCATCGTTATCCGCTTGAACCGCCGCGACTTTCTCACGCGCGATGCGCGCACAATAGGGGCGTGGCAGCTCGGCTTTTAGCGGATCTTCGTCAATATCAGGGGGGCGCACGGCATCGGGCTGCACGCCAAGCTGCGCCAGCAGGTCCAGCCGTCGCGGGCTGCCCGATCCGAGAATGAACGCCATAGAGGTGGCGTTACTTAAAGCGGTAGTTGATCCGACCTTTGGTCAGATCGTAGGGGGTCATTTCGACCTGCACCTTGTCGCCAGCCAGAACACGGATGCGGTTTTTGCGCATCTTGCCTGCCGTGTGTGCGATGATCTCATGGCCGTTTTCCAGCTCGACCCGAAACGTCGCATTGGGCAGGAGTTCCTTCACGACACCGGGAAATTCGAGCGTATCTTCCTTGGCCATGTTCTCTCCAAATTGGTTTCACCCGCCATTGTGCGGGATGTGCGCCTAAATGGGCGCATTCCACCTTGAATTCAAGGGCGCAATCACAAAAGGGAGCAATTAGTCACGGATTTGGCGCGAGGGTTCTGTTCTTCCCAGTGGGTTGCGTTCAAAACCACGCCATCTGCGCGTACATGGGCGATGGCGGCGGGGTCAACGTCAGCGTAGGTCCAGCCGGATTGACCCAACGTGCCTTCGGCCAAAACGCCGGTCATGGGGAAACCTGTGTCGGGGGGGCCAAAGATCCCGCCCATGCCGGTGGCGACCTCTACGGATTGAGACCAAGGCGCTGCGCCCACAATCGAGGACATCGCCGTCACGCATTGGTTTTCCAGCGCCCGGGACATGGCCCCAATACGCACGCGCCAATACCCCGACAGGGCCTCGGTGCAGGACGGGACCAGAATGATATCCGCCTCTTTCAGCGCCCGCCCCAGAAGTGGGAATTCGCTGTCATAGCAGATCAAGACCCCTATTTTCCCCAAAGCAGTATCAAACACTTGCAGGCCATCGCCACCCACAACACCCCATGGGTCACGTTCAAAGCGGGTCATGATTTGTTTGTCTTGATAACCACTTACACCGTTCGGGGCATAAAAGGTCGCGCGATTGACCGGGCGGCCATGATCGGCGTTCACCGGAGCAGAGGCACCCAGAATATGGACGCCGTGCTCTGCTGCAAGGGTCTTGTGCAACTGGTGCACGGGCTCCATCCGGTCAGACACGGCATGCATGGATTGCTCTAGATCGGCGGCCATATCGGCACCTGCGAGGGTCGACAGCTCCATCGCGCCGTATTCCGGAAAGACCAGAAGATCAGCCCCCTGCTTGGCAGCGTCCCCAACCCATTTGGCGATCTTGTCCTCGTACTGTGCCCAGCTGTCGAGCCAGTCGAGAGGGTATGCGGCGGTGGCGATTTTCATCTCAATTCTCTCCCCTAAAGTGATCGAAGTTAAGACCAAAGGCGCATCGGGACGCAACGGGGAATAGACAGTTTCGTGAGCTGGCGGCGAATCAGAGGTTAACGCCGTTGTTTTTCTGGGTTTGGTCAGGGTGACATACGTGCACCTTACGTGCACCCGGCGTGCACCCCCTGTGCACCAAAATCCAAAACTGTTGCGGATTAACAGGGCGGCCGGTGGAATAGGTGGCTTTAAATAAATCCCAAGGACAGCGCCTACCACCGGGGGGTTCAAAACCTCTGCGCCGAGAAGGTCGGGCGCCAAGCGGCGGTGCTCAGGGCGTATCAACGCGCTCTAAAACATCGCTCACGATCCGCAGGGGGAACCCTTTTCTGGCCTTTCACTTTGGTGGCTTTACCCATGACAGGACCAACTGGAACATCAGGCACCCTCTAGAGAAACGGCGCGAGCCTCGCAGCTCAGGGCGCGGGCCCGCAGGGCAACCGTGACCACCCCGAGCAACAAAAACCCAAGAGCAACCGGACACGTGACAAAGATCAACAATCCATTGTCCGACAACAAAAGAGATTGCCTGAACGTTTCCTCGGCTCCTCCGGCTAGAACAAAGGCGATGACAAAATCCGCTGGATTGAATTCCAGCTTTTTCATCAGCCATCCCAGCACACCGGCACCAATCATGACCCAGACCTCAAACAGGCTGCCGCGTGAGGAACAGGCTGCGTCAAGGAACCCGATCAGCGCATAAGCGGCGATGCCTTCTGGCGCGCCTTAGCCCCATTCTTATGTGTTTTTCGCACGCCGTTTCCCTTCGCCCTAGGCGAAAACGGCTGCAATCGCGGACCCAAGCCCCGGCAACATGCCGATAAAGGCCCCGATAAAAGACGACCGGATCACGTGGGGCATACAAGGTTTGAATTCTTCCCACGTCAGACGATTGCGCGCTTTTGATTCATCGGTGTCAGGCGCATCATATTGTTCGACCTTCGCGCCCGGGGTTTCGAGCTGGGGAAAAGACTTCGGCCAAAACGAACATGCCGATCATCAACGCTCCAGACCGATGCTATTCAGCAGCTCAAAACTGCCAAACGTGTAACCTTCTGAGGCTGAAATCGGATCGGTGCCGACCATCTTGATCGACACACCAAGTGCAGCGCTGGCAAGCCCTTTGATCACGGATTTACCGATGACCGATCCGATGACCTCAAAGGCTGAAAAATACGCTGCAAACAGTTCGAGCGGGCCCAATTTCAAAGCAATTTCTGCAATGACCCCAACGCCGACGATCAACCGGATCTCGCCTGTGAAATCACCGATGATCGAGGAAACGGTGGCAACTTTCATCGCGCTGGAAGACAGACCCCGTTGCGGCATGGGATACCCGTCAAGCTGGGTCGCGGCCGAGGCCGCCGTGCCCGGCGTGTTAAACAGGATGGCGGCAATTGAACACCATAGCGCCCCGATTTACCGATCACATACAGAAACGCGGTGATCAAAAGGCCAAGCGGATTGCGCGTGCCAAACATCCACATTGCAAGGGGTGCAACCAGCCCGGTGCCGAGCAACACCTAACCTGCGCCCACACTGACCAAAGAACTCAAACGCCCCGACATCATGTTTAGTTGCTTTTGAGCGCGTTGATCACGGATGTGACCGCGTTTTGCATAGCGCGCACGGCGGCCTTGATTTCGGCACCTGTGCGATAGAGCGGCAGGGTGCCTTTGGCGGTCACAAACTCAGCGAATTCAGGCTCGGCAACGATCTCTGCCACGGCCCCTTCGATGCCGGTAGTAATCTCGGGGGCGACACCTTTGAGCTCATACAAAACGATCGGAGAGCTCACGATTGGGAAATCATAACCCTGTTCGGCAAAGGGTGGCACATCAGAAGCAAGCGCGTCCCGGTCAACAGCCAGAACGGCGGCGCGCACGGTTGAGCCACCTTTGAAGAGACACCAACAGCCTGAAGTCCAACACTGTTCAGGAAGATTTAGCCAGAGACGTGATACGTGCCGCCTTTGCCTGTGTGGGCCCAACACAGCTTGCCCAGCGCAACCTTGGCTGCATCCACAAGATCCTACACGGACCTGATCGGGCTACCGGCGGGAACAGCAAGACAGGCAAAACGGCGAAGAAATGTTGATGTCGCTGTTCGAGCATGGGCTGGAAGAGGGTCTGGTTCAGGACGGTTTGATCGCCCAATCGCAAGGCCAGCGCGCTGAATTCTGAAACGCACGAGAGCATCTTCCTGAAGCGAATAGATTGATTGGCGCGGTCGCGGGTAATGATGTTTCGCTGCCATTGACCCACCTGCCCGAATTCATCGAACAGGCCACTGCCAAAGTTGCTGCTCTTGCGCCGCTGAGGGCCAATTGCTTTGATCATCTGGGAGATGGCAATCTGCACTTCAATTTCTTTTCCCAAAAGGGCGAGACACGCGACGCCTATATACATCTGAAACCTACTATCGAAGACATCGTTCATGACGAGGTCAACAAATTCAAAGGCTCAATCAGTGCCGAACACGGGATAGGACGCACCAAAGCACGGGCATTGGAGCACTACGCCAATCCCGCGAAACTTTCTGCTTTGAAAGCCATCAAAACAGCTATGGACCCCAAGAAAATAGTGAACTTGGTGTTGTTCTTGCACTTTGATGTATCTTCACCTTAGGGACCTAGGGTTATTTATGAAGCTGGCGCCCTGCCCGTTTTGGCAAATGTTCAGTGGATACGCCAACAAACGCTGAACATTGCGCGCCAGTTTTCTGCCTGCCCCCCCCGATGCGTTCTACCAGAGGGCGACGCACTACTTATCAAGAGGCATTTTGAAACACCCAAGCGTTCAAAGGGTAAGTGGGGCTGCTGACAGGTTAAGAATTAAACTCTCTGCCTGAGGTTTTTGATGAACCTGAAGGTACTACGGAAGCGAAGGCCGATTTCCATCGAACATAGTGCTGTGACTAACACGTGGGTAAGGTTGTCATTTAGCGCAAGGCATTGACAGAGAGTGATAAATTTAGAATTCGACCCGACATGGAGCCGATTATGGCGCCTCCGTTGGTTCGCCCCAGCGGTCCTTTAGAAATGTGATGATCTGATCGCGAGTCTGGCGATAGCTGTTTAGCTTATCGTTACGCGACTCGCCGACCCCAGTCGGGTCCATAATTGGCCAATAATCGACATCCAGATGGAAAACGCGGGTCAATTCCAGCGCTCGATGTTGACTTGCGGGGGACAGCGCAACGATCAGGTCAAACGAGCTGAGATCATCGCCCCATTGCTCCATCTCATCAAAGGAACGGGATCTATGACGGCTGAGTTCGACATCCAGTTCTTGGCATACAGCGATGCAGAACCCGTCGATTTCAAGATCATTGTGCACACCTGCGGATTGGACATAGGTATCCATTCCGTAGAACTTTTTCATGATCCCCTCGGCCATAGGCGAACGGACCGCGTTGTGGTCACAACAAAACAGAACCGACTGCGGAAGCGGACCCACCACTCCTTAGCCTCCGAAGTGCAGCACGCAAATCAGCGTGAAGAGACGGCGGGCGGTGTCAGTATCGATGTCGGCTTTACCCTCAAGGCGCTCCTGCAACACGCGGCTGCCTTCGTTGTGGATGCCGCGCCGGGCCATGTCGATGGTTTCGATCTGGCTGGGTGGCATGGTTTTCACAGCGTTGAAATAGCTTTCGCAGATCTGAAAGTAATCTTTCACGACCTGACGGAAGGGGCCTAATGACAGGTGGAATTCCGCTGCTTTTTCAGCCGCTTCGGTCTCGACATCAAAGACGAGGCGTTTCTCTTTGATCGACAGGTTCAGATGATAGGGGCCATTGGGGGCCGTGCGATCATCACGGGTTGGCAGCGCAAAGCTGTTCTCTTCCAACAGATCAAACATTGCGACTTTGCGCTCTTGTTCGATTTCAGGTGTCGGGGGCGGCAGATTGCTGTCGTCCAGTTCGATATGGCTGATGCGGTTCATCGGATGTGGGCCTTGGCCAGAAATGTTTCGCCCATGTCCTACAACACCACACCACAGGGGGCAACGACCCGTTGTGTCGTTGTCCCTGCTGTTGTTTTCCTGCGCCGATCAGGGGCCGTCAGCGGTTCAACGCATCCAGGCGCACGCGCACCGACAGGCCGTGCGCCTCAAGGCTTTCGGATTGCGCCAGACGCTCCGCCGAGGGACCGATTGCGCGCAGGGCGTCAGGGGTCATCTGGCTGAGCGTGGTGCGTTTAAGGAAATCCATCACCGACAGACCAGACGAGAACCGCGCTGAACGGGCCGTGGGCAGGACGTGATTGGGACCGCCAACGTAATCGCCAATGGCTTCGGGGGTGTAGCTGCCGATAAAAATGGCCCCGGCGTGGATGGTCTTTTCGCTTAGGCCAACGGCGTCCGCAACGCAGAGTTCAAGGTGTTCCGGCGCAATACGGTTGGACAGGTGCGCCGCTTCATCCAGATCACGCACCGTGATGATGGCGCCAAAATCGCGCCAGCTCGGACCGGCGATGGCGCGCCGTTGCAGGGTGGTGAGACGTTGCTCGACGGCCTGCGCAACAGCGCGGCCAAACGCTGCGTCATTGGTGATGAGGATCGATTGCGCGCTTTCGTCGTGTTCGGCTTGGCTGAGCAGGTCCAGCGCGATCCAGTCGGGATCGTTGTCTTTGTCTGCAATCACCAGAATTTCCGACGGGCCGGCGATCATGTCGATGCCAACTTTGCCGAACACTCGGCGCTTGGCAGCCGCCACAAAGGCATTGCCGGGGCCGGTGATTTTGTCGACCGGCGCAATACTGGCTGTACCATAGGCCAGCGCCGCAATCGCTTGGGCGCCGCCGATGCGATACACTTCATCCACGCCAGAGATTTGTGCCGCCAGCAGCACAAGCGGATTAACCGTACCATCGGGGGTGGGAACGGCGATGGCCAGACGTTCCACCCCAGCGACTTTGGCGGGAATGGCATTCATCAACACCGATGAAGGATAAGAAGCCAGTCCGCCGGGCACATAGAGCCCCGCCGCCGACACGGCCGACCAGCGCCAGCCCAATGTGGCCCCGCTTTCATCTGTCCATTGATCATCTTTGGGCATCTGACGCGCGTGATAAGCGCGGATACGGTCGGCCGCCAATTCCAGCGCAGCGCGGTCTTCGGCGGAGACCTGCGCCGCGGCCTGTTCGATTTCGTCAGGCGTAAAGGCCAGTGTGTCTGGGGTCAGGTCAAGCCGGTCGAATTTCGATGTCAGCTCGATCACCGCTGCATCGCCCCGATGGCGCACGTCGGCGATAATTTCGGCAACGATTGCATCTACGTCTGGGCTGTCTTCGCGTTTGGCGGACAGCAGAGCAGTAAAGGCGGCTTCGAAATCGGGCGACGTGGTGTCCAGAAACTGGGGCATGCGGCTCTCCTTTGGTCCTCCCTTAACCGGAGCAGCGGCGCGCCTCAAGATTTATGCCGCGTTATGCCGCGCGCTGCGGCAATGCGAACAACCCAAGGCCTGTCAAAAGCAGGGTCAGGCCGGAAAAACCGGTGCGGATCTGATTCCAGACCTGCCATGGGGCGGAATAATCGGACCAAACCTGTTGCGCCTGTTCGGGCGACAGCGGTGTTTCGACCAGAGCCAAGGCTTCGTTCATCGGAACATTCACGGCCATGGTCAGGATCATCCCGCCAAAGAGGTAGATAAGCCCGCCAAGACCAAAGCACAGCGCCGCCCGGGACCGCTGCACACGATAGGCAACAAAGGCGGTGAGCAGCAGAACAAAGGGCGTGCCAAAGAAAGCCTGGGCAAACACGCCATTGCGCACGCTGGCGTTCATGGCTTGCATCGCTTGGATCGCCACATTGGGGTTTGCCTGGTCCAAACCCCACATGGTCGAGCAGACCCACGCATAGAAAAAACCGAAAATAGCGCCTGACAGCAACAGGGACAGCAGGGCGAGAGGAAGCAGCAGAAAACGCATATCCAAAATCCATTATCATCTAAATTTGTCAAAGTAGTACGGGACAACGGGAGAATTCCGTCGGGAGTATCTAGATCTTTTTCTGCATTGGATAGGATGGGCCAAGGGGATCAAGTTCGACCCTTCCAGCAGAGGTCCACCCGTGTTTGACGTAAAACCCCTGTGCGGTTGCGGTGCTGGACAGGTGGGCGGTTCGATGTCCAGCGTCACCTGCGGTGGATTCGAGCCTTGCCAACAGCGCGGCGCCAACCCCTTGCCCCACGGCCTCTGGAGCCACATACAACACAGAGATTTCCCCAGCAGGGGACACCGCCCCGACACCAGCCGCCCTGCCGTTCAGTGTGGCCAGCCAAATTGCGTGCTCTCCGGCGAACCAGCCGCGCAAGGCGTCGGGTGTTTTGTTTGCGGTCCACTGTGTGATGATCTGCGGATCATTGTTGTGATCCGCACCGCAGAGATCCCGGATCGAGCTGCACAGCACCGTGCTGAGGTCAAAGACATCAAACACAGTTGCCGGGCGCAGCACGAGCCCAGTGTTGGGGTGAGCAAAGGCCTGTGCAATACCGCGTTTGTTTTGCATGGCCAGCCCTTCCTTTGCCCCAACAGGGCGATTTACCTAGTGTCAATCGTCGTGGTGCGGAGCCTGGCCCGACGGGGCCTTATAGGGGCGCGTCACATCGCGCAGCGAGACGCCGATGGCTTCAACGTTCAGACGCAAGGCTCCGTCACCTGCCAATGTCAGCAAAATTTGCCCAGCGCCGTCTTCGCCGGTTTCGAAATCAACCGACAAGATCGAAAGGATAACGTCCTTGTCCGAGCGATCCACGCCCTGACTGGAAACGCCCAGCACATTGTCGATCACCAGCAGGGATTGCACCCGCTCAAAGGGGCGATCGCGCTGGCTTGCCGCGTTTTTGTCTTCCCAACGAAAGCGGTTGAGCAGCAAGGCAAAGCGTCGTTCGGACGCGCGCCAGGACATTTCAGTAATCGGAAACACCGCGTCCTGCGTCAGGGTCGAAATCACCTGCAGGTCATCGACGCCCTCGGCCCCGAGGTTCAGAGGCGCTTCGCCGCCTTCGTGGAATGATGCGTCTGTCATTGGCCCGAGATCCTTTCGATTTTTGCGCCGACGGCTTCCAGTTTGGACACCACACGTTCATAGCCGCGATCCAGATGATAGACCCGGCTGACGCGGGTTTCACCTTCGGCAGCGAGCCCGGCCAGAATGAGCGACACCGAGGCGCGCAAATCGGTGGCCATCACGGGCGCGCCTTTGAGGCGTTCAACACCTGTCACGGTGGCGGTGCCGCCGTGCACGTCGATGTTGGCACCCATACGGATCAATTCCGGCGCATGCATGAACCGGTTTTCGAAAATCTTTTCTTCCAGCACGCTGGTGCCTTCGGCGGTGCAGAGCAACGCCATCATCTGCGCCTGCAGATCGGTTGGGAAACCGGGGAATGGTTCGGTTACCACATCCACCGCCTTTACCCGGTCGCCGCGCCGTTTGACGAGCAGGCCGGACTTGGTTTCCGTCACATCAACGCCGCACTGGTCCAGCTTTTCAACAAAGGCGCCAACAAGGTCGAGACGCCCGCCGAGCAATTCGACTTCGCCACCGCAGATCACCGGGGCGAGCATGTAGGTGCCCAATTCGATCCGGTCAGTGACAACCGGATGTGTTGCGCCGTGCAAGCGATCAACGCCATGAACGGTGATGGTTGATGTGCCTTCGCCCTCGATCTGCGCGCCCATCTTTTGCAGGCAATGTGCCAGATCAACGATTTCAGGTTCGCGTGCGGCGTTGTTAATCACGGTTTTGCCTTTGGCCAACGTCGCTGCCATCAGCACGTTTTCCGTGGCCCCAACCGACACGATAGGGAAATCAACCACACCGCCCTTGAGCCCGCCGGGGGCTTTGGCGTGAACATAGCCGTCTTTCAGCTCCATCTCGGCACCCAAAGCTTCGAGCGCTTTGAGATGCAGATCAACCGGGCGCGCGCCGATGGCACAGCCACCGGGCAGAGACACAACCGCCTGCCCTGCCCGCGCCAGCATCGGGCCCAGCACCAGAATAGAAGCGCGCATTTTGCGCACGATGTCATAGTCCGCTGTCAGGTTGTTCAGATCATGGCTGGACATCGCCAGCACCTGTCCGCCCTGCAGGCTGGACACTTCGGCGCCCAGCGATTGCAGCAGCGTCGTCATGGTGGCGATATCTGATAGACGCGGCGCATTGGTCAGCGTCAGCGGTTCATCACTGAGCAGCGTGGCTGGCATCAGGGTCAAACAGGCATTTTTTGCACCTGCAATTGGAATTTGGCCATTTAGCGGGCCGCCGCCTGTTACAAGAATCGAATCCATCTGCCTTACCCCTTACTTTTATCGTTTTGCACCGCATCATCCGCCCGTGCTTTGGCCTGCGTCTTACGGCGACCAAGATTCGCTTTAAGGGCTGCCTTTAACCGATCCTCGCGTGCTGCGTTGGACTTTCCGGGCTTTTTGGGTGTTTTTTGCTCTGCCATACACACTCTCTACAGGAGCGGAAAAAAAGCGTCCAGATACCCCTTGCGCCCTGTTTCGTTTGAGTCTAAATCCCCCCTCACGGCGCTGCTGTAGCTCAGAGGTAGAGCACTCCCTTGGTAAGGGAGAGGTCGAGAGTTCGATTCTCTCCAGCAGCACCATTTACCCCCTTTGTTTACAAATACTTATATCTTCCAGTGCTGAACCATCGCTTCTGGGCATTGTGCGGTATTGCGCAAATTTTCTGTGCAAAACCAACCAAATCCGTGCAAATCCCTTACACGTTTTCTCCGTTCTTTATATGAACGAAAGATTGCCCCCTTCACTGCTGTAGTGCGCTCTGGGCCTTTTTGCGAGGGTGATGCAGAGAGCAGCTCACTCCTGCAGGCAAGCGGTTGCAACTTTGACCAATGTCTGGACGCCAGTCACACCGTGCGTCTGAATGCAGGTGTTTCAAAGTACGGTTGCGCGGGTTCGTGCATGGGCTGATTTGCGTGGAATTTGCCCATGTTCAGGCGTTCGCTGTTGTCGGCCATTCGCCCAAACACAACATCGGCGACAAAGAACAATCACCAAACTGAACGAAACCTGTCTGACACCAGCTTTGGGGTCAATCATACCGCTCCGGTCTGGCTGTATTTCAAGAGGCTTGGAGCCCCATGCGCTTCCCCGGGATCATGATCTACATCAAGGCAAAAAGCTCAAAACATTCTACAATATGAATATCTATAAACCACAGCGCATTTGAAGTGCTGAGGCGAAAAAGACCAACGCCAATGTTGGTTTTAACCGTCGAGTTGATAGCCAGATATTGCCTCCTTAAAGGAGGGTCGAATTCTTGGCTGGCGGCATCAAAGCCTTGAGATTTCTGGCGCATATGGACGCCAGTTCAACTGCTCTTCGGCCTCGGTGTGATCGCTGCAAATTTGATGGAAACACCTCTCGCGGCGTCGGAGTTAGCTCTGCGTCTTCCAATGCCCAGACTTGGGCAAAGTTAGAAATTTGTAACAAGCTAGGAACTGCCAGATGACATATACACTCGCGCCAACCTCAGATGCATTCCCCGCCTACGCCGACCGTACAGGTTCACAATCCCGCTCCGACATTGCGGCGCTTGCCGATGGTGGCGCGATTGTCGTTTACACGCAGAAAACACAGCCCGACCAAAACGTTTATCACTATGTGCATGAAATGTTCGCTCAGCGATATGATGCAAACGGAACGGCTGTGGGGGCGGCCATTTCTATCGATTTGAGTGACAGCGACAATGATGGCCACGGTGGCCCAAGCCTGTACCCTGCTGTGACCGGCCTCGCAGACGGTGGCTATGCCATTGGATGGCGTGATTTTGCGACAAGAGACGCCAAGGTGCGCAGCTATGATTCAGACGGCACCGCGCGCGGCGAAACGATCATTGCTTTGCCCGATCACGATGTCGGGGGTGGGCGCATGGCTGAGGTCCATGCGAACAGTGGCTATTATTCGATCAATGCGCTCGATACGGGTGGCTTTGCGTTTACATGGAACGCGGAATACAGCGGAATTCTGGCGCAATATGGCGGCGCGCAGATAATGTATACGCAAACATTCGCACAAGATGGCACCGCTGTAGGCAGTCCTGTGGCAGTAACGCCTTGGGTTGGCACGGGCAGCTATTCTGTAGACCGCCACAATTGGATCTCGGACTCTGTTGAGCTTCCGGGAGGCAATTACATTGTCCTGATGCGGGGTGGAGAAGGCGCGCCGGGCAATACCAGTGATGACGCCGCAGTTCTTGGGCGTATTTACGACCAGAACGGAAATGCTGTGGGCGCAAGTTTCATGATCAATGAAAACACGCCCGTCTGGAACGAGAGTAACCCGGCGGCCACAGCGATGCCCGATGGTGGCTTTGTCGTCACGTGGCACAACGGAAGCGTCTCGGCGTGGCGCCGTTTTGATGCCGATGGGGACCCCGTAACCAGCAGTATGGTGCTTGATGCCAGCTATCGCGACACCAAGGTTGCCGCGCTGGAAGATGGGGGTTTCTTGATCACCGCAAGATACGTTGCGGGCGGGTCTGTCGGCTATACCACATATGCCCAACGCTTTGACGAGAACAACGAAGCGGTTGGCGACATGTTTGTAGCAACAGAGCGGCGTGCGCCCGATTACGAGACGAATTATTATCATAGTCCGCTTGATCTCGTGACGCTTGGAAACGGCAAGGTCATGGCTCTCATCAAAAGCAGAGCTTTCTCGGACGATCTCAGCGACGACGTGTTGCTTAGGCTTTATATGCCTGACGCGCTTGGCACGAGTGGCGATGACCAAATGACCGCAGCCGTTGGTGGTACGGCGATCTTTGGCCGCAATGGTGATGACTCGCTGCAAGGATCAGATGATGCCGATTATCTGGATGGCGAGGTCGGAGACGACACTGTTAGTGGCGGTCAAGGTGACGACACGCTTGTGGCCGGCGATGGCGCAGATAGCCTTGATGGCGGTGTTGGTGATGATGTTGTCATCGAAGGCGCGGGCAACGACACGATAGTCGGTGGTGATGGTACAGACACGGCCGTGTTCGGCGTTAGGGTTTCTGACGTTACTGTCAGGGGCGCGGCGGATGCGCTGACCATTTCACATACAGGAAGCAGTGACTTGGTGCAGGGGTTTGAAACCTTCGAATTTACAAATGGTTCTTACACCGACACGCGCACCCTGGCCGAAGTTTTGGAACTTCGGAACATGTACGTCTATGGAACAGGTGGCGACGATACGATTGTCGGCGATTTTGGCGAGGACAGCCTATATGGGTCTTCCGGCGATGACGAGATCTTTGGCGAAGCTGGCGATGACTCCATAGAGGGTAGTGATGGTGAGGACCAACTCCGCGGCGGTGTTGGCAACGATACGCTAGATGGTGGGCACGGTAATGATGGGTTGTTTGGCGATGCAGGCGATGATGTGCTGCATGCCGGCAAGGGTGACGATGCTTTGGACGGTGGAGAAGGCAATGACACAGCCGTTTTCTATGGGTTCCCCATTGATGCGCTGGTTGTTGGGGGACCTGATGATGCAATAACCATAGAGTACAACGGCTATTACGACCCTCAGCACAACGTCGTAACAAATGTCGAAACATTCGAGTTCCGGCCCTACAATGACCTGGTCACAGTGATGACCTATGCCCAGATCCTGGACCTCCGGAATCGTGAAATCACTGGCACTGCGGGTGAGGACACTCTCACGGGCAACCACGGTGATGACACCATCCGCGGCCTTGCAGGAAATGACCTTCTTCAAGGCGCAGAAGCCGACGACCTGCTCGTCGGTGGTGCGGATGATGACATATTGCAGGGTGGCAGCGGGAGCGACACCGCCGTTATTGATGCGTCCCTACGCTCCGGCGGCAGTCTATCTGCGATGCTGGGACATGTGCAGGACGGATTGTCGGTGGGAACGTCAGATGGCAATGATATAATCCACAACGACATTGAATTTATCCAGTTCTCGGATGAGACGGTCAGCTTTAGTGACCTTGCTGATTTGGTTCCCCCGACCATCACAGGTACAGCAGCGGCCGAAAATGTCACCGGTACGGCCGCGTCCGAGTTAATCAACGCGATGGACGGAGATGACTGGATCACACCGGGCGGTGGCGATGATACCGTAGACGGTGGATCCGGGCGCGACATGATCAGCTTCTTCAACCTAGCGGATACACCGGGCAGAACGAACACGGATTATCGCCTAGAAATCGACATGAGCGCCGGTTCGGCAGTTAATCACGATGGCAGCGAAAACATCTCGTTTACTAATGTTGAACGTTTGACGTCGACGATCTTTGCAGACTGGATTCGCGGCACTGATGGCGATGACCAGATCCGCGGTCTTGGCGATTACGACTGGATTATTGCGACTGAAGGCAGCGACACGATTGATGGCGGAACAGGGCAGGACATGATTTCCTTCTTTGAATATCAGTCGAACGCTACAAACGTGGTTGCTGATATCTTTTCGTCGAATGGGCTACCACCCACAGGCGCGCAAGCTTCTGGGCTAGTTGTTGATCTCGCCAATCCAAGCAATAACACAGGGCTTGCAGCCGGGCTTAACTTGACCTCGGTGGAGCGGATTACTGGGTCAGGCCGTCAGGACGTATTCTATGGCGACGCGGGACAGAACGACTTTCGCGGGCTTGGTGATTACGACTGGTTCGTCAGTTCGACGGGAGGGCGCGAGCGGTATTTCGGCGGTGATGGCATCGACACAGTGACCTATTTCAATGCATCGAGTGGGATAGTCGCGAACCTTAGCAATGGCGCAACGGTGAACGGACGCGAAAGTGGTTACGGCTCGGGCGGCGACGCAGCACGAGACCTCTATTTTGAAATTGAGAACCTAGTCGGGTCGCGATTTGACGACGAATTGCGTGGTTCAAGTGAGCGCAATCAACTGAATGGACTCGAGGGGGATGACTTTATCTTCGGCTATGGTGGAATCGACTACCTGAAGGGCGGGTTGGGCAATGATCACATCGACGGTGGTGGCGGCTCGGATTATGCACTCTTCGAAGGCAACGCGTCGGACTATTCGTTGACCCGAGGCTCCGGTTCTAACAGCAATCAGATAACGGTCGTGGGCGCTGAAGGCACTGACAGCCTCGTTGATGTGGAATACCTCTCGTTCGATGATGGAGATATCTCAATCTGGAGCCTGTAATCTTGATCCCTTTGCGGGGTGATGCGTGGCCAGATCCTCAGTAACGGCCTGGTTTGCTGAGGCTGAACACCCGTGACGGGAGGGAGCGCACAACCTGATCCTGCACCGGGTCGAGGTTAAAGGCGATCTTGGATCCGAAGGTGAACAAAGGGCAGGTGCGCACCGGCATCGACAAAATGACATAGAGTGCGTCGCGGTTCAGGCTTGGCGGTGTTGGGGCCTGACCTGTTTGGGCCTCGACAGCTGAAAAGTCGTGCACCGAATATCGGGTATGCGCCCTTAGACTCTGCCCCGGTTCCAGCACAATATAGGGGCTGCGAAATTTGTCTGAGGTGGCTTCGTCTGTCGGCGCAACGGTCAGCGGTGCGTCGTCAGAGGCGCGGAACTGTCCAACAAACACCGATGGATCGTTGCGTGACCCCGGCAAACAGACCCGTTGATCGGCCTCATTGTTGATTTCGTAATACACCCAAACTTGCCCGTTCTTGTAAACAGACAGCCCCTCGATCTGGACGCCATAGTCAGCTTGAGCCAAGGCCGGGCCGGTGGCCAGCGTCAGGGCAAGACCCAAAGACAGGAGGAGGCGGGACAAGGTCATAAGGACAGCGATCCGTGATTCGAATGTGCCCTCTCACTTAGAGCGCCATCAGGGGCAACGACAAGCGGGGAATTCCCGAATTAGCCGCCCTTGAGACGTTGCATCAGGTAGATTTCGCTGTCGGGATTGACCGGTTCGGTCAGCCCACTGGCGATGATGCGGCCATCCACAGCCACGGAAACGCCTGCCTCAATCGGAGCCTGCAGTTCCGGATAGGCTTTAACGAGGCCCGACAGGACCTCGCCAACGGTCGAGGCCTCAACCTCGACCACTTGTTTGCCGCCGGTCAGTGCCCGAAGGCCTGACCAGAGGTTTACCTCAACCATCCGAGATCACCCGTTGTCTTTGAGCGCCGCAAGGATGCGGGGCGGAGACATGGGCAATTCGCGCAGACGCACGCCAGCCGCCGCAGACACAGCGTTCGCAATAGCCGCCAGCGGTGGCACGATGCCAGTTTCGCCCACACCACGGACCCCAAAGGGGTGACCAGGGTTGGGAACTTCGACGATGACGGTGTCGATCATGGGCAGATCCGAGGCGACAGGAATGCGATAGTCGAGGAAGATCGTGTTCTGCAACCGACCGTCTTCGCCATAGATGTATTCCTCGTTCAGTGCCCAGCCGATGCCCTGCGCAGCGCCACCCTGAAACTGACCTTCGACGTAGGTCGGGTGAATTGCTTTGCCTGCATCCTGAATCACGGTGTAACGCGGGATCGAAGTTTTGCCGGTTTCCTGATCAACGATGGCATCCACGATGTGTACGCCAAACGAGACGCCAGCACCTTCGGGGGTTGCCTCAAAATGACCCGAGATCGGGCCGCCGGTTGCGCCCATGTTGGCCGTGATCGACGCCAGTGGCAGGGGATCAAAATCGCCTGCGTTTGGTCCCGAAGGAACCGCACAGCCGTCCTCCCATTTCACTGCGTCTTCGGGGATGCCCCATTTCGCAGCGGCGCGTTGGCACAGGGTTTGCACCGCAGCTTCGGCCGCTTTGATAGTGGCCAGACCCGAGGCGTACGTCACCCGCGAACCGTGGCTGACGTCATTGTAGCCCAGTGTCGCGGTATCCGCGATGGTGACGCGGATGTTTTCATACGGAACGCCCAGAACTTCGGAGGCCATCAGCGCCATTGACGCACGCGAGCCGCCGATGTCGGGAGTGCCAACAGAGACCTGCACAGTGCCGTCTTCGCTGAGCGCCAGCGAGACCGAGGTTTCACCGCCGTGGTTGAACCAAAATCCACAGGAAATCCCACGCCCCTGCCCCGCCTCAAGCGGTGCTGCGTAATGCGGGTGCGCTTTGGCCGCCTCAAGACATTCGACCAGACCGATGGCATCAAAGCGGGGGCCATAGCTGGCCTTAGTGCCCTTTTGCGAGGCGTTCTTCAGGCGCACATCGATGGGGTCAAGGTTCAGCTGGTTGCACAGCTCGTCCAGCACGGATTCAACCGCAAAGGCGGCCATGGGCGAACCGGGCGCGCGATACGCGGCCTGTTTCGGGCGGTTGGCGATAACGTCATAACCCATCTGTTTGACGTTTTCGAGCGCATAGGGCGCAAAGGCGCACATGGCTGAGAATTCCATCGGAGCACCGGGGAATGCGCCGCCTTGCAGGCGGAAGATACCCTGCGCCGCGGTAATGGTGCCGTCCTTTTTCATGCCGATCTTGATGTCCATCGAGGTCGACGAGGTCGGGCCCGTTGCACGGAACACTTCGGATCGGTTCATCACCAGTTTCACCGGGCGGTTCGCTTTGCGCGACAGAGCCAGTGCGACCGGTTCGATAAAGACAGTGGTTTTGCCACCAAATCCACCACCGATTTCGGAGGCTGTCACACGCAGCTGCGAGGTTTCGATACCGACCAGCGCGGCGCAGTGTTTCTGCGCATACCAGTGCCCTTGGGTAGTACACCACAGCTCGCCCTTGCCGTCTGCGCCCAGCGAGGCGAGACAGGCGTGGGGTTCGATGTAACCTTGGTGGGTGGCTTCGGTTTTGAAGTGATCCTCGATCACCAGATCCGCCTCAGCGAAACCAGCATCCACATCGCCGTGGCCGCTTTCGTGATAGCGCACGACGTTGGGGTGCATGCCTTCGGGAACTGAGCTGTCGGCGGTCCCGGCGCGGATCACGGGCGCATCGGGGGCCATTGCCTTGTCCACGTCGGTGACGTGGGGCAGGATCTCGTATTCCACCTCGATCAGCTTAGCCGCGTCGCGGGCGTCGATAGCAGAGCCTGCCGCAACCGCCGCAACCGTGTGACCATCATAGAGCGCCGTGTCACCTGCCATGACGTTTTCCAGCACATTCCAGAATTCGCCGGTCAAACCGGTAGCGAAATCCGCGCGGGTTACGACAGCTTTGACGCCTTTCATGGCCTCGGCCTTGGAGGTGTCGATCTTGACGATCCGGGCGTGAGCATGGGGGGAGCGCACGATGGCACCGAACAACATGCCCGGTGCAGTGGCATCTGCACCGAATTTGGCGCGGCCAGTGACCTTGTCCATCCCGTCGGGACGGTCTGGGCTGGTGCCTACGAAGGTGAATTCTGTCTTGCGATCGTCCAGAGCCATTACGATGCCTCCCGCATGTCAGCAGCCGTGTCCATCACGGCGCGAATGATTTTGTCATAGCCGGTGCAGCGGCACAGGTTGCCTGCCAGCCAATATCGGACCTCAGTTTCGGTGGGGTTCGGGTTCTTTTCGAGTAACGATTTTGTTGCGACCAGAATACCCGGTGTGCAGACCCCGCATTGCAGGGCGGCGTGTTCGATGAACTTTTTCTGCAGCGGGTGCAGTTCGTCCCCATCGGCGATGCCTTCAACGGTGCCGATCTCTTGGCCTTCGGCCTCGACGCCCAATACGAGGCACGAGCAGACCAGACGGCCATTCAGGGTGACGGAACACGCCCCGCAATCGCCTGTTCCGCAGCCCTCTTTGGCACCGGTCAGGTTCAGCTTATCGCGCAGGGAATCCAGCAGCGTTTCGCGTGGATCGCAGAGGAATTCCATCTCGTCGCCGTTGACGGTGGTTGTGACGTGGACCTTGCTCATGCGTGGGCTCCTTTCACGGTTTCGCCTTTTGCACGGGCATAGGCGATTTTGGCAGCGCGCTTGGCCAGAACGCCAGCGACCTCGGTGCGGAATTCGATGGTTCCGCGTTTGTCAGTGATCGGGTTGCAGGCTGCCGAAGCGGCAGCTGCCAGCGCGTCCAGAGCGGCATCGTCCAGCGTTGTGCCGATGATCGCATTGGCGCAGTCCTGCACCAGCAGAACGGTTGGAGCGACCGCACCAAGAGACACGCGCGCCTCGGTGACGGTATCGCCATCCAAACGCAGGTTCACAGCACAGCCGACAACCGCGATGTCCATTTCGGTACGCGGGATAAAGCGCAAATACGCATCACCTGCATGTTCGCCACGGGCCGGGATGTTCACCGCTGTCACCAACTCTCCCTTGGCGATCGAGGTGCGACCCGGGCCGGTTGGGATATCTTCTACTGCAACGGTGCGCGCGCCTTCAGGGCCGGTGATCGAGACAGTTGCGCCTGCGGCCACCATGCCCGGAACGCTGTCCGCAGCGGGCGAGCCGTTGCACAGGTTACCGGTCAGCGTCGCGCGCCCCTGCACCTGTGTCGAGCCGACCAGATCCATGCCTTCGACCACACCGGGCCAGGCTGCAGACAGGCTGGCGTGTTCGGTCATTTCTGCGCCTGACACTGCGACGCCAAGCGTCCAGCTGCCATCGGCGTTTTGGGTGATGTCAGAAACACCGTCGATCTTTTTGATATCGATCAGCGTATCGGGTGTAACGATGTCTGCGCGCAACTGAACGAGTACGTCCGTTCCGCCGGCCAAGAATCGTGTCACGCCCGTAGCGGCTGTCGCCAAAGCAACAGCATCGTCAAAACTGGCTGGGGTATGATAGTCCACGCAAATGCCTCCCACATGGATTTCGTGCACCCGGATCGGGCGTTGACCGAAAGTGTTAGAGCAGGAATTTGGCCGCGTCCATCGTCCGTTTTCACAGATTTGCAAACTTGTGACGGGAAATGGTGAATTGTGGGCCGCCTTGGGATCACAAAACCGCCACACAGCAGGGCATGCGCGCGGCGGTCATGTAATTTCGTCTTGGACCGAATGGGATCGGAGTCGCGCTTACAGATCGCCGCGCAAGTTCCACAATTCCGGGAACAGTTCCACCTCAAGCATGCGGCGCAGATATTGAACACCGCTGGTGCCGCCGGTGCCGCGTTTAAAGCCGATCACGCGCTCGACTGTGGTGACGTGGTTGAACCGCCAGCGACGGAAATAGTCCTCGAGATCCACCAGCTTTTCGGCCAGCTCGTAAAGATCCCAGTATGTTTTGGGGTCCTGATAGACCATCACCCAAGCGCGCTGTATCTCCGGGTCAGCGGCGTGTGGCGCCTCCATTCGGTAGGCCTCAGGCGCAAAGATGACACCAGTTTTGGCGGACAGCGCATCAAGGGCCACGTGATAAAGCGATTTGGTCGCCAGTTCATCTTGGAGCACCTGATGGGATTCGGGACGGTGTTCGTGCACCTTGAGCATTGCAGGATTGCGATTGCCCAGAGAGAATTCGATCAGGCGATATTGGTGCGACTGAAAGCCAGAGGAATTGCCCAGCGCCTCACGGAAGGTGGTGTAATCGCTGGGCGTCATGGTGCGCAGCACGTCCCATGCGGAATTCAGCTGATCAAAAATCCGCGCGACACGGGCCAGCATCTTGAACGCGGGGCGGAAATCATCGCCCTTGAGCAATTCCCGCGCGGCGGCGATTTCGTGCAGGACAAGACGCATCCACAATTCGGACGTCTGGTGCTGAATGATGAACAACAGTTCGTCATGCGCGTCCGAGTGCAGCTCATGCGTGGCAAGCAGTTGCTCCATGTGTAGGTAATCGCCATAGCTCATGTCCTTGGCATAGGACATTTTGGCGCCGTCCTGACTGGGATCATAGGCATCGGTCATGGGGTTAATCCTTGAGCAATTCAGTAAGAAGGGGGGAACCCGGGCGGCTGATCGCCTCAACCACGGAAAAGTGATCCTGATCGGGTTCGAACACATTGGGACATTGCCATTTTTCGGCAATCAGACGGGTCTGGCGGATCAGTTCAGGACGTTCCAGCGCGCCGACCCAAAAGGTTGCGTTGAGACCCTCGCGTTTGGGGTGCAAGACCGGGCTTTGCGCCTCGGCCTCAGCCGCGTCAAGATGCAGGGTGTCGTTCATTTTTGTACCCAGCAGCGGGCGCAGATCGTGGATGCCGCTGACCGAGACAAACTTGTCCAGCCGATCCTGTAGCGGGCCATCGGTACAGGCCATGCGGGATACCAGATGTCCGCCTGCGGAATGCCCGATCATGCGGACGGGACCCCCGACGTGGTTCGCCGCCTCGGTCACGGCAGCGGCAATTTCACTGACCATCTGGCCCAAACGGGCCTCGGGCGCGAGGGTGTAGCTGGGAACGGCCAGCGCCCAGCCCTGCGAAATGGGACCAACTGCGAAATGGGACCAATAGCTTTTGTCCAGCATCTGCCAATAGCCGCCATGGACGAACACAACCAACCCCTTGGGCACGCCCTTGGGGCGAAACAGGTCAAAGCGGTTGCGCACCCCCGTCCCATACGGCAGATCCAGCTCACCCGCCGTGGCGCGATAGGCCGCAGCCTGTCCGCCCCACCTGTCTGCGAGCTGATCTGACCCCGGCACATAGCTGGAATTGTCAAAGGCATCATCCCAATCGATCATGCGACCCTCCGTTTGTTGGGAACAGCCTATGGCCCCTCCTTATTTATTTCAAGCTTAAAGGTTTAGACTTGAAATAAATCCAAGCCTGCGTATCCTCTGATCTCAACAACACCGGTTTGAGGGAGAGAATCGATGCGCGTTGCATGTTTGGGCGGAGGGCCTGCCGGGCTCTATTTTGCGATTTCAATGAAACTGCGTGATCCCTCGCATGAGGTCACGGTGATCGAACGCAACAAAGGCGATGATACCTTTGGCTGGGGTGTGGTGCTGAGCGATGATGCCCTGGGCAACCTGTCGGTGAATGACCCAAAGAGCGCCCAGATGATCCGCGAAAACTTTGCCTATTGGGATGACATTGCTGTTGTCCATGACGGCGTGCGCACCGTTTCGGGTGGCCATGGGTTTGCCGGGATCGGGCGCAAGAAAATGCTGCTGATCCTGCAAGAGCGGGCGCGTGAACTGGGTGTCGATCTGCAGTACGAGACCGAAGCCCGCCCTGTCGCCGAATACCAGGCCGAATACGATCTAGTGGTGGCTTGTGACGGGTTGAACTCACGGGTCCGCACCGATCTGGAGGAGCACTTCAAACCGGACGTGGACACGCGCGAGTGCAAGTTCATCTGGCTTGGCACCAAGCAGAAATTCGACGATGCGTTTACCTTTATCTTTGAAAAGACCGAGCACGGTTGGGTCTGGGTGCACGCCTATCAATTCGATGATGAAACAGCGACTGTCATCGTGGAATGCAGTCAAGAGACATGGGATGCCTTTGGCTTTGAGCATATGTCCAAAGAGGACAACATCGCCACTTGCGAGCGGATTTTTGCAGATCATCTGGATGGCCATGCGCTGATTTCCAACGCGACGCATTTGCGCGGGTCTGCAGTCTGGATCAATTTCCCCCGCGTGCTGTGTGAGAAATGGCACCACGAGAATGTGGTTCTGATGGGGGATGCCGCAGCGACGGCGCATTTCTCGATCGGGTCCGGGTCACGTCTGGCCTTTGACAGTGCGATCTCGCTGGCGACGTTCCTGCATTCGGAACCTAACTTAGAACAGGCTTTTGTTCGGTATCAGGACGAACGCCGTTTGGACGTGCTGCGCCTTCAATCCGCAGCGCGCAATTCGCTGGAATGGTTTGAGCAGGTCGAACGCTATCTGGATATGGATCCGGTGCAGTTCAACTATTCCCTGCTGACCCGATCTCAGCGCATTAGCCACGAGAATTTGCGATTGCGAGATGCAGAATGGCTCAAGTCAGCCGAAGGTTGGTTTCAGACCCGGTCGGGGGGTGCGTCATCCCCCGTCCGCGCGCCGATGTTTGCACCCTACCAACTGCGTGACATGGCGTTGCAGAACCGGATCGTTGTGTCCCCCATGGCGCAGTACAAAGCCGAAAACGGCACCCCGACAGACTGGCATCTGGTGCATTACGGCGAGCGCGCCAAAGGCGGTGCGGGTCTGGTCTATACCGAAATGACCTGTGTTTCCGCCGTGGGACGGATCACGCCGGGCTGTCCGGGGCTCTATGCGCCGGAACATGAGGCAGAGTGGGCCCGGTTGACCCATTTTGTGCATCAGCATTCGAATGCAAAGATCTGTTGTCAGATCGGGCATTCCGGGCGCAAGGGGTCGACCCAGGTGGGGTGGGAGATCATGGACGCCCCCCTAAAAGACGGCAATTGGGAGCTGATGTCAGCCTCGGCCCTGCCGTGGGCGGATGCGAACCAGACCCCGCGGGAAATGACCCGTGCGGATATGGACACCGTGCGGGATCAGTTTGTGGCGGCGGCCGAGATGGCCGGGCGCGCCGGATTTGATATGATCGAACTACACGCGGCGCACGGCTATCTGGTGTCGTCGTTCATCTCACCAGTCTCGAACGTGCGCGGCGATGAATACGGCGGATCACTGGAAAACCGGATGCGGTATCCGTTGGAAGTGTTTGCCGCCATGCGTGCCGTCTGGCCTGCGGCCAAGCCTATGTCGGTGCGGATCTCGGCCAACGATTGGATGGGCGACGATGGCGTCACCCCGGAAGAGGCCGTGCAGATCGCAGCAATGTTCCGCGATGCGGGCGCCGATATCATCGACGTATCCGCCGGGCAGACCACCACTCAGGGGCAGCCGGTCTATGGCCGCATGTTCCAGACACCCTTTTCGGACCGTATCCGCAATGAGGCGGGTATTGCCACCATGGCCGTTGGCAACATCTATGAAGCAGATCACGCCAATTCTATCCTGATGGCGGGGCGCGCCGATCTGATCTGTGTCGGACGTCCGCATCTGGCAGACCCTTACTGGACACTGCACGAAGCCGCGCGCATTGGCGACCGCGCCGCCGACTGGCCTCTGCCCTATCTGGCCGGACGCGATCAGGCCTGGCGTTTGGCCGATCGCGAAGCTGAGGCGGAGATCCGGGCGTGAGTATGGACGGCAAACATGTGGTAATCACCGGTGGCGGCAGTGGCGTTGGGGCCGAAATGGCCGAGGTCATGGCCCATGCCGGCGCCAAGGTCACGATCATGGGACGCCGCGAAGCGCCGCTGAAGCAGGTGGCCAAACAGCACAAATTCATCGGTTGGGTCACCTGTGACGTGACCGACGGCGAGGCCGTCAATGACGCCTTTCGCCAAGCCCGTGGGCTGAATGGCCCCGTCGATGTGGTGATCGCCAACGCAGGCGCGGCAGAAAGCGTGCCCTTTGCCAAAATGACCGCCGATGATCTAACCGCGATGCTGTCGGTCAACCTGATGGGCGTGGTGAACACATGGCAGGCGGCGCTGCCGGATATGAAATCCAACGATTGGGGCCGGATGATCGCCGTGGCCTCGACCGCCGGACTGAAAGGGTACCCCTATGTGTCTGGCTATGTGGCGGCCAAGCATGGGGTGGTCGGACTGACCCGTGCTTTGGCCTTGGAACTGGGCGCGAGCGGCATCACCGTCAACGCGATCTGCCCCGGTTTCATCGAGACCCCCTTGTTGGAACGCTCGATCCAGAACATCGTGGACAAAACCGGCATGAGCCCGGAACAGGCCGCCAAGTCGCTGTACAAGAACAACCCGCAGAAACGGTTCATCCAAACGGACGAGGTGGCGGGCACGGCGTTGTGGCTCTGTTCTGATGCGGCACGCTCGGTCAATGGCCACACTCTGACCCTATCCGGAGGCGAAATATGACATCCGCTGACCCTACCCCCCTGTCTGAACCGACCAGCAAAACGCGGCTGCGGCTGTGGCTAAAACTGCTCAAAGCGACCCGACTGGTCGAAGCTGACCTGCGCGAAAACCTGCGGACCGAATTTGGCACCACCCTGCCCCGGTTCGATGTGATGGCCGCGCTGAGCCAATATGCTGACGGATTGAAGATGAGTGAACTGTCGGGGCTGCTGCGGGTGTCGAACGGCAATGTGACTGGCATCGTTGAACGGCTGGTCGAAGACGGTTTTGCCCTGCGCGAAGCCGTGCCGGGGGATCGCCGCGCATCCCGCGTGCGCCTGACCCGCAAAGGCGCCGAGGAGTTCGCACGCCAAGCATCGGAACATGAACATTGGGTGGATGAATTGCTGGGTGCGCTGGGGCCGGAGGAGGCCACAGGCATGACAGAACAATTGGATAGAATTTTGAGGGAGGGAGCGCAATGAGCGCCGAGACAACGCATTTTTTGTGCAAGATTGAGGATGGGATTGCCACCATCGCACTGGACCGCCCTGAGCGGAAGAATCCGCTGACATTCGATAGTTATGCCGAGCTGCGCGACTGGTTCCGTGATCTGGTGTACAATGACGATGTGAACGCTGTTGTGTTTGCCTCGAACGGCGGAAACTTTAGTTCTGGCGGCGATGTGCATGATATCATCGGCCCCCTGACCCGCATGAGCATGAAAGAGCTTTTGGCGTTCACCCGGATGACTGGCGATTTGGTCAAAGCCATCGTGAACTGCGGCAAGCCGGTGATTGCGGCGATTGATGGGATTTGTGTTGGCGCCGGGGCGATCATCGCGATGGCCGCTGACCTGCGGATCGCAACGCCCGAGGCCAAGGTCGCATTCCTGTTCACACGCGTTGGTTTAGCAGGCTGTGACATGGGCGCCTGCGCCATCCTGCCCCGTATCATCGGTCAGGGCCGTGCAGCTGAATTGCTGTACACTGGGCGGTCTATGTCGGCGGATGAAGGGTCGGCATGGGGCTTTCACAATCGGGTTGTACCAGCAGAGGAGCTGGACGAAGCGGCGCTGAAACTGGCAGAGCAGATCGCGGCGGGGCCAAACTTTGGCAACATGATGACCAAAACGATGCTGGCGCAGGAATGGTCTATGTCAATCGAACAGGCGATCGAGGCCGAAGCGCAGGCACAGGCGATCTGTATGCAAACTGCTGATTTCGAGCGGGCGTATAATGCGTTTGTGGCCAAGCAGCGCCCTGTTTTCGAAGGGGATTGATACATGCCTGATCGGAGTTTTTTACAGTGGCCGTTTTTTGAGGACCGTCACCGCGAACTGGCGGCCGCTCTGGATACATGGTGCGCGGACAACCTGAGTGTTGATCACTCAGATATCGATGCGGCCTGTCGCAAGTTGGTGGCGGATCTGGGTTCTGCTGGATGGTTGCAGCCCACAGCCGGGGACACGCTGGATGTGCGCACCCTGTGCCTGATCCGTGAGACTTTGGCGCGTCATGACGGGTTGGCGGATTTCTCATTTGCAATGCAGGGTCTTGGAACCGGAGCGATTTCGCTGTTCGGGGCCGAGGAACAAAAAACAGAGTGGTTGCCGCTGACCCGCAGTGGTCAGGCGATTTCTGCTTTTGCGCTGACGGAGCCACAGTCGGGATCGGATGTTGCGAATTCGACCATGACGGCAACATTAGATGGTGACGATTACATTCTGAACGGTGAGAAAACCTGGATCTCAAACGGTGGCATCGCGGATGTTTACACTCTGTTTGCACGCACCGGCGAAGCGCCCGGTGCTAAGGGACTGAGCGCCTTTGTGCTGCCTGCTGGGTTGCCGGGATTTGAGGTGGTTGAACGGTTGCAGGTTATTGCGCCACATCCCTTGGCGACCCTGCGGTTCACCGATGTGCGGGTGCCCAAATCGGCCCTATTGGGGGCTGCTGGGCAAGGGTTTAAGGTGGCGATGGCGACGTTGGACGTGTTCCGCACAACGGTGGCGGCGGCGGCGTTGGGCTTTGCCCGACGCGCGCTGGACGAGGCGCTGTTTCGGGTCAATGACCGTCAGGTACAGGGCGCACCCCTGTTTGAGCTGCAGATGGTGCAGGGCCACATCGCGGATATGGCGCTGGACGTCGATGCGGCGGCTTTGCTGGTCTATCGCGCAGCCTGGACCAAGGATTCAGGCGCGGCGCGGGTCAGTCGCGAGGCCGCGATGGCCAAGCTGTTTTCCACCGATCAGGCGCAGCACGTCATCGACAAGGCGGTGCAATTGCACGGCGGTGACGGCGTGAAACACGGGCAGAAGGTAGAGGAGCTGTACCGTGATATCCGCGCCCTGCGCATTTACGAGGGCGCATCGGATGTGCAGCGCGTTGTGATCGCGCGTCAAACGATGGGAGCGTTTCTGGGAGGGAACTGATCATGCTGGGACCAACAGCGCATACAGATACATTTTCGCGGGATAATCTGCCCGCACCCGAGATGTGGCCAGAATTCCTGATGGAGGGGTTTGACTACCCCGATCACGTCAATGTCGGTGTCGAACTGACCGATGCCATGGTTGGCAAAGGCTTTGGCGATCACACCGCCCTGATCGGCAACGGGCGGCGACGCACCTACAAAGAGCTATCCGACTGGACCAACCGACTGGCCCATGTGCTGGTCGAAGATTTGGGTGTGAAACCGGGCAACCGGGTATTGATCCGGTCTGCAAACAACCCGGCGATGGTGGCCTGCTGGTTGGCGGCGACCAAAGCTGGTGCGGTAGTGGTGAACACCATGCCAATGCTGCGCTCAGGCGAACTGGGTGCAATCATCGACAAGGCCGAAATCACCCATGCGCTGTGCGACACCCGGTTAATGGAGGACATGGTCAAATGCGCCAAAGAGTCCAAATTCCTGAAATCAGTCGTTGGCTTCGACGGCACATCGAACCACGACGCCGAACTCGATCGCTTGGCGTTGGAAAAACCCGTGCGCTTTGATGCGGTCGACACGGGCCGTGATGATGTGGCGTTGCTCGGATTCACCTCGGGCACCACGGGCGACCCCAAGGCGACGATGCATTTTCACCGCGATCTGCTGATCATTGCCGATGGCTATGCCCAAGAGGTTTTGGGCGTGACCGAAGACGACGTGTTCATTGGCTCCCCCCCACTTGCGTTCACCTTTGGCCTGGGCGGCTTGGCCGTATTCCCCTTGCGGTTCGGCGCGGCGGCGACCCTGTTGGAACAGGCCAGCCCGCCAAACATGGTTGAAATCATTCAGCAATACAAAGCGACCGTGTGTTTTACTGCGCCCACAGCGTATCGGTTCATGCTGCAAGCGATGGAGGATGGGGCCGATCTGTCATCGCTGCGCGCGGCGGTGTCCGCAGGGGAAACCCTGCCTGCCCCGGTCTATGACGCCTGGATCGAACAGACCGGCAAGCCAATGTTGGATGGTATCGGCGCGACTGAGATGCTGCATATATTTATCTCAAACCGGTTTGACGATCACCGCCCCGCCTGCACCGGCAAGCCCGTCAGTGGATATGAGGTGCGTATTCTGGACGACGAAGGGCGCGAATTGCCGCCGGGCGAGGTTGGCAAACTGGCGGTGCGCGGCCCAACCGGGTGCCGGTATCTGGCGGATGATCGGCAGGGCGTATACGTCAAAGACGGCTGGAACGTCACTGGTGATGCCTTTGTGATGGACGAAGACGGCTATCTGCATTTTGCGGCCCGTAACGACGACATGATCGTTTCGTCCGGTTACAACATCGCTGGCCCCGAGGTCGAAGCTGCACTGCTGGCCCATCCGGCGGTCAGCGAATGCGGCGTGATCGCTGCCCCCGATGAGGCGCGTGGCCATATCGTTGAGGCGCATGTGGTGCTGAATGAGGGCGAGACGCCCAGCGATCTGATGATCAAGACCCTTCAGGATCACGTCAAAGCGACCATCGCCCCCTACAAATACCCGCGCAGCGTCAAATTCATCGACGCGCTGCCCAAGACACAAACCGGCAAGATTCAGCGCTTTCGCCTGCGCCCTGATCTGCACTGAACGGAGAGCAGTATGACTCATCAAATTATTCAACCCAACGGTTGGGCCCCCGCCAAAGGCTATGCCAACGGAGTGCTGACAAAAGACGGGCAGTTGTATGTTGGCGGTCAGATTGGCTGGAACGCAGAGCAGGTGTTTGAAACCCATGACTTCATCGGTCAAATGGAGCAGACGCTGCGCAATATCATGGATGTCGTCGAGGCCGCCGGGGGCCAGGCAGGACACATCACCCGGTTGACGTGGTACGTAACGGACAAGAAAGAATACCTAGCCCGTCAGGGAGAAATCGGCGCCGTGTATCGCAGAATTCTGGGCCGGCATTTTCCGGCAATGGCGATGGTGGTTGTGGCCGGATTGGTCGAGGACGACGCGTTGCTAGAGATTGAAGCGACGGCTGTCATCAACTGACTCGACCCAACACGGAAATTCAGAAACAGTCATTCCGAGGAGGAATCGGGATGACTGAAATGACCGTTAAGCAGGTCGCAGGCTATGTAGGGGCAGAGATTTCGGGCCTGTCGCTTAGCGGATTGGATGACGCCGGGTTTCAGGTGATACGGGATGCCCTGTTCACCCATGGTGTCGTGTTTTTTCGGGATCAGGGTGTCTCACCCGAGGATCAAATCGCGCTGGCAGAACGCTTTGGGACCATCGACGTAAATCGGTTCTTTACCCCCGTTGCCTCCCACCCAAACATCGCTGAGGTGCGCACCGAAGCGGATCAGAAATACGTTATTGGCGGGTCTTGGCACACCGATCATTCCTACGACACAGCGCCCGCGATGTGCTCGATCCTTGTGGCGCAGGAATTGCCGCCCTTTGGTGGAGATACGCTGTTTGCGTCACAGACTGCCGCCTATGCGCACTTGTCAGATGGGTTAAAGGCCATGCTGGAAAATTTGAAGGCCTGGCATTCAGATGCCTCGTTCAGTGACAGCCCCAAGGATGGGCGTTTGACGGATGACGGTGTCACAAAACCGGTGCTGCATCCGGTGGTCATTCACCACCCACAGACCGGTGAAAAGGCGCTGTATGTGAACGGGGATTTCACCACACACTTCGAGGGCTGGACCAAGGCAGAAAGCCAGCCGCTTTTGGATTACTTGTATGACTACTGCACCCAACCCGCGTTTGCCTTTCGGTTCCAATGGAAACCCGGCAGCGTCGCAATCTGGGACAATCGCTTGGTGCAGCATTATGCGGTGGCCGATTATCACGGTGCGCAGCGGTTGATGCATCGTATCACGGTCGAGGGCCAGCCGCTGTACTGAGACGCACCAGCGCAATCAAATTGACATCCCCCGGCTTCAGGGGGATGACTTGTTCCTATCGAAATCAGGAGCCCGCTTATGTCCAAACCTTGCATTTTGTGCTGCGCCATCACTGGGTCCGTTCCGACCACGGCGGATAACCCGAATGTGCCTGTGACCATCTCACAGCAAGTCGAAAGCAGCCATGCAGCGGTCGAGGCAGGCGCGTCGATTATCCACGCCCACGTGCGCAACGATGATGAAACCCCGACATCCGACCCGGATCGGTTTGCCCAGCTCAAGGAAGGTCTGGAGAAGCACTGCCCCGGCGTGATCATTCAGTTCTCAACCGGTGGGCGGTCTGGTGCAGGACGCGATCGTGGTGGCATGTTGCCCCTAAAACCGGACATGGCCTCATTGTCGGTTGGGTCCAACAATTTTCCAACGCGCGTTTATGAGAATTCGCCCGATTTGGTGGCGTGGCTTTCGGCGGAAATGGTCAAGTATGAGATCACGCCCGAGATCGAAGCCTTTGACCTGAGCCACATTTTGCACGCGATCCGGATGAGCGAACAAGGGTTGCTGTTTGGTAAGCTGTATGTGCAGTTCGTGATGGGTGTGAAAAACGCTATGCCTGCGGACAAAGAAGTCTTTGATTTCTATGCCAAGATCATGCATGAACGCGCTCCAAACGCGGAATGGTGCGCCGCCGGGATTGGACCAAACCAGTTGATCGTCAACGAATGGGCAATTGCCAATGGCGGTCACACACGCGCTGGTCTTGAGGATAACATCCGCATCGACAAGAACACCCTTGCCCTGTCAAACGCGGCATTGATCGCGCGGGCCGCTGATCTTTGCGAAAAATACGAACGCCCAGTGGCAACACCGGCGCAGGCACGTGAGATTTTGGGCCTGAAACCAACCTGATCTGGTGTGTCATCATCGCGCAAACTTAGCGCGACACTCTAGGCTTTGTGAATGCTAGCTGGGGGCCGTGTGACACAAAACTGGCCAAAATATCAAGACTATTTGACCTAAAGCGACCCTTGAATGCGGTACGCACCTTTTCCGGGTTTTTCGGCTGAAAGCGGTTGAACGTGGAATAGGTGTCAGGTGTCTCGTCATCATGGGTTTTCATGAATCCCTTCGCAATGGTTGCTGCCATTGTCTTCAGCCCTGATCGGAACCTGAGCAGTTCTGGCGCATTACCCGAGCCACCAGACTAAGATTTCTCGACCGGCGCTGGAGCGATTGCCCTCAGGTTTTGTGTGACTTGATTGCATTTAGAAACGCACCGGCTCAAGAACAACGCCGACCCTATTACAAAGTGAGTTGAAAGAATCCGACGCCCTCTTGATCCGCACCGCTATAGTCGGGGTTGAATTCTTATCCTGCTGCCTTGGGCGCCAAGCAACTCGTCTGCACCGCGCTCGTTACTTTCTGTTCTTTATAACAGCGGTAGCATGTCCATTTAGACCAGCGTCTGGTTCGGTCTTATTGCACAAATCCAAATTTGGATTACGGATCCAAGGATTACAGCCCACTGGTCCGGCTTCTAAAAGCACGGCTTTTACATTGGGATCGGCACTTAGCCTGTTGGCCAAAACGCGACCTGCTGAGCCAGTTCCAACCATCTCAATATCCACAATTATGAGGACATTCCTCATCTTTTGAAAAAAAACACTAGCCAAAAGCTCCAAGCTAAACTAGCCTTTTTTGATAAGAAAAGTCTCAATAATTGAGAAAATGGGAGAAGACAATGACAATCAACAATAGAATTAAGGGTGTCTCGAGGAGAGATTTCTTCAAAGTCGCAGGTACTTACGGCATGAGCTCGACGCTCCTTGCTGCTGGTGCATTTGGTGGCGCAATGACAACCGCGAATCTCGCGGCTGCTGCAGAATCAACGTACGACCGTCGCTTCGCCAAAGACGCAAAGTTCACTTTGAAGTTCGGAGCTGCTGGTTTTAACCCGCAAAACCTTTTGATCGAACGCGCTGGCGCACTTGAATTTGCACGCGATCTTGAATCACGGACTGACGGTGAAATCCGCGTTGAGTTCATCGGCAACAATCAGATTTGTGGTCAGACATCCTGCGTTGAAAAAACACAGCAAGGTATCGTTGATATCTATGCGGCTTCGACACAGAACTCAGCAGGCGGTGCACCATATCTGAACGTGCTCGATTACGCATATATGTTCCGTAACCGTGCCGATCAGTACCACTTCCTTTACTCTCCAAAATCACAAGAACTCTTGCGTGACCCCTATGAAAAGAACCATGGCTTGAAGTTCCTCTTCAGCCATGCGGAACTGCGTGGCATTCAGCTAGGTCTTGCTTGGGAAGATAAGCCAACGGTTACTTCTATCGAACAATTGTTCGGGACAAAGAACCGCGTCACAGGCACACAACTTGGCCGTATCGCCATGAAGGCGTTGAACCTGAACCCGGTTCCGGTTGCTTGGGAAGAAACACTTGATGGCCTCAAGCAAGGCCTCATTGATGGCGCTGAAACTTGGGCGTCTGCGGTGGCCTATGCCAACATGTCACCAGTGGTGTCCCAGTCAGTTCACCTGAACTTCTTCTGTGGCACAGAGCACACTGCGATGAGCGCGTCAGTGTTTGATAGCCTTGGTGGTGAACTTCAGGACGCTGTGATGGAATCGTCCTATTGGGCGCAAACGCACGTTCAAGCGGCAAACGAAGCGGCATTGGTGAAAACCGTTGGTATGTCTGACCCAATGTTGCCTGATACAATCTTTGCACAGAACAACGTGCGCAACGCGTTCTTGTCGGATGCAGAAATCCGCAAAGCAGAAGAAATGTGTTCACCAGAATTCCAACCGCAGTTGTGGGAGGAATGGCGTGAGCGGATCAACGGTTGGTCCGGCGGGCACGACACCTATCAGGAAATCTATGACGAAGTCCGCACAATTGACAAGGACACGCTGCCTGAAAACGTTGAGCCACGTCGTTGGTGGAAGGGCTAATAGCCCCCAGCTAGCTGACTAAATTGGGCCGGTCCGAAGGGAAACTTGGACCGGCCCTTTTCATATTACAGGGCCATCGCTTAGTGGTGGCAATCAATAAATCTGGGAGAGAGCGTGATGTCTATTTGGGCTGACGCAGCGACTATCGTCTCGAAGACGTTAAGTGGCGACATCGATTTCCAAGTTGTAAACGCATATAGATCCAACGCCGCTTGGATCGTATTCACAACGGTCACGTTGGTAGGCGGTTTCTTGGTCTACTACCTTTACAAGGCTAGCCCATGGCTTGAAAGAAACCTTGAACGCACAATCGTCGTTTGGTCCTACATCATCATGGCCGCGATCATTTTCTTTGGCGTGATTCAACGTTTTCTACTCAGTGGCCAACCCGCTTGGTCGACGACAATACCCCCGCTCATTTTCATGATCATGGCTTGGTACGGGTGTTCGTTTAATGTCCGCTTGCGCACGCATCTGAGTTTTAATGAGTTTCGCACGAAATTCTCACCTAAGGGCCAAATTGCAGCCCTCAGTTTGGATGCCGTGCTTTGGATGATCTTCTGCATCGTGATCGTGACAACTGTGTCGCGCGAAGTTGTTCGGTCCTATTCAAACTTTCAGATCGTACTCGGGACCGACAACACCATGCAGTGGTGGTTCCTAATCACAATTCCAATCGCCTTTATCTTGATGGCCGGTCGCGTTCTCGAAAACTTATTTGAGGACTGGTCCAATTATCGCAAGGGCGAACCCTTGATCAAGCAGGCTGTAATCGGGGGGGACGTCTAATGGCTGATAGTACAATCATTACGTTGATTTCACTGACTGTCACCGTGCTCTTCATGCTCGGCACGCCGGTCCTACTCGTCATCTTTTATTGGGTCGTTGGATGTAGTTTTGTAATTGGCTTGCCGTTAGACAATACCGGCGCTGAAATGCTGAACGTATTCAACAAGGGCTTTGCCCTCTTGGCCATGCCGTTGTTCATCCTCACCGGTGATTTGATCAACAAATCCGGCATCGCACGACGGCTTTCTGATTTTGCCTATTCCTGTCTTGGTTGGCTACGTGGCGGTCTTGCCATGGCAGCAATTGGTGCATGTGGCTTGTTCGCCGCGATCTCTGGTTCTAACTCAGCAACGACAGCGACCATCGGTTCGATGTTGCATCCCGAAATGGTCAAAGGCGGCTATGACGAGCGTTTCTCGGCCGCAACAGCTGCGGCTGGTGGTACGGTTGGGATCATCATACCGCCGTCGATCATCTTCATCGTCTACGGCTTCTTGATGAACCTGCCGATCTCGGACCTATTCGTCGCTGGTATTATTCCCGGCACATTGATGGTTGTCGGTATGATGGTCACGTGTTTCATCATCTGCTCGATCAACGGTTGGGGTTACCTGATCAAACTGTCGTTTGAGCGCGTTATGAAGACAGCAATTGGCGCATGGTTGGGATTCTTCGCGATTGGGCTTGTCCTTTGGGGCATTTACACGGGTAAGTTTTCACCGACAGAGGCGGCAGGTGTGACCGTTGGTTTCTGTATCATCGTCGGCCTTTTGTCTTATCCGATGAACAAGATCATGGGCACTGATGCGGATACGCCGGTTGCGGACAAATCCGTGTCATCCATGTTCGTTGTCGAAGGGTTCACCCCATTCGAAATCCCATCTATCGTCGTACGTTCCGCGCAAATTACAGGCATCCTTGCGCCACTCATCGCGGTATCGGTTGTTATGCAACAGGTACTGTCGGCAATGGGCGCGCAAGATACAATCGGCAATTTCGTGACAAGCATGGGCGGCTATTACCCTGTTCTGTTCACGGCAATGGCCATGGTTTTTGTCGCTGGAATGATCCTTGAATCGCTTCCTGTGACTATCATCCTGGCACCGATCCTTGCGCCGATCACAGCAACAGTTGGTGTCGATCCTATCCACTTCTCTGTTATCTTCCTTGTTGGTGCCTCAATCGGCTTCATCACCCCCCCCTATGGCCTCAACCTTTATGTGGCTTCAGGTGTGACGGGCGTCCCCTACTTCCGTCTCTTGCGGTATTCATCATTGTACCTCATTTCGCTGATCGCGGTTTGGATAGTCGTGGCGCTGACACCTGAACTCGCACTTTGGCTACTGCCAAATCGATAAAGGGACGACATGACAGACGATAACAAGGGCCACATTCCAACGAACTTGCGTCTGTTATTGCTGGTGGAGCAGATCGCGCAAGAGGGCGCGCCTGTTTCACCTAGCGCCCTTAGCGCAGCCCTTGGCCTGCCTAAACCAACCGTCCATCGGATTTTGGCAACAGCTGAAGAAGAAGGATTTTTGCAACGCGATCTTGATGGCCGTTCGTTCGGTCCAGGATCGCGTTTGCGCAAGCTTTCAGCCAATGCGTTATCATCGCAACGCGTACGGACAGAGCGATTGCTGGTCCTTAAAAAGCTTGCTGAAGAGATCGGTGAGACGTGCAATCTAGCGGCGCCAGGTCGTTACGGCATGGTCTACCTTGACCGTGTCGAAACGCACTGGCCGCTGCGTATCCAGTTACCCGTCGGAACACGGGTTCCGTTTCATTGCACCGCAAGCGGTAAGATGTACCTCTCTTCAATGCCGCCCGACAAATTGCAACGCCTGTTGCAATCCATGCAGCTGGAACAGAAAACTTCTCGCTCAATTGTTAAACCGGAACAATTGATGACTGAGCTTGCTGAAACCCGCGAGCGTGGGTTCGCAACTGATAATCAAGAGTTCATGGAGGGGATGGCAGCTGTAGCTGTCCCAATCTGTGACGATCACGGACGTTTACTTACCACCCTATCGATCCATGCCCCAATCCTGCGACACGATTTAGATGATCTCACGCTATCGATAGATACGGTGCGTGCCGGTGCAAAGCGGCTGGAAGAAATCGTGCAATAGCCCCTGCTCGGGGAGAATTCCCGGCTTTCCAAAAGCGAATGAACCTTAAATCTGGGTCAGGTTAACGCCGATCCAGTGTATCAAATCATGACACCAAGGTTTTTCGAGGTATGCCAATTTTAAAGTAACCTAACGATCTGCCTATCCCACAATTCGCGACCTTGCAGACACTCGATACGTTGCAGAAATCAATCAATTTGGGCTCAATCGAAGCGTTCGCTGCAGCGAACCCATAGGTCTGGTTTTCCACTTCAGGTTAGCAAATGACGTAACAATCAAAGTTGTCTGCCCTTCCGCTCGCGGTGATCTGGATCATAGGTCGATTTCAATCACGTCGTCTGCTTTGGCCGCGCGACTTTGGCACAGGATGATTGCCCCCTCACGTTGCTTGTTTGACAGCACAAAATCGCGGTGTTCCACCTCGCCCGCAAGCAAGCCACATTTGCAGACCCCGCAGATGCCGTCGGCACATTTCACATCCACCTGAATGCCAGCTGCATTCAGCACCTCGGCGGCGTCTTTGTCCGCGGGCACGGTCAGTTCGCGCCCAGATTTGGCCAGCTTCAACGTGAATGCGTGGTTCTCATGCTCTGGCTGCTCAGGAACCGAGAAATACTCCAGATGCCTCGCCTCTTCGGGGAAGCCCTGTTGTTCAGCGGCCTGCATCACGCCGTCCATGAACCGATCAGGGCCACAGGTGTAGACGTGCCAACCGCTCTGATACCCGGCCATGACGGCGTTCAGATCCGCACGGGTGCCTTCGTCCGAGAAATGCAGATGCACCCGATCCACCCATGGCATGGTGGCCAGATCGTCCAGATACCCAGCCCCGGCACGGGTGCTGGCGGAATAATGCAGCTCAAAGTCCGCCCCCAGATCATGCAGGCGGTGTGCAAAGGCGATCATGGGCGTGATGCCGATCCCGCCTCCCATGAGAAAAGTTTTGGTAGCTGTTTCATCCAGTTCGAAATGGTTGATGGGTTTCGAGACGAAGACCTTGCGCCCCTCATCAAAAATGCGATGCAATAGGGCCGAGCCACCGCGCCCCTCATCCTCGCGCAGCACTCCGATCTGATAGGTGGAACGATCCGTTGGGTTGCCCGACATCGAATATTGGCGCAGGAATTCAGGTGCCACAAGGATATCGAGATGCGCCCCAGCGGTCCAGTTCGGCAAGGGGCTACCATCCAACGATGAGAATTCATATTTGGTGACGTCTGCGGTCATCTGATCGACCTTGGACAGCTCAACCCGGATCACCGGCGCATCGCCAGAAATCTGATAGCGGTGCACGACCGACAAATCGCCCGCCGCCTTGCGGGCTTGATATTCCTCGGCGCTGATCATGTTTTCATAGGCAGCGATCCCTGCCTCGCGGTCCATCGCAAAAGGATAGGGCCAAGGGTGCGGGGCCAGCGGCGCGGGATAGACCGCAAGGGTCTGATCCTCGAACTTCAGATCCAGATCCCGTTGCAGGCCACGCCGGTTCAAGGGGTGTTTGGTCGGACGGTAAGCCCCATCCTGGTCCAGTTCGATATCCCACCACCACTTTTTGACGTCATTCAATTCGCCGTGGCCCACCGCATCATCCAGTTTGGCCAGCACAGGCGCGGCTGAAGGGATGTTCATCGCGGCCCAGCGAAACGGTTTTTCTGCAAAGATCCCTTCGAGGTTCCATGGGCAGGTTTTCATGCATCGCCCACACATCGCGCCGCCGGGCGTAGTAATCCGATAGGTGGCGCATTTCTGGCTGTCGGATTTCCAGATCTCGTATCCGTTGAACATGCGCTTGGGGCCTGCGGTGATTGCGCCCGATGGACACTCACGGGCGCATTTGTTGCAGCTCTCGCAGAATTTTTGCAGGCCAAAATCGATTGGCCTGTCGTGGGCCATTGGCATGTCGGTGGTCACGGCACCCGATTTCAAGCGTGGGCCAAGGTATGGGTTCAAGATCACCTCGCCGATGCGGCTGACCTCGCCCAATCCGCTCAGCAATAGCAAGGGCGGTTGCAGGACCTCGCCATCCATCACTGTGTGGGCCTTAGCTTTGTAACCAAGATTGCGGATTTGTTGCGCCATCACGCCGCCCAACAGCGAAAACCGCAGATATGCGCGCATGGATTGACTAACCGCGATCCAGTCGTCGCCGCTGGACCCCTCCATGGTTTCATAGCCCTGATCAATGATCATGCTGATGGCTTGGTCGTGAGGTGGCACGATTTCCTCGCCGGTGGCGTCATGCGAATACCAAGACCAATCCGGACATCGGCTCAGGCCCGCAGCGTCCGCACCTAGGAAGTAGCTGGCCGCTTTGAGGTTATCGGCATTGCGTTGCGCGTCACCAGGGCGGGTGCCGTCGGCCGTTTCACCATCTTGCAACAGCACGAAGGCCCCCAGCGCGCGGCGTTGGGCAAAACTGGGCGCGGCTTTGCGCACGTAGTGACCGCCCTTTGCCCCATCTTGCAGCGTCTTGCCCATGTCACCAAACTGTGCCCGGGCGAACATATCGGCGCGCTTGGGAACGCGTGCGACGTTTTCTTCGTCGATATAGGTGGTGGGGGTGTCCACGCGTTTCAGCCGCTCGAACGGCTGCGCGCCGTCTACATAGCGGCGTTTCGCGTAGGGGTCGCGGTTCATCGCATTCTTGGCAAAACCCGCGCCCAGCCACCATGCGGGGCCTTGAGTTTTGAACCACGGCTGATCCGCCATAGGGGCCAATGGCTGATCATGTGCCAAATCCATCTCTGTAGTGATTACCGCAAGGCCAAAGCGTTTGCCCAGCCATGGCGTGACAAGATCACCCTCTTCAAGCGATACGAGACCCGCAGAAACGGCGAGTTTTCCAAGATCCACATCAGTCGAAGTCGCGGTATGCGCCCGTGCATCAAAGCCCAACAGACGGATGTAGTTGGCAATGACCATCGCATTTTCAGTGGCCAGCAGACAGGCTCGGTGATCTTGGGCATCCATGATCCAATCGCTGCCCGGTTCGTCCGCCTTGGGGTCGCGCATATGTTCGTAGAGAAAGACAATCGCATTACGGTGGCCATCGATGGGACGTGGTACAGCCTGCATGCTATCGCGCAGATCTGCCATGATCACGTCAATGCCTGACGCCAATGTCTTTGTCTGACGGGTTTTGAGCGCATGCGCCAAGCGGTCAATGTCAGGGTTGCGCAGAGGCGTTTCCAACAGGGCTGCTTCAGGCAGAGGCCCAATGCCAATCATCGACGCATCGTTGAAATACCCAAACGCCTTGAGGTGATCCGAACGTTCCTGCGGATCAGTTGGAATTTCCGATTGAACCGGATTCACCAACCCATCTCGAATGGCATCCATCATTGCTTGAAATTCGCCCATCGCATTGACGATGCTGTCGGGCTGGTCCGGGCGATGAAAGCTGAGTTGCTGTTGCGCCGGTGCTGACGACAGATCAGGAAGACCGGACCTGCGCTGCAATCGCTCCAACGGATACGATCCCAAATGCACCGGTCTTTTCTTATCTGAGAATATGCGCATGCCCATGGTGCGTCCCCTGTTCGCGTGTTCGTCAGGCCATATCGCGCCATCGACACAAAAACCATTCATGCCTATTAATAGATTGCATGAGCAATTTCGATATTACCGATCTGGATGGCAAGGTTTTAAAGACCTTTCTGACCATCCTAGAGGAGTCTTCAGTGTCCAAGGCCGCTGACCGCTTGGGGGTGACCCAATCCGCCGTCAGTCACACGTTGGGCAAGTTGCGCGTGGTTCTGGGTGATCCGCTGTTTGTCCGATCGGGTCAGGGCCTGACACCAACAGAGCGGGCAGTGGCCCTGCAAGAGCCGATGCAGCGGGTGCTGGATGGGATCAAGGCGCTAACCGATGCGCGCCCTTTTGACCCCAACGCCGAAGCCTTGCATTTCCAGATCGCTGCAAATGATCTGCAGCGCGAGCTCATTTTTCCCCAGCTGCTGCGAGAGGCCCGGTCTGAGGGTTTGCGATTGCGGTTGGATTTTGTGCCTTCGGGTGTGCCGGACGCTGCCATTTTGCGCAGCGACCGCTGTCAGCTGATGCTTACCCCCATGCCCCCCGATGGGCCCGACATTTTCCAGAAACGTCTGATGCAAAGCGAGATGCGGATCTATTACGATGCGAGACACCGCGCACCCCCATCAACTTGGGACGCGTATTGTCAGGCCGATCATGTTCAGGTGCGCTTTGCCGATGGGCGCAGTGCGCAGGTGGTGTTGCGTGGGGTGGATCAGAGCCAGATAAAGGCGCCGGTTTTGACCCTGCCTCACTTCAACGCAATCCCGGCGTTTATTCAGGGCAGTGACCTGATTTCCACTGATACGGCACTGATGGCGCTGGGACCCTTGGCTGGGTTGGATAACGCCCCGGTGCCATTCCACTGTGAACCCGTCGCGATCTATATTGTCTGGCATGAACGCTCGAATGCAGACCCCGCGCATCGCTGGTTGCGGCAGCGAATTGAACGGTTGGCGCAACAATTTGCGCACGGGATCTAGGCCAGCCGCCCAAATATCGCGAAGCTTTAAATAAGCCCGCGGGATTTCACCAGATGGGTCAGGGTCGCCCCGGTTTCAAAGAATATCTGACGTGCGCCAGTCAGGGCTTCAGGGTGGGTCGGGATCGCAGAGATGGGCAATGGATCCGGTGAACCTGACAACAGACTGTCAGCCATGCCCATGCCAAACACAGTGCCCGGACCGATGCCCCGCCCCGAATAACCGAACACAGCCAAGGCGTTTGGCCCAATCGAAATAATTTTAGGGATGCGATCCGAGGTCATCGCGATGCGTCCGTGCCAGCCAGCCGTCAGTGGCTGGCCTGCAAGCGCAGGAAACAGCTCTGTCAGTTTGCGTTTGATCCAAGCCTTGTGGGCAAAGCTAGCGATGTGGTCGAGATTCCCCATCGCACCAATCACCAGACGCCCAGCCTGATCCATGCGAAATGACGTCATAATCAGCCCCGTATCCCAGCATCCTTCGCCACCGGCCAGAATGGTGTCGCGCAAACCCTGTGCTAAAGGGGCCGTGGCATATTGGAAGTAGTTCACGGGAACGTATCTCTGCGCAGAGGCTGACAGATCCTGATGATAGGCATTGGTTGCTTGTATCAGTGCCTTGGCCTGCACAGTGCCGCCAGCGGTTTCAACCTGCCAAACCCCGCCGTCATGCTGGATGTTCAGTGCTGGGGTTCGCGCATGCAATTGCGCTCCGGCGGCCACGGCCGCGCGCGCCAATCCCCGGACATATCCAAGCGGCTGAATGGTGCCTGCACGCGGATCAAACAGCGCACCATGAAAGGCAGAAGAGCCCGTGCGCCGGGTGGCTTCGGCCTGATCCAGTAAAACAACTGGTGCGCCATCTTGAGACAACTGCCGGTGGCGGGTTTGCAGGTCAGCGAACCCTTTGGGCGAATGGGCACAATGCAGGGTGCCTTGGCGCACCGGTTCGCATTGAATATCGTGCTGTGCGACCAAGTCGAACACCCGGCTCGGGGCCTCGGCTAGCAGAGTCACAAGGCGATCCCCCTGCGACTGTCCCAGATGTTTGCGGATCTCAACCGAGGGCAACCATAAACCAGCATTGGCCAGACCAACATTGCGCCCGGATCCGCCAGACCCGATCTCCTGCGCCTCGAGCAGGCAGACGGATGCACCGCTTTGCGCCGCTTGCAACGCCGCAGCAACACCAGAATACCCACCGCCGATCACAACGAGATCAACAGAAACATCCCACGACAGTGGCGGAGCAGTCACTTTTTCTGCACAAGTTTGGAACCAAATGTTCTGCGCGTTTTCAGGAGTCAATTTCGGTCCTCGGAGTCAGGATATGCCAGCAATGTGGGGTGCAGTTAGGGGGCCCGCCCCAACCGGGGCAGGCTGGTCGCTCATTTCACAACCAAGCCACGTTGATCATCGCGGCCCATCGAAATCAAGAAGGGATTGGCTGTCTGCGCGGACTGAAAGGCGGCTTTGCTGTCCATACCCTGCCAATTGGCCAAGGTCAGAGATTGCGCCACCGCGCCGCCCAAAGTGGTGCCGGGACCGGTGACAATGAACAGATCAGGCGCAAATTCACGCGCAGCTGTTTGGATGGCGCGGCTGAAGTCATACGTCTCGGTCACCTGATGCCCCAAAGTATAATCCCACAGTTCTTTGATATCACTGGCCCCCGGCCACCAAATTTTACCGCGTCCATCAATCAGGGGGCAGTCCGGTTGTGTGAACAGATCAATGCCGAGCTGGGCCCGGCCTTGCGCCGCAACAGGGGTCTGTAAATGGGTGTGGAACGCCGCGTGATTAGCCAGCCGCAGCGGGAACCGATCTTGGACCACAGGGTTTTCTGCCTCAAACGCCTTGAGCCCTTCTTCGTTGCCAGCAAGGACCAACATACCGCCCAGATCAATGGACAAGGCAAGTGTGTGCCCTTCGCGCGCGTTGATCTCAGTCACCTGCCCCAACAACGCAGACTTGCGCGCGGGGTCGTTGACCCAGTCGACGTCGGTAAACGGATAAACCAATTGACCGCCGATCAGCTGTTCTTGCATCAACGTGCCCATGGTGTTGACGACGCGAAATCCATTTTCAGGGCTGACCGCCCCCGCTACCGCCAAGGCGATGTACCACCCCATGGAATTGCCGGTGACGGCCACAACCTCGATATCATTTGCCAATGCCTGTGCATCGGCCAGTGAGGCGGAATAGATCAGTGGCGAGGCGACGTCCCCGCGTGAGTATTTTCCAACTGAAAACCGGCTTGCACTATCCAACGCCGTTACCGGTTCTTGCCGGGTTTCTGCGCGGATCGCATCGAATTCCCGGAACATGTCCATCCGTCCCGCGTAATGGCGGTGCAGATACCCCAGTTCGGTCTTGTTATAGGTGCCCCGACCGGGACAGATCACAACAGCGGTGCGGGTCATGAGCGGGCTCCTGTCAATGCAAGCGCGGAGGCAATAATGCCGTCTTTGGAGGGGAGCGGCGCGGCATAGGCCGGGCCGGTGGCAATAAAGCAATCCTCGGCCACGACGCGGGCGGTAGGTTGATTGCTGTGCTCGGCGAACAGCGTCATCAACGCCTCGGATTGGCTGCCGGTGCGGCGACATTCATCGACGATCAGTACATGTTTGCAGCCTTTTGTCGCCTCGAGCAGGGCTTCAGCGGGCAGCGGCGATAGCCAGCGCATGTCGATGACCCGGGTGCTTTGACCGGCGGCTTCGAGTTCGGGCAGCGCCTGTTTCGACAGATAATGCCCGTTGCCGTAGGTGACAATGGCCAGATCGGTTCCATCGCCGTGCACGCCAACCTCACCCAAACCGATGCGTTGGTCTGGCGACGGATAGGTCGTCATCCAGCCCGCATCCTGCGCCCTGTGCAGATCGCGCATCGGATAGAGGGCAATGGGTTCCAAGAACACCACAACGCGCTGTTCTTCGCGCGCCAGTCGCACACTTTCCCTCAGCATCATGGCCGCATCCGCACCAGTCGAAGGGCAAGCAATGATGACACCGGGAATGTCGCGCAGGACAGCCAGCGAGTTGTCGTTGTGGAAATGGCCCCCAAATCCTTTTTGATACCCAAGACCAGCGATCCGCAGCACCATTGGGTTGGTGAATTGACCGTCTGAGAAGAACGGCAGAGTTGCTGCTTCGCCACGGATCTGATCCTCAGCGTTGTGCAAATAGGCCAAAAATTGGATTTCGGGGATTGGGATAAACCCATTGTGCGCCATGCCAATCGCCAGCCCTAGAATAGACTGCTCGTCGAGCAAAGTATCGATCATCCGGTCCGGGCCAAAGCGCGCCTGTAGCTTCTGTGTGACGCCATATACGCCACCTTTGCGACCAACGTCTTCCCCCATCATGACGATTTCGCCATGTTCCAGCATCAGATCCGTCAGGGCCCAATTGATGATCCGGCTCATCGGTTGCGGATCGGCCATGGCACGCATGTCGCCGCCGAAGACTTCGGCACGGGCTGCGTCGCTGGGGCCATTGGTGGGCTTACAGTCACGTTTCGGCGGGATGAGGCTGGCCATGACGGATTTAGCGTCGCTCAGGTGGGGGCGCTTGACGGCCTCGGCCGCGACACGATCCACCCGCGCGCAGGTGTCATGGTAAATCGAGAGGGCCTGTTCCGGGCTGAGCGCTCCGGCTTGATCCAGCAAGCGCACGCTGTGCAGTAGCGGATCATTGGCCTCGTCACTTTCGACCTCAGCTTTGCTGAGATAGGTGGTCGGAACATCCGCCCCTGCGTGGCCATAAAGGCGGACGGTTTTCAGATGCAAGAACGCCGGTTTACGCCGTGTGCGGACATATTCGGCTGCCTCTTGAGCAACCGCATGCGCCTCGTAAATATCCAACCCGTTTGCGCGGAAGTACTTTATGCCGGGTCGATACTCCATCGAGGTTTCGATCCACCCTTTGGGGGTTTTGGTCGAGATGCCGATGCCGTTATCTTCGCAGATGAACAGCAATGGCAGGGGCACGGATTGCACCGATGTCCATCCCGCTGAATTAATCGCCCCCTGCGCGGTAGAGTGGTTGGCGGACGCATCCCCAAATGAACAAATTGCAATACCATCTTCCGGCAATTCACGATGTTCAGGTGCATGACGACGCGCAGCCCCCAGACCATAGGCCGCCCCGACCGCCTTAGGCAGGTGGCTGGCGATGGTTGAGGTCTGCGGTGGGATGGTCAGGGCCTTGGAACCCAATACCTTGTGACGCCCCCCCGAGGTCGGATCCTCGGACGAGCAGGCAAAGGACAACAGCATGTCCCACGCGATCTGTTGCCCCGGCACCTGATCGGCCCGCGCGATCTGAAACGCGGCGTCACGGTAGTGCAGAAAGGCGATGTCGGTTGGGCGCAGGGCATGGGCCACCGCGGCCATGCCCTCGTGACCCGACGATCCGATGGTGTAAAACCCCTGCCCCGCCTTTTGCATCGCGCGGCTGGTACGGTCCAGTGCGCGGCTAAGCACCTGCGCCCGGAACAATGACACAGCCTCGGTGGCGCTTAGCCCCATCTGCGGGGCCGCGCCTGCGGGGAAATCCCGGGCAGCCACGCGAGACAAGAAGTTTTCGTGAACGATCTGGGCGCGATCCATTGGGCGACCTTTTCTTTAGATATGTAAGTAAGGGCAAACGCCCAGAAACAGGTTACAGAGCTTCTACCGCGCGGGTGATGCGCACCAATCCTTGCTGCAGGCTTTCCAGCCCGTAGGCAAATGACAAGCGTAGATGTCCCGGCATGCCAAAAGCCCGCCCGGGAACAACCGCAACTCCCGCCTTATCCAGCAGATGTCGGCAGAACTCCGGATCCGATGGCATTTTTTCCGGGCACTTCGGAAAGACATAAAACGCGCCATCCGGCACAGGACACTCCAGCCCTGCGGCGTTCAGGCCGTCAACCATCATATCCCGCCGGCTCCGTAGTTCGACCAGACGATCCGCAAGCAGGCCTTGTGGGCCCGTGACTGCGGCCAAAGCCGCCGCCTGTGCGACAGAACACGTCCCAGAAGTAACCTGCCCCTGAACGGCGGTCATTGCTTTGATTAGGGGCAGTGGCCCAATGGCCCATCCGATCCGCCACCCGGTCATAGAAAACGCTTTGGACACACCATTCACGGTCAGAACCCGGTCCGCCAATTTTGGCAGCGCCTCTGCAAACGGTGTAAAGGGCACATAGCTCAGGTGTTGATAGATTTCATCCGAGATCACCCAGACATGTGGGTGACGGGACAGAACATCCGCCAGAGCAAGCAGCTCGGCCTCGGAATAAATTGCGCCGGTTGGATTGGACGGAGAGTTCAGCAACAACCACCTTGTGCGCGGGGTGATGGCCTGTTCCAACTGCGCCGGGGTAAGCTTGAACGCCTGGGCCGCGTCGCAGGTTAGAACAACAGCCACCCCGCCCGCCAGTCTCACCATATCAGCATAAGAGGTCCAGAATGGCGCGGCCATGATCACCTCGTCACCCGGGTTCAACGTCGCCAGAAACGCATTCGCAAGCACCTGTTTTGCTCCGGTCGAGATCATCACCTGTTCCGTCCCAACCCCAGCCTGACCAGCAACGGCAGCGCGTAAATTTGGTGTCCCTGCGGTAGCGGTGTATCGGGTCTGTCCCGCCAGCGCGGCCTGATGCGCGGCCTCGACCACATGCGCAGGGGTTGGAAAGTCAGGCTCCCCGGTGCTGAGCGCGATGACATCCACGCCCTGACGCCGCAACTCCGCTGCGCGCTCGGAAATCTGAACGATCTCGGACAAGGCGATTCCATTCAGACGACCCGCGGGTTGGAATTCAGTATGTGTGTTCATCTTTGGAATAGGTCCTTTGACTGACTTTATGCAGCAAGAGCAATATCACCCTATGATCCAAAGAAAGCGAATGATAATTCGGAAGGAAGGTATGAGGTAAAGTTATATGGATATCCCGCGTCGGTTCCTGCCCTCCATCAGCTCTCTGCTTGCATTAGAGGCGGTAGATCGTCTGGGCAGCGCTTCTGCAGCAGCAGAAGAGTTGTCACTGACACAAAGCGCAATCAGCAGGCAACTGAAGGTGATGGAAGAGCAATTGGATGTCGCACTGATTCAACGCAATCAGATGCGACTACAGCTGACACCTGCGGCGCAGGAATATGTTATCGAAGCACGCGCAGCGATCCAGAAGTTGGCGCAGGCGTCGCTAAAGCTGAAAGCAAATCCAATGGGCGGATCGCTAAACCTGTCCGTCTTGCCTGCATTTGCCATGCATTGGCTTGCTCCACGGCTGAGCGATTTCGCCCGTAAGCACCCCGGTGTCACGATCAACCTGAACACGCGGTTGAAGCCGTTTGATTTCACCATGGAACCCTTTGATGCCGCGATCCATTTTGGTGGTCTCGATTGGCCGGGCGTCAATGCGTTGCGGATCATGCGCGAAGAGGTCGTGCCGGTTTGCGCACCGCACCTTTGCCCCCAAAACCGACACTCGGCCGAATGGTTGCTGGACGCACCGCTGCTTCACCTCGATACCCGGGCGAACGCTTGGGAGTCATGGTTTTCAGCACAGGGAATCTCTCCCCCAGCATTGCAGGGCATGCTGTTTGATCAGTTTTCCACAATGATCCCAGCAGCAATCCACGGGCTGGGTTTGGCACTTCTCCCCAGTTACCTGATCCAAGACGAATTGAGCTCTGGACGGCTCATCAGAGCCTTTGAGAGCAAAAGCATCTCATTGGGGGATTATTTTCTGGTGTGGCCAAGCACAAGGCCGATGCCGGTGGCTTTTGAGACGTTCCATACCTGGCTACTGGAACAGATTGACGACCTAGACCCCAGCTTCGGATAGTCAGTGGCCTCAGCGCTGTTGCCTGCGCGGCTTTTCGCCTTGCGTCCTGCGGACGGCGGGATGTGGGCCCGGCAGGGCGCGGCTTTGCCGCGCCCTGCCGGGCCCAACGGGAGGCAATGTCTCGCTAGTGACATTGGCGACGGGCGGGAGTGCCCGTTTGATTAGTTAAACGTCGATAGAACGCGCGATGAGTTCCTTCATCACTTCGTTGGTGCCACCATAGATCATCTGGACACGTGCATCTGCATAGAGACGGGCAATCGGGTATTCCATCATGAACCCATAGCCCCCGAACAGTTGCAGGCACTCGTGCATGATTTCATTCTGAACTTCGGACCCCCAATATTTCACCATCGAGGCCGTAGTTGCATCCAGTTGGCCTTGTTCCAAACGCCCAATGCAGTCATTCACAAAACTACGCAGCAACTCTGCCTTGGTTTTGCACTCTGCCAATTTGAACCGTGTGTTTTGGAAATCCATTACGCGCTGCCCGAACGCCTTGCGTTCCTGCGTATACTTCACGGTTTCGGCGATCGCGAAATCAATCGCCCCAAGCGCCATCAATCCGATTGTCAAGCGCTCCCATGGCAGCTGCTTCATCAGTTGATAGAAGCCTTGACCCTCTTCGGCACCAATCAGGTTGGTCATCGGCACTTTGACGTCCTCAAAGAACAGCTCGGCCGTATCATTGCCCTTCATCCCCAGTTTCTTGAGGTTTTTACCGCGGCGGAAACCTTCAGTTCCTTCGGTTTCCATTGCAATCAGTGAAACACCTTTGGCACCCAGAGTTTTGTCCGTTTTGGCCACCACGATCACCAGATCAGCAGACTGACCGTTGGTGATAAAGATTTTGGAGCCGTTGATTTTGTAGCTGTTGCCGTCTTTTTCAGCGGTGGTACGCACCGCCTGCAAATCGGATCCGGTGCCCGGTTCGGTCATCGCAATTGCACCGACCATTTCGCCAGAGACCAATTTCGGCAACCATTTTTGCTTTTGCTCTTCGCTGCCGTAGCCGTTGATGTAGTGCATCACAATGGACTGGATGCCAAAGCCCCAACCGCTGTCGCCCCGCGCAGCTTGTTCGTACATCGCCACGGCATCAAAGCCCATGCCTCCGCCTACACCCCCGTATTCTTCGGCAATGGTTCCGCCCATCATGCCAGCTTCGCCAGCTTTGTTCCAAAAGCCGCGATCAACGACACCGTTGGCATTCCACGAGTCGATGTTGGGAACCAGTTCGTCATCGTAAAACCGGCCCGACATTTCGGCAAACATCCGGTGTTCTTCGGTGATCCAGCTGGCGGTTGGGGTAAAGAGCGTCATGGCATGCCTCATTGAAATCTAGGTTGAAACCAAGCTATCGCGTGCGGTGCTTTGTGCCAATCTGGGTGACGCCGCGTCCCAATTCTGCAACGCAACGTCCTTTGGTTTAGTTCGCAACGCGATGGCGCATTCCTTGGGTCGGTGGGGTCTCAACGCCACCAGCAAAGCACTGAGCAATGGACATCCATTCGACGGCAATTGGCCCGTCCAGCTTTAGCTCTGTGTCCGTCACGTTTCGCGTTTGCGCCATGACTTGGGCGAACTCCACGGCCGATCCGTTGATCTCATTGTCGTTTGGTTCGCCAAAGGTCCAGATCGCACCTGACGGGGCAACCAATGTCATATACGGCATCACTTCGGGCACCTTCCGGCCATTGACCTTGTAAGACCAGGCAAAGGTGTTCACTCCCAGAACCACGATGTTCTTGATGCGATCCATTTCGTGCCGCTCAGCGCCGAGGATATCAAACACCTCTTGTCCATGCGCCCATGTTTCCATCTGCCGCGCCGTCATGGACGAACGTACCGACATGTCCGGCCCGGCCCATTTCACCCGTCGCTTGGGGTCGAGATCCGCCCAGCGCACGCCCATATCGGTATATAGGCTGCGCCATGCTTCGCGCAGCTGTTCACCGCGTTCTGAAACCATTGCGTTTTCGGTGGCACGGAATCCTTGCTTGGCGATTCCGCCCATCACAGCCCCCACCTTGGCTGCAAACGCGTCTTCGTCCTGCAACGACAGATCCGCCATTTGGTTCCAGAAATGCAGGTGCACCATGACGTCATTCAGGGTCCAGCCTTTGAATTGGGTGACCTGATCCCACCCATCCCCACGCACATCTGCAAGCACCGCATAAAGCGCCTCGCTTTCGTCCAGAAAATCCTGCGCCTGTTCCATTTATTCCTCCAACGTTGCCATCAGCCGTTCCACGGCGGCAAGGTAGTCCTGTTTAAAATCCTGTACCACAGCGGTGGTTGAAGTCGCCTGATTCATCAACCCAACCCCCTGCCCGACCCAATAGGTCGACAATTCGGCCGCGCCATCATGGCCGGACTGCGCCAGCTTTTCGACCTTGCGCAGGGCCGGTTCCGATACCAGCGTCTGCAGTGGCATCGGCAGCGGGCTGGGGCCTTTGACCTCCCAGGCATCCGTCCAAGCTGATTTGAGCTGTCGCGACCCTTTGCCGGTGCGCGACCGAGACCGAACCGTATCGGACGAGGTCGCGGCCAACATCTTATCCTTGATTTGTTGTGGCGGTTCGCCTTCTGCCGTGGTGAGCCAGACAGACCCGCACCAAGCGCCCGCAGCCCCCATGGCCATCGCCGCGGCCATTTGTTGCCCTGTAACGATACCACCAGCGGCCAATACCGGCGTGCCCTTGGCGACCGAAACGACTTCGGGCACCAACACCATGGTCGAGATTTCACCGCAGTGACCGCCCGCCTCGCCACCCGCCGCGACAAGGATATCGACCCCAGCAGCGACCTGCAGTTCCGCGTGTTTCTTGGCCCCAACCAATGCAGCGACAGGAACACCGGCGGCCTTGGCGCGTTCCATCATGATCGGAGGGGGCGTGCCCAGCGCATTTGCAATCAGCTTGATCGGAAACGAAAACGCCACATCCAGCATGTCCTGTGCGCCAGCGCTGTTCATGTTGTGCGAGAACATCAACAGATCGCCGCGCACCGCATCCAGATCATCGGTCGCCACGCCATATTGCCCCAGCACCTGATTGGCGAATTCCACATGTTCTTGCGGAACCGAGGCCAGCAAATCTGCATCACTGGGTTCAGCGCCCTGTTTTTGGATTGAGGTCGGAACGATCAGATCCACACCATAGGGTTTGCCATCGCAATTGGCATCGATCCACTCCAATTCGGTCCGCAGCTGTTCGGGCGTGTACATCACCGCCCCAAACACGCCCATGCCCCCGGCACGGGACACCGCAGCCACCACATCACGGCAATGGCTAAATGCAAACAACGGGAATTCGATGCCCAATTGGCGGCACAGGTCGGAATTCATAACTCAGGTCTCCTCAATCTCGATCATCACGTCACCCGCGGTCAGCTGCTGCCCGGCTTTGATGTGCACAGCGCTAACTGTTCCATCGACAGCGGCCATGATCTGATGTTGCATTTTCATGGCTTCCAAAACGGCCAGTGTGTCCCCTTTGGTCACGGTCTGACCCGGTTGGGCTGTGACATCGACCACCAGCCCGGGCATTGGCGCGCTGACACGTCCTCCGGCAATGACGGTTTCGTCCTGCGCCCCCGGTCGCACCCGCGAAAACGTCATGCGTTCAGCCCCCACCGCGATTTGAACGCTATCGCGGCTGAGCACAGCGACAACATCGACCGTTTTTCCGTTTACACGGGCGCGGATCATGTCCGTGTCGCGGGCTGTCAGGGTGATCTCAAATGTCTCATCGCCCGCCCCAATAGTCCAACCACCAAGCGTAGCAGTCGCGCGCAGGTGCAGGTCTTGCCCGGCAATGGTCAACGTCACATTCAACGGCAACAGCGCTGCGCTAGACCAGCCCAACTGATCCTCAGAGACATACCCAGCAGCCTCTCTTGCCCGTTTCGCATCCGCATCAAGCAGCAGGGCCAAGGCCAATGCTGCATCTTGCGCGTGCGACTGTGTCTTAGGGAAACCTGTGGGATAGGCCTGATCCAAAAAGGCGGTTGTTGCTTCGCCTTGCGCGAACCCCTTTTGGTCCAAGACATCCGCCAGAAAGGCAGAATTGGTCACAGTACCCAACAGAACACTTTCGCGAACTGCTTTGATCAAACGGGTGCGCGCGACCTGACGCGTGGGGCCGTGGGCGATGATTTTGGCCAACATCGGATCATAGAAGGGTGAGACGTCTTGCCCGGTCACGACCCCTGAATCTACCCGCACACCCGGGCCTGTCGCAGGGTGCCATAGATCAATTGGACCGGTTGCAGGCAAATAGTCATTGGCAGGATCTTCGGCATAGAGACGCACCTCGATCGCGTGACCGGTGAGGGTCACGTCATCTTGGGTCAACGCCAAGGGGTCCCCCTGAGCCACCGCGATTTGCATCGCGACCAGATCCAACCCGGTGACCAGTTCAGTTACGGGATGTTCAACCTGCAAGCGGGTGTTCATCTCTAGGAAATAGAACTGCCCGGCCTCATCCAGTAAGAACTCAACCGTACCTGCCCCACGATAGTTGACCGCGCGCGCCGCGTTCACAGCCGCCGCACCCATGGCTGCGCGCAGGTCGGGTGTCATGACCGGGCACGGCGCTTCTTCGACCACCTTCTGATGGCGGCGCTGGACCGAGCAATCGCGTTCGCCCAGGTGGATGACTGCACCATGACTGTCGGCAAAGACCTGAATTTCGACATGGCGCGGGGCGATGATTGCCCTTTCAAGGATCAACTCGCCTGAGCCAAACGCATTCTCAGCTTCGGATCGTGCCAAGCTGATAGCCTCGGCAAGATCTGTCTTACTTTGAACCAAGCGCATCCCGCGTCCGCCACCGCCAGCGGCGGCTTTGACCATGATCGGGAACCCTATTTCATCGGCGGCCTCTATTAGCACATCGTCGGCTTGATCCGCCCCCTCATACCCGGGTACGCAGGGCACCCCAGCGGCAATCAACAGGCGCTTGGCCTCGGCCTTGTTGCCCATCGACAGGATCGCCTGCGGTTCTGGCCCGACAAAGACCAAACCCGCAGCCTCGACCGCAGCAGCAAAATCCGAATTCTCTGACAGAAACCCGTATCCCGGATGAATGGCCCCGGCCCCAGTGTGCTGAGCTGCTGCAAGGATCTTACCTGCATCAAGGTAACTGTCCCCCACTGGCCCGTCGCCGATCCACACGGCCTCATCCGCCAACGCAACATGCGGCGCCTGTGCATCAGCCGTGGTGTAAACCGCCACAGCGCGCAGCCCAAGCGCCTGAGCCGAGCGGATCACACGGGCGGCGATTTCGCCTCGGTTGGCCACCAGAATTGTATCAAATGCCATCTGTTCAGCCCTCTGCCCATTTGGGTTTACGTTTGTCAAAAAATGCGGAGATGCCTTCACGTGCTTCGTCCGAGAGCATCCGCGCGGCAAAGCTTTCAGCGGCCGTCTGGCGTTGCTGATCGCGTGTTTGAAACGGCGTCTGCGCCAATTGCTGTTTGATCGCCGCCAAAGCCGCGGGCGCAGCGGCCTGTACATTGGATCGCACCTGCCCAAGGGCTGTTTCCATCCCGCCGGGTGGCACGATTTGATCTACCAGCCCCGCTTCATGCGCTATGGCACTATTGAACGCGGCCCCGGTCAGCATCAACCGACGCGCAGTAGGCAGGCCCAGACGCGCGACCACAAACGGTGCGATCTGGGCAGGGGTCAGGCCGATGCGGGTCTCTGACAGGCTGAATTTCGTCCCTTCGGAAGCGATCACCATGTCGCCAACACAAGCCAGACCAAAGCCCCCGGCCATCGCGGCACCTTCGACAGCCATCACAGTGAACTGTGGTAGGGCGGCAACCGCATCGAACAAATCGGCGGCTTGCAAGCTCATAGCAATGATGTTCTGTTTCGACGCACCACCCTGAAACACGGATTTGAAGGCCTTGAGGTCACCGCCCGCACAAAAGGTCCCACCCTGCCCACGAAAGGTGATTCCGCGGATATCAGATGTTTGCAGGGCAGCGCACAGATCAAGCAGCGCCACAACCCGCTCACCGGTCAGAGGGTTGCGTTTGTCGGGCTCGTTGAACCAGACGGTCAGCCACACGCCGTCCTGTTCCAGCTCTAAATGAGGAGAAGTTGGCAACATGATCAGAACCTATGCACCCCATATGAGGTTGGCTTAACTTTACGCGCCCGCCCTTCAAGGCAGGTTTCAAGACAGAACCCCAACACCCGCCGGGTGTCGCGCGGATCAATCACACCATGATCTATACACCGCCCCGAAGTATAAAACGCCCCTTCCTGACGGGTGAAATGATGGGTTATTGCTGCCGTTTGGGCTGCCATCTTTGCCTCGTCCGGCTCAACGCCTTTGCGTTTGAAACCGGCGCGAGCGACCATCTCCATCGTGCCCGCAGCTTGTTCGCCCCCCATCACGCCGGTTGCTGCATTGGGCCACGCGAACAGAAAATCCGGGTCATAGGCGTAACCGCACATGCCATAATTTCCGGCCCCGAAACTGGCCCCGATGTACAGCGCGATTTTGGGTACATCGACCGAGGTCACAGCCTGAATCATCTTTGCGCCATGTTTAATCATGCCACCTTGTTCAGACTGCGTGCCGACCATAAATCCCGTGATGTTGTTGAGGAAAATCAGCGGCGTATCACTTTGACCGCAAAGCTGGATGAACTGTGTGGCCTTGTTTGCACCCGCCGGATCAAGCGGTCCATTGTTGCCGATGATGCCAACTGCAATACCGTTGACCGCCGCCTGAAGACACACGGTTGCGGGGCCATACCCCGGTTTGAAATCCTCGAACTCTGAACCATCGACCAGACGCGCCACAACTTCGCGCATGTCATAGGGCATGCGGTAGTCCGTTGGCACCACGCCCGCGATTTCCTCAGCGTCATACCGGGGGGGCTCGACGTGCTTTTCTTGTCGCACAGGCAGGGACTTGTTCCAATCCAGCCGCGCCATCACATCACGGGCCATTTCTACGCCATGCGTGTCGTCCTCGGCCAGATACTCCACCAAACCTGAGATGGTGGCGTGCATTTCCGAACCACCCAGATCACGGTCATTTGCCCGCTCACCCGTGGCCGCATGGGTCAAAGCCGCGCCCGCCAACGCCGCCATGCCATTGTTTTTCACGCCAACAACGTAATCAGCCAACCCGGGCATATAAGCCCCGCCAGCCGTGGATGGACCATGAAGAACCGCAACGTTGGGCAAACCCGCTGCCGAGTGACGTGCGAGATTGCGGAACAGCTTACCGCCATTGGCCCAGAACTCGACCTTATACTCCATCAGGTTCGCACCGGCGCTTTCGACCAGATGCACAAAGGGCAGGTTCTGCTTAAGCGCCATGTCCTGCGCGCTCAGGACTGCCGCGCCGGTCATTTCAACCATCGAGCCCGCCTTAATGCCCGCGTCATCCACAACGATCATGCAACGCACGCCTGACACAAACCCAATGCCGATAATGACCGAGGCCCCCGGCACCGACTTCTCGGGGTCTTTGCTGTCGACCAAATACCCGGCCAGGCCGTGAATCTGCAAAAACGGCATCCCCGGATCCAGCAGATGAGCAAGCCGGTCGCGCGGTGTGATTTGGCCACGGGCCTCCATCCGTTCCCGGCGCTGTTCAGACAGGGCGACCGGACGCGCCTCGAGCGCACGCATTTCGGCGACCAAATCCAGCATTCCGGCGCGGTTCTTGGCAAAGGTTTCGGATTCGCGGACAACTTGACTGACAAAGCCCATGCGTCGCTCCTTAATTCGAATTCAGGATCAGCCCGGCCGGAATTTGCACCGGCACAGACAGGAGTTTCTGGGCAAAGCCCTTGCCCTGTGCATCGTTGCGCAGGGATGCGATGCCGCCGCCGCCTAGGGCGTTGTGCATCAGGATGTTCATGGAATGGGATCCGGGCAAGAAAAACCGTTCAATCTCGCCCCGGGTCTGGTCTGTGAAGACCTCAGCGATCCGATCCGGTGAGAGAGCGGCCCAAATGTAAGGGATATAGGCGGGGTGGCGGGCAATGACGCCGATGTTGGCGCTGTCGCCTTTGTCACCGGATCGCGCCCATGCCAAATCTTCGAGGCCATGCGTGACCATTTCAGTCGATGTGTCCGCAGAAGCTGGCGCTTTTGGCGAACTTGGAGCGGGTGGTTTCAACCCACCCTGCTCCGGTTCATAATCTATCGTCTTCTCATCAAGCGAGATTTTGTACGCCAACTGATCCGCGTCTACCAAAAAGGAAAACAACGCGACCACGGGCGAGGGTTTAGGTCGCCCGCCACCAGTAAAGAAATGCAATCCCGGCGGTGTCGCCAAGGCTCCACCGATCAATTCCTTTAGGAACAGTCCAATGGCGCGCGGATCATGATGGCGCACTGCCGCTTTGAACGCGATCTCTTCATAAGGGCCATCACCGGGACGTCCGCCAAAGGCCTCAAAACTAACCTCGCTATAGTCCGGCACGCGCATCTTGGTCAGCGTTGCCCGCGCCCGATCAAGACCGGCCTGCGCGAACGCCTGCGCTTTGGTGCGCGCATCCCGGCCATTAAACTGAAACACCATGCCAGCCCGGTAGCCATCCGACCACGTGGTGGATACCTTGAGCTGCCCTGAGGCTGGTCGCCCCTTGGCCCCACGGACCTGCACCCTATCAGCCCCAAGCTGCACGAGCTGAACGTCAGAAAAGTCACACACGACATCGGGCAGCAAATAAGCCTGTGGGTCGCCTATCTCATAGAGCATTTGTTCACAGACTGAGGCCGTCGAAACAATGCCGGTTGTGGCATCAGGTTTGGTCAATACCATACTGCCATCGGCGTGAACTTCGACGATTGGATACCCGATCAAGGCGACATCCCCGGCCTGCTCCCAATCCGTAAAATTCCCACCGGTGGATTGCGGTCCGCATTCCAACAGATGACCGGCCAAAGATCCGGCCGACAACAGATCAAAGTCATCCGCGGACCAATTGAAATGATGCATACACGCTGCCAAGGACAACGCGCTGTCGACGCAGCGCCCCGTAATCACGATATCAGCGCCCGCATTGAGCGCCGCCACAATCGGAGCCGCCCCGATATAGGCATTCATTGACGCGATTTTGTCCCGTGCGGGCATTGTCGCCCCTGAAAACATCTCGGTCGCGCTGGCAAATTCCGCCGCACGTGAAAGGAGGTCATCCCCCTCAACCACCGCAACCGCCAAAGACAACCCAGCCTCGGCAATCCTGGCCCTAAGCGCTGCCGCGCAGGCCGCAGGATTCACACCGCCCGCGTTGGACAAAACCTTGACACCTTGCGCCGCGATCGTCGCCAGATTGCGCCCCATCGCATCAGAAACGAAATCACTCGCGTACCCCGTTTCGGCATCCTTGAGCCGTGCACGCGCCATGATCGACATGGTGATTTCAGCGAGGTAATCATAGACCAGCACATCCACACCTGCTTCAAGCAATTGCGCCGTCGCATGTGGTGCTTCCCCCCAGAACCCGCTGGCCCCGCCGATCCGCAATGCGTTTGTCACGTCACGTTCCTCCATCCCGATCAAAACGGCACTTTACAGACCGTCCGTTCTGTTTTTAAGTTCCAGCCATCGCTCCGGTCAACGGGGTTTTGCAACAAACGACGCCACGGAACGATGCCACAGACACCCGCCCCCACCAAACCAACCCCGCAAGATTTACGCTCGCAGGCGACCCGCACAAAGGTGTGTCAGGCCACCATCGATTGTCTGGATCGACTGGGCTACGCCGAAACGACTTTTGCCAAAATTCAGGCAAAAGCCTGTGTTTCACGCGGCGCCATCACCCACCACTTCCCCACCAAACAAGCCCTTGTTGCCGCCACCGCGATGGATTTGCTAGGCAATGCACTGGGCCCCGTAGAACGGCGCGCCGGATCGCCGCGCGAAAACCCCGTGCCGGTCTATGAGTTGATCATGAAAGCCTGGGACAACGTGGTGAATTCATCAGGCGGGCGTGCGATTGTCGAAATCCTTGTGGCATGTCGCACCGACCCCGAGCTGTATCAACTGCTCGAGGATCGTCTGCACCATTGGGACCGCGTCAGCCTGACCTCTGTCACGCAGAGCTATCGCGGCACTGGCCCTGACCCAGACGACGCAGAACTGTTGTGGAGCATGAGCCGGAACTTTCTGCGGGGGCTGATCCTGCACGAAAGCTTTGTCAGCGATCCCGCCTATCTGGCCCGGATGGTCGACCGCTTTGCCCGCATGATGGAAACGCAGCTGATTGTGCTGCCCCCTGAACACCGAACACCGCAAGAGGATCCGAAATGACCTGCCCATCGCCTTTTATGACCCCCGAACGCGAGGCGTTTCGCGCCAACCTGAAACGGTTCTTTGATGACGAGGTGAAACCCAACCTTGATGAATGGGAACTGAACAAAGCCGTGCCATGGGCAATGCATGAACGCGTGTCCAGCTTTGGTGTCTTTGGATTTGGGATTGACGAAAAATACGGTGGACTGGGGTTCGATGATGCCTTTATGCGCGCCGATTATGCCGAGCTTGCGTTTGGCTGTGGCGCGTCAGGCTTTGCCGCCGCTGTGGGCGGGCGCATGATCTCATTGGGGCCGATTGCCAAATTCGCGCCGGATGGTTTTCGCAACACCGTGCTGCCCGAAATTATCGCCGGACGGATGAATTCGTCGCTGGCTATTACCGAACCCGGGGGCGGATCGGATGTTGCCAACCTCAGCACAAAGGCCGTGCGCAAAGGTGACAAATGGGTCCTGAACGGGGTCAAAGCGTTCATCACCGGGGGCATGGACAGTCAATGGTTCGTGGTTGGCGCCCGTACCGGGGGGCCGGGCATTGCTGGCATTTCGCTGTTCCTGATCGAGGCCGACACGCCCGGCTTCACCCGAACGCCATTGGGCGGCAAAATGGGGTGGCATTGCTCAGAACAGGCGATGTTGCACTTTGACGATTGCGAGGTGTCCGCCGAGGCCCTGATTGGCCCTGAAAACAAGGGCTTTATCGCGATCATGAACAATTTTAACTACGAACGGCTGGCGATGACCGCCGGGTCCTTAGGCATGATGCGGCTGTGTTACGAGGCCTCGCTGGATTGGGCACGTGAACGTAAAACCTTTGGTGAACGCCTGATCGACCATCAGGTGATCGCGCATAAGTTCGCGGAAATGTCCGCTAAGATTGATATGATCGAAGCTTATGTCGAACGGATTTGCTGGGCCATGAACCAAGGCGTGATGCCAGTGGCCGAAATCTCCAAGGCCAAAGTGCAATCCACCAAAGCTCTGGAATATGTCGCTTCAGAAGGAATGCAGATCTTTGGCGGCGCCGGGTATTTGCATGGCAATCCGGTGGAGCGCGTTTGGCGTGAAATCAAAGTCATGGCGATTGGTGGCGGCTCCGAAGAGATCATGCGCGATCTGGCAGTCCGTCAGATGGGGCTGGCGGGGCAATAGGACGTCACGCCCGTTTCCGAAAGGGCCGCGCGTGTTAAAGCTCAGACAGGCGATAGGCCCGCGGTGTCACGCCTGTCCAACTGCGGAACGCGCGAATGAAAGCGCTGGCTTCGCTGAAGCCCGCGCGTTCAGCAATCCCTTCGACCGATGCGTCCGTCGTGGTGAGCAGGCGAACCGCCAGATCCCGGCGCACTTGTTTTCGGATGTCCGAATAATCCACGCCCTCTTTTTTCAAACGACGGCGCAGGGTGTGTTGAGCAATGCCAAGCGCAGAGCAAACCTCGGCCATGTCCGCAAGCCGCCGCTCAACGGTCAGGACATTCTCGACCGCCACCGCCACCTCTAGCGACAGACCCACGGCTGCATCCACCGGCAGGAAGGCATCCAGAGGCGTCCGTCGGGCATAATTGATCGCTTGGGCTTCGCTACGCACGATGGGCAATTTCATCAATCCAGCGGGAATCGCGATCCCTGAACTGGATTGCCCGAACTGCATCGGCGCACGAGCGAACATTCCACGATAGGCCGCGACATGCCCGGGTGCAGGGTAATCAAACCACGCTGCATTGGTGGCACCGCGATTGCCGGCCATCCAGCTGAGCATTCGTGTAACCAGCACCAAAATCATCTCAATCGCCATGACGTTTAGAACCTCGCGACCGGGAATCCGAGTAAGTTCGAACATCACGCTCGACCCGGATTCACGGAAACCGTAGCGAAACGAATTGTCCATCAGGTCCATGAACTGAACCGCCCGACCATATGCTTCGCCCAATGTTTCTGCGTGGCTCAAGGCTCCGGCCATGATCGCAGTGATGCCGATGCGCTGTGGGCGATGCTGAAGACCGCCAAGCTCATCATCCATTGTCAGAGTAACCGTACGCACAAGCCTGACGAAATCAGGGGCGGCCAAATCGGTCGGCTGCGGCGGCAATCCTGCCCGTCGCAATAAACCCGCCGGGTCAATGCCCTGAAGTGTTGCACCCTCTAACATGTTTGCCGCAAAGGCCGCTGGAATCCTGACCGCCATGCAGTGTCACTTAATGTCTATTTTTCTGCACCGCCAGATCATTGTCTGATTTGCGACCCCACGTTTACCCTGCTGCCAACCGTCAACGGAGGATCCATTTCATGGCAACTGCTGCCTATATCTACGACGCCGTCCGCACCCCGCGCTCCAAGGGTAAGGCCGGGGGTACCCTGAACGAAGTCAAACCCATCCAACTGGCCGCTGGCCTGCTACGCGAGTTGGAAAGCCGCCACGATCTGGACACCGCCTTGGTCGGTGACGTGATTCTGGGCTGTACCGCCGCAATTGGGGATCAGGGCGCCTGTGTGGCCAAAGCCGCAGTGCAAGCCGCGCATTGGGACGAATCCGTTCCGGGTGTTCAATTGGACCGGTTCTGCGCATCCGGACTGGAAGCTGTAAACATGGCCGCCGCCAAAGTCGGCTCAGACCAAGAGGATCTGGTGATTGCAGGTGGCATTGAATCCATGAGCCGCATTCCAATGCTGTCCGGTGGCGGGGCGATGTTCACCGACCCTGATTTTGTGATCGACCAGAACTCCGCCCCCCAAGGGATCGGCGCGGATCTGATCGCCACCATTGATGGCTACAGCCGCGAGGACGTAGATGCCTTTGCAATGGAAAGCCAACGCCGCGCGGCGCACGCGCGCGACAATGGCTGGTTTGATCGCTCGGTCGTGCCTGTCAAAGACGAGAACGGCATCACTATTTTGCAACGTGATGACTTCATCAAACCCGCCACGGACATGCAGAAACTGGGGTCTTTAAACCCGTCGTTCGCGCAAATGGGCGGCTTTGGCTATGACGACATGGCGCTGGCGAAATACCCACAGGTGAGCAAGATCAACCACGTCCACACGCCGGGCAACTCCTCGGGCATCGTAGATGGGTCATCGGCGGTGATGATCGGCTCTGAACAAGCAGGCAAAGACATGGGGTTAGAGCCGCGCGGGCGCGTCGTTTCGGCCACCGTGATTTCTACCGATCCCGTCATCATGCTGGCAGGCCCCGGCCCAGCGGCCAAGAAATGCCTCGCCAAGGCGGGCCTTACAGTCAACGACATCGATATCTGGGAGATCAATGAGGCGTTTGCCTCGGTCGCGATGCGCTACATGAAAGACCTAGAGATTGATCACGAAATCACCAACATCAACGGCGGCGCAATTGCCATGGGTCACCCATTGGGGGCCACGGGCGGTATGTTGGTGTCGACCGTGCTGGACGAGTTGGAACGCCGCGGCAAGAAACGCGCGATGATTTCGCTGTGTGTCGGTGGTGGCATGGGCATTTCGACCCTGATCGAGCGGGTGTAAGGAGAAAAACAATGGGTGAATTTGCTTACGAAAAAGACGCCGATGGAATCGTCACCATCACCATGAATATGGACGGCCCGGTCAATGCGATGAACGACGCATTCTGGCCGCTGTTTGCGGACACTATGAACAAGATCGAGGCCGAAGAGGGTCTGACCGGCGTCATCTGGACCTCGGCCAAAGACACGTTCTTTGCCGGTGGGGATCTAAACATGCTCAAGGGCATTCAGCCCGATGGTGCAGGTGCTCTTTTCGAAAGCGTCGAGGCCACCAAGGCCGTGATGCGCCGTCAGGAAAAGCTGCCGGTACCGGTTGTGGCCGCGATCAACGGGGCCGCACTAGGTGGCGGTTTTGAGATCTGTCTGGCGTGCAATTATCGCATTGCTGCCGAAAACCCCAAGACAAAGATCGGCTTGCCCGAGGTCACGCTGGGCCTGTTGCCCGGTGGCGGTGGCGTGGTGCGAATGACGTATCTACTGGGCTTAGAGGCCGCAATGCCCTTCCTGTTAGAGGGGCGTCAGGTTTCACCTGAAAAGGCTCTGAAAGCCGGCCTGATTCACGAAGTTATACCTGCCGACCAACTGCTGGCGCGCTCCAAGGAATGGATCCTGTCCGTCCAAGGCGATCAAGCTGTAATCACGCAACCTTGGGACACCAAAGGCTACCGGTTCCCCGGTGGACCGTCGAACTCCCCCAAAAACATGACCCGCATCGCTGGTGCGGCGGCCATGCTCTATAAGAAAACTAAGGGTCTGATGCCCGCGCCCGTGCGTATTCTCGACATCATGACCGAGACCGCAGGTAAGGTCGATTTCGACACCGCCCAACGCTATGAAAGCCGCCGGTTTGCCTCGCTGACGCCACTTGCGACCACCAAAAACATGATCTCGACGCTGTTCTTCGGCATGAACAAGGTGAACGGTGGGGCCAGCCGCCCCAAAGACATCCCACGCTCCAAAGTGGACCGTCTGGGCGTTCTGGGCGCGGGCATGATGGGCCAAGGTATCACCTATTCCGCTGCCATGGTGGGTATTCCGGTTGTGCTCAAGGACATGTCGATGGAAGCCGCCGAACGCGGCAAAGCCTATACCGCTGGATTGTTGGAAAAGCGGATCAAACGCGGCCAGATGACCCCTGAAAAACGCGATGCCGTTCTGGCCTTGATTACACCGACGGACAAATCCGAAGACGTCAAAGGCTGCGATCTGATCATCGAAGCGGTGTTTGAACAGATCGACATCAAAGATAAAGTGCTAGCGGAACACGAGGCCCTGCTTGCTGATGGCGGTTTCTGGGGGTCAAACACCTCAACCTTGCCCATCACGCGTCTGGCGACCGGATCTGCCAAACCGGAGAACTTTGTCGGGCTTCACTTCTTCTCGCCCGTCGACAAGATGCCATTGCTTGAGATCATCGCAGGCGATCAGACATCGGACGAAACGCTAGCGCGCGCCTTTGATTTTGCACGTCAGATCAAGAAGACCCCGATCATCGTGGGGGACAAAACCGGGTTCTATACCTCGCGCACCATCGGCACCAAGATCATCGAAGCGGTGGAACTGGTGGCCGAAGGGCACGACCCTGTTCGTGTCGACAACCTGTCCCGCCTGATTGGCATGCCCACCGGAATGCTGTCGTTGCTGGATGAGGTGCAGATCAAACTGGTCACCGACATCTACAACACTCAGGTCGAAATGGGGCTGTTGGACCCCGCCAAAGAGCCAAACCCCGGCGCACGCGCCATGTTGGCAGAAATGATCAGCCAGCACGAACGCCACGGCCGCGCCACAGGCAAAGGGTTCTATGACTATTCGACCGACGGCAAGACCATCTGGCCGGGTTTGGCCGCATGGCGCAAAGACGGTGCAGATATCCCGGATGAGGATATCAAAGACCGCATCCTGTTCCGCGCGGTTCTGGAAAGCCTGCGCTGTCTCGAAGAGGGTGTGTTGCGCACTGTGAACGACGGCAATGTTGGCTCCATCCTGGGCATTGGTGCCCCGGTGCACACAGGCGGTTACATCCAGTTCGTCAACACCTATGGTCTGGATCGGTTCAAGGCCCGGTGCGAAGAGCTGGCCGGCAAATACGGTGACCGCTTTGCGCCGCCAGAAATCCTAAAAACGCACGTTGCCGAACAAAAAGAGTTCGCCTGAAACCAACTGGCGCGGGGGGGTCCCTCGCGCCAGCTTACTTCGCTAGCGCGTGATCTAACAAAACACGTGCAGCCTCTTTAGCATCTTGTGCTGGCTTGCAACTGTTGAGCAGCACAGATGATACAATCGCCCCCTCTTTCAGCAACAGGATCTGACTGCCCAGCGCCTCGGGGTCTTTGGTTCCAGCTTCGGTTGCCAGTCTGATAAAATGATCCAACAACGCCTGTTTGTGCCCGGCCGCCTGTTGGTGGATCGGGTGGCTCTTTTCCTGATATTCGGCCCCGGCTTTGATGAACATACAGCCGCGATACCCGTCCTCAGCGAACCATTCTCCCAAGGCATCAAACCCGGCCATCAGCTGCCCTTCTGGCGTATCTGAAAGCTCTTGAATGCGGTCTAGAAACCAGGCTCGAAAACTTTCGTCGCGTAGCTGCAGCGCTGCAACGATCAATTCTTCTTTCGTGCGGAAGTGTTTGTACATCGACGTTTTAGAGACGCCGGTTTCCGTCACCAGCTTATCCATGCCCGTGGCATGAAACCCATCGCGATAGAACACCTGCAGCGCCTTGCGTACCAGCTCGTCTCTTTTGTTTGGGCGCATGATTCGGCTCCTTAGTGTACCGATCTGTACATAGTCACAAACTTTCTTACGTGCAACAAGGCCCCATCAACCGGCTGAAATAAAACACTTTAATTTCAGCTTTGAATTTTAAGAAAATCTTTCTGAAAACAAAGACCTTGAAAAAGGTTACCGATCGGTACACTTTATCTTCATAGTTTACAGATCAGTACACCAAGGAAATTCATCATGCCTCGTTTCATCTCTCCGTTCCCGGCCAATTGCGGCCCCCTCATCCTGACACTGGCCCTTTTGGCCGCAACACTGACCTGAAAGACACTCTTATGACACGTCCTCCCCTCCCTCCGTTTACACGCGAAACAGCTATTGAAAAGGTCCGGTTGGCTGAAAACGGCTGGAACAGCCGTAACCCTGATTTGGTTACACCCGCTTATACTGACGACAGCACGTGGCGAAACCGTGCTGAATTCCCCAAGGGCCACGCAGAAATCCACGCTATGCTGACCCGCAAATGGGAAAAAGAAACGCAATACCGCCTGATCAAAGAGCTGTGGGCCTTCACCGACAACCGCATTGCGGTGCGCTATGCCTATGAGTGGTGTGATGCAGACGGCAATTGGACCCGATCATACGGCAACGAGAATTGGGAATTTGCCGAAGATGGCCGCATGGCCAACCGGCATGCCTCGATCAATGATTTGCCCATCCGCGAAGAGGATCGCTTGTTTCACTGGCCCCTCGGCCCTCGCCCCGATGACCATCCCGGCCTAAGCGACCTTGGCCTGTAAGTTGAGCCTGTAGAGGAGATAAACCAATGCCCCGCGCCTTTTCCGAACTCATGTTCACCCCCGCTGTCCGTGCTCACCAAGAACGCATGGGATCGGCAGCATCTTATGCCAAATTCATCGCCGATGGCCCCAAAAGTGGGCATTTGATCGGCCCCGCAGAAAAGGCATTCATCGAGGCGCGGGATGGGTTTTATCAATCCACTGTTTCTGAAACAGGTTGGCCGTATGTTCAGTTTCGCGGCGGTCCCGTAGGGTTCTTGCGGGTGCTGAACGAACGGACAATCGGGTACGCTGACCTGACCGGCAACAAACAGTACATTTCGCGCGGCAATCTGGATGACAATGACCGGGTGTCGCTTATCCTGATGGATTACGCCAACAAACGACGGCTCAAGATCGTGGGGCGGGTATCCTTTACCGAGGGTGCGCAAGCCGCCGCAAGCCTGTTTGCCGATGGCTCAGAAACAGAACCAGAGCGCGCTGTTATCATCACCGTCGAAGGCATGGACTGGAACTGTCCCCGCCATATCACGCCACGCTACACCGAGGCCGAGTTGCGCCCACACTTGAACAAATTGGGGGCTGAGATTGCCCAACTCAAGGCCGAGAATGAACGCCTACAAGCCGAAGTAGCTGCGTCCAAAACCAGATAAGCCATTCCCAAACCTCGTAAATTACGAACCGCAGCCTGATCCCAAGGCTGCGGCCCGTCCCCTGCACCCTTTCGCCAAAGGAATTCGCCATGCCTGTCGAACCTATCTTTCTGTTGCAGTTCGCGCTCAGCCTCCTTGTCATTGCTTTGCTCGCTGCGTGGTATCTTGGCCCGGCCCTGTCAACACGCCCCCTGCACATAGCGATTGGCGTCCTGTTGATCCCTCATGCCTTTCGCCACATTGGCTTGGTGTTCATGGTTCCGGGCGTTGTGTCACCTGACTTGGCCCAGGGTTTTGCGAGCAGCGCCGGCTTTGGTGATTTGGCCGCAGCCCTGCTTGCGCTTACCGCGATGGTCGCATTGCGCCTACATTTGCCCGGGGCGTTGCTGGTGACATGGATCTTTAGCATTGTCGGCATCGCTGATCTGGCTAACGCCCTGCGTCAGGCCGAAGTCATCCCCAACTTTCAGGCCGCTTGGTATATCCCCACCTTTTTCGTCCCACTGCTGCTGGTTACGCATCTCATGATTGTTGTCCGGTTGATCCGTGCAGCACGTGACGCAGATGCCGCTGTGCCCTCTCCCTCTTAATCCCCCCGTTGGATCAAGCCGATCCAATCCATCCCTTCACTTCGAAAGGAAATACAATGACGACGTTCACCAATTTCGCGCTTTCTGCCCTGATCACAGGCGCAACGGCCCTTCCCCTTGCTGTGCAAGCGGGCCAACCCGACACCTTTGCCCCCGCCATGCGGGCCGAGGTCATAGACGGGCTCAAGATCGCCTATCGCGAGGCAGGCGACCCCGCAAACCCCACAATCGTGTTGTTGCACGGGTTTCCAACGTCGTCGCACATGTTCCGCAACCTGATCCCAGCACTGGCAGACGAATATTATGTCATTGCACCGGATTACCCCGGATTTGGGGCCTCTGACATGCCGCACGCGGCTGAATACGAATACAGTTTTGCTAATACAGCCGACCTCATGACAGAATTACTTAACCGGAAAGGCGTTGAGGACTACGCCGCTTACGTAATGGATTATGGTGCGCCTGTTGGCTATCGCATGTTTGCAAACGACCCGGATCGTGTGACCGGCTTTGTGATTCAAAACGGCAATGCTTATGATGAAGGGCTGCGTGAATTTTGGGATCCGATCAAGGCTTATTGGGCGGCCCCCTCCGCCGAAACAGGCGATCCTTTGCGCGCCTTCCTTACGCTGGATGCCACCAAATGGCAGTTCACCCACGGCGTAAAAGACCCCTCAGCGATCAACCCGGATAACTATTGGCATGTACAGTATCTGCTGGACCGCCCGGGCAACCAAGAGGTGCAGTTGGAAATGTTTCTCGATTACGGCACCAACCCTGCCGAGTACCCGAAATGGCAAGCGTTGTTCCGTGAACACCAGCCGCCTGCCTTGTTGGTATGGGGCAAGAACGATCCGATCTTTCCCTCTGAGGGCGCGCACCCCTACAAGCGTGATTTGAAGGATCTGGAATTTCACCTGCTTGATACCGGACACTTCGCCTTGGAGGACCATGGCGCTGAAATTGCAGGCGAGATGAAGGATTTTCTCGCCCGGATTAACTAGTTCCTCGACAACCCCCGCCCAAACTGGGTGGGGGTTTTGCCTTAGCCGCTTTAAAGCAACCCATAATTCCCCTCGCGATCCACCAAGATACGGCTCATACTTCCTGTGTCACATGTTGATGGTCATAATTGGACTATCTGGTTGAGAGGGTTCGAAGATGGTTGAACTGAATGGCCGATGCCTTTGCGGGGCTGTGACATGGCACTATAACGGCCCTCGTGGGCGTAACTTGGTGTGCCATTGCGAAAGCTGCCAACGCGCAACATCCGCCCCATTTGCCGCTTTTGTTGGTTTGGACCCGAATAATCTAACGTGGTCAGGCAAGATCAATCACTACGAAAGCTCCCCAAAAACGTGGCGCGGCTTCTGTCCTGCCTGTGGCAGCAGACTATATTTCAAATCCGCTAAATGGCCGGGTGAAATTCACCTTCATTCCAGCACATTAGATGATCGCGCGGCCTATCAGCCGGATCAAGAAGTGGTCTGCGAAGAACGGATTGGCTGGCTGGATCACTTACCCGACATCCCAAAGCACAACAGTTTTGGAGCCAGTCCAGAACCAGAGGACTGAGCGAAGCTCTCTATTTTGCTGTTCTGCAAAGCCAGAGTTAATCCCCTGTCACCATCGCCTCGACACCTGCGGTACAGAACCGAACCAACTTGTCGAGATCAGCCTCTTGTGCGCCCGGACTCAACGCCTCGACCCGCCACCCGGTATTGAGATGCGCCAGCATGGCTGCCACTGAATAAATTTGACCCGCCGCGATCTCCTGCCGTTCGGCCTTTGGATACAAGCGCGCGATTTCACCTATGAAAATTCCAGCGGTGGGGTCAAAGCATTCGGCCGCGATGTCGCGCCACCGAGGGTCGACCGAGACATGTGCAACAATGCGCCCATAAGCGATCCAATGCGCGCCCCCGGTTTGGGCCAGCGTGACATAGGGGCGAATAAAACAATCCAGGATTTTGTACAGCGTCAGACCGCCCGTCCGCGCGGCCTCTAACGCTTCCAATCGAACGCGCGCCAATTCATCCGCACGGCGGGCCACAGTTTGATGAAACAACTCTTCTTTACCACCGCCGTGATGGTGCACCAACCCAACCTGCACCCCAGCCAAAGCGGCGATATCGCGGATCGAGGCGCCTTCGAATCCCCCGACCGCAAAAACTTGCTCAGCCGCGTCCAGAATCCGTGCCTTGGTCTCCAAAGATCGTGCGGATGGGGCTCTTTTTCGTTGTTTCTCAAGCATCTACTTCCCTCTTGAAATACATATTGCCTTATATTGAACGATCGTTCAAGTTAAAGCGATTGCGGGAGGCCAAATGACACAGACACGTGAACAATATGCCCTGATCGGGGCGGGTCCAATGGGCTTGGCTATGGCCAAGGTACTGACGGAACAAGGCATCCCGTTTCAGGGGTTTGAATTGCATTCAGATGTGGGCGGTCTGTGGGACATCGACGGACCCAATTCGACGATGTACGAGACAGCGCATTTGATCTCCTCCAAACGCATGACCGAATTCACCGATTTCCCGATGGCAGATGATGTTGCCGAATACCCGTCGCATCGGGATCTCAAGCATTATTTTGGCGCCTTTGCCGATCATTTTGGATTGCGGGAACAATACCACTTCAACGCCAAAGTCACCCATGTGGAACCGCTGGGTGGACCCGGCGAAGGATGGCGTGTTGACTGGTCTGATCCTGATGGGGATCACAGTGCCGAATTCGCCGGTGTGATGATCGCCAACGGTACACTGACAGAACCCAACATCCCCGATTTCCCCGGTCAGTTCGACGGCGAGATGATCCACGCCTCGCAATATCGCTATGCGTCACAGTTTACAGACAAACGGGTGTTGATCGTAGGCGCAGGTAATTCCGGCTGCGATATCGCGGTGGACGCAATCCACCATGCCAAGCTGTGCGATTTGTCGATGCGGCGCGGATACTATTTCGTTCCAAAGTACGTATTTGGAAAACCTGCGGACACAATGGGCGGGTTGATCAAACTGCCCATGTGGCTCAAGCGCCGGATCGACGGGATGATCCTAAAGTGGTTTGTAGGGGACCCACAGAAATATGGTTTCCCCAAACCGGATTACCAACTGTACGAAAGCCACCCGGTTGTGAACTCTCTGGTGCTGTACCACGCGGGCCACGGGGATCTGCGCATTCAGCCCGACATCGAACGCTTAGATGGCAAGACCGTACATTTTCGCGATGGAACTGTACAAGATTATGACATGATCCTGACCGCTACCGGGTACAAGCTGCACTATCCGTTTATCGACCGGGACCTGTTGAACTGGCAAGGCGACGCCCCGCATCTGTACCTGAATGCCATCCACCCCGCGCGCGATGACTTGTTTGTTCTGGGCATGATCGAGGCCAGCGGTCTGGGATGGCAAGGGCGTCACGAACAGGCGGAAATGGTTGCCCGATATATCAAAGGGCTGTCCAAAAACTGTCCTGTTGCAGCTGAATTAAAGGCCGAGAAATCTGCCGAATTCCAGCGCGCAACCGGCGGCATGCAGTATCTCAAACTGGCGCGGATGGCCTATTACGTCGACAAGGCAACCTATCGCGGGGCAGTCACCGGTTGGATCAAGCGGCTGACGCAGGCCAAGTCATGACTGGCATTGATGATATCACGCTGAACTTTTCGCCTGCGTCCCTGACGCTGTTAAATGCAATTCTGGCAATTGTGATGTTTTCCATCGCAATTGACCTGAAGCCCTCAGATTTCGACCGGCTGCGCCGCGCGCCAAAACCACTTTTGGCCGGGCTGATTTCTCAATTCCTGATCTTGCCCGTTTTGACCTTTGGTATGATTTTAGTGACGCAACCGCGCCCCTCTATCGCGCTAGGGCTGATCTTGGTTGCGGCTTGTCCGGGCGGGAACATCTCAAACTTCATCACCCATCGGGCTGGGGGCAACGCGGCCCTGTCTGTCTCAATGACGGCTTTTGCCACCATCGGGGCGATCCTGCTTACACCGCTGAACATTGCGCTGTGGGGCGGGCTCTATGCCCCGACCCGCGCCATTTTGCAGGAAACCCAGATTGACCCTGTTCAAATCGCCATAACCGTCAGCCTTATGCTGATCCTGCCCTTGGTTCTGGGCATGTATCTGAACCTGCATCGACCCAGCCTGACCTTTCGGTTGCGCCGTCCGCTGCAACTGCTGTCTATGGGTATCTTTATCGCCTTTATCGTACTCGCTCTGGCGGCAAACTGGGAATTTTTTCTTGGTTTTGCCGGGGCAGTCGCCGGCCTTGTGATCCTTCACAACGCACTGGCACTGGGGGGCGGTTGGGCTGTGGCCACTCTGGCCCGGCTGTCCCCCTTTGATCGTCGCGCCATCACCATCGAAACCGGCATCCAGAATTCCGGTCTGGGTCTGGTTTTAATCTTTGCCTTTTTCAACGGCTTGGGTGGCATGGCTGTCGTGGCCGCGTTCTGGGGTATCTGGCACGCGATTTCGGGCCTTGTTCTTGCATCAATCTGGTCCCGGACGGAGGCCCGAAAATGACGCGTATTCTGATCACTGGGGCCGCTGGCATGGTCGGCAAGGCGCTTTTGCACGAACTGAGCGAACACACGGTTTTTGCCACTGATTTGCAGCCCCCCAGCCCCCTGCCAAATGGGGTCTCATTTCATCGGATGGACGTGACCACAAATGAACCTGAACGGGTTATCGCCAAGGTCAAACCTGACGTGATCGTTCATCTGGCCTCGATTGTGACCCCACCCAAAGGGACAGGTCGCGCGTTCGCCTATGCCGTAGATGTCGAAGGTACCCGCAAGGTTCTGGAGGCCGCCATCGCGCATGGCGTAAAGCGGTTGGTTGTCACCTCGTCCGGAGCGGCATACGGATACCATTCAGATAATCCTGTTCCGCTGCGAGAAACGGACCCTGTGCGCGGCAATCCAGAATTTGCCTATGCCGATCACAAACGGCAGGTCGAAGAGATGCTGGCAAAGGCACGGCAAACCGCGCCGCACCTCGAACAGGTCATTCTGAGAGTTGGAACAGTTTTGGGTCCCGGTACCGAGAACCAAATCACCGCCCTGTTTCACAAGCCCCGCCTGCTGGCCCTGCACGGCAGCGAAAGCCCGTTTGTGTTCATCGCCACCAAGGATCTGACCCGTATTCTGCACCGGGCTGCGACGGACGGCCCACCCGGCATCTTCAACGTCGCAGGCGATGGCGCAATGGGCGTCACCGATCTCGCCAAGGCAATGAACAAACCCGTTTTGCGCCTGCCTGTTTGGGTTTTGAAAGCGGCTCTGGCCATCGCGCACCCGCTACGGCTGAGCCAATATGGACCAGAACAGGTGCGGTTCCTACAATATCGCCCGGTTCTGGCCAACGACGCCCTGAAGGCTGAATTTGGGTACACCCCGGCGCAAACCAGCGCCGAAGTGTTTGAGAGTTGGAAAAGAGAAGCAATATCATGAAAACAGCTGTCATTTCCGGAGGGGCCGGCGGGCTTGGCCAATCGCTGTCGACGCAATTGCAGGCCCAAGGGTGGCGGGTCATTCTGCTGGATCTAGATGTATCAGCTCTTTCCGAAACCGACACCCAATTGCCAATTCAGTGTGATCTGACCGATCCCACCCAATTGACCGAGGCCATGCAGAGCATTCTAAAACACAGCCTCAGCTTGGATTTGGTTGTGTACAATGCCGGCATTACCCAAATCACCAGCTTTGCAGACAGTGACGACGCCGGTCATCGCAAGGTCTTTGAGATAAACTATTTTGCAGCGGTCGAAATGGCACGGGCGCTTCTGGGTGCAGTGCGCGCGGCCAAAGGGACCCATCTGGCCATTTCATCCGTCGCAGGGTTTGCGCCCCTCTATCACCGCACCGCGTACGCAGCATCCAAACACGCGCTCGAAGGTTTTTTCAAATCGCTCCGCTCCGAAGAGAAGGCGCATGGTGTTCAAACATCTATCGCCGCACCCTCGTTTGTGGCCACCAATATTGGCAATGACCAAAGGCAACCTGACGGCACCGCCCGCCCCGGATCTGCAACCGATGGTGTGGATTACATGAGCCCGCAATCCGCAGCCACTGAGATCTTGCGTGGTGTTGAAAAGGCGCGCCCAATGATTCCAATCGGCCGGATTGCCCGCATGGCATGGTGGATCAACGGCGTCGCGCCCCGTCTGTATCAGCGCCTGATGGAGCGTCAGATCGGCGGCACATAACCAATTCCGAGACAGTAAGCTTTGCATTGCCCCGTTGGTGACCCTTAAGGATCTTGGCCGAACACGCTAAGACACCTTGCCCTTTGGCCCAAGCTTTGGTTTGTCTCACGTACAAATTTTCAGGGCTCATCCAGCGGGACGGGTCTCAGCACGTAAGAGGGAAAACCAATGGCAAAAGTCGCATTTTTGGGCCTGGGGGTCATGGGCTATCCGATGGCCGGGCATCTACAGGCCGCTGGCCACGACGTCACCGTCTTCAACCGCACCGCCGCCAAAGCCGAGGCTTGGGTGGCTGAACATGGGGGCGCTATGGCGCTAACCCCAGAGGAGGCCGCCAAAGGCGCGTCCCTCGTGTTTGCCTGTGTTGGCAATGATGACGATCTGCGCATGGTTTGCACCGGTGAAGGCGGTGCGTTTCAGGGCATGGAGAATGGCGCGATCTTTGTCGATCACACCACGGTATCAGCCAAAGTCACAACCGAGCTATATGCGGTAGGGCAAGACAAAGGCATCGCCTTTGTTGATGCGCCGATTTCTGGCGGACAAGCGGGGGCAGAAAATGCTGTTCTGTCAATCATGTGTGGCGGAGATCAGACCGCTTATGACGCCGCTGAACCGGTGATGCAGATCTATTCCAAAATGTGCCGCCGTATCGGGGACAGTGGTGCCGGCCAAATGACCAAGATGTGCAACCAAATTGCCATCGCTGGTCTGGTGCAGGGCCTGTCAGAGGCGCTCCACTTTGCTGAAAAGGCGGGGTTGGACGGACGTTCGGTTGTCGAGGTGATCAGCCAAGGTGCTGCGGGCAGTTGGCAGATGGCAAACCGGTATGAGACCATGCTGGATGACCATTTTGAGCACGGGTTTGCAGTCGATTGGATGCGCAAGGATCTGGGCATCTGTCTGGATACTGCAAATGAAACCGGGGCCTCGCTGCCAGTTACCGCTTTGGTCGATCAGTTTTACAAGGACGTTCAGAAACTGGGCGGTGGGCGGTGGGATACGTCAGCCCTGATCAAGCGATTGCGGGCGCTGGACTAAGCTTTGGCTCCTTGCCGAATGGCGCCGTGCTATCAACGGCGCTATTCCATTTGAAGGTTTCGACAATAGCCATGTGCGGGGCGTCACAGGGCAACAAAGGACACATCCATGAATCTGGATTTCTGGGCGGACACCCTGCCGCGCACTTGGGGTATTTCTGGCAAGCTGACACGGTTGGACGGGGAATATGACCTGAACTTTCTTGTCGAAGCAACGAATGGCAAAGACTATGTATTGAAAGTCATGCGTGCCGGGTGCGCCGCCGATCTAGTTGATATGCAGATTAACGCCTTGGCCCATATCTCCGAAACCGCCCCCGGCCTGCCCTTTCCCAAGGTATTTCCCAGCCTGGGCGGCACATCCTTGCCCGAACTGACTGACGAAGAAGGCCAAGCCCGGCTGGCATGGTTACAGGAACGGCTTCCGGGGGACTGTTACGCAAAGGTGACGCCCAAATCGCAGAGCCTGATCCTGAAACTCGGTCGGGTGTTGGGCGCAACGGACCGCGCCCTGAAAAACTTCCGTCACGACGGGCTACACCGAGATTTCAAATGGGATCTGATGCAGGCTGGATGGGTTGGCGATGAGTTGACCGCCATCACTGACCCGCACCGCCAAGGCTTGCTGCGTGAGATCGCCAACGCCTTTACAGCGGTTAAACCCACATTGGAGAGCCTGCCGAAACAAGCGATCCACAACGACGCGAACGATTACAACATTCTGATCGACGGTGATCTGGGCGAGGCCAAACAAGTGACCGGCCTGATCGACTTGGGCGACATGTGTGCCGCCCCGCGGGTCTGTGATCTGGCGATTGCAGGCGCCTATGTTGTTCTCGATCACCCGAACCCCGAGGCAGCGCTCGTTGCACTGGTCCAAGGGTATCACGCCGCTGCCCGTCTGAGCCCGCAAGAGATCGATCTGATTTGGCCACTGTTGCAAATGCGTCTGGCCGTCTCAGTCGTCAACTCGACCCTGATGGCTATCGAAAACCCAGAAGACCCCTATGTCACCATTTCACAGGCCCCGGCTTGGCGGTTCCTCGAAAATCCCGCCGTGAATGGTGGTCTTATGTCGGCCCGCCTCAGGGCCGCATGTTACATGCCAGTGACCGATGGCGCGGATCGCATTCACGCGTATCTGAACGCCCACCGGGGGGAATTTGCCCCCTTGTTTGATCGCGACTTGAACGACGTGCCGATGGGGTCTCTATCGGTCGAGAACTCGACATGGCCGCAAAACCCGTTCCACATGCCCCTCAGTGAAGCAGCACAGGTTGGAGCCGAATTCGGCCCCGATTGGTGGATGGGGTATTACAATGAACCGCGCCTGATCTACGCTGAACCGGGGTTCCGCAAAGGCCCATGGAAGGCCAGCGACAGACGTACCGTTCATCTGGCGGTCGATGTTTTTGCCCCTGCGGGGTCACTGTTGCATGCCCCGCTCAGCGGGCGGGTCGAGGCCATCGAAAACCGCACTGGTCATCTGGATTATGGTGGGGTTGTGATCCTGCATCATGAAACTCCCGAAGGGGATCCGTTCTATACCCTCTATGGTCATCTGGACCCAGAGGTGTGTGATCGTCTGAAACCCGGTGATCCGGTGGCACAGGGTGCCACATTCTGCCGGTTGGGGGATGCCACGCAAAACGGTGGCTGGGCCCCGCATGTGCATTTCCAATTGGCGCTGACCACAGATGGCATGCAAAACGACTGGCCCGGTGTCGGGGACCCCGATGAGATGTATCTGTGGCATGGGGTCTGCCCCAATCCTGCGGCCTTGCTGAACCTGCCAGAGGACAAAGTGTATTATCAGCCGGTCAACAAAGACGAGATCCTGCAAGGGCGGCACGATCATTTCGGCGGCAATCTGTCCCTCACCTATGATGATCCGGTCATGTTGGTGCGCGGATGGAAGCATCATATGTTTGATGAATGGGGTCGCCCCTATCTGGATGCGTACAACAACGTCCCCCATGTCGGGCACGCCCATCCCCGCATTCAGGCCGTCGCTGCGGATCAGTTGAAGCGAATGAATTCCAACACGCGATACCTGCACCCGGCACAAACCGCATTTGCTGACAAAATCATGTCGAAACTCCCCGAACAGTTCGAGGTCTGTTTCTTTGTCAATTCCGGGACCGAGGCCAACGAATTGGCCCTACGCTTGGCCCGGGCCCATACTGGCGCCAAAGGGATGGTGACACCAGATCACGGCTATCACGGGAACACCAATGCGGCGGTCGCAATATCCGCGTATAAATTCAACAAGCCCGGCGGCATTGGTCAGGCGGATTGGGTTGAGTTGGTCGAGGTCGCAGACGACTATCGCGGCAGTTTCAAACGGGACGACCCGGACCGGGCGCAGAAGTATGCGGACCTTGTTGATCCCGCTATTGCGACCTTGCAAGAAAAAGGCCACGGAGTAGCCGGTTTCATTGCCGAGACTTTCCCTTCGGTTGGTGGGCAAATCATCCCTCCCAAAGGGTATTTGGCAGCGGTGTATGAAAAAATCCACGCCGCTGGCGGGGTGTGCATTGCCGACGAAGTCCAAACCGGCCTTGGTCGGCTTGGCGACCACTATTTTGGCTTTGAACATCAAGGTGCCCTGCCCGACATCGTGGTGATGGGCAAACCCATTGGAAACGGTCATCCGCTGGGCGTGTTGGTGACAACCAAAGCCATCGCGGAAAGCTTTGACAACGGGATCGAGTTCTTTTCGACCTTTGGCGGCTCAACCCTATCCTGTCGCATTGGCAAAGAAGTGTTGGACATCGTTGATGACGAAGGGTTGCAGGACAATGCCCGCGAGATGGGCAATATTCTGATTTCCGGGCTGAAAGAGCTGGAAACCGAATTTGGCTGCGTTGGGGATGTGCGGGGCATGGGGCTGTTTCTGGGCCTCGAACTGATCAACTCGGATGGGTCCGAAGGCACGGAAATCTGTAAATACGTCAAGAACCGCATGCGCGATCATCGTATCCTGATTGGCAGCGAGGGGCCCAAGGACAATATTCTGAAAATCCGCCCGCCACTGACGATCGAGCAAGAGGATGTCGAGATGATCCTAATCACTCTGCGCGCGATTTTGGGCGAAGTTGGCGAATTTTCACCCGCGGCACCGGTTCCAGACCATCATCACCATCACGCTGGATGTGGGTGCAGCTGACACGGAATACCTCTGACCCAAAAGGTCAGAGGTTTGCTAGGTGCTGAAAATTTCTGCTAAAAACCCAATCAGGCTTAGTGCACCACCGCCGTGTGCGGTCGGTGTGTCGCTTTTTGATAAGGCTGTGGCTGCACCATGCGGCGCAGCGCCATTCCTAGTTTCTCAGACAACACTGCCAATGACGGCGCATAATCCGCACGCACCAGCAAGGACGCCATCAACATTGCATCTTCGCGGTCCCCATCCGAGGCCGCGCCGATCATTTGCGCGAAACAGTTTTCATCTGCCCCGAGGCACGAACAACTCAATCCGTGTCGGATCATGGGACGACGGCTGTATTTGGCGCACAGCATACAAATCTGCTCAAGCGTCATCATTGCCGCGCGCCCTTGCTCTGTTCCCAACGCAAGATTGAAATCGCTGGCCGCATCATCGCGGCCATGTGCGCCGTCACTCCACAGCCGCAGATACATCACTGCACCTGCTTCGACTGGGGCTAGGTCTGCGAGGCGGCCAACAGCCGCCCCGCCACGATTCGTAGCACTCATTTCGTCAGGATCAACTTACCAGCGCGCGTGATGCGCAATGTATAAAGTTGATCACCCAGCTCAATATGCGCCAGATTTCCACCTTTGGTCAGCTCTTCGGCCCGGTGTGCTGGCAACAACGAAGTGATAGGGTACCCTTGGGTCGGGGTTGGGTTCTGGATATTCATAGGATCATCTCCTGAGCGATGGGCAGGGGTACGCATAGCGCTGGCCGAACGGTTCTGATTTGAGGAAACGGTCATGAATTCAGCGTTTTGCATCGGGTCAACTGGTCGAAATGGTTTAAGTTCATTTTATCTGGCTGACCCGGGCCGATGTGGGTTGGCTGACGTTCTGCGTGTAATCTGACAAAAATAGTAAGGTACTGTCAACCCCAAAGCGTATGCTTTCAATACATGTTTAAATGTCTCATTGTCATTCACATCTATGAATGCGAGAATTTATAGAAAGAGGAGAGGCTGTATGACACTGACACGCCGTAAAATGCTGCAAAGTACGGGTCTGGCGTTGGCCGGAATGACAGGTCTGGGTTCGATTGCCCCCCGATCTGGTTGGGCCGCGACAGAGTTGAAACTGGGAACCACCCAGATCCACAGCCTAAGCGACGGTCATTTGGTACTGCCCCCTGACTTCATCTTTGCCCCAATGCCCAAAGATGAGCTGACCCCGATTCTGAATGAATATGGATTGGGCAGCGGGCCATTGACCCCCTCTTGCAATGTGACCCTCATGCAGGACGGCGAACGCACGGTCTTGTTTGATACCGGATCTGGCCCGGGCTTTCAGGAAACCGCTGGCGAATTGGTCGATGCGCTGGATGCTTTGGGCCTAAGCCCCGAAGACGTCACGCATGTCGTGTTTACCCATGGCCACCCCGATCACTTATGGGGGGTGTTGGACGATTTCGAAGACCCGCTGTTTTCAGAAGCCGAGCATATGATTGGCCGAACTGAATGGGAGTATTGGCTAGACCCCAACACAGTCGACACCATCGAAGAGGCGCGCACCACAATGGCAGTGGGTGCCAAGCGGCGTCTTGAGGTTCTGGAAGACAGCATTACGCTTTTTGATGACGGTCAGGAAATTTTGCCTGGCGTTGCGGCACATGCCTCATATGGGCACACGCCTGGGCATATGGCATTTGAAATTCGGCAGGGGTCAAATTCAGTCATGGTTGTTGGGGATTCGATCGGCAATCACCATGTCGCCTTTGCGCGACCTGACTGGCATTCTGGCTCTGACCAAGATCAGGCGACGGCAGCAAAGACGCGCATGCGTCTGCTGGATCATATGGCAGCGGATCAAATGCAATTCATCGGGTATCATCTGCCTGAAGGGGGGCTAGGACGGGCCGAACGCAAAGACAGCGCATACCGGTTTGTCGCTGAGGGTGCTTAACACCTGTCATGGCCAGCATCGATTGAAGAGCTGGTCATTTTCAATCTTACAGCTCAATCTTACAAAGCCTGTCGTCCGAAACGATTGGCCGAGCAGTTTTGACTTGCGCGTTGCGCCTCGGGCACCTGATATGCAGATATCCCAAACACAAGGCGACCTGAGATGACTGTAACCATTGTTTTTGATCTGGACGGCACCCTGATCGACAGCGCCCATGACATCGCAGCCGCAACCAACAAAATGCTGGCAGAGCAGGGTGTTGCCCCTCTGAGCGTTGCTCAGGTGACGTCCTTTGTTGGGGACGGGTTGCCCAGTCTGGTCGAACGGGTCATGCGCCATTGTGAGTTGGACGCCAGCTTGCACCCTCAACTCTGTGACGCAACTCTGTCCCACTACAACGCGGCAGGGTCTGAATTGACCAAAGTCTACCCCGGTGTTTACGACGCCCTAAACACTCTGCGCGACCAAGGCTGCCATATGGGGATCTGTACGAACAAACCAGTTCAAGCCGCTCACCACGTCTTAAACGCCCTGAACCTCGCGCCCTATTTTCAGGCGGTGATCGGCGGCGATAGCCTGCCACAGCGCAAACCTGATCCAGCGCCCCTGCGTGCCACATTCGATGCGCTACCTAACGGTCATCGCATCTATGTTGGCGATAGTGAAATTGATGCTGAAACGGCGCAGCGCGCAGCGATACCCTTTTTGTTGTTCACACAAGGGTATCGCAAGACCGAAGTCGATCAGATCCCGCATACCATCAGCTATGACGACAGTCGGGTCCTACCAGAAATTGTTGCTCAGGCCTTGTCCGCTTCGGGCAACTGAGCCTCGATACGAAGCCGAACATCATCAGGCCAAGGCAGAGACCGGCCGAGCTTTTCAATGTAAACAAGTGTCGCAGAAGCCTTCAACCGGAGCTCGGATCCACAATGCGCCTCTAAGTCATAGCGCACACTGCTGCGGCCCAGCTTAGTGGGGGTCAATTGAAATTCCAGCACATCCCCGTGCAGACTCGGCGCAGTAAAGCTCGCCTCGATTTGGGCTGTTGGAGCACCGTTTGCGATGACAAGCTTTTCAAATGGCAGATCAAGTGTCTCTGCAAACCAGTCTTCAACGACATCATTGATCATTTCGAAATAGCGCGGGAAAAAGACAATGCCTGCAGGATCACAATGACGAAACCGGACGGGGACTTGTACTGTAAAAGCCATTATTGCGGGCTCCTCTATTCGTTTGTACACACTCTTTCTGTCTCAGCCGAAAACTTCAAGTGGACAAAGCGCGCCAAGCAACCTGCAACCCTTGTCGCGTGATCCGCAGTTCGTCCGCCAAAGTCGCAGGTGCCCCCTGCGCAGCCAGAGCATCGACATAGGCCTGTGCCATTGCCCCCTGCCCGATGACCGCCAATTGCTGACCCAACCAGAACGGGCGCGCTGCCGCTAATTCAGCACCAATCAGCCCCCCAAGAATTCGGCCCCGCGCCTGCCCTTGGGACAAGCCATCTAACACTCCTTCAGCATGAATACTGTAGAGCCGAGCCAGAATGCGTTCAGGTTTCGCCATCGCATCGCTCAGCGCCGCGTCAAAGGCTGCGACCTCCAGATCCGGACTATTCAACCATTGGTGCAATCCAGTTTGCGCTGCCAAGGCCCCCAAAACTGCCCCTGTCATGAAGGTCTGGAAACTCACCACCTCACCTGCGCTGACGTGAACCCAACGGGTTTCGGACCCAACAAGGCACAAAACCCCATCCCAATCCTTATTCAAGGCCAAGAACCCCGCCACACGGGTCTCATCGCCCTGCATCATGTCGACCGGCGTTTTTTGTTTTAGTCCTGGAATAACGTGCAAATCAACACGCGGATCGCCGAGATCCATAGACCACGCCCCCTCCGCCAGCGGCGCACAGGGGATGGTGCCGCTGACGGGGCCAAGCAGACCACAGGCGATAACCGGAAGCGGCTTGTCTGACAGCCAATCAGAGACCAAGGAAATCAATCCCTGTGGCGTGACAGTCAACCCGCCCTCGTGCGCCGCCTCGGATACAACATCTCCGCCCTGCATGGCCCAAACCCGCTGGCGATCAGCGGCCCAATCCAATGCAATCCAATCTACGGTCATGTCTGCGGCCTTTTCTGTAAGAACTGCCGCCTGTTTACGTCAGCGCGTCCCAGCAATCCAGAGCGACCCGCTCAGCGCAATACCCAAACCGTTTCGATTGCATCGCAGCGTTCTTTCATACGATCCGTCGCCGGGGTTCGCGCGATGGGTACAACCGAATACTGCCCCGCATAAAGATGGGTGATCTCACCTGTGTGTACCGAAAACGGAGGGCCATCCATTCTGGATTGATCATAGTCAAAACTGATCAGCAATTGACGAGCGCCCCCCGTGATTGTGATCAGGTGCTGGCTGTATCGCGCTCGCATATCTTGCGGCAATGCAACAAGGGCCGCACGATCATAGATCGCATCGACCCGATCCAATGTCTGCGCATCCAAATCAAAGATATCGCCCACAAACATCGTGATGTCTTGCGCCTCGAACCTGGTGAGTGGGCCCAGTTCGGTAATGTCTGGAACCAGTTCCAGTTCTTCGAACAACTGCTCGATCGCCAAGCGGCTCAACTCGGCTCCAACAACCTGTAGCCCCTGCGCCAAAAGCCATGCCACGTCCCGTGTCTTGCCACACAACGGCAGAAACACCCGATCCCCCGCTGACACTTCTAACTGAGAAAAGTGCGCCACCAGCAGCCTATTTGCCTCTGCCTCGTGAAATCCAATCCGATTGGTTTGCCAACGGTCGTGCCAAAAATCTGGGGTCATCGAATTTACGGCTCCTGCGTCCGGGTTTGCGCTCGGGCACAGATACGACTGAAACCCAAATGGGCGTCAAGGGAAACCCGGCCTCAGGTTGTTGACAATACCTGTTGTCCTCGTGCCAAGTTGCGCCGCAGTCAGAGACACCGACGACCACAAGGATAGACGCCCAATGATTGATCAAAGCCATTCGACACACGACGCCGAGGCAGACGACCGCAACGAGCATATCAAGATCTACGTCAATGGTCAGATCGTCGACAAAGCCGAAGCCGTGGTATCCGTCTATGACAGCGGCTTCATGCTGGGTGATGGCATGTGGGAAGGGATGCGCCTGTACGATGGCGAATGGGCGTTCTTTGACGAACACATGGATCGGCTGTTTAACTCGTTGAAATCTGTCTCGCTTGAGATTGACGAAACCCCCGCCGATATCCTGCGCATTCTCAACGACACCGCCAAAGCCAATGGCATGACGTCAGACGCGCATTGCCGCTTGATGATCACCCGCGGGCGCAAGGCGAAACCGTTTCAGCACCCTGCCCTGTCGCGATTTGGTCCGACCATCGTGGCCATCATCGAACATTCCAAACCTGCCGAAAACGTTCAAAGTCAGGGCATTCGCCTAGCCACTGTGCCACAGGTCCGTGGATTGCCGATGAGTCAGGATGCCAAATTCAACAGCCACTCAAAACTGAACTGCGTCATTGCCTGTTTGCAGGCAGAACAGGCCGGCGCTGATGAGGGCTTGATGCTGGACCCGCATGGGTTTGTGAACACGACCAATGCCTGCAACTTTTTCATCGTGCGCCGGGGCGAGGTTTGGACCTCGACCGGGGATTATTGCATGAACGGTGTTACCCGCCAAAAGGTGATCGACCTGTGCCGCAACAATGGCATCATCGTAAAGGAAAAGAACTATTCCCTGTACGAAGCCTATGGCGCTGACGAAGCGTTTTTGACCGGCACATTCGGTGCGCAAACCCCCGTGGCTGAAATTGACGGCAAAGCCATCGGCCCACACCAAGGCGCAGGCCCGATGACCCTACGCATTCGCGAACTCTACAAACAGATGGTTGCGGAAAATGTGGCTCAGCAACAAGCGACACGGGGCTAACACTCTAAAAGTGGTGCGTATTTCAGGTTTAGGTTGATCTTGGTCACACTTTTGCCAATTCGGCCGTTTAGACAAAGCAGATGTTTAACCGAAAACGCATTATTCAAGAAGTTGACCTAAACCCACGCTCGGTTCAGCGCATAAGGCGCGCCGAGGCACAGCGTGCGCAATTCCTATCGCCAAGGCGGATCGTGATGCTGTTGCTCAGCCTGCCTGTGATCGCCTGCAGCGTCGGGATCAGCGCGTATATCCGCACCAGCCCCTATGAGCCAGAGGCCGCCTTGCAGCATCTGGTGGCCATGTGGGGCTGCGACGCGGCCCGTTCAGTGGGTCTGGGTCCAACGTCTGTTGGTGAACCGGGGTATCACCTGCGCAATGATGGCGACCAAGATGGGGTTGCCTGCGAGCCGTATCGCCACGGCTCCACTGTAGGAACAGTTCAGGGGGATCGAGAGGTTCCAAATGTGCGCATCACGCATGGAGCAAGTGCACATCAGGGAAGCGAGGCTCCTGTCCGACGGCCGATAGGATCAGCGAAGTTTGTGAGGCCATAAAAGCGCCTCACAAGAATACCGCTTCCTTCTCCTAAATTTCTAGAAATTCACCCACGCAATAGAGGTTGAGATTTGAAGTTAGCAAGTAAATAGAGTGGCAACTCCCATTCTAAAGTTCTAGATCGGAGAGACGGTTGCTCCAAAAAGCAACCGCTGCATCAAGTAAATCATCAAGCAGAAACCTGCCTTCCTGTGCATCAATCACATATAAACCAGCTTGTTTAAAACTCCGGGAGAAAGCTCTGGAAAAGCCTCCGCTGCGCTCAGTGTTTTTTACTTTCGGAGTATAGCGATCTATTCTTGTATGCTTTTTAGCGTTGCAAATATCCTGTAGTAAGGCGAGCTCCGGGCATAGCGTTTTAACTTCGTTTGCATACTGCGTTAACGACCCCTCGCAAAATTCAGGTTCATGCAAAAAGACCCATTCAGTGAGTGACCATGCGTTTATTGCCGCCTGCTGCCCTAAACCAATTTCTGTTGGGGAATTCTTCAATCGCGTCACAGATTCGACTAATTGATCAAAATGATCTCGAGGGCTGTCTTGCCCAAAGTTGAGAGACCTCATGACCTTACCGCCTCCGCCGCTTCACATTCCCACCGTGCTGCCCCGGCCTGCCTGCAGTTGAGCGACCCCGAGATTTCACGGCAGCTTCTGACGCTTTGTCGATGGCGTATTGGCGCGCCATCGGGTCGTCGGACACGGCCAAATCGACAGCCTCGAGCCGCTTGACCTCATCCCGCAGACGGGCGGCTTCTTCGAATTCAAGGTTCTCCGCTGCCTTGCGCATGTCTGTCCGCAGGCCATCCAATACCGCCTCAAGATTGGCGCCGTGCAGTGGTTTGTCGATGGTAGCGGTGACGCGGGACATATCCGTGTCGCCTTTGTAGAGACCCGCCAGCACATCCTCGACGTTCTTTTTCACGGTCGCCGGGGTGATGCCGTGTTCGACATTATAGGCCTGTTGTTTTTCACGGCGGCGGTTGGTTTCGCCAATCGCGCGTTCCATCGAGCCAGTGATGCGGTCCGCATACATGATCACGCGCCCTTCGGCATTTCGCGCCGCGCGACCGATGGTCTGCACTAGGGACGTTTCAGAGCGCAGGAAGCCCTCTTTGTCAGCGTCCAGAATGGCGACCAACCCGCATTCGGGAATATCCAACCCCTCGCGCAACAGGTTGATGCCGATCAAAACATCAAACGCGCCCAAGCGGAAATCGCGCAAGATCTCGATCCGTTCCAGCGTGTCGATGTCAGAGTGCATGTAGCGGACCTTGATCCCCTGCTCATGCATGTATTCGGTCAGGTCCTCGGCCATGCGTTTGGTCAGGGTGGTGACCAGCGTGCGGAACCCGGTTTCGGTGACTTTGCGAACCTCGTCCAGCAGATCATCGACTTGCATGTCCACCGGACGGATTTCAACAGGGGGATCAAGCAAACCAGTGGGGCGGATCACCTGTTCCGTAAACACACCACCGGATTGCTCCAGTTCCCACGCCGAAGGGGTCGCCGACACAAAGATCGACTGCGGACGCATCGCGTCCCACTCCTCGAACTTAAGGGGGCGGTTGTCCATACAGGATGGCAAGCGGAATCCGTGTTCCGCCAAAGTGAATTTACGTCGATAGTCGCCCCGATACATGCCGCCGATCTGCGGTACGGAGACATGGGATTCATCCGCAAAAACAATCGCATTGTCGGGGATGAATTCAAACAGGGTTGGGGGTGGCTCGCCGGGGGCACGGCCCGTCAGATAGCGTGAATAGTTCTCGATCCCGTTGCAAACTCCTGTCGCCTCTAACATTTCCAGATCAAAGTTGGTGCGTTGCTCAAGACGTTGCGCTTCGAGCAGTTTGCCCTCGCCCACCATGCGGTCCAGCGTCTGACGCAACTCTTGCTTAATGTGGATCATCGCCTGCTGCATCGTCGGCTTTGGCGTCACATAGTGCGAATTCGCATAGACCCGGATCTGCTCAAAGGTATCGGTTTTTTCACCTGTCAGAGGATCGAATTCTGTGATCCCTTCCAGCTCTTCCCCAAAGAACGACAAACGCCATGCGCGATCTTCAAGGTGCGCCGGAAAGATTTCTAGGGAATCGCCGCGCACCCGAAAAGACCCGCGCTGGAACGCCTGATCGTTGCGCTTGTACTGCTGCGCCACCAGATCGCTCATCACGCTGCGCTGATTGTATTCGTGGCCGACCTTTAGATCCTGCGTCATCGCACCGTAGGTTTCGACAGATCCAATACCGTAGATACACGAAACAGATGCGATGATGATCACATCATCCCTCTCGAGCAACGCACGGGTGGCCGAGTGACGCATCCTGTCGATCTGCTCGTTGATCTGGCTTTCTTTCTCGATATAGGTATCCGAGCGCGCCACATAGGCTTCGGGCTGGTAGTAGTCATAAAACGAGACGAAGTATTCGACTGCGTTGTCTGGAAAGAAGCCTTTGAATTCCCCGTACAGCTGTGCCGCGAGCGTTTTGTTTGGGGCAAGGATGATCGCAGGGCGTTGTGTTTCCTCGATAATTTTCGCCATGGTAAAGGTTTTACCCGTACCCGTCGCCCCCAGCAGAACTTGGTCACGCTCTCCGCTTTGGATGCCACTCCTCAGTTCGGCGATCGCTGTGGGCTGATCCCCCGCGGGTTCGAATTCTGTCTCCATACGAAAGGCGATGCCGCCCTCAAGCTTGGGGCGCGCCTGAACCTGATCGGTCGAGGTCGGCATTTGAGCAGCGGTTTTATCTGAGTGGGCAAAAGCCATGGAGGAGATTCCTTTCGTGGCTGGATTTTGGTCTGTTTTTGTTCTTGTTCAAGGGGCATTCGACCAGAACCGCGCAAACACCAATAAACATGAGACAAAAGGTGCCTTGCTCAGCACGAGGGACTCGCGCATATATGAGTGCAGCGAGATACGAGGAGACTGCGATGCCTGCGCGGATTTTCAAGCCTACCAGAAATGCGATGACATCGGGTATGGCCAAGACCCACAAATGGGTGCTGGAATATGCACCGGCGTCCTCACGCGAAGTGGATCCGTTGATGGGATGGACGTCTTCTTCGGACACGCAATCTCAGGTGCGGCTCAAGTTCGACAGCAAGGAAGAGGCGATCGACTACGCCGAAGCCCATGACATCGATGCCCAGGTGTTCGAACCTAAAACGCGCAAACCGAATCTGCGGGCGGGTGGATATGGCGAAAACTTTGCCACCAACCGCCGCACCCCTTGGACCCACTAAACATGATCGAGATACGGCAGGCCGATCCCGGAGCAGAGAACCTGCGCCCTGTCGTCGAAGATCACCTGGCACACAGTCAGAGTGCCGGGCCAGACGACAGTAACCATACAATGGGTGTCGATGGGTTGCGGGGTGCTGGTATCCAGTTCTGGGCCTTATTTGACGACGAAACCCCGCTTGGGTGTGGCGCGTTAAAGCAGCTTCCTGATGGCTCTGCCGAAGTGAAATCTGTACATATCATCGAAGCCGCTCGTGGTCGTGGGCTGGCGCGGCAAATGATGGCGTTTCTGGCCCAAACGGCGCAGGCCGAAGGGGTCACTGCCTTAGTGTTGGAAACAGGGTCTGACCTACTGCCAGCGTACGATTCAGCACGTAAATTGTACGAAAAATTGGGCTATAGCTATTGCGAGCCGATCTATGGCTACGATGACGACCTCAACAGTGCCTTTATGCGCCTAGATTTAGCCCCAGAACGCTAGAGTTCCACGGCTCTTTCCTATGCTTTTCCCACCACCTTCTGGAGAAAAATTTGTCTGTTGGAGGAAATGGCGAGCCGTGGAGGACTCGAACCCCCGACCTGAGAATTAGAAGTTCCCTGCTCTAATCCAGCTGAGCTAACGGCCCGCACTTTGAGGGTTACCCTTCTAACAGAGTCGCTGAATTGTCAACCACACTCAGTGCCCTAACGGTTGAATGACCTCACTTCATTTAGCACGTTGGTTTCGCTTACGGGAACCCGGCTATTTTCCCGCAAGTTACGTCAATCATACCAGCCTAGACAGGGGCAAGCTGACAGAGCCAAAAGCCTCGCAAACAGCATTCCAACGGACAAGACGCGTAGACGAGATTTGTCTGAGATGCCAAAGACGATTTGACCATCAGTCTTGTTTGCAAAGGCAGCAATAGTCCTAGGAGATTTCCGAAACGTCGCCAACGTCAAGGCGCGCTTGAACTCAAGTTCTGTACTTTCGCGGGCCGAGATGCGGTGCTCGCCGTCATCTTTGGGAGCTAAAGCGAACCTATTCTGCAGTTCATCGGTTTCCATTTTCAATCCCGCAAAACACTTGCGGACGTAAGCTAGATTCTCATCCTAGCCCCGGGGTCTCTTTAATCGTTGGGTCTTTAACTAAACCATCTGACCGCGACTACAGCGCCGGGGTTCGGCAGAATTTGAAGCGCAATCTCTAAAGACCAAGATTTTATTCAAGAAACCGTTCTATGATCACTTCCTTGCCATCGATTAAAATACGCCAGTTTAGCTTTACTGTCTCCAGGACTTCAAAACTGCCATAGTGAGCCTGCCTCTTATGATTTGGGCGTAGTACCATTATGTTGTCACACCCAAGTGATCCTGTAGCGAGTTCCGATACCGCCTGCGACACGGATACAACCGCGCACCGGCCACCGGGAAAGTCGCCGCATCCGCCGCCGAACCTCCGTCAGCATAGAATCCACTTGGCAATGGTCCGTTGCCAACACTCACCAATCACAAACAAAACAGACCCGCGCGCCCTTCCCTTTTACCAAGGTAGAAATGATCAACGCCAATATCAAAATCACGGCTCTAACACTCATAGCCGCAATTTCCGCCTTGTGGTTGGCCCTGTCCGGCCTTAGCGATTGGACCAAGGATCCCCGACCTGACGCACGTCAACACACAGTCAATGCACCTTACAGGAGCGAGCCTTGCTCAAGCAGAGTTTTGTCGAAATGACGGGACGCTGCAGATGTCACAAACATACGCATTCTGATTGGTTACGAAACATCAGGCACCGCCCAGCCTGCATTTGACGCACTGGGACATGATGTGTGGCCCTGCGAAATTGCGCCTTCCGAGGATATGCCAAGACGCTGGATCTGCCGATCCAAAGTTTTCGTTCGTTAGTGTTAGAAGGGATACCCCCCCCGAGGTCCCGCAAGATCGGAACGCACGAACCTTGGGACGCGGATGAATTGCGCACCTCTATTCGCGGGCAAATGGTGAACGGCAATTAGGACGTCAAATGGTAAAGAAAAAATTCACGGCAGCCAAAACTATCAAAGGCGCAAATATCAGTATTTTCGCAAAGATGGGCGTTATGTGCGCCTACCCGATGATCCCAACAGAGAAGAGTATGCCTGAGAGTATTTGAAGCTAATGCGGCGCGGTGGGTCCCTGTGATCCAGATATATCTTTGAAAAGCTAATCATCAGCTACAAGCACACATCCTAATGGGGGCGCTTAGCCCCTCGAACAAAATCCGATTATTCAAAGGTCCTAGAATATCTATCTGACACAATTGGAACACTCAATCCGGCAAAAATGCGACGACCCTCAGTGATCAAGGCCCAAATGGCGAACCATCATCGGGCACGTTTCCACCAACTACATTCCCCAAATGCTTTCAATCCTATTTGAACATGCGATCGACCTAGATTGGCAACGGGACAATCTAGCAAAGGGTATCGAGAAATTGAAAACGGGAAGTGGTCACCAGCCCTGGCCAACAAGCGCAGTTATGATCTACCGCAAAAACGTGACTGGGCTTGCCCTTATGGTTTCTGAGCTTGCTATTGGCACGGGGCAACGCGCCCCGGATCTGACTCGCATGGAATGGGATCACATCGAAGATAATGGGATTTGGGTCACACAAGCCAAAGCCGAAAGCTGAGCTACGACAGGATTCAGAAGATCACACTAACCAAACGCAAGGGGGGTGGCTTTGGAAGGCTACAGCCTGCACGGATGGCGATATTGCGCCACCAGCGAATTTGCTGAGGCTGGATCAGATTGATGCGATCACAGGACACAAAAGCCTGTCCATGGTTCAAAGGTATTCAAAACGCGCTAGTAAAAAACGCCTCGCCCGACAGGCTCAAAACCTGAACGAAAGGAACAAAAACAAACCGTGTATCTGGGAAACTTTGCGGGAAACGAATGTCGAAAGAATATACGTTTATACTCTAAGCCATTGATGGAAATGGCAGGGGCATCAGGGTTCGAACCCGAGACCTACGGTTTTGGAGACCGTCGCTCTACCAACTGAGCTATACCCCTAAGATCGAGGTCCAGATATGATAACATGGCCAAGGACTCAAGAGGAAAAGCAACCCAACGACAACGGAATCACAAAGAAATCCTACAGCACATTTGCTTGATGGTATTTTTTGACTACAGAAGACCCACAAGCAGAGGACTATTATCTTGAACCTAAGACGAAAAATTGCCGACAGCCCTAGGTTCAACAACATGGTCGAGCGGCTGCTCGCAGGATATATCCGCTTTGCCTATCGAACGTCGACATGGGAAACGCAGGGGTTTGAAGCGATGGACGATGTCCTGCGCACAAACGAACCGGTAATTGTCGCCCTCTGGCATCAACGCCTGATCATGGCCCCCTATCTGTTCAATCTTGAACTCGGCCAAATCACCTCGCTGACGTCTACAGGGCGTGCGGGGCGTCTGGCAGGGCAGATCTACACTCGGTTCGGCATGAACACGATTGCGATGAACAGCCGGGATCGTCATGTGACCATGTCCCGGAAAATCCTTGGAAAAATCCGCGATGGATTTTCGGTTGGGATCGCCACCGATGGGCCACGAGGTCCTGCGCGCGTCGCGTCCTTGGTACCGCTCATTTGGGCACGCGCTTCGGGGAAGCGCGTCTTTGTCGTCGCTTTTTCCGCCAACCGCGTGCTTGAGTTGCCCACCTGGGACCGCCAATGGCTACCCACTCCTTGGAGCAAGGGGACTTTGGTTTGTTATGAGTGGACTGAAACAGTTCCACGCAAGGCCACTGACGAAGAAACAGAAACCCTGCGCCTGTCTTTGGAGCGCGCGCTTGATGACGTTACGGACAAAGCCGACACATTGGCAGGGCGCGCACTTCCCCCCAAAACTTAGAGCACTTTGTCCAGCGTTGGGTTTCTTGACCCAAAATGCCCCCTCTAAAGCAAAAAGGCCGCTCCATTGTGGAGCGGCCTTTTCTATTTTCTCACCGAA